>JBCBFX010000167.1:0-518 GCA_038527345.1 Pseudomonadota bacterium | reverse complement strand
CTTGGGCGAGGATGCCGTCCTCGGGAAAGCCTGTGTCGGGCGGGCCGTAGATGCCGCCCGCACCAACGGAGATGTCGACCGCTTCGGACCAGTCGGCGATGCCGGTGACGCGCGCCATTGCGGTCACACACTGGTTTTCCAGCGCCCTTGCCCGGGCACCGATCTGCACGCGGGTGTGGCCACTCAGCGCCTCGGTCACGGACGGGATCAGCAGGATGTCCGCGTCCTTGAGCGCGCGGCCCAGCAGGGGGAATTCGCTGTCGTAACAGATGAGGATGCCGATCTTGCCGAGCGCCGTGTCGAAGAGCGTGAGCGGGCCGCCGGGGACGACGCCCCAGGTCTCCGCCTCGAACCGGGTCATGATCTGCTTGTCCTGGATGCCCACAGCGCCCGAAGGGGCAAAAAGCCGCGCGCGATTGACCGGGCGCTGTCCCTTAGACGGAACAACCGGGGCGGAGGCGGCAAGGATGTGCTTGCCGGTTTCTCTCGCAAGGCGCTGGTGCAGGGCATCCGCCTCC
>JBCBFX010000166.1:0-526 GCA_038527345.1 Pseudomonadota bacterium | reverse complement strand
CTGCGGCGTCGCGCCTTTGGTCAGGATGATCGAATGGTGGTTCCGCTCTTCCATCGCGCGGAGCATCAGCGTGCTCTCGTCCTCATGGCTGATTTGCAGGCCCAGCGTATCGACCCAGAACGTGCGGGCGCGGGGCAGGTCGGTGACGTGGTATTCCACATGGCTGAGCCGAACGATGTTGAAGGGCGGGTAGAGGACGGGGCTTGGAACAGGCATAGGGCGGTCCTTTGGGGTGATGTCGGAGTGGGGGCCAGCCCCCACACCCCCGAAGTTTTTTGGAACAGAGAAGGGATTGATTATTCCCCTGCTGCGGCCTCCAGCCGTTCGAGGTCCTTTAGCCAGATGTCTTCGGCGCGGGCCATTGCCTCTTCAAGTTCGGCATATTTGCGTTGCAGGGCGAGGCGGTCGGTGGATTGGGCGGCGTCGTAAAGGTCCGGGTCGGCGAGGCGGGCGCTTAGTTTTTCGTGCATCGCGTTCAGTTTTTCGATGCGGTCCTCGGATTTGCGCACCGCGGAGCGCAGGGCGG
>JBCBFX010000165.1:0-531 GCA_038527345.1 Pseudomonadota bacterium | reverse complement strand
GTCCTTCATGGCAACGCCCGACCGGCCCTTACCGCCCCGATTCTGGGTCCGGTAGGTCGCCAGAGGCACCCGCTTCACATAACCGCCATGGGTCACGGTCACGACCATGTCCTCGCGCTCGATCAGGTCCTCGTCTTCCATATCAGCATCGCCGAAGACGAACTCAGACCGGCGCGGAACGGCGAACTTGTCCTTCACCTCGCCCAACTCCCCGCGAATGATATCGAGGATCCGAGTCCGGGAGCGGAGAATGTCTAGGAAGTCGGCAATCTTCTCAGACAGGCCTTTGGCTTCATTGCCGATCTCGTCGCGGCCAAGGCCGGTCAGCCGGTGAAGGCGGAGTTCCAGGATTGCGCGGGCCTGTTCATCTGACAGGAAGATGGTTCCGTCATCGGCCTGACGAGTACGGCGATCGGCAATCAGATCGATCAGCGGCGCCATGTCCTGGGCATCCCAGGCCTTGGCCAGCAACTGCTCGCGCGCCGTGGCGGGATCGGGCGCGCCGCGGATGATACGGATCACCTCGTCGAT
>JBCBFX010000164.1:0-533 GCA_038527345.1 Pseudomonadota bacterium | reverse complement strand
CAATGGAGTTGACCAGGTCCGTGCCGAAGACGCCCTTGTCGACCGTGCCCTCTGGCAGGTTCACGATCACGCCCCGGCTGAAGAAGGAATAGTCGGCGGTGTCGAAGCCGTCCCCGCCGATCAGCTTGTCGTTGCCGATGCCGCCATTGAGGAAGTCATCGCCCTCGCGGCCCTGCAAATCATCATCGCCATTCTCGCCGAGCAGGACATCGTTGCCCTCATTGCCGATCAGGCGGTCATTGCCGTCCCCACCGCGCAGCTCGTCATCGCCCGCCTCACCGAACACACGGTCATTGCCCTCGCGGCCCTGGACTTCATCATTTCCGTCCCCGCCAGCCACGAAATCATCGCCCGCATTGCCGATCACATAATCATCGCCGGCCCCGCCGCGGATGATGTCGTTGCCGGCTTCACCGAACAGGCGGTCGTCGCCAAAGCCACCCTCTAGGGTGTCATCGCCCGTGCCGCCCGCAAGCGAGTCATTGCCATCCCCGCCGATCAGCGTGTCATTGCCACCATAACCGAACAACGCG
>JBCBFX010000163.1:0-539 GCA_038527345.1 Pseudomonadota bacterium | reverse complement strand
CCCCCGCTGCGCCCCGAAGAGGACGGCGGCGCCGAACGCCTCGTGCGCCAGATCACGGGCGACAATGCCGGCCACGTGGTCAGCTACGGCACCGAAGCGGGGCATTTCCAGGCGGCGGGCTATTCGGCGGTTGTCTGCGGGCCGGGCAATATCGAACAGGCGCACCAGCCCGATGAGTTCATCGCGATTGCCCAGTTCAACGCGGGCCACGATTTCATGCGCAAACTGGTGGACCGGCTTGGCTAGGGCCTCGTTTTCTTTGAAAGAAAACGGACCGGAAACTTACGAAGTTTCCGCCCCACTCAACCCTTCAACCAGCGCCTCCCACACCCGCGCCACGCGCGGCACCCGGCGCACGTCCTCCTGCGCGGCCAGCCACACGGGCAAGGGCGGCAGGTCCACATCCACGTCCAGCCGCTCCACCAAAGGCTCCGCATCCCCGATCCGTGCCTGCATCGCGCCCACGCCGCAACCCGCACAGACCAGCCGCCAAAACGCCGCCTGATCGTCGCAGCGCACGCCAAAGAAATGCCGGTCCA
>JBCBFX010000162.1:0-596 GCA_038527345.1 Pseudomonadota bacterium | reverse complement strand
AACACGATTGCCAAAGCGGCGGCCTTTAAGCCTTGAGACGTGGTTTGCGCGCGGGTCTGCATAGCCTTGTCCTTCTCCGGTCTCTCTCGAGCCTAGCAGAGGCGCAATACCCGCGCAGGTCAAGCATTCGGCGCCTGCCCACCCAGAGAAAAGACACTCCGGGCAGGCAAGCGCCGCTCCAGCGTCATGCGGCGCGGGGCAGGCGGTGCGCACCCTGGCCGCTCAGCGGTATCTGCGCGGCGATCGTCTCGGCCACCATGCGCGCGGTCGCCGCCGATAGGGTCCAGCCCAGATGCCCGTGGCCGGTATTGTAGAACACCCCCTTCGCGGCGCCCCGGCCCACGCGCGGGAGCATCGAGGGCATCATCGGGCGCAGGCCCGCCCAGGGGGTGACGGTTTCGGTGGAGATGTCGGGGAAATGCCGCTCACACCAATCGGTCAGCGGACGGATACGGTCGGCGCGGATATCGCGATTGGCCCCGTTGAACTCGGCCGTGCCCGCGATGCGGAAGCGGCCCTCGCCCAAGCGACTGGCCACGATCTTGGCTTTGTCGTCGAGAAGGCTGATCCAGGGCGCGGCGGCGCGGCTTTCCGCG
>JBCBFX010000161.1:322-625 GCA_038527345.1 Pseudomonadota bacterium | reverse complement strand
CCAACGGCGACACGATCAGCCTCGACAGCTTCGCCCAGCCCAGCAACGGCACGCTGGTCGACAATGGCGACGGCACCCTGACCTATACCCCCGCCGTAGCCGGCTATGACGGCACCGACAGCTTCACCTACACCGTCACCGACGGCGATCTCACCGACACCGCAACCGTCACCCTGACCGTCGGCAACCCGCCCCAGGGGACCCTCTTCTCCGACGACTTTTCTTCGGGCACGCTTGACCCTGTCTGGAACATCCAGGGTCCGGCCGGCATTTCCCACAGCCTCGACAGCGATGCATCGGACG
>JBCBFX010000161.1:0-312 GCA_038527345.1 Pseudomonadota bacterium | reverse complement strand
CAACACCAACAACCGCGCCCGCGCCATGCAGGTGACCGCCGACACAAGTTCCCGGTCGAACCCCGCTTCCTGACCACACCCACCGAGAAGTACCAGCTTCAGGGCGTGCTGGTCGAACAGGACGCCGACAACTGGCTGCGGTTCGACACCTATTCCAACGGCAAGAAGCTCTTTGCCTATGGCGCAATTACCGTCGATGGCGTGACCACCATGGCTTTCCGGGTCCGCGTGCCCGGCGGCGAGGCCCCCTATCTGCGGGTCACCCGCGACGGCGACGACTGGACGCTGGAATATTCCACCAACGGCACCAAC
>JBCBFX010000160.1:0-624 GCA_038527345.1 Pseudomonadota bacterium | reverse complement strand
AGGGTGGGGTTTCACCCCACTGCAGCGAAACGGCTCGGACAGCCGGTGGGGTGGAACCCCACCCTACGGCGCTCGGCGAGCAAGATCGCGAAGGGGGATGCAGGTATCTGGCAACGCCGTTTTTGGGAACATCATATTCGGGACGAGGCTGATTATTGGGCCCATATGAGGTATTGCTGGGCGAACCCGGTGAAGCATGGGTTTGTGGAGCGGCCTTAGGATTGGGCGTATTCGAGCGTCCATCGGGATGCGCGGTTCAATCCTGAAATGGATTTGGCGATGTAGGGTGGGATTTACCCCGCCAATGACGGTCGATTGAGCTCAGCAGAACCGTTCATACACTCGGCGGCTCACGCCATGTTTCACCTTTGTAGAAGTCAAACGCAACAATCAGAAGCATCACAACCGGAGCAAGCGTAGTTCCAAGTACCCCGACAATCCAAAAAAGCGCAATAATTATCAACGCCGTGTTCGACATGAACCAAATAGGTATTCGCATGTCATCGTCAGATTTACTTGTCAAATCCCCAGCAACCCAAATGGATGAAATGAATAGGCCGATACCAAACAAAGCAACGCTTGCATTTGTAATGTATGTGGTTGACGCAGCAACAGCGTGCATTG
>JBCBFX010000159.1:0-674 GCA_038527345.1 Pseudomonadota bacterium | reverse complement strand
CGACTTCATCATGAAGGCCATCGAGGCGGCCGGTTACACCCCCGGCGAAGACGTGGCGCTGGCGCTCGACGCGGCCTCAACCGAGTTTTTCAAGGACGGCAAATACGTGCTCGCCGGCGAGGACAAGACGCTCGACGGCGAAGGCATGGCCAAGTATCTTGAAGACCTCGTAGATCGCTATCCGATCCTGTCGATTGAAGACGGCATGGCCGAGGACGACTGGGACGGCTGGGGCATCCTCACCGAGACCGTCGGCGACAAATGCCAGCTCGTGGGCGACGATCTCTTCGTTACCAATCCAGAGCGCCTCTCCATGGGCCTTGAGCGCGGGGCGGCCAACTCCATTCTGGTCAAGGTCAATCAGATTGGAACGCTGACCGAGACGCTTGAAGCGGTCGAACTGGCCCACCGCCACGCCTACACCGCCGTCATGTCCCACCGCTCCGGCGAAACCGAGGACACGACGATTGCAGACCTCGCCGTGGCCACCAATTGCGGACAGATCAAGACCGGCTCGCTGGCGCGCTCTGATCGGCTTGCCAAATACAACCAGCTCATCCGCATCGAGGAAGAACTCGGCGCCAGCGGCTACTATGCCGGCCGCGCGCACATCAACGCGTAAAGGTTGAATCTAGCGTGAATTTGAGGTCCTCTTTGCCGAGCTCAAAGGGAGA
>JBCBFX010000158.1:0-771 GCA_038527345.1 Pseudomonadota bacterium | reverse complement strand
GAATCTGACACAATTATGGTTGAGGCTTGAGAATTGTGTAAAGCAGCCATTGAACCGCGCAATGCAAATGTCCCCTTCGTCCGCACAGCCCCCATCCCTGCGTAGACCCTCAAAAGGTTCATTTCGTTCCGGTTACTCTGAGCGGCCCAGAAGGGGTCTCCACGCATGCGCGGGTTTGAATCCAACCATCCGCTTGGCCTTAGCATTGGAATAGAACGTCTCGCGCGGGCCCATTTTGGCAACGGGCACACCATCGTAATACCGCGCCACCAGTACGTCCGTGTCCAAGTCCACGGAATGATCGTCATTGGCGACGTTGAATACCTCGAACCCCAGCCCGTCCGTGTCCAGACAGCATTGCACCATCTGCCCCAGGTCACGCGCATCGATATAGGCAAAGAAGTTGCGCAGCCGTAGGTCCGGATTCTCGATGTAAGCCGGGAAGTTCTCGGCATATTCGTGCGGCTCGATCACGTTGTTGATCCGCAAGCCATAGATGTCTGCGCCGCTCCGCGCCTGGAAACTGCGTGCCGTCACCTCGTTGCAGACCTTGGACATGGCATAGCTGTCTTCGGGCACCACCGGGTGATCCTCGTCCAGCGGCAGGTAGTCCGGCTTGCGCGTCCCATCGGCGAAACAGATGCCATAGGTCGTCTCGGACGAGGCAAAGATCACCTTGCGCACGCCCATCTTCAGCGCAGCATCGATCACGTTGTAGGTGCCGATGGTGTTCACACGGAAACACTCGTTGTCGGATGTCACAAGGATGCG
>JBCBFX010000157.1:0-928 GCA_038527345.1 Pseudomonadota bacterium | reverse complement strand
AGGCCATGCAACGTGGCATCACGGTCATTTCCTGGGATTCCGGCGTGGCCTTTTTCAGCGTCGGCACAAGCGCGTCGGTATCGTTGGCGGAAATGGCAATCGCATCGACGCCCTGGGCGATCAGCGAATTGATGACCTCGATCTGCCCTTCGGCTGTCGTGTCGGTCGGGCCGGTATAGATGATATCCACTCCGCCCAGTTCCTTGGCCGCTTCTTCGGCGCCTTCGGCGGCGGCCTCGAAAAAGCCGATGCCCAGCGCCTTTACGACCAGTGCGATGCGCATGTTGTCCTGTGCCATGGCCGTCGTGCCGAACAGGCTTGCGGCAAGGCTGAGGCCTGCGGTCAGTTTGGTAAATGTGCGACGTTTCATTGGTTTCCTCCCTGAATGACGTTCGCTGAATTGGCCTGTCACGAGGCCACGTTTTTCTGAGCGCCCCCCGTCTGGGTAACGATCAGCGTCACTTCGGCAGCCTGAAGCATGGCGGCCGCCTTGTCTGAAATCTGGTCATCGGTGATGACGGTGGTGATCCGGTTCAGCGGGCACAGCACAAGGCTTGAGCGTTGATCGAATTTCGTGCTGTCCGCCAAGACGACGAGTTCATCGGCCTGCCCGATGAGTTTCTGTTCGGCCTGGATCAGCAGCGGATCCGCCTCCATCAGCCCCAGCGGGCCGAGCCCCTGCGCGCCCATGAACATGCGCCGGGCGCAGAAGTTGCGCGTCACGTCATTGTCAAAGGGCGACAGGATGATGTTCTGTTCGCGGTAGATCGTGCCGCCGGACAACATCACCGTGTTCTTGGAATGCTTGAGCAGATGTTCGGCAATCGGGAACGAGTTGGTGAACACCTGCATGCGGCGGCTGGCCAACGGATGCACCATCTGAAAGGTGGTCGTGCCGCCGTTGATGATGATCGCATCGCCGTCTTCG
>JBCBFX010000156.1:0-1644 GCA_038527345.1 Pseudomonadota bacterium | reverse complement strand
CAGTTGCAACCGCCGCATGCCCAACTGGTCCGTTTCGCCGGTCAGTGCCACGCGGCTATCCGGATTGGGTGCCGGCGCAAGCGACATCTCGTACACCGCCTTGGCGATCGGGATGTTACCGTACCAGAGATAGCGCGACGCAAAGCCGCCAATCGGCTCGATGTCCGACACGAAATTCATCACGTGATTGCCGAAGTCCCTGGGCGACCGCTTGGTTGCCAGATCCCTGTTGAGCTGTCGCAATGCCCGGCGCCCGTCCCGGTCCGAGGCCGAGGTGCGCGCCAGCAGTCGCACGGAACACGGGATCAGTTCGAAACGCTCCTGCGCTTCGGGAGTGACTTCGTGCCACACGACGGATTCAGTATCCCGCGAGATGTCGCGCCGCTGGTACAGGGACAGGTTGAGACCGGGGTTGGTCGGCACCAGGTGGCCGGGCGCAATATCGATATGATCCGCGAAATACCGCCCCACCAGCCCGTTCTGGTTTCCAAGCCCGTCGGGCCGGACCGAGGTCGAAGACAACAGCAACCGCACATTTTCCAGTCCGCCGGTCGCAACCGTGACCATCCTGGCATCGACGGTAAAGCTGTTGCCCGCAAATGTGCGCACCGTCACGCCGCGGGCATTCTGACCGAAATCGTCGACCTCCACTTCCACCGCATTGGCGTTCAGCAGAACGTCGATGTGCTTTGCGTTCCGCAACTGCTCCTCGAACACTTCGCCCATCCGAACCGGGCTGATCATCAGCGCGTTTTCGTCGAAATGCTCGAACCTGTGCGGCAGCCGGGGAGACCCGTAATGGGCTTCCAGCCCTTCGGAGGTCCAGCCCCGCCCCGGGTTCCACCCGCCTTCCGTGGGCAGGCCCAGCAGGGCATGTGCGCGTTCGTAATACGGCGTCACGTCCTCGCGCGTGATCGGCCATCCGCTGTCGGCGATCCACGACCGCCGCTCGAACGAGTTTTGTGAAAACGGCAGACAGTATCCTGCCCAGTGATTTGTGGTGCCGCCGAAATAGCGCAGCCGACAGGTGTCGAGATCGTCATAGTCGCGCCCCACGATCTCGCCGCGGTACAGGTCCTGGGAATCGGGGTCATATTCCAGCCCGCCACCTTCCAGAACGCAGACGCGGGTGCCGGTGTCTTGTGCAAATTCCAGGGCCAGCGCGATCCCGGCAGCGCCAGCGCCAACAATGCATAGATCATAGGACAAATCGGATGGAAGTTCGCCCGCAAGTGCATCAAAGAACATGCTTTTACCCTCTGGTTTATCCGGCAACGAATACATGGAACGCAGTAATTGGGCGATAGATTATGTCACTGCGTGTCCGGTGCAAGGGTCATGCACGACCTGACCGCCGAAAAAGATTCGCTGCACAACAAACCAGACAAAATACGCGCGAGAGCGGATATTGTTCACAAAACCACAACCGCACCGACACATTGTCGCAACCAGGACGGGAAGCTTCCCGGAAATATGATGTAACGCGCCGTCCGGCTTTGTGATCCCGTGAAATTACGGTAACCTGTGCTCCTATTTTGATTATGGATTTCTAAGGGAACTTGGGGAAAATCATGAGTAACTCCGACGACTTTTCTTCGGGCACGCTTGACCCTGTCTGGAACATCCAGGGTCCGGCCGGCATTT
>JBCBFX010000155.1:0-1880 GCA_038527345.1 Pseudomonadota bacterium | reverse complement strand
CACCGGTCGGGCGGCATTCTGTCAAGATAGCGCAGGATCGACCATTGCAGCGGCTGAACCGAGGAAGACTGCCGGGACGGATAGATGTCGCGAACGAACCGCTCAAGCAGGACGACCGACGCCATCAGCTTCTTGAACTCCACGCTCTGATCCATGCTTGGCCTGTTTCTCCGTTCAGGGCTGTTTCTATCAGCAATAGCAAAGGTCTGGTCAAAAAAACCAGTGGGACATCTGTGGCACTACCCGCGCAGCACATCCTGCAACGTCGCGGCCAGCTCGGCCCGGGTAAACGGTTTTTGAAGCATCACATTGCCTGCATCCAGCTTGCCGTCATGGATGATGGCGTTTTCCGTAAAGCCCGACATGAACACCACCGGCGTGCCGGGGAAATGCCTGACCAGTTGGTCGGCGGCCCGTTTGCCATTCAGATCGCCGGGCAGAACCACATCGGTAAGGATCAGGTCAGGGGTGTCGATGGTGCCGACCAGAGAAAGGGCCGCCATACCGTCAGAGGCTGTATCCACCTCGCAACCAAGCGATTTCAACTGGGCCGCGTAGACGCCCAGCAGATCGGCCTCGTCCTCGATCAACAGGATGCGCTTGCCCATCAGGACGGCAGCCGCTTCGCCGGTGTCCGCGTGCATGTCGACCGGCGGCGTGCTGCCGTGGGCACGCGGCAGGTACAGCTTGACGGCCGTGCCCTGGCCTTCTTCGGAATAGATCTTGGCGTGTCCGCCCGATTGCTTGGTGAAGCCGAACACCATCGACAGGCCCAAACCTGTGCCCTTGCCGACCTCCTTGGTGGTAAAGAACGGATCAAACGCATTGGCAGCTGTGTCGCTTGTCATGCCAGTGCCGGTGTCGGTGACCGAAATGCATACGTACTGACCCGGGTCCACGTCGGTGTGGTTGCGGGCATATCCCCGGTCAATGCGGGTGTTGGACAATTCGATTGTCAGCTTGCCACCGTCGGGCATCGCGTCGCGCGCGTTGACGACAAGGTTCAGCAGGCTCGCCTCGAGCTGGGTCGGATCCACAATGGTCATCCATAGCCCGCTGTCGGCGACCACCTCGACGTCGACATTCGATCCCGCCGACAGCTCCAGCATGGGCCGGATGTCCTTGATCAACCGGAAGGGTTTGATCTGCACCGGCGACAGGGGCTGGTTGCGCGCGAATGCCAGCAACTGCTGCGTGACACGGGCCCCCGGTCCACCGCGCCCAGGGCATTCGCGGCCATGGATTTGGTCGCTTTGTCCGTCACAGCGTCATCGATCCTTTCCAGATTGCCGGAAATGATCGCGAGGATATTGTTGAAATCATGCGCGACACCACCGGTCAGCTTGCCGATGGTCTGTAACTTTTCCGCCTGATGCGCGCGTTGTTCGGACTGGTGCTGTTCGGTGATATCCTGAGCCACCAGTTCCAGCATGATGCTTTGTGACCCGGGGGCCGTTTTCGGATCGAGGATCACACGAATGTGGCGGATGTCGCCGTTTTTGTGCGCGATCCGAAAGGTTTCCGCGATCGTCTGTCCGCTGGCCAGCGCTGCCCGGCGCGCCGTGCGTTTTTCTTCGCTGTGGTCAAGAATGCCCAGCGGGTTGCCCTGGCTCAGGTCCAGGCCAAGTGTCTCTTCTACGGAAAATCCCAGCATGCCGGCCAGGTTCTCGTCGCACTCGACGAAGCGGAAGTTGGCCAGGTCGAATGCACCGTATCCAAGGCCGGCCAGCATGGCCGCGCGCACCAGTTTCTTATCCTTTTCCTGAACCTCGGCCCGGGATAGATAGGAAGATCGTCGTGTAGGGAAAGAGTGTCTTCGGTAGTTTTTATTAGGGTGGGGGGCGGTTAGGTAAATAGGGGGGGGGGGGGGGGGGGGGGGG
>JBCBFX010000154.1:0-2085 GCA_038527345.1 Pseudomonadota bacterium | reverse complement strand
GACCTCGCGCACATCCATGCCCGCAGCCCCGCCGATGCCCACCTGATAGCCGCTGTCGACACAGACGACACCGATGTCTTTGCACGTGGCCTCGGCGCAGTTGCGGGGGCAGCCAGACACGCCCAGCTTCAGCTTGTGCGGGGTCCACGCCCCCCACAACGCCTTTTCCAGCTTGATGCCCAGGCCGGTGGAATCCTGCGTGCCAAAGCGGCAATGATCCGTGCCCACACAGGTTTTGACGGTGCGCAACCCCTTGGAATAGGCGTGGCCCGACACCATGCCAGCCGCGTTCAGATCGGCCCAGATGGCGGGCAGATCCTCGCCCTTGACCCCCAGCAGGTCGATGCGTTGCCCGCCGGTGACCTTGACCGTGGGCACGTCGAACTTGTCGGCGGCGTCCGCAATGGCGCGCAATTCGTCCGGGGTGGTGATGCCGCCCCACATGCGCGGCACCACGGAAAATGTGCCGTCCTTCTGGATGTTGGCGTGCTTGCGTTCGTTGATGAAGCGCGATTGCGGGTCGTCCAGATACTCCAGCGGCCAGTCCGCAATCAGGTAATAGTTCAGTGCCGGGCGGCAGGCATGGCAGCCATCCACCGTCTTCCATGCGCATTCCTGCCACACGGCATCCATGGATTTCAGCTCCTGCGACTTGATCATGCGCCGCACATCCTCGTGCGTGAGGTCGGTGCAGCCACAGACCGGCTGCGCGCCGGGCATGACGAAATCATCACCCAGCGTGGCGGCCAAAACCTGTTCCACCAGCCCGGTGCAGGTGCCGCAGGACCCGCTGGCCTTGGTCGTGGCGCGCACGGCGGCCAGGTCCCCTGCCCCGGCTTCGATGGCGTCCACGATGGTGCCCTTGCAAATGCCGTTGCAGCCGCAAATCTCCGCATCACGCGGTAAGGCTGCAACGGCCGCCAAAGGGTCCACAGGGGCACCCCCCTGATAGGCGGGGCCAAAGATCAGGGTATCGCGCATGTCCGAAATGTCGGTCTTGTCCCGGATCAGGCCAAAGAACCAGTTGCTGTCGGTGGTATCGCCGTACATGACAGCGCCGACAACGCGGTTGTCTTCGATCACCAGCCGCCGGTACACCCCGCGCCCGGGGTCGCGAAACACGATGTCCTCGCGGGTCTCGCCTTCGGCAAAGTCACCAGCGCTGAACAGGTCACACCCCGTCACCTTCAGCTTGGTGCTCAGGTCCTTCTGGACAAAGGTCGCGTCCTGCCCCATCAGCGTGGCGGCGGCGACCCTGGCCTGATCGTAGAGCGGGGCCACCAGACCGAACAATGCGCCGTTGTGTTCCACGCATTCCCCGATGGCAAGGATATTTGCGTCGGACGTAACCATCTGATCATCCACGTGAATACCACGCCCCACGGCCAACCCGGCAGCCTGCGCCAGCGCCACGTTCGGCCGGATGCCCACGGCCATCACCAGCAGGTCGCAGGGCAGTTCGGTGCCGTCGTCCAGACGCAGCGCGCGGACATGGCCATCCTCGCCCACGATCTCCTGCGAATTGGCCTGGCACATGACGGTGATGCCCTTGTCGATCAGCGCCTTGCGCAGCAGGTAGCCCGCGGCGGGGTCCAGTTGCCGCTCCATCAGGTGGCCCATGATGTGCACCACGGTGACGTCCACACCGCGCGCCGCCATGCCGGCCGCAGCCTCGAGGCCCAGCAATCCGCCACCGATCACGACGACCTTGTTGCCCGGCCCCATGGCCATCATCCGCTGCGTGTCTTCCAGATCGCGATAGGCAATGACACCCTCCAGATCGTGACCCGGCAACGGGATCATGAAGGGGGTGGAGCCGGTGCCGAAGACCAGCTTGTCATAGGGCAGCACATCGCCATTTTCCGCCGTGACCGTCCGGGCCGCCCGGTCGATGCCCACGACCTTTTCGCCGAACCGGCAAGTGACGCCATGGGCGTCGTACCAGTCGGCGTCATGGGTCACGATTTCTTCGTATGTCTGATCGCCCGCCAGCACGGGGGACAGCATGATGCGGTTGTAGTTGCCGCGGGGTTCGGCGTTGAACAGGGTCACGTCCACGTCCGCGCCCGCGCCCGCGCCCGCGTC
>JBCBFX010000153.1:0-2147 GCA_038527345.1 Pseudomonadota bacterium | reverse complement strand
ACCTGACGGTGAACGGTTCCATGGACTTCGCGCGCCTTGGCAATGGCGACAACACGGTGACGACCGGAATGGATTTTGCCGGGTCCATCAAGACCGGGCGCGGCGACGATACCATCACCGTTGGTGATGGCGGGGTCGAGCTTTTGGCCACGCGCGACGGCGAGGATTCGGTGACCGCCAGCGGATATGTCGATGCCATGTTCACCGGGGACGACAATGACGATGTCACCATCGGGGCCGAAGGCGCGGGCTATGTCCATACGGGCAGCGGCGACGATCACGTTGTCACCGGCACCGGCTGGGTCGAACTGATTGCCACCCGCGACGGCAATGACACGATAGATATCGGGACCGGGGGCGGCGGCATGGTGCGTGCCAGCGCCGGCGACGACCTGATCATCCTGTCCGAACTCGATCCGTCATTCGGGCTGGTTGTCCAGGGCGGCGGCGACAACGACACGATGGATTTCTCGCGGTTCCAGACCGGGGTATACTTCACCCTCGACGGCGCGGGTGTGTTCCAGAATGTCGGGTCGGGCGATATCACGGGTCCCGGGGTCGTGGGCTATTTCAGCGAAACGTCGGTCGAGAACCTTACCGGGTCCAGCCGCAACGATTCCCTGACCGGCGACAGCGGCGCGAACGTGCTGGTCGGCAACAAGGGGCTCGATACGCTGATCGGTGGCGACGGCAACGACACGATTGATGGCGGGCAGAACGGCGATTCCATCGTGGGCGGCTTTGGCAAGGACGTGATCATCGGCGGCGGCGGCAAGGACAAGCTCGAGGGCAACAAGGGCGAAGACACGATCGACGGCGGCACCGCGAACGATTTCCTGCGTGGCGGGCAGGGGGCCGATACCTTTGTCTTTGGTGACGGTTACGGCACCGACAAGATCCGCGATTTCCAGCAAGGGTCCGACATCATGCAGATCGCCGACCATACGGGCGGGTTCGGTACATTGGTCATCACGGATCAGGGCGGCGACAGGCGGATCGATTATGATGGCGGGGTGATCCTGCTCAAGACGGATGCCGGACTGGCGCTGACAGCGGCGGACTTCGATTTCGTCTAAATTCTTGTAACCACCGCGCGCACTGGGCACAGTCGGTCCGGGGAATGGGACAAGGTGCACGCGGTGGATGATATCCTGGGAAAGTCTGCGCTCGGGCAATCCGAAGCGCTGGCCGAAGGCATCGTGTCGGCGGCCGACATCATGCGGGCCACACTGGACCGTATCGCTGCGGTCAACGGCACGGTCAACGCCATCGTATCGCTGCGCGATCCGGATGCGCTGATGGCCGAGGCCCGGGCGGCCGATGCCGCGCCACGCACCGGCTGGCTGCACGGAATGCCCATCGCGATCAAGGATTTGGCCAACGCCAAGGGGCTGCCCACGTCCCAAGGGTCACCCCTGTATGCAGGGCAGGTGGCGCAGGCCGACGACATCGCCGTGGCCCGGATACGCGACGCGGGCGCGATCGTGATCGGCAAGACCAATACGCCAGAGTTCGGCCTGGGTTCGCACAGTTTCAACCCGGTCTTCGGCGCGACGCGCAACCCCTATGATCCCGGCCGCAGCGCGGGCGGGTCGTCGGGCGGTGCGGGGGTGGCGCTGGCCACGGGCATGCTGGCCGTGGCGGACGGGTCGGACATGATGGGGTCCTTGCGTAACCCGGCGGCGTGGAACAACGTCTACGGCCTGCGTCCTGGTTGGGGGTTGGTGCCGTCCGAACCCGAGGGCGACAGTTTCCTGCATCAGCTGTCCACGAACGGGCCCATGGCGCGATGCCCGGCGGATCTGGCTGCCCTGCTGGACACGATGGCTGGTCCGGATGCGCGTCAACCGCATGGGGTCGCCCCGGTGCCGTCCTTGCCACAGCTTGACGGCGGGACGGTGGGCGTGCGCATCGGCTGGCTGGGCGATTGGGGCGGTGCGCTACCGTTCGAAGACGGGATCCTGCCCCTGTGCCTGCACGCATTGACCACCATGGCGGACGAATTGCGTGTCGAGGTCCAGGCGCTGTGCCCCGCCTTTGACCGTGACGCGCTGTGGTCCAGTTGGATCGACCTGCGCAGTTGGGCCGTGGCGGGCAAACTGGCCCCCTTGCACGCCGACCCGGCCAAGGGCGACCAGTTGAAAGAC
>JBCBFX010000152.1:0-2313 GCA_038527345.1 Pseudomonadota bacterium | reverse complement strand
CGCGTTCCCCAGACCAGCGGCTGGACATACAGCGGCACATAGGCCACCTCGTCCTGATAGATCCCCGTCACCTCGTCGATCAGGGCCTGCCGTTTGGACGGGTCGATCTCGGACAGGATCGAGGGCAGGGCCTCGTCCAGCCGGGCGTTCGAATAGCCGCCGAAGTTCCAAGACCCCAACTTCTTTTCCTCGTTCGGGGTGGAGGCCAGGAACCGCAGGGGATGTTCATGGTCCAACGAGCCGCCGGGCGACCAGCCCAGCAGGTACATGTCGAAATTGTCCGCCCGCAGTTCGGGCCAGTAGTTCGACACCGGCATCGCATCAAGTTCCGCCGTGATGCCCACCTGCGCCAGCATCCCGGTGATCGCCTGACACACCGCCTCGTCGTTGGGATAGCGATCGTTGGGGCATTTCAGGCCAAAGCCGAACCCGTCAGCATAGCCCGCCTCGGCCAGCAGCGCCCGGGCGCCGTCGGGGTCATAGGCCGGACGGTCGGCATGGACGGCCGAAAATCCGCTGAGCGCGGGCGTCACCAGCTGGCTGGCGGGCTGCGCCGAGCCGCGCCAGATGGTTTGCAGGATGGCATCGACGTTGATCGCCTTGGCCACGGCCTCGCGCACGCGCACGTCCAGGAATGGGTTGGGTTCGCCGGCGCTGGCACCGTATTTCAGGGTGTCCGCCTGATGCGGGAAGCCCAGCATGATGGTCCGGGTCTCGATCCCCCGGATGATGCTGACATTCGGATCGGCCTCCAGACGCGCCGCATCCTGGATCGGCACCGGTTCAACAAAATCCACATCGCCCGACAGCAGCGCGGCCACGGCCGTGGCCGGGTTCTGGATCGGGGTAAAGGTCGCCTTGGTGATGTTGTGCGTGGCCTCGTCCCACCAGCTTTCGTTGGGCACAAGGGTCGTCGTCAATCCGGGCTGCCGCTCTTCCAGTTTGAAGGCCCCGGTGCCATTGACGTTCAGCGTCGCATGGTTCCCGGCTTCCTTGTCCGGGCGGGTCGCGTTGTTCGCCTCGGCCCAGCCGCGGTCCATCATCATCCAGTTGGCGATGGAGGCGGGGAAAAGCGGGTTGGGCGCGTTGGTGTAGAATTCGACGGTGTAATCGTCGATCACCCGCACCTCGGTCACGGGCGAGAACCAACTGCGCACATCCGAGCTTTCGTCCGAGGCGCGTTCGTAGGAAAACAGCACATCGTCCGCGTCAAAGGCCGCGCCATCGTGAAATGTGACGCCCTCGCGCAAGGTGAACCGCCAGCCGTCGCCGTCGCCAATCGGTTCCCAGCTTTCCGCCAGAGACGGTTCGATCTTCATGTCCGGGGACATGCGCACGAGCCCGTCATAGACATTGTTCAGAAACCCCAGGACAGGGGCCGAACTGACCGCATGGGGGTCCATGGTCTGCGGGTCGGTCTTGCCCGCCCAGCGGAATTCTTCGGCGAGGGCAGGGGCGGCGAACGCCAGCGTCGCTATCGCATATGTGCAGGCTTTGAGCATCCCGGTCTCCTTTTTCGGCAGGTAGGCGTCCACCATGATCTGCCTTTTGCGGGATGCACCTCACATTTCCGTGATGGGATGTCGGGGTTTGTTTGGTTTCGAGGCGCACCTATTCCCGAGCACATGGGCTTCGCCCCACTGTTTCATCAGGCCCGGGATGGGGATCAGGCTGCGCCACCTGGCCGTCATAGTGTATTTCACGCCCGGCGGCACTGACGGTAGTAGCGACCGGTGTGACCACAGTGCTGACCGCCAGGGCGGCGACCGCCTATTCCAGCGCCCGGCTCGCGCATTTCGCCATCCACGTGATGGCGCTGCCGGTGGCGCGCGCGAAGATGTTCCCCATTGGGGTTAGGTGCCACGCCGTCATGTCGCTTGCGTTGCCGGTGCCTGCATGAAAATCGAAAACGGCGCCCCGAACAAAAGCACGGGACGCCGCAAGATCACACCTGATCGAAAGATCAGTTGACTGTCATATACTTGACCTTGGGCTGGTCTTCGGGATCGACCTCGATCCCCATGGCTTCGGCCATGCCCCAGTTCAGCACCTGGTGGTGGATGGGGATGTACAGCGCTTCGTCCTGCACCACCCGCCAGATCGCGGCGATATCGGCGTTCCGCGCATCCAGATCGGTGTTCGACGCCAGCGACTTGATCTTGGCGTCGAGGTCATCGTTGTCGAAGCCGGTGCCATTCCAAGTGCCAATGTCGCTTTCGCGGCCATGCACCAGGAAGTTGAAGATGTATTCCGAGTCGTAGGTCGGCACACCCCAGCCCAGCATGTAGAAGTCGGTCTTGCCGTCGGTGATCT
>JBCBFX010000151.1:0-2461 GCA_038527345.1 Pseudomonadota bacterium | reverse complement strand
CTGTTCGCGAATCGACGCGATCTCGGTCACAAGGTGCCAGGGGTCCAGCACGACACCGTTGCCGATCACGCTCAGCTTGCCGCCGCGCACCACGCCAGAGGGCAGCGCGTTCAGCTTGTAAACCTTGCCGTCGATCACCAGCGTGTGGCCCGCGTTGTGCCCGCCCTGAAAGCGCGCAATGACATCCGCCCGCTCGCTCAGCCAATCGACGATCTTGCCCTTGCCCTCGTCGCCCCATTGTGCGCCGACAACCACCACGTTGGCCATGTTGCGTCCCTTCGCTGGTCAAACCCGCGCCCGTATAGCGATGCCAACGGTCAAGGCAAACCGCAATCTGCGTTTCTTCTGGCCACAAATATCCCCGCCGGAGGCTCCCGCAGCTTGATCACGGGCACGACCCGCGCCATGAAGTGCGCCACATATCATGACGGACCGATGTTCCATGGGCTTTATCCTGCGCTGGCTGTTCGCCTTTGGTCTGCTGGCGGTGACCTATAATCCGACGCCGTACAACTACGTGGCGTGGACCCGCGAAAACGGGGCCGACACCCTGTCGATCGCCGTTCTGGCGGGGCTGATCCTGCTGGTGGGCTACATCATATACCTGCGCGCCACGCTCCGGTCGATTGGCGGCTTCGGCATGGGGCTTGTGCTGGCCGTTGTGGCCGCCATCCTGTGGGTGCTTTTTGACTTGGGTCTATTGACCCTGGACAACCGCAACATGAACACTTGGCTGGGGATCGTGGCCCTGTCGCTGGTGCTGGGGATCGGGCTGAGCTGGAGCCACGTGCGCCGCCGCCTGTCCGGGCAGGCCGACATGGATGATGTCGACGAGTAAGGGGGCTCTGCCCCCGTCGCTGCGCGACTCCCCCGTGGTATTTTCAGTCAGAAGAAGATCAGTCCAGCGTGACCGGTGATCCATGCGGTGTGGTGAGGTAAGCGGCTTCCCACTGCGTGCGCAACTGGCGCAGGGCGTCACCCTCGGCCGCCCCCGTTTCCGTCAGCAGCGTTTCCAGCGTTTCCAGCCACGCGACGAAGTAATCGTCGCCGCCATCAAGGTCCCGCGCCAGCCCGTGCCGTTTCAGCGTGGCCCCGAAGCGCGCGGCCCAGTCGGGCCAGGTGAACTGCCCCGCCTCGTTCAGGTGCACCGTCAGCGCGAACAGTTGCGCGTGCCACGGCGCGGCAAAGGCAGGTTCAGACCTCATGCCGGGCTCAGGTAGCCTTGCCACAGGTCCAGCACGACCTCGTCCAGGGGGTTTTCGGGGTGCGCCCACAGATCACGGGCGGCAAAGGCCACGGCATAAAGCGGCTCGGGCGCCTCTCCGTTGCCGTGGGCATTGCTGTCGGGCAGGACGTGGCTGCCATGTTGGCGGACGATCCGACCGGTCCTGCCCGCGGCATAGGCCGGCAGCCGGGTATGTCCGCCGGGGACGGTGGTGTTTTCGGCCAAGTGGCGCGTGCGGACGCTGTCGCCGGGCTGGAACCGCGCTGTCACCGCGCTGTCCCGGGTCGCGGGACCGCCACGGGCGAGTATGGTGGTAACGACCTCTGGCCCGACCCGCCGCTCGGACAGGGGGGATGGTTCGGCAGCCGCCTCGCCAGCCAATTCCGCGCACGTGACCAGCCCGACCTCAACCAGCATGTCGGCCAGTGCGGCCAGCCATTTCTCGTAATAGGCAAAGCGCGCATAGTCGGTTGGCGCCAAACCTTCGCGCGCGCGGCGCATCATGTCGAGGTTCCATTGCCCAAGCATGCCGCAGGCCAGCGTCAGCGCCAGCGCGCGGGGGTGCCAGTCGGCGTGGAATTTCACGTCTTCGGGTTCGGGCTTCACCCGCCCGTCCCCGAACCGCCCGCCCATGTCGTGAATGCGGGTCACGGTGCGGGCACCATGCCGCAGCCGATCATGCTGTCGCGGGTAACAAGCGCCTGCAGGTCGGTTTCGGTCATGCCCTCCGTCCCCGCCGGCCGTTGTGGCAGCACCAGATACCGCACCTCGGCCGTCGAATCCCAGACGCGCACCGCCGTGCCGTCGGGCAGCGTCACGCCAAACTCGGCCAGCACCTTGCGCGGTTCGCGTACCGCACGGGCGCGGTAGGCGTCGGACTTGTACCAGCCCGGCGGGATGCCAAGCAGCGGCCACGGATAGCAGGAACACAGGGTGCACACGACCATGTTGTGCACCTGATCCGTGTTCTCGACCACCATCATGTGTTCGCCCTGGCGCCCGTAATAGCCCATGTCGGCCAGCACCGGATCGGCATCGGCCAGCAGGGCGGCCTTGAACCCCGGATCCGACCACGCCCGCGCCACCACATGCGCGCCGTTCTGCGGCCCGATCCTGTTGGAATAGGTGTCGATGATCACGTCCAGTGCGGCTGGATCGATCAGCCCCTTGCGGGTCAGCAGGGTTTCGAGCGCCTTGACCCGCAACGCAGGGTCGGGCGGCAGCAGGGTATGCGGG
>JBCBFX010000150.1:0-2713 GCA_038527345.1 Pseudomonadota bacterium | reverse complement strand
CTGACGGGGTCGATCATCGGGCTGGCACAGGCACTGGGCGAAAGTGCGCCGCTGCTGCTGGTGGGACTGGTTCTGGCGCAGGGCGCATCGCTGCCTGAAAACATCGGCGACTTCTTTGGCGGACCGAACACGGCCATGCCGGCGCAGATCTACCAGTGGTCGACACGCGCCGACCCGGCCTTTTACGAACGCGCCTGGGGTGGCATCATCATCCTGCTTGTGTTCCTTGTGACGATGAACACCCTGGCCGTTATTCTGCGCCGCCGCTTTGAACGCCGCTGGTAAGGGGATAGCCCGATGAACGACATGCGAATTGTGGAGAGAGACGTGGACACCAGCGACATCAAGATCGCCGCCCGGCAGGTGCAGGTCTATTATGGCGAAAACCACGCCATCAAGGACGTGGATGTGGACATCACCGACAAGACGGTGACGGCATTCATTGGCCCGTCAGGCTGTGGCAAGTCGACTTTTCTGCGCTGTCTCAACAGGATGAACGACACAATTGATGTGTGCCGCGTGCAAGGTGATATCCGCATCGACGGCGAGGACATCTATGACAAGCGCATCGATCCTGTGCAGTTGCGGGCCAAGGTGGGCATGGTGTTTCAAAAGCCCAACCCGTTCCCCAAGTCGATCTATGACAACGTGGCCTATGGTCCGCGCATCCACGGCCTTGCCAAGAACAAGGCGGAACTGGATGACATCGTTGAAAAATCCCTGCGTCGCGCGGCGATCTGGGACGAGGTCAAGGACCGGCTGGACGCGCCGGGCACCGGGCTTTCCGGTGGGCAGCAACAGCGCCTGTGCATCGCCCGCGCCGTTGCCACCGAACCCGAGGTGCTGTTGATGGACGAACCGTGTTCGGCGCTCGACCCGATTGCCACGGCCCAGGTCGAGGAACTGATCGACGAGTTGCGCCAGAACTATTCGGTGGTCATTGTCACACACTCGATGCAGCAGGCCGCGCGGGTCAGTCAGAAAACCGCATTCTTTCACCTTGGCAACCTTGTCGAATACGGCGAGACCGGCCAGATCTTTACCAATCCCGAAGACCCGCGCACCGAAAGCTACATCACGGGCCGGATCGGGTAGGGGACACAACCATGCAAGACCAACACATCGCCTCGGCCTTCGATCGCGATCTCGAAGCGATCCAGGCGCAGATCATGAAAATGGGCGGGCTTGTCGAAAACGCCATTCTCGAGGCCGCAATCAGCCTCGAAACCCGCGACGAAGAGCGGGCCGAGGCCGTGCGTCAGGCCGACAAGGTCATCGACGCGCTTGAGGAATCCATCAACGAAGAAGCGGCGCGTGTTATCGCGCTGCGGGCGCCTACGGCCATCGACCTGCGGCTGGTCCTGTCGATCCTGAAGGTGAGCGCCAACCTCGAACGTATTGGCGACTATGCGAAAAACATGGCCAAGCGTACTGGAGTACTGGCCCAGATGGCACCCGTCGATGACAGCGCCCGCGCCCTGCGTCGCATGGCCAAAGAGGTCGAACGGATGCTCAAGGACGCGCTCGATGCCTATATCGCGCGCGACGCGGAACTGGCACAGGACGTGATCGACCGCGACGAGGAAGTGGACCAGATGTACAACGCCCTGTTCCGCGAATTCCTGACCTTCATGATGGAGGATCCGCGCAACATCACCGCCTGCATGCACCTGCATTTCATCGCCAAGAACATCGAACGCATGGGGGATCATGTCACGTCGATTGCCGAACAGGTCGTTTATTTCGTGACGGGCACAAAGCCGGACGAAGCCCGGCAAAAGGCTGACAAAACCTCTGTTCAACTGCCACAAACGGAGTAGTCCAATGGCCGTCGATCAGCCCCGTGTCCTGGTGGTCGAAGACGAACCGGCACAGCGCGAAGTGCTGGCCTATAACCTCGAAGCCGAAGGTTTTGCCGTCAGTCGCGCCGAAAACGGCGAAGAAGCGCTGTTGCTGGTGGACGAGGACGCGCCGGACATCATCGTGCTGGACTGGATGATGCCAAATCTCAGCGGGATCGAGGTGTGCCGCAGGCTCAAGATCCGGCCCGACACACGCAGCATACCGGTCATCATGCTGTCGGCGCGGTCCGAAGAGGTCGACAAGGTGCGCGGGCTTGAGACGGGCGCGGATGATTATGTGGTCAAACCGTATTCCGTGATCGAACTGATGGCGCGCGTGCGGTCACAGCTTCGCCGCGTGCGTCCGTCGACCGTGGGCCAGCGGCTGGAATTCGACGACATCGTGCTGGACGCCGAAAGCCACAAGGTGACACGCGGCGCAAATGAACTGAAGCTGGGGCCGACCGAATTCCGCTTGCTGAGCACCTTCATGGAAAAACCCGGCCGGGTCTGGAGCCGCGAGCAACTGCTGGACCGCGTCTG
The DNA here is from genome assembly GCA_038527345.1 of Pseudomonadota bacterium. GTDB lineage: Bacteria > Pseudomonadota > Alphaproteobacteria > Rhodobacterales > Rhodobacteraceae > Tateyamaria. The sequence continues at coordinate 329 of JBCBFX010000150.1, read as the reverse complement.
GGGCCGAGACATCTACGTCGACACGCGCACCGTCGACGTTCACATCGGCCGCCTGCGCAAGGCGCTAACACATTTCGGCGGGGCCGATCCGGTGCGCACGGTGCGTGGCGCAGGGTATGCACTTGGGTGAGGTGCGTGATGTAGCACCTTGATTTTGGGCATTTCATGGTTTTAGCAGTAATTTACATAATGTGGATTATAGGCTTTAGTCTTGTGTAGCGGAGCGCGCTACCCTGAAGTGCGACTCCTATTAGAAAACAACAGGTTATCTAATAGGAGAATATCGTATGGGAGCCGTTTACACGCAACTATCACTGCCTGAACGTCGT
>JBCBFX010000149.1:0-2808 GCA_038527345.1 Pseudomonadota bacterium | reverse complement strand
GGCGCAACAATATTTCAATTTTTGACGCTCACAGCTAACTTATTCTGCGTTTTGGCGGTTGACGCCCCTTGTGCCCCCTCATGATGTGCCGCTCGCAAGCACAGGAGCCAATCGGCATGACCCTACTGGTCGTCATTGTAGAAGGAACGCGCATGGGCCGGTAACGGATCGCCAGATCACCTTCCCATGCGCCCCCGAACACCGGGGGCTTTTTTGTGCGCAACAGGTAGCAACCCGCAGATCGGAGACGCGGACATGACACGTCAAATGACCGGAGCGAAAATGGTCGTCCAAGCCCTCATAGACCAGGGTGTGGACACAGTATTCGGATATCCCGGCGGCGCCGTTCTACCGATTTACGACGAGATTTTTCAGCAGAACGCGATCCGCCACATTCTCGTGCGGCACGAACAAGGTGCGGTGCACGCCGCCGAAGGCTACGCGCGGGCAACCGGCAAGCCTGGCGTGTGCCTTGTGACCTCTGGCCCGGGTGCGACCAACGCGGTGACCGGCCTGACGGATGCGCTGATGGATTCGATCCCGATCGTCGTGCTCACGGGCCAGGTGCCGACCTTCATGATCGGCTCGGACGCCTTTCAGGAGGCCGACACCGTCGGCATCACCCGCCCCTGCACGAAACACAACTGGCTGGTCAAGGAAACGGACCGGCTGTCCGGAACCCTGCACGAAGCGTTCCACGTCGCCACCAGCGGACGGCCCGGCCCGGTGCTGGTCGACATTCCCAAGGACGTGCAGTTCGCCACCGGCAAATATGACGGCCCCAGGCCGTCCACCTCGCACTATCAGCCGCGGGTCAAGGGCGACATGGAAGAAATCACCGAACTGGTCGCCGCCATGGAAACCGCCAAGCGCCCGATCTTTTACACGGGTGGCGGCGTGATCAACTCCGGCCCCGGCGCCAGCCAGTTGCTGCGCGAACTGGTCGAGGCGACGGGCTTTCCCATCACCTCGACCCTGATGGGTCTGGGGGCCTATCCGGCGTCGGGCGACAAGTGGCTGGGGATGCTGGGCATGCACGGCCTGTACGAGGCCAACATGGCGATGCACGACTGCGACCTGATGATCAACATCGGGGCCCGCTTCGACGACCGGATCACGGGCCGTGTCGACGCGTTCAGCCCCAGGTCGAAAAAGGCGCATATCGACATTGATCCCTCTTCCATCAACAAGGTGATCAAGACCGACATTCCCATTGTCGGCGACGTGGGCCACGTGCTGGAGGACCTGCTGAAGGTCTGGAAGTCGCGCGGGCGCAAGACCAACGCAAGCGCCGTGGCGCAATGGTGGACCAGGATCGAAGAGTGGCGCAAGGTCGACTGCCTGAAGTTCGCCCAGCAAGGCACCACAATCAAACCACAATATGCCCTTGCCCGGCTCGAGGAACTGACCAAGGGGCATGACCGCTACGTCTGTACCGAGGTGGGACAGCACCAGATGTGGGCCGCGCAATACCTCGGCTTCGAGGATCCCAACCGCTGGATGACTTCGGGCGGCCTCGGCACCATGGGCTACGGTTTCCCCGCCTCCATCGGCGTGCAGATGGGCCACCCGGACGCGCTGGTCATCAACGTGGCGGGCGAAGCGTCGTGGCTGATGAACATGCAGGAGCTGGGCACTGCGATGCAGTTCAACCTGCCCGTCAAACAGTTCATCCTGAACAACGAACGGCTGGGTATGGTGCGGCAGTGGCAGGAGCTGCTGCACGGTGAGCGGTATTCGCATTCGTGGTCCGAAAGCCTGCCCGACTTCGTGAAACTGGCCGAGGCGTTCGGCGCCAAGGGCATCCTGTGCGACAACCCCGATGATCTGGACGACGCCATCATGGAGATGATCAACCACGACGGCCCGGTCATCTTTGACTGCCTGGTGGAAAAGCACGAGAACTGCTTCCCCATGATCCCGTCAGGCAAGGCCCACAACGAGATGCTGCTGGGCGAGGCGGAGACGCAAGGTGTGATCGACGCCAAGGGGAGCGTTTTGGTGTGATGCAAGAAGCTACTATAGCTTTTTTCTCTGTAATGGTTGCCGTGGCAGCAATCTGGCTCGATGTACGATCAAAACGCCGCAGCGCGAAGCTTCAGATCGAAACAAAGACTCGTGACGAAGCGCGAGAGTCACGGCTACTGGGCCTAGAGAAACGCCAAAGGAAGGCTGACCAAGAAATTGAAGACCGACGGTTCGAACATGCACAAAAGCTTCAAGCTATGCAGCGACTCACGGATTGGGCACGCCGTGCAACGAGCGAAATGGCTTTCGCTGACCACATAATGAACTGCACAATCGTTCAATCTGAGAGCACGCATAGTAGCAAGGAGCGGATTGAAGTAGCAGCGCGAGTTTCGGCACTTATCGATGAGGGTCGCTGGCTGTTCCGAAACCACCAGCGGGATGCATTCGGAAAAGAGAAATCAAAACTAAACAGAGGATTTCGGGATAATCGGCTGGACGCGCTTGTTCAAACTTATCGGCTTCTTCTAGGAGATGAAGCGATTGATCCGATGGCAGCTCGCAAGGACTTTGCATACAAAGTTCAGCAGCTGTCGATACCGTTGTCAGAACAGGTCTTAAAGGAACAAGGCTAATGTCCGCCCTGAAAATCAAAAAAGGCTCCACGAGCCATTCCGCCTACAACCTGCGGCCCACCTTCAGTGACGTGGTGGAAAAGCACACCCTCGCCGTTCTGGTCGAAAACGAACCCGGCGTGTTGGCCCGGGTCATCGGCCTGTTTTCCGGCCGCGGCTACAACATCGAAAGCCTGACCGTGGCGGAGGTGGATCACCAGGGGCA
>JBCBFX010000148.1:0-3149 GCA_038527345.1 Pseudomonadota bacterium | reverse complement strand
GACATCATTGGGGAGCAGCGCGCGGAACTCCTCGAGTTGTGCCAGCGCGAGTGCGGGATCCCCAATGATGTCTATGCGTTGATCGCGGCGCAGCTGACGTCTCTTTCGGCAGCGGACGGGCTGACGCTGGGGTGGGCGTCAGTCCTGTCCTTTGCCTTTGCACTGTGGTCGGCCCGGGCCGGGGCGGCGGCCCTGATGCGGGGATTGAACGCCATCTACGATGCGCCCAACCGCAGCGGGCTGTCGCACTACCTGAGGGCTTTTTTGCTGACCTTCAGCCTGATGGGCGTGGTGCTGGTGGCGATGGGGTGCATCGTGGTGCTGCCCGTCATTCTGGCCTTTGTGCCACTGGGGCCATGGGCCGGATTCGGGATCGAACTGCTGCGCTGGGGGGTGGGTATCGGCGTCTTGCTGGCGGGTTTTGCGGTCGTTTACCGGTTGGGCCCGAACGTGCCCGGCAACCACCCGCGTCTGGTGTCGGCCGGGGCCATCTTTGCCTGTGTGGGCTGGGTGATCGCGTCGCTTGGCTTTTCCGCGTATTTGCAGAATTTCGGTACCTATAACGAGGTCTACGGCTCGATCGGCGCTGTGATCGCCATGCTCATGTGGCTGTTCATCAGCGCCTATCTGGTGCTGCTGGGGGGCGCGCTGAATGCAGAACTGGCCCGGGCGCGCAAGGCGTCCTAGCCCAGGATCATCAGCCACATCCACGCCGTCAGCAGCGAAAGCCCTGTCGCCATCAGCACGGCAGACGCCGCCACGCGCTTGGCCCGCCCGTACATGTTGGCAAAGATATAGGCGTTGACCCCCGGCGCCATGGCCGCCGTCAGCACGCCGGGGCGCAGGATCTCGGGCGGGACGGACAGCACCGTTGCAAGACCGAAGGTGATCGCCGGATGCACCAGCAAGGATATGGCACAGATCAGCGCAATGACCCTTGCATCGCCCTCGGGGCGATAGGCGACCAGCACACCCCCCAGCGCGAAAAGCGCGGTGGGCAGCGCCGCCCGGATCACAAGGTCCAGACCATCCTCAACCACGTTCGGCAACGCCAGCCCGGTCAGGTTGACGATAAACCCGGCGATGATCGCCAGGACCAGCACGTTGCTGAACATCGCCTTTGTCGCGCGACGGGCCACTTGCAGTGGCGAGCCGCCGCGATTGCGCGCGATTTCCATCGCGATGATCCCCAGCCCGTAGCAAAAGGGTGAATGGAACGCGACGATGGCATAGGCCCCCGACAGCGCATCCGCCCCGTAGGCCCGTTCGTTGATGGCAAGCCCCAGAAGAACCGAGTTGGAAAAGAGACAGGCAAAGCCAATGGCCACCGCATCCTCCCATTCCCGACCCAACGCCCGCGCGCCCAGCAGGCCGAGGGTAAATCCGGATCCTGCACCCACGTAAAAGCTGGTCAGCAACCCGGCATCGAGGCTGGATTGCAGGTCGATATGCGCGATGGCCGAAAACAGCAGGCAGGGGATGGCGAAGTGTTGCGCGAATTTCATCAGCGCATCGACCCCGGTTTCGGGAAAGACGCCGCGCCACACCGAAACGTATCCGAAACCGATCACCAGAAAGACGGGCAGGATGACGTCGAGGAGGGCTTGCATGTTCTGGCCTTGGCTGCGGTGGAGGATGCGGGAGCCTCCGGCGGGGATTTTCAGGGGACAGAGACGGTCAGGGCGCGCGCGCCGTGATGGTCATTCCGTCATAGGCCGGCTCGATGTGGTCGGCTGTTTCGGCCAGCACCGTGTCATAGTCGAGGTCGATGTGCATGTTCGTCAGCACAGCCCGCTTGGGCGCTGCCCGTTCGATCCACTTAAGCGTGTTGGCGAGGTGGCTGTGGGTCGGGTGCGGGTCGCGGCGCAGTGCGTCGACGATCCAGACGTCGAGGTTTTCGAGCGCCGACCATGCCGCATCCGGGATCTCGGCCACGTCCGGCAAATAGGCGACGTCGCCGATGCGGAAACCCAGTGCTTCGATGCTGCCGTGGTCCACCTCGAACGGCTGGAACGTGATTGGCCCGCCGGGGCCGTCGATCACAGTATCGCCCTTGATGGTGTTCAGTTCGAGGATCGGTGGATAAGGCGAATCCTTTGGCTGGACAAAGGCATATCCGAACCGGTTCAGCAGCGCGTCCTGTGTGTCACCGTCGGCCCAGACCTGCAGCCGTTGCCGCATGTTGAACACGATCATCCGCAGATCGTCGATGCCATGCACGTGGTCTGCGTGATCATGGGTGTAGATCACGCCGTCGAGCCGTCCGACATTGGCGTCAAGCAACTGGTTGCGCAGATCGGGCGAGGTATCGACCAGCACGGCGGTGGTGCCATCCGGTCCGTCCCGTTCGACCAGCAATGAACAGCGTTGCCGCCGGTTCCTGGGATTGCCGGGGTCGCAATCGCCCCAATGCCCGCCCAGTCGCGGCACGCCGCCGGACGAGCCACAGCCCAGGATCGTGAAGCGCATCGTGTCGGTCATGCGGCGGCCTTGGTGAACAGACGGTCGAAATTGGCCTGGGTCTGTGCGGCAAACTCAGGGTATTCGAGGCCGAACACCTCCGAACCGCACCGTGCGGTATGGGCGGTATAGGCCGGTTCGTTGCGCTTGCCGCGATGCGGCGGCGGGGCCAGGTAGGGCGCATCGGTCTCCACCAGGATGCGGTCCACGGGGGCGGCGGCAAAGATGTCGCGCAGTTCTTGCGACCTCGGGAACGCCGCGATCCCCGACATGCTGAGGTAAAACCCCAGATCGAGTGCCGCGCGCGCCAGTTCCGCGCCGGAGGAAAAGCAATGCATGACGCAGGAATAGGCACCGTTGCGATGCTCTTCGGTCAGGATGCGCGCCATGTCGGCGTCTGCCGCGCGGGCATGAATGATCAGGGGCAGGCCGGTTTCGCGCGCGGCCGCGATATGGATGCGCAGGCTTTCCTGCTGCACCCTGGCGCTGTCAGAGGTGTAATGGTAATCCAGCCCGGTCTCGCCGATGCCAACGAATTTCGGATGGGCGGCCAGCGCGATCAGGTCGTCGACGGATACCATTGGCTCGGCTTCGGCACTCATGGGATGCGTGCCGGCGGCGTAGAAGACCGGTGCGTGTGCTTCGGCGATGGCGCGCACCTGGGGTTCCAGTCGCAGCCGCGTGCAGAT
>JBCBFX010000147.1:0-3380 GCA_038527345.1 Pseudomonadota bacterium | reverse complement strand
ATCATCAGGGGCATTTGAGCCGCATTACCATCGTCACCACCGGCACGCCGCAGGTGATCGAACAGATCAAGGCACAACTGGGCCGCATCGTGTCGGTCCACGAGGTGCATGATCTGACCGTCGAAGGGCCGAGCGTCGAACGGGAACTTGCGATGTTCAAGGTGGCCGGTCAGGGGGACAAGCGGGTCGAGGCGTTGCGGCTGGCCGATATCTTCCGCGCCAACGTGGTCGACAGCACGCTGGAAAGCTTTGTCTTTGAAATCACCGGCGCACCGGACAAGATCGACGCCTTTGCCGACCTGATGCGCCCCCTTGGCCTGACCGAGGTGGCACGGACGGGCGTGGCCGCCCTGCCCCGCGGCGATTAACGGAACGGCACGTCGGGCTGCAACAGCCGCTGGTGGAACGGCAGCAACTGATCCAGCGTGCAGTAGCCCTGGGACCGGGCCGCGCGCAGGCCGTCGCGAAACGATGCCCCGACATATTCATAGACGACGCGCTCGGCCCGCGAGGTTTCCGGTGACTCGCGCATCGTCCGTGACGTGTATCCGACCCAATAGTTGTTCTCGAATGACGTCACGCGGCTGAGATAGTTGAACGAGGCCGTGCGCGCGCCGCGGCGTGACACCAGCGCCGACACACCGTCCTCCTGCTGGAACACGATGCCGCGGAATTCCCGTGCGGCGGGGGTGTTGGGCAACCCCTGGTCCCCAACGGCGGCGCGCGCTTCGAACCCGCGCAAATAGGTCGTAGAGCCGTCCCGAAATATGTAGACCATGCCGATGACGAACTGTTGCCGGTCCAGGAAACTGCGGCGTGACCAGCGGTAGAAGCCCGTGGGAAACACGTCTTCGGGGACATTCGGAACCCCTGAGCCCACGAAATCCCTGAGAAAATCATCGCTGAAGGCACCGTCGTGGCGCGTGATGCTGGCCACGGGTTCAAGCAGCACCCGGGCATCAACCTCGAAGAAGTTGCAGATCCGTGCCAGAACATCCGGGCGTGGAAAGCTTTCGCCGGACAGGTAGCGGTTGAACTGGGTGCGATTGATCCCCAGTTGCCGCGACAATTCGGAGATGGATGGATAGCCCTGCGCAAGCTGTCGCAAGTTCGCACCAAACATGCTGCGGAGTTCTGCGGGCGATCTGGGCGTGTCCGCCATATCGGCCCCTTTCGTCATCTAAGTGTGCTGTTTAACGCCTGGAACTGAAGCACCTCACACACATTCAGTCATGCCTGACGCGGTTCAGCATCATTCGTGACGCCAAAATGCAACCGAACGATAAGCGTCTGGACACAAATTGCAAGCGGACGTTGCCAACATTGGGGTGTAAAAACTGCCCTTAATTGAGTTTGATAGCCCTAGTCCAACTTTGGGTGGTAAAATGATTGGTGTGATACTTTGGTGTGATCCTGTCGACCAGAAGGCAGTTATCTGGTGCGAGGATCAAGGCAACTTGGCGTACATGGCGCGACCGGACAGTATCTGCTTGCCTGAAAGCTTTGTCGATGTCGGCGATATTGTCGAATTCGACGTGGCCACAGAGCGCAGTACCCGACTGGCCCGCAACATGAACGTGGTTGCCGCATCCGAAGGATCCGGTTTGGTTGCAGAGCTGAAGGCGATGAAAGACGCACGCCCCGCGCGCCCCTCGGCCTCGGCTGAAATCATCCCGTTCCGGCTGGCTACGCCTGTACGCAGGTCCGCCCGTGTCACACCACAACGGCAGTCGATCCAGACCTGAGCAGTGCCGACATTCGTGTCGGCAACGGAAAAGTCTGGTCGAAAATGGACATGCCCCAGGATCGGGCCGGCCGCTATGGTCGGCCCGAACCACGAGGGCCCCATGGATCAATCAAAGCTGAACGCCGTCCGTCAACCCATCCAGCACGCACATGGGTTGCCCAACGCACATTACACCGACCCCGGCGTCTTTGCCGAGGAACGCAGCGTGCTGCTGATGTCGGGCTGGGCCGGGCTGGCCGTTGCGGCCGATGTGCCGGAACCGGGCGACGCGCGACCCATCGACTTTGCCGGCATGCCGCTGCTGCTGATCCGTGACAAGTTCGGTACCGTCCGCGTGTTTCACAACATCTGCCGCCATCGCGGCATGATCCTGGTCGATGCCCCCCGCCGGATCGAAGGGGCCATTCGCTGCCCCTATCACAGCTGGTGCTACGGCACCGACGGGCGTCTGGTATCGACCCCGCATGTGGGCGGCCCCGGCCAGAACACAGCGGACGGCATCGACAAGGCCACGCTGGGTCTGGTCGAGGTGCGCAGCCATGTCTGGATGGATGTGGTCTGGATCAACATGGGCGGCGATGCCCCCGCGTTCGAGGATGTGAATGCCGACCTGATCGCGCGCTGGGCCGAATTCGACGTGCCCCTGCACCATGGCGGCGCTGACAGCCGGTTCCTTCTTGAGGTAAACTGCAACTGGAAACTGGCGGTTGAAAACTATTGCGAAAGCTATCACCTGCCCTGGGTGCATCCCGACCTGAACACCTATTCCCGGCTCGAGGATCATTACCATATCGAAGCCCCCGACCGCTATTCCGGTCAGGGCACGCTGGTCTATCGTCAGCTGACCGGCACGGATGGCAGGACGTTCCCGGATTTCGACGGCCTGGACCCGAAATGGGACACGGCGGCCGAATACATCACCGCCTATCCCAACGTCCTGCTGGGCGTGCACCGCGATCATGCCTTTGCCATCGTGCTGCTGCCGCAGGGGCCGGGGCGCACGCAGGAAAACATCCACCTGTACTATGCCCGGCCCGACACCGACCCGACCCTGCGCGCTGCCAACACCGCGCAGTGGAAAAAGGTGTTCGAGGAAGACATCTTTGTCGTCGAAGGCATGCAGCGTGGCCGCCATGCGCCGGCATTCGACGGGGGGCGGTTTTCGCCTGCGATGGATGGCCCGACCCACCTGTTCCACGGCTGGGTCGCTGCCCGCATCGATGCGCACCGCAGCGCAGCACAAGCCGCGGAATGACAGACCTGAATTCGGCGCTGCTGGCCGCACACGACCGGGGCGACCGTGCGGCCATGGTGGCGCTTTACCGCGCCGCGGCTGACACGGATGATCCGGACCGCCGCGCCTTTTTCCTGACGCAGGCGCTGGTTTTTGCGCTTGAAGCGGGACATGCCGATGCTGCCGCGATCCGGGCCGAACTGGTGGCAATGGGCCGCGAAACGCCGAACTAAAGCGGCGGCGGTCGTTGTCCGGGCCAGTCCGTCACGCGGTGCCATGCCTCGGCGAGGCGCAACAGCCGCGCATCGCTGCCCCGCGGTCCGATCAGTTGCAGCATCGGCATGTCCCGCTTCAAGCGCAAAAACCAGCGCCTGCGTCAGGAAAAAGGCGCGGCGGTCC
>JBCBFX010000146.1:0-3401 GCA_038527345.1 Pseudomonadota bacterium | reverse complement strand
CTTGAACTTCACCAGCGCAAAGTCCGGTTCGATCCCGGTCGTGTCGCAGTCCATCACCAGACCGATGGTGCCGGTGGGCGCGATCACGGTGGATTGCGCGTTGCGATAGCCATTGGCCTCGCCCAGTTTCAGCGCTTCGTCCCAGCAGGACATGGCCACATCGACCAGTTTCGGGTCGGGGCAGTTGGCATGATCCAGCGGCACCGGTTTCACGGCCAGCTTTTCATAGCCTTCTGTCGCGCCATAGGCCGCGTTGCGGTGGTTGCGCATGACCCGCAGCATGTGGTCCGCGTTTTTCTTGTAGCCCGGAAACGGACCGAGTTCGCCCGCCATTTCGGCGGAGGTCGCATAGGACACACCGGTCATGATGGCGGTCAGCGCGCCGCACAGTGCGCGGCCTTCGTCGCTGTCGTAACCATGGCCCATGTTCATCAGCAGGCCGCCGATATTCGCATAGCCCAGACCCAGCGTGCGGAAGTCATAGGACCGCTGCGCAATCTCCTTGGACGGGAATTGCGCCATCATCACGCTGATTTCCAGCGTCACGGTCCATAGCCGCGCGGCGTGCATGTATTCCTCGACCTCGAACTTGCCGTCCTTGAGGAACGTCAGCAGGTTCATCGACGCCAGATTACAGGCCGTGTCGTCGAGGAACATGTATTCCGAACACGGGTTCGAACCGCGGATTTCGCCGTCTTCGGGGCAGGTGTGCCAGTCGTTGACGGTGTCATGGTACTGGATGCCGGGATCGGCACAGGCCCAGGCCGCGTGGCCCACCTGTTCCCAAAGCTCCCGCGCCTTGACCGTTTTCACGACCGACCCGTCCACGCGGCTGATCAGTTCCCAATCGGCATCCTTTTCGACCGCCGCGAGGAAGGCGTTGGTGACGCGGATCGAGTTGTTGGAGTTCTGGCCCGAGACGGAGTTGTACGCTTCGGAATCCCAGTCCGTGTCATAGGTCGGGAATTCGATGCTGGTGTGGCCCTGCCGGGCGTAATCGAGCACGCGCTTGATGTATGTTTCGGGGATCGCGACCTTCTTGGCCGCTTTCACCGCATCCTTCAAAGCGTTGTTTTTCTTGGGATCATATGCGTCCTCGACCGCACCGTCCCATGTGCCGATGGCTTGGAAGATGCCGTTCAGCTTTTCCTCGTGCATCTTGGAGCCGGCGACGATGCTGGCGACTTTTTGCTCTTCGAGAACCTTCCAGTTGATGAAGTCCTGGATATCGGGGTGATCGGCGTCGACGATCACCATCTTGGCTGCCCGACGGGTTGTCCCGCCTGATTTGATGGCGCCCGCCGCGCGGTCACCGATTTTGAGAAAGCCCATCAGGCCCGACGATTTGCCGCCGCCCGAAAGCGGCTCGTTCGCGGCCCGCAGTTGGCTGAAGTTGGTGCCGGTGCCCGAACCATATTTGAACAGACGCGCCTCGCGGACCCACAGGTCCATGATACCGCCCTCGTTCACCAGATCGTCGGCGACGGACTGGATGAAACAGGCGTGGGGCTGCGGGTGTTCGTAGGCGGATTTGGATTTGGTCAGCTTGCCGGTAAACGGATCGACGTACATATGACCCTGTGCCGGACCGTCGATGCCGTAGGCCCAGTGCAGGCCGGTGTTGAACCATTGCGGGCTGTTCGGGGCCGCCCGCTGCGACGCCAGCATAAAGCGCATTTCGTCATAATAGGCGCGCGCATCTTCCTCGGTCGAGAAATAGCCGCCCTTCCAGCCCCAATAGGCCCAGGCACCGGCCAGACGGTCAAACACCTGCTTGGAGGATGTTTCGCCGCCCATTTCGGCATCCTTGGCGGGCTTGGAGCGCCACAGGAACTCGGGCACGTCGGCCTCTTCCACCTTTTCCAGCTTGGTGGGCACACCTGCCTTGCGGAAATATTTCTGCGCGATGACGTCGCTGGCCACCTGGCTCCAGGAGTTCGGCACCTCGACCTCGTCCAGACGGAACACGACGGTGCCGTCGGGATTGCGGATTTCGGACACGGTGGTCACGAAATCGAGTGCGGCATAGGCGTCTTGTCCGGCCGTGGTGAATTGTCTTTCAATCTTCATCGCGCTGCCTCATTCCCAGCATTTACCCTGTAGGCTTGCCCGACGTTGCGGGGGCCCGACCCTTTTGCCTGCACGGCGGACAAAGAGGCATCGTGCCATGACGCGGATCTCCGGCGCGCCACGGTACTTCGCATCTGCGTATTGCAGTAATTTCTGTCCCTCGTGCCTGGCGCGCCACCCGTAGTGTTGTCCACTAAATGTTGTGGTGGATCGCCCGGCCCACACAAACTGACGTATCTGACGCGGTTTCGTCAACGACAAATTTCAACTTTTTGTTTGGAATTTCGCTTGACGCGGATCAGCCGCACCCCGTGGTCCGCCAGCCCGTGATTCACCCGGGCAAGCGCCGCAAAATCGGTCCACAAGGCCATGCCGGTTTTCCGTTTACAACAGCGGGCTTAGCCCTGTCTGTGGATGCATTACCTGAAGTTATCCACAACCAGAACAGTTTGACGTAGAAACATTTTGCCGCGCTGCGGAAAATATGGTGTGCTGCAAAACACATGGAAAAGGGGCCCCGAATGCGACCTATAATGCCGATCCTGCTGGTCGCCCTGTCGGCTTGTGCGCCACAATATGTAGAGACGATCGCCACATCCGAACAAGATTTGCCGGTTCGCAGCGCAATGTTTGCCAACAGCCCCGACTCGCTCGACATGGCATTCCGCGACTCGTGTGCGGCACCCGGGGACAAGCTGTTGCAGGTCAATCGCAGCACGGTGCAGTGCCGCATCCCGCCCCCGCCGGATGTCGCCGCATTCCTGGTGTTGCAATATGATGGTGCACTGGAGGCACCTACGCTGGTTGTGCAGAAGGAAACCGACAAGGCCGACGCCGGGTTCGAGGTCAAGCTGAGCTATTTCGCCGAGGTCATCCAGAAATCCGGCAATCCGCGCCGCATCTATTTCAAGCAGCGGTCGCTGGACGGGCTGATGGACAACCTGCTGGAAGCCACGGGCGGGACAGTTACCGGCGGCTGATATCCATTCATGTGCCATGGAAGTGGTCGGAGCGAGAGGATTCGAACCTCCGACCCCCTGTACCCAAAACAGGTGCGCTACCAGGCTGCGCCACGCTCCGACCGTGCGCCCCTCATAGACATGGTTTGCGGGATTGAAAAGGCCTAGCAGGGCCAGGCTGCAGAGGATTGCGCAAAACTGGGATGGCGCAGTTGATCGCCCACATCGATTCCCAGGTCCCGCGACATCCCACCATTGATCTCGAGCACATGGGTCAGCCCGTCCCCGCCAAGGATCGGCGTTTCATCGAGCGGTTGGGCGCGATGGTGGATGTTGCGCACCACCCCTTGCGCATCGATGAACAGCATGTCG
>JBCBFX010000145.1:0-3531 GCA_038527345.1 Pseudomonadota bacterium | reverse complement strand
CTGCGCAAAGCGGTTGAACGTGCCGGAAAAATGCTGGCTTTCCTCGGTGGTCGAGGCGTAGTCGACCTGCGCCAGGTCAAACACCGCGTTGAAGACAAAGCCGCAGCCGTCACAGAACTTCAACAGCAGCGGACGGCGCGGGAAGTTCCGCGCCTCGTCGGCGCTGTCCAGCAGGATGCAGCTTTGCACCGGGATCGCGTCCAGCCGGTAGATATCGGTCAGTGCACCGCCACCACAGGCCGGGCAGGTGGTCAGTTCGTCGGCCATCAGTGCGAAACGATCTCTAGATCCGGGATCGGCACCACGAACTTGCCGCCCTTGGCCAGGAAATCCTGCTGCTGGCGGATGATCTCGTCGCGGAAATTCCAGGGCAGGATCATCACGTAATCGGGCCGGTCCGATTTCAGCTTTTCCGGGTCGTCGATCCGCACCCGCACGCCGGGCATGTACTTGCCCTGCTTGTGCACATTGCGGTCCACCGCATATTCGATGGCGCGGGCATTCAGGTTCAGGAAGTTCAGCATGATCGTGCCCTTGGCCGCTGCGCCATAGGCCGCGATGCGCTTGCCGTCGGCCTTGAGGTCCCCGATCAGCTTGCGGGCCTCGTCGCGGAAGGTGCGGACCCGCGTGCCGAAGCTGGCATAATAGTCGAACGTGTCCAGCCCCAATTCGGCCTCTTCGGCCAGGATCTGCCTGACCGCGTCCGACGGCGCATCGGTCTTGCCGAAATAGAGCCTGAGCGAGCCGCCATGGATCGGCAGGCGGCGCACGTCATTCAGGTACAGCCCGTGGCGTTCGAACAGCGTTTTGGCCGAGCCGACCGAAAAATAGCACAGGTGTTCGTGATAGATCGTGTCGAACTCGATGAAATCGATCAGGTCCCGGACATAGGGAAACTCGACCGAAATCACACCGTCATCGGCCAGCAGGGTCGCCATGCCCGCCACCAGGTCGTTCTGGTCGGCGACATGGGCCACGACATTGTTGGCGATGATCACATCCGCGCGGCGGCCTTCGGCGGCCAGTTTGCCAGCCAGCCTGGTGCCGAAGAAGTCGTTGATCGTGTCGATCCCCTTTTCCATCGCGGCGGTGGCGGGTTGCTTGGCCGGGTCGATGCCCAGCACAGGCACACCCTTTTCCTTGAAGTTTTGCAGCATGTAGCCGTCGTTCGATGCGATCTCGGCCACCAGGCTGTTTTCGCCCAGGCCTCGCATCTCGATCAGTTCCAGCGCGTTGTCCCGACTGTGCTTCAACAGATCCTCCGAGAAGGATGAGAAATACAGGTAGTCGTCGCCAAACATTTCCTCGGGTGGGCGGGTTTCCAGAAGCTGCACCAGCGTGCAGTCCGGGCAATAGCCCAGGCGCAGCGGCACCAGGGATTCCCGCCGGTCCAGGATGCTTTCATCCAGCAGTCCGTCCGACCGCGGCATCAGGCCCAGATCGAGGATGGGTTTCAGCCCCTTGTGCTGGCACGAGATGCAGCACACTTCGGCGGCGTCCGCCGCGAAATCTGCGGCGGCGGGCGCGTCGGCGCGCGCGGCGACCCCGGCATCGGTATGGGTCAGCGTTTCGTCGATGATGTTGTCGGCGATCAGCTTCTTGATGTGGCCGATCCGCTGGTAGCGGGGCCCTTCGAATTCCTCGAGGGTCAGATCGACCGCCTTGTAGGACTGGTACAGCGATTCCGCGCCGCGCCGTGCATCCCATTGCGGCTTGAAGTGGGGCATCACCCGCTGGATCTTGTCGCAATTGACCCGGTAGCTGCGCTTGTCGGGGCCTGCATCGTCGGCGAATGTCACCTCGCAGCCCGGCACCACGTCGGCCACGATCTCGGCCAGTTCCTTGATCTGGTAGTTGTGATCGGTGACGCCAACATTGAACGCCTCGTTGCGGATCGTGTCGGTGGGCGTCGACAGCGTGGCCAGGAAGGCGCGGCTGATATCCTCGATATGGGTGATCGGGCGCCAGGGCGTGCCATCGGATTTCATGTGGATGTTGCCGGTTGTCACGGCCCAGGCCACAAGGTTGTTCAGCACCAGGTCGAACCGGATGCGGGGGCTGACGCCATAGGCCGTGGCCGAACGCAGGAAGGTCGGGCAGAACCCGTCATCGGCCATCTCTGCCAGCGCCTGTTCCGAGCGCACCTTGGAAATGCCGTAGGGCGTGACCGGGTTGAAGGCACCGTTTTCGTCGATGAAATCGGGCCCCGACGCGCCATAATTCGAGCAGGACGAGGAAAAGACGAAGCGTTCTACACCTGCCGCCTTGGCCGCACGGGCCACGGCCATCGTGCCCTCGAAATTGATGTCATAGGTGGTTTCGGGGCGGAAATCGCCCAAGGGGTCGTTGGACAGGGCCGCCAGATGCAGCACCGCGTCGAACCCCAGCAGGTCGGCCGGCGTGATCGCACGGATGTCTTTGCGGATGGTCGGAATGTCGGGCATCGCGCCGCCCGGCTCGAAGGTGCAGCGTTCGTACAGATCGCTGTCGATGCCGGCGACATCGTGGCCAGCCTCAAGCAGCATCGGGGTCAGTACTGTGCCGATATAGCCCTGGTGGCCTGTTACAAGTACGCGCATCGTCATTTTTCCCAAACTGCCCAGGGGCGATCCCCGGAATCCCAAAGCTTTTGCAGCGTGTGCTTGTCACGCAGCGTGTCCATCGCCGCCCAGAACCCGTCATGGCGATAGGCCATCAGCTGGCCGTCCCGGGCCAGGTTTTCGAGCGGCGCATGTTCGAACATCACCATGTCGCCCTCGATATAATCGAAAACCTGCGGTTCCAGCACGAAGAAGGCCCCGTTGATCCAGCCCTCGGCAGTCTGCGGTTTTTCCTCGAACGCCTCGACCCGGTCGCCGTCGAACCGCATGTGGCCATAGCGGGCCTGCGGGCGCACCGCGGTGATGGTGGCCAGCTTGCCGTGGCTCTTGTGAAAGGCGATGAGCTTGCCCAGATCGATATCACACACCCCGTCGCCCCAGGTCAGCATGAAGGTGTCGTTGCCCATATAGGGTTTCAGCCGCTTGACCCGCCCGCCGGTCAGGGTCTCGTCCCCGGTCTCGATCAGGTCGACCTTCCAGGGGGCGTGTTCCTTTTCGTGGCGGTGCAGCGGTTCGGCGTTGTTCATGTCCACCGTCAGGTTGCCCGACAGGGTGCCGTATTCGACAAAGTAGCGCTTGATATGGTCGCCCTTGTAGCCAAGGGCCACGGCGAAATCGTTGAAGCCGTAATGTGAATAGATGTTCATGATGTGCCACAGGATCGGCTTGCCACCGATCTCGACCATCGGCTTGGGCCGGACACTGGTTTCCTCGGCAAGCCGAGTGCCTTTACCCCCGGCGAGGATGGCGGTTTTCATGAAAAGGATCTCCGTCACTTGAAAATGGGTGGGTCACACCGTGGTGCAACATATGGGTGGGTTTGCGAATATAGTTGGCCAAAGTCTTGTCGGGCAAAAGGAAAAAGTGCAGCGCCGGGACCATAGTGCGGAAATTTCCTTGGCGGCGCTGCTTTTGGGTGTCGCTATGCCAG
>JBCBFX010000144.1:0-3613 GCA_038527345.1 Pseudomonadota bacterium | reverse complement strand
CCTTCGAGGAATTCGACGACAACCTCCATCCCGATGCGGGGAATGACCATGCCGCCCCAGCCCTTGGACGCCCAGTTCTGGCTGACCCGGCAGCGCATGGAAATCGCCTCGTCCAGGTCCCAGGGGAAATGCACCAGGATGCGGCCGTATTCGTCGCAGTCGATCTCGCCCTCGCCGACGACAGTGGCGGTCTGGGGGCCATGGATGATGGGCATGGGGGTGCGCCGTTCGGGGCGGAACGGGGTGGTGTCGGGCATCATCACGTAGGTGCCGCTGTAATCCTCGTCTTCGGAAATCTTCTTTTCCGTGCCATAGGCCTGGCTGCGCAGGCTGTGTTTGACCTTGAGACAGACAAAGCGGTTGTCGGTCTGGCCCGGCAGGTAATCGCCCGTCAGCACCACCAGGCTGCCCGCACCCATCATCAGCACGTTGCCCGCCGCCGCGATGCGCGGGCCCTGGCCCTGTTCCTCTTGCACGCGGCGTTCGACCACGTCGCGGCCCGTGGGCTGTTTCAGGTAATCGCCCGGCCAGTCGAAACTTTCGATATCGCCGTGGGCGTAAGTCACCTCGCCCGTCTGATCGACCTCTTGCGTGGCCGAGGGCATCTTGAAGTTGTATTCGGTCAGGCGCACGGCACCGGTGGTCATGCGCGACCCGGATTCCCACAGCCGGAAATGTTCGCTGTCGCCCAGATGGGTGCCCGCAACCCCGTGATAGGGGCGCGTGCCGATGCCCGGCAGGGATTCGATGCGGTCGGTCAGCACCATGCGGTGGTTGCCGTCGGTATGGTCCCAGTGCCACGAGATGCCGAACCGTTCCAGCAACCGGCGGCAGAAATCGGCGTCGGTTTCACCGTATTGCACGGTGTATTCCAGCACCGGATAATCGTCCGTCACCTCGAATTCGAACGGGGGCGATCCCAGGGCGGCATAGGCATCGAACACCTCGGTCACGATGTCGACGACGGTCATGTCGTGGAAAATCCGCTGGTTCCGCCGGAACCCCGCCACATGCAGCCAGGGCCGCAGCACAAGGGAATAGACATTGCCGCTGTCCAGGTTGCCCAGGAACTTCGCCTCGGCCACGATCCCGTCGAAGTATCGTTTTTCACCGGAAAAGATGTCGGCCGTGACCGTGGCATGGGTGCCCAGCAGCTTGTTCAGGTCCAGCGCCGGGTCGGTCGATATCGCCTCGATCCGCCATTCGAAATCGCCCGACAGTTCCTCGGTCCCGTCCAGCTTGACCAGCAGCAGGGTGTCCAGCCCCAGCACCGTATCCAGACGCGCGCGACGGTTGAACTGTGAAAACATGGCGCTCATGGCAAAGACCCGGAATTAAATCGCTTTGTCAGAAGCCTAGCGTGTTTCACCGCCGCTGCAAAGATACGGTATACCTTACCGGGTTGCGGTTATGCGATGATGCGGTACGGTAACCGCACAGTTTTCGGAGGACGACACCGTGTTGCCAGTGGCCCGAGTCGGAGACAAGCACGCCTGCCCCCTGTGCAAGGTGGTCACGCCGATCATCGCGGGCAGCCCCACGGCGACGGCGGATGGGCGGCCCGTGGCGCGGGTGGGGGATTCCACCGCCTGCGGGGCCACCATCGTCAAGGGGTCGTCCATGGCCACCGCCGACGGGCGGCCCGTGGCCTATCTGGGGTCCACCACGTCCCATGGCGGCACGGTGATCGAAGGGTCGCCCATGCACAAGACCATGCCATAGCGACCGCACCCCCTTGTCCGACGATGCACCCGAAACCTATGGCAACTGGCCCGTCGTGCCGGACGCGGATGGTCCGTGGCTGCAGGTGGACCGGTTGGAGGGCGTCGAACCGCTGACATTCGGCCCCGGCATGCCGCCCGCGCCCGAACCGCTGATGCCGCACCTCTTTGGACCGCTGGACCCGGACGAGGCCGAAACCGCCGCCTGGGGCGATGACCCGATCCCCGATGCCCGCAGCTATGCCATTCTGGACGCCGGCGCGCTGCCCATGCTGGCGGACCGGCTGGCGGCCTCGGGCCTGGCGCATGACTGCCTGTTTTCCGGCAAGGCGCGTGACGATCTGGGCGAGGCCGCGCCCTGGATCGTGGAACTGGAACCCGGCAACCCCCTTGTCAACGCGCTGATGTCGGTGGGGCGGCGTGGCGCGGGCCTGTGGGACAAGCGGGCCGGCATCTACATTCGGTCGCGTCAGCCCATGGATGCCGTGCGCGCCCATTTCCGCAAATTCACCCGGCTGGCGGACGATCAGGGCGCGTGGTTCTTCAACCGCTTCTGGGCGCCGTCGGTCAGCACCACGCTGATGGAACTGGGCAATGCCGCGGTGCTGGTGCCGTTCGTGTCGCCGCTGTTTCCAGCGGGGCGGGATACGCTGCGCATGATCGTGCTGTCGGATCACGGCAACACGGTGCTGTCGCGCATCCCCGGCACGGTGCCGCCCACCGCGCGCCCGGTCCTGACAGACGGGGTCAAGCAGTGGATGCAGCACATCCGCCGCGTGCAACAGTTCGAAGACCTGATCGACATCGCCATACGCCACGTGTCGCAAAAGTCCGAGATTGACGCAGGCGACGCCGCCGCCCACCTGCGCCAGCACCGGGACAAGTTCTTTTCCATCGGGTTCTGGCGGCGCGATCACCTGGTGTCGCTGTGTGTCTGGGAACTGATGCTGGGCCCGAATTTCATCCACGACTACGCGGGCGGACACATCAAGCAGATCATCCGCGGCTCCGAAGGGGACTGGCAGGCGATCCGCAACATCGGCAACTTCCTGGAACCGCCACCCCCCGAACCGACCGAGGCCGAGGTGGCCGCCATGATCAACGCCGCCGATGCCGCCGACGCGGCCGACGACATTTGATGTGGCGGCGCGATGCGGCTAGGGTAATGATGAACCAAGTCTTTTCGGATCCGTTGTTTGTAGAATGAAGCGCGTGGTTTTCCTGATTGTCCTGTCCGTTGCGCTTTTGGGTGCAGGAGTGATTGCCGTGCAGGCCAATATCTTTTCCAAACGGCCCGAGGTGGTGGGGACCAAGGTGTCGTTCCATTACGGCACGCCGGTGGTCTTTCGGCTGGTGATCAACGGCCAGCAACTGGTTGCGCGGCGGTCCACGACCCTGTCGGATTCCGGGGCGATCCGGTTCAAGGGCTGGCGCGACAGGACCTATGATATCGAACTGACGTGGATCGAAACGCTGTCGAAAGCGGCCTTTGCCGCCACTGTGTCGGTGCCGGTGGACGACCTGGGCAGCTATGACACAAAGGGGCGGCATGTGGTGCTGCGGTTGCAGATCGGGGCCAACGGGGCCTATGCGGTGGAAACCGACAGCAGCGCGGAATTGCAGCACATCGCCAACCAGACCGAGGATCAGATCACACCGGAAGAGGATCAGCCGATCCGCCTGGCCCAGGGCTGCGCCACGCCGATCCCGGCGTCGGACCCGCGCTACACGCTGCCCGCAAGCTGGATGGACGACGAGGCGATGTCGGTCGCCGCATGGCACCTGGACCGCCCCTCGGCCAAGCAAGCCGACCCGCTGGCGTCGCTGAACTGCACGGGAGAGTCGGCCAATGGGTGATCCTGTCGCCGCCAACCAGACCGCCACCGCCGCCG
>JBCBFX010000143.1:0-3788 GCA_038527345.1 Pseudomonadota bacterium | reverse complement strand
CGCCCACAATCAATGTCAGGTGCACATCGCCAAGGTCATGTTCCGTCCCGCCCGCGCGCATCGCCGACAACAGTGCGGCAGGCAACTCACCCAACTCGGGAAACGCAGCCAGCGCCGTCTCCATATCGTACAACGCCATCGGAAACGCCTCGAACGAGGTATAGCGCAGCGCGCCCTGCGTACCGGATACCCGCCACGCCGCCCATGTCGCCAACAGGTTCAGCCCGGTGCCAAACCCCAATTCCGCCACATGAAAGCCTTCCCGAAACCGGGCAGGCAGGTCATTGCCATCCAGAAACACATGCCGCGTCTCGGCCAGCCCATCCTCAAGACTGAAATACGGATCGTCGAACCGGGTCGACACCGGCACCTGCCCGTCGCGCCACTCCAACTCTGCCGTCTGGTCCTGCATCCCGCGTCCCTGTATCACGTCCCGAACGCATCCTTGGCGAAAGGTATCAGGCTTGGCAACGGCAGAGATCACGGTCCGCGGCGCAGGCATATTTGGCCTGTCCATCGCGTGGATGCTGTCCACGCGCGGCGCGCTTGTGCAGGTGATCGACCCCGCAGGCCCGGCCACGGGGGCCAGCGGTGGGATCGTCGGCGCGCTCGCCCCCCATGTGCCCGAAAACTGGAATGCGAAAAAGCAATTCCAACTGGAAAGCCTGCTGATGGCCGAAGGTTTCTGGGCACAGGTGGCAGAAACCGGGGGCCAACACCCCGGCTACGCCCGCACAGGGCGGGTGCAGCCCATCGCGGATGATGCTTCACTTGCTCTGGCCCTTAAACGCGCCGATACGGCCAAGGAGCTATGGGGCGACTATGCCACCTGGCAGGTGCGGAAAGTGACCGATGCCCCACTGACCGCGCACAGCCCCACGGGCTACGAAATCTTCGACACGCTCAGCGCCCGCATCCACCCGCGTCAGGCCTGCATGGCGCTGGTCGCCGCGTTACAGGCGCGCGGCGTGCAGGTGGTCGCCGACGCACCCGAAGGTGGCACCGTGATTCACGCCACCGGCGCCGCAGGACTTGAGGCGCTGAACAAGGGCCACAGCCGGATGGTCGGCACGGGGATCAAGGGGCAGGCGGCATTGCTGGACTTCGCGGCCCCGGATCAGCCGCAACTGTTCGTCGACACGCTGCACATCATCCCGCATCGCGACGGCACCACCGCCATCGGATCCACGACCGAACGGGATTATGACGACCCCACCGCGACCGACGTACAGCTTGACGCGATCATCGACCGGGCGCGTGCGGCGGTGCCAGCACTGCGCGACGCAGCCGTCATCGCCCGCTGGGCGGGGCTGCGCCCGCGCAGTCGCAGCCGCGCGCCGATGCTGGGGCCGTGGCCCGACAGGCCGGGGCATTTCATCGCCAATGGCGGGTTCAAGATCGGCTTCGGCATGGCACCGAAGGTGGCGCAGACCATGGCCGATCTGGTACTGGACGGGCGCGACACGATCCCCAACGGGTTCGAGGTGGCCGCGTCGTATTAGGCGTCGGCTGTCATGCACTGTCGCCCATCCGGACCCGCCACCCAAAACATGCGCCCATTGCGGCACAACCTGGCTGTTTCGTGATGCATCAGCGGCGCGGTGGCGCGGAACGAAAACCGCTCAAGCGGCCCCAGCGCGTCCTGTGCCATCAGCATCAGCAATTGCGCCAGCAACGGGCCATGCACGACCAGCCCGTCATATCCTTCGACCGTGCGGGCATAGGGTTCGTCATAGTGAATGCGGTGCCCGTTGAAGGTCAGGGCGGAATACCGGAACAGCAGCGTGCTGTCGAATGACGCGGCGCGCACCTCTTCTGCCCCATCAGGCGCAGTGGGCGGCGGCGGAAGTGGAGCGTCCGGGTCCGGATCCTGGCGATAGACAAGGTCCTGCCATTCGGAAACGCATTTGCGCCCGTCTTGCCAGATCTCGTGGCGCAAAATGACAAAGCCCAGTGGCCCCGTGCGACCCGTCTTTGATGTCACACTTTCACAGACAGAGACCTTTTCGGCCGCCTCGCCCAAGCGGACCGGCGCGTGAAACTGCAACCGACCGCCCGCCCACATGCGGCGGGGCAGGCCAAGGTCGGGGATCAGGCCGCCCACACGCGGGTGGCCATCGCGGCCCAACGCCTCGGGCGGCTGCGGTTGCCAGAAATACAGCTGGTGAAAGAATGACGGCAGGGCATCGCCTGCCTGCAAGGTCGGGGCCTGCCCCAGCGCCACCTGCATGGCACAGGCGCGGGCCGGGTCCAGAACATCGCTTTGACGGGTGCTGTCGGTCGGTGCAGTCTGCATGGGCCAGATGTGCCACGGAGACCGGAAATGGACCAGCCCCGACTTGCCTGCCTCGATCACCTTGTCCTGACGGTCGCCGATATCGACGCGACCATTGCGTTCTATGCCGGGGTGCTGGGCATGACCCACATGCCGTTTCAGGTGGCCGATGGCAGCACGCGCCACGCGCTGGCCTTTGGCGCGCAAAAGATCAACCTGCACCGGGCCGGTGCCGAATTCGACCCCAAGGCCGCGCAACCCACCAGGGGCAGCGCCGATCTGTGCTTTTTGACCGACACACCGCTGGACGTGTGGTCCACACACCTTGCCCGTCATGGCATCGAAATCGAGGAAGGCCCCGTGCCGCGCAGCGGGGCCACCGGCCCGATCCTGTCGCTGTACCTGCGTGACCCCGATGGCAACCTGATCGAGGTCAGCACCCCAAGGGGCTAGCCAATCTCGGCGCGCAAGGCTTTCATCAACTGGGTCAGTTCGCGTACGTAAATCTCGCCTGTCAGCATGTCGTTTGTGTCGAACTGGGACCCTGACGCGGCCAGATGGATTTCCGGCCCTTGCAGGATACGCGGTCGGAACGGCACCATATAGGCACGCAAGATCGTCTGTGCCCGCTCGCCACCCGCACGGCCAGCAGCGGCGGACATCACGGCGACGGGCTTGCCACCCCACGGCTTGACCTCGGACCGGCTGACCCAATCCAGCGCGTTCTTCAGCGCGCCCGACGGCCCCTTGTTGTATTCGGGGGTCGAGATGATGACGGCATCGGCCTCGGCAATCTGCGCGACCAGCCGGGTCGCGGCGTCGGGCATGCCATCTGCCTGCTCCTGGTCGCCATCGTACAACGGCATCTGGATGTCCGCCTCGACATAGGAACACTCACCAAACAGCCGCGCCGCCTCGCGCAGCAGCTTTCGGTTGGTCGCACCGGTGCGCAGCGATCCGGAAATGCCCAAAAGGGTCGGGGTGGTCATGGCGTTCTCCTGTGTTGGGCAGGAGAATGGCGCGCCCGGCCCACAATGCAAGAGGCCCCGCGCCGTCGCACGAGGCCTTTGTCGTCAGATGCTTGGAAAGTGACCGTCAGGCGTTGGGCAGGATCACGATTTCGACCCGGCGGTTCTGTGCCTTGCCCTCGGGGGTCAGATTGCTTGCGATGGGCTGGCTTTCACCGCGGCCAAAGGTCTGGATGCGGTTGAAGGGCACGCCCCGGTTCAACAACACATCTGCCACGGCATTGGCCCGGCGTTCGCTGAGTTGCTGGTTAAAGGCGGCGTCGCCATCGCTGTCGGTATGGCCCACGATCTGAACGGTGGAATTGGGATAGTTGCCCAGACTGTTGGCCAGCACACCCAGATCCGATTGCAGATCGGGGCGCACGGCAAAGCTGTTGACGGCAAACAGGATGTCCTGCGGGAACGACACGATCAGGCGGTCGCCGGTGTTGGTGATGGTCACCCGGTCATTGCCCAGGTCGCGGCGCAGCTCTGCCTCTTGCTGA
>JBCBFX010000142.1:0-4152 GCA_038527345.1 Pseudomonadota bacterium | reverse complement strand
GCATCGGTTCCAGCACCGCGGCGATACGCTTGCGTTCGGTGGCCAGCCCGTGTTCGACCATCTGGGCCGCGCGTTCGGCCATGGGCTGGCCACCGAACGCAAGCGTATCGCCGCGGTGCTGGAACCGATGCTGATGATCCTGGTGGGGGCCATGGTGCTGGTGATCGTGCTGGCGGTGCTGTTGCCGATCTTTGACCTTCAGGCGGTTGTGGGCGGCCCCTGACCGGAACGGGCTGGTCAGACGGCCTAAGCTCTGCGACACTCACGCAAAATTTGTTTGAACGATTGGCCCCGCAGTTTCCATGAGCCTTGAGATCACAACACTGGACATCGACGCCGACGGGCCAGAGCCCCAGGGCCCGTGGCCCGCGCCGCTGGGCCCCTGGTTCGCCGATGCGCGCCGCCACTACATCCTGCTGGATGCCGCCCGGCTCGAAGATCTGACAGGCGAAGAAAACGTGCCCGTCTTTGCCGCCGGTCTGCGCTGCAAGAGCCTGTTCAGGGATGGCGATCTGGACGCCGTTGCCCCGTGGCTGATCGAACTGGTGGCAGATGATCCCGACAGCGACGAGGTGCTGGGGATGTTTTTCGGCGACCTTTTTGGCAAACGGGCGGGCGTGCTGTTGCGCAGCGCGGCCCCGTTCGATCGGCTCTACAGCCATTTGCGCACCTTTGTGATGGTGCGCCACGAACGGCGCGAAACGGACCTGTTCTTTCGCTATTGGGACCCGCTGGTGGCCAGCACCTATTTCCCCGGCATCGCCGACCGGACAGACCGCACCGAACGGCTGCTGTGGACCGCCGATGGCGACGCTGTCGACCTGCTGGCCGAAGAAGACGAGGTATCGGCCCACCTGATGACGCCCGGCGGCACCGCCCCGGAACGGGCGGCACGCAGCACGCTGGTGCTGAATTCCGACGATGCCGCCCTGCTGAACGAGGTGGCGTTCAAGGCGCTGGCCCTGCAACTGAACGACTGGATGGCGGGGGCTTTTCCCGACGGGGTGGGCACCTTGCCCCGCCCGGCGCGCCGGGCCGCGGCCCGCCATGTGGTCGACACCGGCCGCGCCTTCGGTTTCCGGCTCAAGGACGAATTCAGCTACCTGGCCCATGTGATGGCCCATTTCGGCGGCTGGTTCTTCGAAGGGGACGGCACGCCCGATCTGGCGCGCATCGTGCTGGACCACGACGACCCCGCGCGCCACAAATCGCTCGAGGCCGCGTTCGGCCCGGCTTGGGACGCGTCCCCCCGGGGCGCGTTGCTGGCGCGGTGGGATGTGGTGCACGCGCAGTTGGGGGCGCTGACCCCCACCGCGCGGATCGAACCCGACACGCTGAAATCCCTGGTCCGCGATGTGCTGGGCGACCGTGTCGGCATGGTGCAGGCGGTGCGGGACAAGGTGCTGCCCGTGGCCCGCGAAAACGCCCTTTCGGTCAACGGCGAGGGGCAGCACCTGTTTCTGAGCCTGCTTCTGGGCCACCGCTATCAGGACGACCCGTTCCGCCCCTGGGCCGGCGCACCGCTGGTGGACGCGATGGAACAGGCATGGCAATCGGTATTTGGACAATGATCTTTTGTAGGGACATGACATGACGACCCGTTCAGGCCCCCCAAGACCCCCCGTCGCGCAAACGCAGGCCCCAGCGCAGCCCGTGCAACCCGTGGCACCCGCCACCGCCCAGACGGTGACACCCACCCCGATCCAGCCGGTGCAGCCGCCCACGGCAACCCCCGCGCCACCGCCGCCCAGCCTGGCCCCCAACGCGCCCAGCGGACCGGTGACCGCCGCCGCCGTGTGTTGCCCGGATGTCGCCACGTTCGAAGGGTCGACAGGCGCGCGCAACACCTATTTCGGCTTCGACGACAAGACGAACGTTGTCCAGAACGTCGGTGCCGACGAATACTGGATCCCTCCCACCGATGCCAAATCCCTGCCCGGAAACAAGGAAACCCGCGACGGCGCGCGCTGGGTGTCGGTCGCGGTGGGGCGCGAGGCACAGGTCGAAATCAACTTTGGCGGCACCTTTACCAACATCTGCCTGGCCAACTGCACCTACGAGATCGCCCCGACATCTGTCGCCGAGGTGTCGAGCCCCAAGCCCACCGCCACCGGCGCGGTGTTCAAGATCAAGGGCAAGAGCCCGGGCGAGGCCAGCGTAAAGGTGACCTGCGACGGGCAGGTGCGGGGATATTTCCACATCTGGTGCAAACAGCGCGCCACGATCAACCTGGACGTGGGCGCAATCACCACATCCCGCGCCACGGCGCCCGGCTATTCCGTTGCGGCCCTGACAACGGTGCTGAACGAAATCTATTCGCAGACCCTGATCCGCTTTGTTGTCAACGATGTGGGCACCGTCGATCTGAGCGGGCTGCCCGCGACACACGCCTTCAACGTGGCCGAGGCGGCGACCTACAGCGGTGGCGTCTTCACCTCGACCGCGCCGTTCCTGACGGCGCTGGACGCGGCGGTGCAGGCCAAGCTGACAACCGCCGCCGCAGGCAACAACACCACCTATACGGCCGCGCCCTATCAGCTGTTCTACTATGTGCCAACGTCGCCGGCCCGGTCGGCCTGGGGCGGTAGCGTGATCAATGTGGGCAGTTCGCCGGGATACTGTTTCTTTCACGACGGGGCGACGGCGGCGTCGCACAATTCGATGGCGCATGAACAGGGGCACGCGATGGGCCTGCGGCATCCGTCCGACGGCGGGTCCGCCGGGCAGCTGGGCCACCTGCGCGGCACCAGGGGCCAGGCGGTGACGGCGATGGCCGCCACCAACACCGAACCCGCAGTGCCCGCGGCCTTGGCCAAGGGCAACGTGATGGCGGCCGACCCGCTGAACCTGCTAGGGTACTGGAGCAACAAACCCGCCCGCAAACCGCTGCGATACAACCAATGGAAAAGCTGCGCGAGGAGCTGACACATGGACTACATGGAACTGGTGAACGTCACCTGCCCACCGGAGATTGCGGTGGAAGTCCGCGCCATGACGGGCAATGCCGCGTCGGGGGATACGCTGTGGGATCTTGCCCCGGGGCTTGAGCCGGATTGCGGCAACAACGTGCTGGGCCTGCTGGCAGACAAGGTCGATGCCGACGCCGATGACATATTCCTTTCGGCCTATTTCACCGCCGCAACCCGCATGAGCAACACGTTGACCACCGATGTGCGCGCAACGATCGGCAACGCGGCGTCACAGGTAAACATCGAGGATCGGCCCGACCTGGCGCGGACCTATTTCACCGCGCTGATGGTGAACCGGATCGACATCCGCGAGGCATTGGCCCTGCGCGCCATCGGTCCGCTGTGGGGCGGTGATCCGCGCAGCGTGGCGTGGCAATACCACCTGTACCTGGCCGCGCTGGACACGCCCGACGCGGTCAAGGCGCTGGCGGACCACACCGCGACGATCGAAAACGGCAACGACGCGACCAATCTGCTGCGCAGCATGGCCACACTGCGCAAACCCGCGATCCGCGATGTGCTGGCAACCTATTCCGACGACATGCGGCACGCCGACGGGCCGGACGGGCCGGGGGCCCGGATCTCGGAAACGGTGACGGTGCTGATCGACACCTATCAGTGGACGGAATGACCCGCCGCAATCGCTAGGCGTCGCCCTCTTTCGGGCATTCCTCGACCAGCGGCAGGCCTTCGTTCGCGGCACCCTTGAGGGTGGGCACCTGCGCACCGCCCGATCCGCCCATGGCCACCATGCCCTTGAGGTTGATCTTGGCCGCCTCCAGCGTGATGCCGCCGGCGTCGATGGTGATCTTGCCGCCCGGTCCCTTGATGATGAACTTGTCGAACGCCATCAGGGTGTGCGTCTTGGTGTTGTTGGTGATCGACTGGTTCACATCCAGCTTGTAGGTGCCCAGCACCGTTTCCTTGTGGTCGCGCCCGGTCTGGATCAGGTGGTCGGCAAAGATGTCCTGCTTGTGGATGTTGCCCACGTTGTGGACGTGGTCCTTGCCGTAGGTTTCGATCTGGTTCTGTCCGACATTGTAGATCACGTCGCGCCCGATGGTGTGCGATGCGTCCTGGCCGATGCTTTCGGTGTGGTCCCGGCCCACGCTGATCGACTTGTCCCGGCCCACGGTTTCGGCCTGATCGCGGCCGATATCCTTGCCCCGGTCGTTCAGGATGG
>JBCBFX010000141.1:0-4550 GCA_038527345.1 Pseudomonadota bacterium | reverse complement strand
ACCGAATTGGCCGACCTGAACAAGCAGTACAATGCCATGGTGCAGGACGAACAGGTCAAGGTCGCCAAGTCCCAGACCCTCGAACGCTACATCGAAAAGGGCAAGACCTGGGTGGACTCGCTGCAAAACCAGGCCGCGACCCAGATGGTGCTGATCAACAAGCTGCAAACGGACACCAAGCAGCGCGTGGTGCTGTACGATGCGCTGACCAAGTCGTTGAAAACCGCCCAGCAGCAGGACGTCGCCCACCGCATCAACGAGATCGGCGTGCAGACGGACCAGGAGGCGCAATCGGCCATGGCCGGGATCGGTGCCGCCACGAACGCGCGGATGGCCGACATGCTGGAGGCGCACGAAGACCAGATGGTATTCGCCCGCGACGTGCTGGAGCAGAAGGCCAAGGCGGATGAGAGGTTCGCACGCCGGTTCTCGGAGATCGTCGAGAAGCATGACGCGAATGCGTATGGGGGGTAAGAAGCGGGTAGCCCTTATCTGCCTGGTTGCCGCTGCGGTTCTGATACCACCGGTATGCGTAACACATGGCTTTGCCTGCGATGCAAACAACGCCTTCTGCTCTGGTTTTGTGCAAAGTTCATGCACGCAAACCGGAAAAGCGGCGGGCAAAGTCGTGGTCGCTATGCTTGCAGGCGGCTTCCGATGAAGCAGAAAACTATGGGAGAATGAATTGAAACTCGGATTCGCGGCAATTGGTGTCTCCATCCTCAGCCTGATTGCCACGCTGGCCTTTGGCGCGCCGCCTTGGGTGAACCTTGTGGGCCTGCTGTGCGGGATGACTGGGCTGTTCATCCTGACGAAGGCGCGCAAGGGCGGGTGAGGCTGTTGGACCTACTCTTCTCCAAGCCGCAGTCTGTCGGCGTTTGGGCGCTGCAGATCAGTGCCGCCGCTTTGCTGCTCGGTACTTGGGCCTTTCTCGATCCGGACCGGAGCCAAATTGCGTTCGTCGTATTTGTGATGGCGGTAGTTCGGTCACTGGGACAGTTATTGACACACTTGGTTGATAAGAATCGGGCGAAACATGATGAATAACTGGGTCCCGCCCGGCGGCACCGCCGGGCAGCCCCCGGCCGCCCCCCCGGGCGGGGGCTTTACCGCCACCCGCGGCCGGGGGCTGCCCTTGGTTCTGCATGGCAACGAAAGCGACACGTGAACACCAAACCCGACACCATCGGCCTGACCGACCTCTTTGCTTCGCGCCGCTATTTCCGCAAGTTCGAGACGATTACCGCACATCTGGGCAACGTCGCCGCCGTGATGGAGGCCGAGGGGGATCTGAACGAGACCGAGGTCAAGATCCTTACCCGCTATATCATCGAGCTGACCTTTACCTTTCGTGCGCTCAGCCAGAAATACCTGCTGGTGGGCCGCGACACGGGGCGTTTCTTCGGCTCGCTCATGATCGACGCGCGGGAAAGCGGATTTCCAGCGGCCGAGGAAATCCTGACCATGGCCAACGACGCGCAGCAGGCCGAGCAGCACCTTGCCGGAATGCCCTCGGCCGCCGAGCTGAAAAAACAGATGGTCGAGGTGATCGTGGGTGACCGGCAGGTGCCGACCAAGCTGCAATTCGCGCTGTCGCAGCGGCTTTATTACGAGGAACTGATGCGCGGGCACCTGTTCTGGACCCGCAACGACCCGCAGGCGATCTGGACCGGCAACAAGGCCGAGGACCGGCGCACGTTCCTGGTCTATTGGGCTGTCTATGACACCGGCATCAACCTGCCCATCATCTACATGATGGAGGTCGAGGACACGGGCCGCACCGCCCTGCCCAAGGACACCCGCCGCTGGCCCGAGGTGCAGGCGCACCTGATGGCGCAATCCCTGGGTGCGCTGAAATTGGTGACCATCGCCAAGGGCTTCGACGAGGATTTCGACGACCTGCACCCCAAGCGTCTGCGCCGGTTCCACGTGGGCCCGATGTATTCGTCGGCCTTTACCCAGCAGGCGGGCCCCATTTCGCAGGTGCTGGAGGCCGCACGTGCGCCCGAGGGGCAGGACTGGGCCCTGGTCTGGACCGAAGAGGATCTGCGCTCCGAACGCGTGATCGAGGAACGGCAGGGCTGGTTTTCGACGGTGGAGCGTGAGGTCTTTGCCCTCGACCCCTTTGCGGGTCGTGGGGCGGAGACCGGAACCACGCGGATGGAACGCAGCATCGTGCTGCCGCAACGACCCTTTCAGGCGCTGGAGGAACTGAACCCGCCGGGCTTCGGATCAGTGCGGAAGTTCGTGGTCAGTCCGGCTGGCCGGGTGCTGAGATACTGAGGCGGCGTGGTGTGATGGCAAGCCGGCCCTCCGGGGGGGATTTTTTTGGGACAGAGACAGTTGGGGTTTTGAGATGAGCCAGACTTCGGACCAGATGGAACTGCGCGAGCAGGAGATCACCGCGCATTACCCCATGGCGCTGGCCATGTTGCAGGGATTTGATCACGCGCCACGCATCGGCACAGGGAAAGCGGCACCGCAGGCCGAACGCTCGTCTGGCGTGGGCACGAGGCGACGATTTCGCAGCACCACGCCGGGCCTGACCACGCGACGAACCGCGCCCACCGGGGCCGTGCAGTTGATGGCGACCATCGAAGGTGCCGATGACGACGACGCGCTGATGTCGCCCACGCAGGCGACCGTGCTGAACGCGCTGCGTCGTGCCATTTCCATCGCGCTGGCGGTGGCCGAGAATTATGCCGCTGTCTCGGGCCTTGGCGATCTAAAACGCGCCAACCTCGAAGGGGCGCTGCCGGCCGCCCGCAAGACCGAGTTTGCCGAATTGCTGGCGGCCGAGGCGCTGATCACGCTGTATGTTTTTGGCAACGCCACCGCCTATCTGTTGTCCGCCCACCAGACCGAGATCACGGCCGAGGTCGGCGAGGTCGAGGAGGTGCTGACCGACAACGGCCAGACAGCGCTGCATGGCGTGCTGTGGGAACTGGATCAGGACATCGCCACCCACGCCCCCGACGACACCCACCTGGTCGCGACTGTCACCGCCTTTGCGGAGGCGCTGATGGAAAAGGTGTCGCTTCGCGCGCAGAACGCCCCCCGCCTTGCGCCGTTCACTGGGGCGTCGTGGCATGTCGAGGCGGACGATTTCACCATCCAGGGCTTTGCCCCCGCGACCAAGGCCAAGTCGTCCACCCTTACCATGACCTTCAAGAAACCGAACGAGGTCGTGGGCAACCACATCGCCAAGTACCAGGCGATGAAGCTGGCCAAGATGCTGATGGCCTATGACTTCGACCGCCGTTTGAACCCGTTCGCGGAACTGGGCGGCTTTATCTTTACCTTCATGGGCGACGGCAAGCCCGGCACCGGCAAGACCACCCTGATCCAGATGATGGCGGGCCTTATCAACGACTATTGCGGGGTCGCGGGCTATCCGTTCCGCTACCAGAACCTGAGCACGGACAACATTGACAGCTATCAGGGCAAGTCGGGCCAGAACGCCAAGGCATTCATCAACAACGTGCTGGATCCGAACGCCATCGGTTTCGGCACCATCGACGACATCGACCAGTTGGCGGGCAAGCGGGGCGACCGGCAGTCGAGCGCCGGGCAGCTGGAGATCACGGCGGTGCTGATGGAAAGCTTTGCCGGGGCCAATACGGTGGTGCGGGGCAATTGCACGTTCGGCATGTTTTCGAACTATCCCGAGAACGTGGATGATGCCCTGCGCCAGCGGGCCGGGGCGCGGTTTCTGGTGGACGGGCCGCAGACGCGCGATGACTACATCGACATCCTGTATCTGCTGATGGGGCGCAACCACGACATTCCGGTGGGCGCACACGAGGTGTTTTCGGCGCAGGAGATCAAATCGGCCGTGGCCGCGTCGTTCGAGAGCCATTCCCGCCCGCATGAAGAGGGGCTGATGAAGGTCTTTGACCGTGTGCATTCGCAGATCGGCGAGTTGGATACCATAGCCAAGCTGGGCACCTATCTGAAGGGTATTCAGGAGGCGGATGAGCGATTCACCGGCCGCGCCATCAAGAACATCACCGACGCGGTGAAGGTGCGCGCGATGGACTTTGAGTTGCCGGATGAGTGGATGGAGAACCCGGAGCTGTTCCTGTTCAAGTCCTATGACGAGAAAAAGGACATGATCGGGGAACTGCGCGTACCCATCACGGTGGACATGGTGGTGCAGGAGATCAATCGCTATGCGGATTCAGAGTTCCGTTATGCCGACAAGTCGGACGAAGTCGCGATTGAAGCGATGGTGCGGGAGTATGGGCGGACGGAAGAGGCGAAGAAGAGGTTTTTGGAGGGGAAGGGGTGAAGTCAAACTGGTTACCAGTATTTTGTTTGGTTGCTGTCGTTGGCGGCTTCCCACTTATTTCGTTGGGCCACATCGAATACACAGACCCTAAGTTGGGTACTGCCAGCTTCTTTACAAAGTTTTCAATGTTGCCGCCAAATGAGATTGGGGACACTTTGGCGGGAATATTTGGCTCACTTGCCTTCTTAGCCGCTATCGCAGCGCTAATTATGCAATCAGCTGAATTATCGGCTCAGAGGCAAGAATTGTCTCGCCAGGC
>JBCBFX010000140.1:0-4583 GCA_038527345.1 Pseudomonadota bacterium | reverse complement strand
GGCAGGAAAGCCGGTTCGATCCCAACGCGCGCAGCCCGGCAGGTGCCGAAGGGATCGCGCAATTCATGCCCGGCACCGCCGGGCTGCGGGGGCTGGCCGACAGCTACAATCCGGCCGAAGCGATGGAACGATCCGCGCATTACCTGGCCGAGTTGGTGCAGCGATATGGCAATCCGGGGCTGGCTGCGGTCGCCTATAACGGGGGCGAGGCGCGGGCGGACGGGTTCCTGCAAGGCGGCGGGCTGGCGCGCGAAACCGTCGATTACGTGCGCATCATCACGGGGCTCGGTGCCGAACTTTGGCGCGATGCACCGCCCCCTGCGCCGGAATTCGGGCTGGCGGATGGCCAACCGTTCATGCAGGCATGCCTGATCATGGCCAAGGCGCGCAAGGTGTCGCCGCTGACGGTCACGCCCAACCTGCCCAAGTGGGGCGCGCAGGTGGGGTTCGGAACGACGCGCGGTGCCGCCCGCGACCGGTTTGCGCGGGTGCAACGCCAATGTACCGCGGCCGCCGATGCGCGCGCCGACATCCTCAAGGTGCCAAACCGTGTGCGCGGGCGGCCCGCATATCACATGGTGCGCGTGTCCTATGCCGCGCGCGATGCGGCCGACCGGTTCTGCAGCCGGATCCGCCGCCAGGGCTGCCCCTGCGCAGTCTACAAGAACTGGTAATTTGGCACCGGTTCCAAGCCGCGACATTCGACGCCCACATTGACCCAGGCGCAAAACCCGGCCAGTGAAGCAGGACCAGGAACCAGAGTTTCAAGACGATGCGCAGAATATCAGAACAGGACAACACCCGAAGCGCGGGCTTTCACACCGCGGACTGGGGCACGCATATGCCGCGTCCCCTTCAGTCCATGCTGATCTCTGCGATGCGCAAGTCGATCCTGCAACGGGGAAAGCTGCGCCACCTGATGACGCGCTGGATCTCGGGCATGGGCCAACCGCTGGACATCACGTTTCGGGATCTGAAATTCCGCATTGCCGGGCAGAACAACCTGATTGAAACCGGGATTCTGGCGCGCCCCAGCTACAACGCGACCGAGATCGATTTCCTGTCGGAGGGCATGGGACCAGAGGCCGCTGCTGTCGACATCGGATGCAATATCGGGCTGTATACCCTGCCGCTTGCCAAGGCGGGGGGCCGGGTCGTTGCCATCGATGCGAATGCCTCCATGATCGACCACCTGAATTTCCATCTTGCCGCCAATGATTTGCACAACGTGTCCCCCCTGAACCTGGCGGTGGGTGCAGGCCCCGGGCGCGTTGATCTTCGGATACACCGCGATGATCTGGCCATTGTCGCGGTTCAGGATGCCGCCGATGGTGCCGTGGAAATGCGTGACCTGCTGACAATCGTCACGGAACAGGGCTTGGACCGCATCGACGCGCTCAAGATCGATATCGAGGGGCACGAGGACGCGGCCCTTGTCCCCTTTTTCGAAACCGCGCCCGAACACCTGTGGCCGCGCCGGGTGGTGATCGAGTTTCTGCCGCCCGACGATTATCCCGGCGCGGCACGCGCCATGCGCGACCGGGGGTATCGGCTGATGGGCCGCACCCGCAACAACTCGATGTATGCGCGGGACTAAACCTCGTCCGCGAAGTGCCTGATGGTCAGGCGGATGGGGTTCGGGGCCGCCTGCCCCAGCCCGCAGATCGACGCATCGGCCATGGCGGTGCACAATTCCTCGAGCAGGGGCTGGTCCCACGTGTCGGCCTGCATCAGCTTGACCGCCTTTTCGCAACCCACCCGGCACGGGGTGCACTGGCCGCAGCTTTCGTCCTCGAAGAACCGCAGCATGTTCAGGGCGGCGTCCCGGGCGCGGTCCTGATCGCTCAGCACGACCACGGCGGCGGAACCGATGAAGCTGCCATGCGGTTGCAGGGTGTCGAAGTCCAGAGGAACATCATCCATCGACGCAGGCAACAGGCCCGAGGACGGGCCGCCCGGCTGATACGCTTTGAACACGTGCCCGTCGGCCATGCCGCCGGCGGCGTCGATGATGTCGGTGATGGTCGAACCGGCAGGCAGCAGGTACACGGCCGGCTGCGCAACGCGCCCCGACACGGAGTAGCTGCGCAGCCCCGTGCGGCCATTGTGTTCGGTGCTGTTCAGCACCTCGGGCCCTTCGCGGCAGACGCGGGCGACCCAGTGCAGCGTTTCGATGTTGTGCACCAGCGTGGGGCGGTCGAAGATGCCCACCTGCGCGACATAGGGCGGGCGGTGGCGCGGCAGGCCGCGCTTGCCCTCGATCGATTCGATCATCGCGCTTTCTTCGCCACAGATATAGGCCCCCGCTCCGCGACGCAGGTCGATGTAGCCGGGGGGCACGATCTGCGCCGCTTCCAGCGCCTCGATCTCGCGCCGCAGGATTTCCAGTACGGCGGGGTATTCGTCACGCATGTAGATGAACGCCGTATCCGCCTCGACCGCCCATGCGGCGATCAGCATACCCTCGAGGAACAGATGAGGTTCACGCTCGAGGTAGTAGCGATCCTTGAACGTTCCCGGCTCACCCTCGTCCCCGTTCACGGCCAGATAGCGCGGGCCGGGGTTCACCCGGACAAAGCCCCATTTCTTGCCCGACGGAAAACCAGCCCCGCCCAAACCGCGTAACCCGCTGTCGAGCACCTGTTGCTGCACCGCTTCCCAGTCGCCGCTCTCACGCAGCTTGAGGAGTGCACTGTAACCCCCTGATGTCTTGTAACTTTCAAAGGTTTGGTAGTCCGGCATATGCGCGTGGGTGTCGCCTGCGACGATGGCGGCCTGCACCTTTTCGGGCGTAGCGTGGTCGATGTGGTTGTGCCCCAGTTCCAGTGTCGGCGCGGTGTCGCAACGGCCCATGCACGGAGCGCGGACAACGCGAACCTCGGACGCGTCCAATCCGTCCTCGAGCGCGGCCTTCAGAGCCTGTGCCCCCGCCAGTTCGCAGGACAGGGAATCGCAGACCCGGATGGTCAGCGCAGGCGGTGGGGTTTCGCCCTCTTTCACCACATCGAAATGGGCATAGAACGTCGCGACCTCATAGACCTCGGCCATGCTCAGACGCATTTCTTCGGCCAGCGCGCGCAGGTGGGCCGCGCTCAGGTGGCCGTAGCGGTCCTGGATCAGGTGCAGGAATTCGATCAACAGATCGCGGCGGCGCGGGGCATCACCCAGCAGGGCCTGTACGTCGGCCAGCGCATCGTCTTCCAGCGCACGGCCCTTTGGGCGCACGCGCCCCTTGCCCTTGCCCGACTTCCAGACGCCCTTGTCCTTGCCCGCTTGATCCAGCGCCATCTCGCACCTCATTGACCCGTTTGCGGGCACCCTATCAGCCCGTACAAACCCGGTTCAGCCCAAAAGCGACGCCCGGGCGCGCAAACCACGCTTCCGATCATCACCGGTGCGCCGCCAATCGGTCACGCTTTGGCCCGAATGGGCGATTAGGTAGCGTTTACCGGGCCGTGCTAGCCTGCCCTGTCTGAGTGAAAGTGATTCTGAACCGATGGTGCGCCTGTTCCCCTGCGCGGTGGCGGCCCTTGTGCCGGCCCTGCTGACTGCCGTGGCCTGTTTTCAGGGCGCGGGCTGGGCTGTGGCGGCGCTGTTGTCGATCACGGTGGTGGTATTTTTCCTGGACAAGCTCACGGTCGATGCCGACGTGCGGGACACTACCGGCCACCGGCTATCCGAAGCCCTGGGGCTGGCGCATTTCGTGCTGCTGGCGCTGGTGGTCTGGAGCATGGGGCAGCCGGTGCCCCTGCTGGACAAGGTGCTGATCGTGATCGCGGCGGGGCTGTGGATGGGGCAGGTGTCGAATTCCAACGCACATGAGCTGATCCACCGGGGCGACCGCTGGGCCTTTCGACTGGGGGCCGCGATCTATGCCAGCCTGCTGTTTGGACACCACACCAGCGCGCACCGCCTGGTGCATCACGTGCATGCTGGCACCGCGCGCGACCCGGCGACGGCGCGGGCGGGACAAGGGTTCTGGTCCTATGTCCGGCAGGCGTGGCTGGGCGGATTTCGTGCCGGACTGCGGGCAGAGCGGCAACGCCGAAGCGGTGCGCGCTGGCCTGCGCCCTATGTGGCCTATGTGCTGGGGGCGGTTTGGACGTCAGTCGTTGCCTGGAGCCTGGCCGGTTGGGCGGGCCTTGTCGGCCTGTGGATCGTGGCGGCTTATGCGCAGGTGCAGCTGATGCTGTCGGACTACGTGCAGCATTACGGGTTGGAGCGACGCATCCTGCCCGATGGCCGGGCCGAGCCGATGGGACCGCAGCATTCGTGGAACGCGCCGCACTGGTATTCGTCGGCGATGATGCTGAACGCGCCGCGCCATTCCGAACACCACATGCATCCCGCGCGTCCGTTTCCGGCGCTGGCGCTGGATGCCGCGCGGATGCCGATGCTGCCCCATTCGCTGCCCGTCATGGCAGTTCTGGCCCTGGTGCCCCCGCTGTGGCGCCGGGTGATGGATCCCCGTGTCGCACGGTGGCGCGAGCGCCCCGCGCGCCCCGATAGCGAGATTGCGCGCGCGGCTGCGGAAAAGCTGGCGGCGGGTGGCATCGCCGGGCCGGTTCTGCCACACTGGCGGC
>JBCBFX010000139.1:0-4672 GCA_038527345.1 Pseudomonadota bacterium | reverse complement strand
ACGTGGCGCATCACTACGATATCTCGGACGACCTGTATCGCCTGTTTCTGGACAGGGACATGCAGTATTCATGCGCGTATTTCCGCGATCCGGGCATGACGCTGGAACAGGCACAAGAGGCCAAGAAGGCCCACATCGCCGCCAAGCTGCGACTTGAGCCGGGGATGCGGGTGCTGGACATCGGCTGCGGCTGGGGTGGCATGGCGCTGACGCTGGCGCGGGACCATGGCTGCGAGGTCACGGGCGTGACCCTGTCGGAAAACCAGCTGGCGACCGCACAGGCGCGGGCCGACGCGGCGGGCCTGTCGCGTCGCATCCGCTTCAACCTGCAGGATTACCGCCACACCAAGGGACCGTTTGACCGCATCGTGTCCGTCGGCATGCTGGAACACGTGGGCGTGCCAAACTACGGCACCTACTTCGACAAGGTGGCGGAATTGCTGGATCCCGACGGCGTGGCCCTGATCCACACGATCGGTCGGTCGGCGCCGCCGATGTCGCATTCCAGCTGGATCAACAAATACATCTTTCCCGGCGGCTATGTTCCGTCCCTGTCGGAACTGGCCCCGGCACTGGAGCAGTCCGGTCTGTGGCAGGCAGACATCGAGGTGTGGCGCCTGCACTACGCCAAGACGCTGCGCCACTGGCGCGACCGGTTCAATGCCAACCTGGACACGATCAGGGCGCAGTATGACGACCGCTTTGTCCGGATGTTCCAGTATTACCTGACGGTCTGCATCCTGGCCTTCGAACACCAGATGCAGGCCGTGTATCACTTCCAGCTTGCACACAAGCGTGACGCCGTGCCGTTGACGCGGGATTACCTGCATGCGCGCCAACCCGATGCCGCCTTCGCGCCGCGCGGGAAAACAGCGGTGCCAGAGCCCGCAGAATAGGCGTTTCGGCACCAATTCGCCCCCGATGTTTCACGAAGTTGCCCGATTTCAGCGGCATTTTGGCGGCTGACGCGGTGCACTTGGCGCATGGCGTCGCCACCACACGGGATCCACCAATCGGAGGACAGACACATGGAATACGGACGTCGGGAACCGATGAAGAGTGAATCGGGCCGCGAGCCTACGGCATTCACGATGAAGTCCATCAAGGAACTGCTTGCCGAAGAGACGCATGATATCAGCCAAGCGCCCACCATGCGCACGCCCCTGCCCAAGAGCCACGTGCAACAACCTCCGCACATGCGCGGTGCCGTACCCGTGCTTGACGCGCGGGCCCCGCAGACGCAAGCGCAGGCACCGGTCAACAAGAACACGCTGCGCACCACATCCGCGCCCAAGGTCGACGCCGAAATGACCGCCCGCCCCATGCCCTTGCCCGAAGGTCTGCACGAGATGGTGCAGCCGAAAGAGGCCAAGGCCGAGCCCGCCCCCAAACGCAAGTCGCTGCTGGGTCGTCTGATCGGCGGCTGATCCGCTAGGCCGCGCGCGTCTCGTGGTGAAAGACTGCGGCATCCGGGGTGATTATGTGCGCGACCGCAGCACCGAAATCGCGCCCTTCGGCGGCAACGCCCGGATAGGCCAGTGTGCGTATCCCCGCCGCCACGGCTGCGGCAGCGCTTTCGGGCGTGTCCTCGATCGCGACCGCTGATCCCGGCGCAACGCCCAGCCTGTCCAGCGCGTACCGGTACGCGTCCGGTGCCGGCTTGCCATGTGCCACGCAGGTCCGATCCACAACGACATCAAACGTATCCCGGTTGATCTGGCCGTTTAGCGATTGAAGCACGGCATCCACCTGGCGCGGATCGGTCGTTGTCACCAACCCCAGTTTCATTCCGCGTGTCCGCGCGGTTTCAATCATCTGTTGCAGACCCGGGCGCAGATCAATGCCCGCAGACAGCGCCTGTTCGAAGGCTACGACCTTGGATTGGTACAGCGCCTCGACGTCCACGACACTGCCCTGCGCCATGGCGAAATAGCGCATACGGGCGCGCGCGCCCGGCACCTCGAGCAGGGCCAGATATGTTTCGCGGTCCCAGTGCCACCCCACCCCGTGATCTTCGAATGCAGTGTTAAAGGCCTGGCGCTGCAATTCCGATGTTTCTGCCAGCACACCGATGGCGCCCAGAAAAAGAGCCGTAGCGGTCATTGAGTCGTCTCCCCGTTCAAGTGTTTGCGCGCGCCTCGATTACGCAGGTAGACCACCGCCGTGCGGCGACAAGACGAGATTCCTTGCCATGCCCGCGCGCGCCCCCTTGCACCTGCCCGCTTCATCCCTATAACGCAGGACAATTTGCACATCCGGGGGGCCACGATGCCAAAGCGTACCGACATCCAGTCGATCATGATCATAGGCGCGGGTCCCATTGTCATCGGACAGGCCTGCGAATTCGACTATTCCGGCGCACAGGCCTGCAAGGCGCTGCGCGAAGAAGGGTATCGGGTGATCCTGGTCAACTCGAACCCGGCCACCATCATGACGGACCCGGGGTTGGCCGACGCAACCTATATCGAACCCATCACCCCCGAGGTCGTCGCCAAGATCATCGAAAAGGAACGCCCCGACGCGCTTTTGCCCACCATGGGCGGGCAGACGGGTCTGAACACCTCGCTCGCGCTCGAGGAAATGGGTGTGCTGGACAAGTACGGGGTCGAGATGATCGGCGCCAAGCGCGACGCCATCGAGATGGCCGAGGACCGCAAGCTGTTCCGCGAGGCGATGGACCGGCTGGGTATCGAAAACCCCAAGGCCGAGATCGTCACCGCCCCCAAGGATGCCAACGGCAAGAAGGACCTGGCAGAGGGCGTGCGCCTTGCGCTGGAAACCCTGGAAACGGTCGGCCTCCCGGCCATCATCCGCCCCGCCTTTACCCTGGGCGGCACCGGCGGCGGCGTGGCCTATAACCGTGACGATTACGAGGCGATCTGCCGGTCGGGCATGGATGCGTCGCCCGTGGGCCAGATCCTGGTCGATGAAAGCCTGCTGGGCTGGAAGGAATACGAGATGGAGGTGGTGCGCGACACTGCCGACAACGCCATCATCGTCTGTTCCATCGAAAACGTGGACCCGATGGGGGTGCATACCGGCGACTCGATCACCGTGGCCCCTGCCCTGACCCTGACAGACAAGGAATACCAGATCATGCGCAATCACAGCATCGCTGTGCTGCGCGAGATCGGGGTCGAGACCGGCGGGTCCAACGTGCAATGGGCCATCAACCCCGATGACGGGCGCATGGTCGTGATCGAGATGAACCCGCGTGTGTCGCGGTCTTCGGCCCTGGCGTCCAAGGCGACCGGTTTTCCCATCGCCAAGATCGCCGCGAAGCTGGCGGTGGGATACACGCTGGATGAGCTGGACAACGACATCACCAAGGTCACGCCCGCATCGTTCGAGCCGACCATCGACTATGTCGTCACCAAGATCCCGAAATTCGCGTTCGAGAAGTTCCCCGGCTCGGAGCCGTACCTGACCACGGCCATGAAGTCGGTGGGCGAGGCGATGGCCATCGGCCGCACCTTCCACGAGTCGGTGCAAAAGGCGCTGGCCTCGATGGAATCCGGCCTGACCGGCTTTGACGAGATCGACATTCCCGGCGCAGACGACCCCGCCACTGGTCATGCCGCCATTACCCGTGCGCTGGCCCAGCAGACGCCGGACCGGTTGCGCGTCGTGGCGCAAGCCATGCGCGAGGGGCTGTCGGACGACGACATCTTTGGCATCACCAAGTTCGACCCATGGTTCCTGGCCCGTATCCGCGAGATCATCGAGACGGAGCAAGAGATCGAGGCCAGCGGTTTGCCCGGCGATGCGAATGGCCTGCGGCATCTCAAGATGATGGGCTTTACCGATGCGCGGCTTGCCACTTTGACCGCGCAAACCGAGGCAGAGGTGCGCGCCGCCCGCCATAACGCCGGTGTCACCGCAGTCTTCAAACGCATCGACACATGTGCCGCCGAGTTCGAGGCGCAGACGCCCTATATGTATTCGACCTACGAAACGCCGGTTTTTGGCGACGTGGAATGCGAGGCGCGGCCGTCCGACCGGAAAAAGGTCGTGATTCTGGGCGGTGGTCCGAACCGGATCGGTCAGGGGATCGAGTTCGATTACTGCTGCTGTCACGCCTGCTTTGCGCTGACGGATGCGGGCTATGAAACCATCATGGTCAACTGCAACCCCGAGACGGTCAGCACCGACTACGACACCTCCGACCGGCTCTATTTCGAACCGCTCACCTTCGAGCACGTGATGGAGATCTTGGCGGTCGAGCAGGACAACGGTACCCTGCACGGCGTCATCGTGCAATTCGGCGGCCAGACCCCGCTGAAGCTCGCCAATGCGCTGGAAGCAGCCGGCATCCCGATCCTTGGCACCACGCCCGATGCCATCGATCTGGCCGAGGACCGCGAACGGTTCCAGGCGCTGGTCAATGAGCTGGGACTGAAACAGCCCAAGAACGGCATTGCGCACACAGACGAACAAGCGCTTGAGATTGCGGCCAAGATCGGCTTCCCGCTGGTGATCCGCCCGTCCTACGTGCTGGGTGGCCGCGCGATGGAGATCGTGCGGGATCAGGCCAGCCTGGAACGCTATATCTCCGAAGCCGTCGTGGTGTCAGGCGACAGCCCCGTGCTGCTGGACAGCTACCTGTCGGGTGCGGTGGAACTGGACGTGGATGCGCTGTGTGACGGCACCGACGTGCATGTCGCGGGTATCA
>JBCBFX010000138.1:0-5420 GCA_038527345.1 Pseudomonadota bacterium | reverse complement strand
CCAAACCACCCAGCAGTGCATTCAAAACCTCGGCAGGATGTGTCGCGTCGGTCTTTTTCATATCATCGCTTCCTTCAAAGCCGCGATTCCGCGGCGCACCCAGCTTTTTGCCGTTCCGACCGGAACATCCATCACACTGGCCAACTCGATATAGGTGTAGCCCTGGAAATAACACAGCAGCAGCGCCTGTCGGTATTCGGGGCGCAATTCGTCAAGCAGTTTGCGGATCACCATCGTGTCCAGGGTTGTGCCCGCCGGGTCGGGATCACCACCCATGTCGGGGACTTCGTCAGAGAACTGCACAAAGCCCCGCGCCCGTTCGGACCGCAGCCTGTCGATGGCACAATTGCGGGCAATCGAGCCGATCCACGACAGCGGGTTGCCGCAATCCGCCCGGAAATGCCCGGCGCGCTTCCAGATCCGGACATAGGTCTCCTGTGCGACCTCACTGGCAATTTCGCGATCCCGCAGGATACCCAGCACAACGCCAAACACGTATCTGGAGCTTGCATCATAGAAACGCCGGAACGCGGCTCGGTCGCCAGCTGCGCACTTGATCAGCAAGTCTGCGATCAAGCGGGACTGTTCCGCCGTCCCCATCTTTGCCCGCACGCCCCCATGTTGCTGAGACCGGGGCACCAACTTGGTCACACCCACATCCGGTCCTTTCCCTATCCCGTTTCTTAGCACTACGGGGCGCGCCGATCAAAAGATGCACTCCATCAGAATTTTTTCCTGCGGCTCCATCAGCGGGATTTCGGCGGGCGGGCCACTGCCGTGTTCGGGATGTGTATGGCCGTGCATCGTGATGAGGAAGTGCGTGTGCCCATGGCACTTTGCCCGCACAAATCCACGCAGACCCGACCCATGCAATGTAACCGCCCCAAGCGGCACCCACGGCGCATCTGCGGCGGCACGCGCCACGATCTTTTGGCTGTCCTGTCCGACGAACACGACCAGACCGCCCATCAGCATTCCGCACAGGAACGCCAAGGCGACAACGCCACGGCGCGGCCATGCAAACCTGCGCTGTTCGGCGTCAATGCGCGCTTCGATCCGCGCAAACATGTCTGGCGAAGGCTCTGCCTCGTCCAGCAAATGCATCAGGGGCGCTGCGGCTTCGATGTCCGGGTCACGATGCCGGCCCCGGTACATGGCACCGAAGACACGTTGGAACACTGTTTTCATGGCCTGATCGGTACGCGCTTGTCTGAATCCCCTGGACATACAGGGAAATACGGGGGCCGCGCCGTGCAGGTTGCAGCTTCCCTTGCGTCATCGGCCCTAAATCCCGGCATACCACTCGTAGCCGCGATCCTCCCAATATCCGCCGCGCCCGCCGCCAAACGCAGAGAAGTCATCGACCAGTTCGATGGCCCGGATGTACTTGGCCATCTTGTAGCCCAGTTGCCGTTCGACGCGGACGCGCAGGGGCGCACCATTGGGCACAGGCAAGGTGCCGCCGTTCAGCCCCCAGGCCAGTATGGTCTGCGGGTGGCGGGCATCCACCAGATCTATCGTCTCGTAGTAGCGCACTGCCCCGGACAGGCTGCGTTCGATGGTGTCAAAGCAGTGGAACAGAACGAAGCGTGCGCTTGGGCGCACCCC
This sequence comes from Pseudomonadota bacterium, assembly GCA_038527345.1. Taxonomy (GTDB): domain Bacteria; phylum Pseudomonadota; class Alphaproteobacteria; order Rhodobacterales; family Rhodobacteraceae; genus Tateyamaria. Next base: position 3,812 of record JBCBFX010000138.1, on the reverse strand, counting down.
GGCCAGGCCCAGCACATGCGACAGCGGCACGCCCGTCCATTCGGCAATGCAACTCCACCCCTCGACGCAATCGTGTCGCGTGATCTGGTCCCGCGTCGGCATCGTGCGCAAATCATCCAGCGACAGGGAAAGCGGCCGTTGAACCAGCCCGCCGACCTGCAGCCGGTAGGTCGCGAAATTCGCGGCCTTGTGCGCCACGTAATCCGGGTCCTGCGGGTCGGTGACACCGTTGGGACGCTGCGGCTGGCGAATGTCCGAACGGGAAAACTCCGGTGCCAGGGCATCGCGGTCCAGCACACCGCGCTGCATCGCCATCGTCAGGTCATTCGCGCGTTCCATGAACTGGCGCAGACGGTTGTCCGGCGCGCTCAACCCATCCAGGACCTTGCACCCGCCCAAGGTCGATGTCGCCAATGCAACCATCAGCCTGCGGCGTGTCAGCAGTGTTTCAGACATCGCCCGCCTCCCCTACTGCGTCCGCGCGGTACCACCCGGTCAGGATGGCGCGCATTTCGTTCATCGGCCCGGCCAGCAGGACCATCGCAATATGCACGACAAAGAACCCCGACAGCGCGGCCGCACAGGCAAAATGCAACGTGCGCGCCGACTGCCGTCCGCCCAGTAGCTCGGGCAACCATGGCAACGCGGCATTCGCGCCCGGCGACATCGCAAGCCCCGTCAGAATCATCATCGGGAATAGCACGAATAGCACCACACCATAGCTCAGCCGTTGCAACGGCCCGTAGCGCGCCGTGTGCCGGAAGCGCAGCCGCGCGTGGTCACGCATGTCGGGCACCAGCCGTGACCAGTGCCATCTGCGCATCAGCAGGTCGCGCAGCAAGTGCCCTGACACAAGCGCACCCACCGCCCACACCAGCAGTGTCGCCACGAAAACCCAGGCAAAAAAGAAATGGATCACGCGGCCGGTGGCCAGATCCGTGCCGCTCGGGATCGTCGCCCACCCCGGAAAGGGGCCCGGGCGCAGCACAGCGTTGTCAAAGGCAAACCCGGACTGGTCACCCCAATACAGCACCGGGTGCGCGTTAAAGATCTGCAGCCCCGTCAGCAGCAGGAAGAACAGGCACACCGCCCAGATCCAATGCGTCAGGCGGGTGATCCGGGTGTGGCGGCGTACCAGCGTACCGGGGGGATGGGGCGCTTGCATGATGGAGGTCTCCTCTTGGGTCACAGGCATTACGACCCGCGTGGCCCAAGAGTTTCAGCAAACCACCCCGGGCAGTTGGTGAAACTTTTTCAACGCAGCCTCCGTTCTGTTCGCTGTCCCCGCCGGGACATTCGAACGCAAACGAAAGGATTTTCCATGTTCACCCCCCGCAAGACTGCCGCCGCTGTGCTGTGCCTCGTTCTGGGCGCCACCGCATCCCTTGCCGCCAACCCGGATGTTGGGGGCGCGCCGATGTTCACCGACAAGAACATCGTCGAAAACGCCGTGAATTCGGCGGATCACACCACGCTGGTCGCCGCCGTCAAGGCCGCCGGACTGGTCGACGCCCTGATGAGCGATGGCCCCTTTACCGTCTTTGCCCCCGTCAATGACGCATTTGCTGCCCTGCCCGCCGGCACGGTCGAAACCCTGCTGCAACCCGAGAACAAGGGACAACTGACCAAGATCCTGACCGCTCATGTGGTCGCGGGTGATCTGTCCGCTCAGGACCTCAAGGCGCAGGCAGCCAACAGCAGCGACGGCTTTGCCCATCTCGAAACACTTTCGGGTGATGCCCTGTCGGCGCAAGTCCGTGGCAACAACGTCTTTATCTTCGACGAAAACGGCAACGCCGCCAAAATCACGATCGCGGATGTCGACCAGTCCAATGGTGTCATTCACGTGGTCAACAAAGTGCTGTTGCCCAAATAGGGAACGGCGCATGGCGGGTGGATGGCAGATCATTGTCCGCCCGTCATGTTGGTCCGGTGCCGGATCCTGTCTGGCACGGGGTGCGGTCGGGCGACGCAAACCTCAAGCAGGCAGACCGTCAAAACGCCGTCGCTCGATAGCACGGGCACTGGTTCCAGGACCGCAGACCCTTGCGATGTGCGCACGCTCGCGGAAACCCGGGACTATTGGCACCTTGCGGATCGGCTTTCCGCCAGACACGCCAGATCAGCATCGCAGCCTGCGGTTTTCTGCCGTCATTTTCCATGAGGGTCATGAAGTCACTTGTTGTCAGGCTGGCCGCGGCGCAACGCCGGTTGCGCGGCTCAAACCACGCCGGTCCACCACATCCAGCCCACCAGGAGCCCTATCACCAGCAGCAGGTTGAACGCAACCGCCCCGGCGATACCCAGTATCCGACCCTTGCGGGCGTCGGCGCGGTCTATGTTTTTCAGATAGTCCAGAACCCGTGTTTCGGCCGTGTTCAGGGCGGCACTGTCCACCTGCCGCATCAGTTTGGGACTGCCCCCCAAGCCTTGGGCATCCACGATGACCTGCGCCTGCTTGTGCAGCCGTCTGGGCAGGCGTCGGCCCGTGCGCCGCAGCGCCTTGTTCAGGGTCTTGGCCCGCACGCCAAATGCGGCCTCCAGCCCCTTTTGCAGGCGGGTGGCGCGGGCGGTTATGGTGTCGGCGGATTCCATGGGCGGCACAGTATCGTGCGGGCACGGGGGCCTCAATCCCTCTGGCCCATGCCGGGCGGGCGGGCTATGCATCGCCACATGCTGGCCTATACCGAAACCGGTGCCGCGGATGCGCCGCCCCTGCTGATTGCCCACGGTCTGTATGGATCGGGCAGGAACTGGGGTGTGATCGCCAAACGGCTGTCGGACACCCGCCGCATCATCACCGTTGACATGCGCAACCACGGCAACAGCTTTCACGCCGACAGCCAAAGCTATCACGACATGGCCGGAGATCTGGGGCAGGTCATTGACCACATCGGAGCGCCCATGGACGTGCTGGGCCATTCGATGGGGGGCAAGGCGGCGATGGTGCTGGCCGTGACCCGCCCAAATTCCGTGCAGCGCCTGATTGTCGGCGATATCGCGCCGGTCGGATATGGGCACAGCCAGATCCAGTACATCGAGGCGATGCGCGCCGTGGATCTGGGCGCGGTCACCCGCCGTTCTGACGCCAATGCGCAACTGGCAGCCCTCGGGGTCGAACCGGCGCTATGTGCCTTTCTGACCCAGTCGCTGGATGTCGCCGGCAAGCGGTGGCGGTACAACCTGGATACGCTTGCCGCAGAAATGCCTGAAATCATTGGATTTCCTGCGCTTGACGGTCAATTTGACGGGCCCACGCTGTTTCTGTCGGGGGCGCAGTCGGATTATGTGCGGCCGGAACACCGCGCCACGATCCGCGCCCTGTTCCCCAAGTCGCGCTTTGCCAAACTGCCCAAGGCGGGGCACTGGCTGCATGCCGACGACCCACGCGGATTTGAAGCGACCGTGAGGGCATATCTGGATGCATCGCAGCACCGGGACTTGACGTAAACCCAGTCCCTGCCCCAATTTATCAGACGGATCATGGCACGAGGTAGGTGCAATGTGGGACACACTGCTTGATCGGTTTTTGCAAGGGATGATGGTCGAGGATCGACTGACCGTGACCTATCCCGATGGTTCGGTGCGGGACTACGGGCCGGACACCGGAGAACAGGCGCATATCACCATCACCGATCCGGCGACGTTGCGTGCCCTGATCACAAACCCGGACCTGGGCTTTGGCGAAGGGTACATGGACCAGCGCATCACGTTGCAGAATTGCAGCCTCGATCATGTGCTGACGCTTTTGATCCGCAACCGCGATTGCGGCACCCTGCCCGGCTGGGTGCTGATGGCGGACCGGGCGCGGT
>JBCBFX010000137.1:0-5464 GCA_038527345.1 Pseudomonadota bacterium | reverse complement strand
GGTGCTGGGCGTGACGGCGGCCCCGGTGCCGACGTTCAGCGCGGGTTTCGCCCCCAATACGGTGGCGCAGGGCGGCACCAGCACCCTGACCGTGACGCTGGACAACAGCGGCGGGCTGCTGGATGCGACGGGCGCGGCGTTCGACGTGCCCTTGCCCACTGACATGGTGGTGGCCACCCCGTCCAACGCCGCGACGGACTGTGGCCCGGGCATCCTGACCGCAACGGTCGGGGCGGCCACGGCCGACCTGGCGGGCGGCACCATTCCGGCGGGCGGCACCTGTTCCGTCAGCTTTGATGTGACATCGGTTTCGGCGGACGCGGCGCAGACCGTGACGACAGGTGCCCTGACCACCAGCCTGGGCGATGTGACCACGGGGGCCGCGGCCACGCTGAACGTGACCGCGGCGCCCTTGCCGATCTTTACCAAGCTGTTCGCCCCGGCCACCATCACCCAGGGCGAGGTGACAACCGTCACCTATACCATCGACAACAGCGCCGCGCTGGTGCCTGCCGATGCAATCGTCTTTTCCGAGAGTTTCGCGGGCGGCGTCGTCCTTGCCGATCCACCCAACGGCACCGACACCTGTGGCGGGACATCGACCGGCACGGCGGGGGCGGGCAGCTTTGCCTATGTCGGGGGCGGCACCGTGGCGGCGGGCGACACTTGCGAAGTTGCGTTCAACGTCACCTCGGTCGAGGTGGGCAGCCCCACGCTGACCTCGGACGATCTGGTCACGTCGCTGGGCAACAGCGGCACCGCCGCCGCGTCCCTGACGGTACAGGCGGCCCCCGTGCCGCTTGTTTCCGTCAGCTTTGACGACGTGACCATCGTGCAGGGCGGCGTCAGCACCCTGCGCATCGGGATCGAGAACGTGGCGGCGATCAGCGCGACGGCGATCAATTTCACCAACACCATGCCCGACGGGATGATCCCCGATCTTGCAACCCGCAACCCGACCAACGGATGCAATGGCACGCTGAACGTTTCGGGCGGGTCAGAGGTTTTTACTCTGGTCGGCGGCAGCCTTGATCCCTTTGCCAGTTGCGAGATCACCGTGCCGATCCAGGCCACGCAGGGCGGCATCCAGACCAATACGCTGGTTGTGTCGTCGTCGCTGGGCGACAGCACACCCGCGCCCGCCAGCATCGACGTGACGGCGGCCCCCGCGCCCACGGCGACGGCGCTGTTTGTCCCCGACACCATCGTGCAGGGGGACGTCAGCACCTTTACCGTGTCCATCGACAACGCGGGCGCGCTGGTCAGCGCCGATACGCTGGACGTCACCGTGCCGTTGCCCGCAGGTCTGGTCGTGGCCCCCACGGCCAACGCGGCCAGCACCTGTGCCGCGCCGACCTTTGCCGCGACACCGGGCGACAGCAGCTTTGCCCTGACCGGCGGAGAGGTGGCGGCAGGCGGCACCTGTGACTTTGCCGTGGATGTGCGCGGCACTGTCGACGATGCCTATACCGTGACCACCGGCGCGCTGACATCCAGCCTGGGCGATGGGGGCACGGCCACGGCATCGCTGACCGTCACGCCCGCCGATACGCCGCTGTTCAGCGTGGCGCTGAGCCCCGCAACCATCACGCAGGGCCTGACCAGCACCGCCATCTATACCATCGACAACAGCGCCCCGCTGATCGACGCGACCACCGCCGGCTTTGTCGGGCAGGTGCAGTCGGGGCTTGAGATCGCGGCGGTGCCCAATGCCAGCACCACTTGCACCGCCGGGGCGGTTCAGATCACCGGCCCCGGGACCTTTGACTTTGCCGACGGCACCATCCTGGCAGGCGAAACATGCACCGTGTCCGTGGATGTGACCGGGACCACTGTCGGCACCTTCGACGTGGCGGGCGGGCCGCTGATCACGTCGCAGGGCACATCGGGGAACACGGTGGCAAGCCTGACCGTCAACGACGCCCCCGCGCCCGGTTTCGGCAGCCGCTATGCGCCGCCGTCGATCCCGCAAGGCGGCACGACACGCCTGATCCTGACCGTCGACAACAGCGCCGGGGCAGGGCGCAGCCCGCGCCCTGCGGCGGGCATCCCGGCCAGCAACCTTGGCTTCAACGTCAACCTGCCTGCGGGGCTGAACCTGACCGACACGCCGGGCCTGACCAACAGTTGCGGCGGCAGTGCCACGGCCCCGGCCAATGGCACGTCGGTGACCCTGACGGGCGGCAGCGTTGCGGCCCTGTCGACCTGCACGGTCGAGGCCAACGTCACATCCATGACCCAGGGGGCGGTGCCCGCCATCTCGGGCGCGCTGAGTTCCAGCCTGGGCGGCGCGGCCCTGGCCCCGCCAAGCGAGCCGCTGGTCGTGACCGAAAACCTGCAAGGCACCGTGACCTTTGTGCAGAACACCGACACCGACGGCAATTTCGGCTTTTCATCGTCCGAGGCGGCGCTGAATTTCACCATCGCCACGGTCGGCGGGTCGGGTATCTTTGGTCCCGTTTCGGTGGATGCGGGGACCTATACGGTCACCCAATCGCGCCCTGCGGGGCTGGGCAACACGTCGCTGACCTGTTCGGATGATGACAGCACCGTGGACGTCGCCGCAGGTACCGTGACCCTGAACATCGCGGAACTGGAGGATGTGACCTGTACCTTTGGCAGCATCGGGTCGCAGCAGGAAACCACCGACCAGATCAACAGCTTCCTCAACCGCCGCAACAACCTGATCCTGTCCAATGGCCCGTCCTCGGGTCGGCGGATGGACAGGCTGAACCAGGGCATCGGCCGGTCGCAGACCCTGTCGTTCCAGCAGGGCGATCTGGCGTCGATGACGCCGTTCAGCTTTGATTTGCTGTCGCTGGGGTCGGGCAGCTACAAATTCTCGACCTCGTCCACGCAGATCCAGCGGTCGTCCCGGATGTTCCGGCTGGCCATGGATGACGTCGAGGGCAACAGCCAGGTCTGGACCCCGCCGCGCTGGGACGTGTGGTTCGAGGCGAGCTTTACCAAGTATGAGGCCAGCCAGGGATCCGACGGGCATTTCGGCATCGCCTATCTGGGTGCCGATTACCTGCTGAGCGCGGACCTGCTGGTGGGGGCATTGGTGCAGGTGGACAGTCTGGATGACGGCAATGACGGCACCGGGGCCACGACCGAGGGCACCGGCTGGATGTTCGGCCCCTACATGACCGCGCGCATAGGCGACAACCTGATCTTTGACGGGCGGCTGGCCTATGGCCAGTCCGACAACACGATCAGCCCGTTCGGCACCTATGCCGATGATTTCGACAGCGACCGCATCCTGATCGATGCCAGCCTGTCCGGCAATTACGACTGGAACAACTGGGTGGTGACGCCGAACCTCGCCATCAGCTATATCGAGGATCGGCAGCGCAGCTATGTGGACAGCCTGGGTGTGACCATCCCGGAACAGACCGTATCGCTGGGCCAGATCCGTGTCGGACCGACCTTTTCCACCACCCTTGACGGGCAGAACGGGTCCGTGATCAGGCCCAGCTTTACCCTGAACGGCATCTACAACTTCAGCGACACCGATGGCGTGGTGATCGTGAACGACACCAGCGGCGAAACCGACGGTTTCCGCGCCCGGATCGAGGCGGGGGTGGAGATTGCGGGGCGCAACGGCGCACGGTTCCAGTTCAGCGCCAATTACGACGGCATCGGGCAAAGCGATTTCGAAAGCTACGGCGCGCGCTTCCAGCTGAGCATTCCGCTGCAATAGGGTGATCTTGAATCGCTCGCGCTTATGACCTACATTCTGGTCATAAGCCGGAGGGGTGCATGAAGATCGCCATTGCCGAAGCCAAGGCCCAGTTTGCCGAGTTGATCCGCCGCGCCGAGGCCGGGGAGGCCATCGAGCTGACCCGCTATGGCCGACCCGTGGCCCAGATCACCCCGGTGCCGCGCCCGGCGGGCATGCCGCTGGTGGGCGCGCTGGCCGGGGCGTTCGAGGTGCCCGACATGACCCGGGCCGATGCCCAGATCGAAGCGTTGTTTGCGGCGTCCGCGTCCGAGTGAGGCTGCTGCTGGACACCCATGTGCTGTTGTGGGCACTGGTCGACGACCCGCGCCTGTCGACGGCGCATCGGGATGCGTTAGGGCAGGGGGATCTGTACCTGTCGGCCGCCAGCGTGTGGGAGGTGGGGATCAAGCGCGCCCTGGGCAAGCTGGACGTGCCGGACGACATCTTTGACGTGGCGGAACGGGCGGGGTGCCGCCCCTTGCCCATCACCTGGACCCACGCCCAGGCCGCCGCCGCACTGCCACCGCACCACGCCGACCCGTTCGACCGGATGCTGATCGCCCAGGCGCAGCAAGAGGGACTGACTGTCCTGACGGCAGACGCGAAGTTCGCGCTGTATGACGTTGATTACCTGTAATCAGGATTATGTAAAGACTACCGGATCGTGCCCGCGTCCCGGCGGCCGCTTTCGCGGGGCAGGTGTGGGCGGAAGCCCCAGTTGCGTTCGCCGTTGAACGACACGTGGGAATAGCGCAGGCGGACTTCCATCTTCTGTTCCGTCGTGACGGATCCCGATTTGATCGAACCGTAATAGGTCTGCAACATCGGGTCCATCGTCACATCCGTCCCCTCGATCGTGTTGGTCCAGGGCAGGAACGGCACGTCTGCGGCCACGGCCTCGTCATACATCAGTTTCAGCGACACGAATTGCAGGCCGTGCTGGCAGGACCAGTTGAAGGTCGAATACCATTCGCCCGCATCGTGGGGTTGCCAGCGGCTTTGGCGTTCGGACACCAGCGTGTCGGGGCTGGTGCTGTCGGCGCCGGTGCCGTTTGACGTGGTCAGGCCCCAGTTGCGTCTGAGGTATCCGGGCAGGCCCGAATAATCCTCGTGCTCGAATTCGAACGATCCGCGCTGGTCGCCGCGCCGGGTCGGGTTGTAGCCGCCGCCGATGTCCGAATGGACGCCCACCATCCGGATGCGCCGTTCGCCGATGGCGCGGGTCAGCGGGAATTTTTCGCGGATCTCGTCGTCGGCGGTGATGTGGACGATGCGTTCGGCGGTGCCGCGGGTTTCGACGCGCACGTTGTCATAGGTGCCGTCGGTCGTGGTGCTGTTGCCGATCATCACGACGGTGTCGAACAGGCCCATGAATTTCACCTCGGCCTCGGCGTCCTGCACGGTCAGGTTCTGGCGCGGCACCTCGTTGGCGAAATGGCGGGCGGCGGCGGCCCCCCGGGAAAAGCCGAAGGTGTCGAACCAGACGTCGCAGACCTCCATTCCGCGGGCCTTGGACCGGATTTCGGTGCGCACCTCGTTGACGGTGTCGGCCACGCGCTGCCGCACCCCTTCGTCGCCCATGCCGCGGGCCATGCCGTTGGTGGTGGTGCCGCCCCCCGCCTCGACCCCGATGCCGCGGGCATAGATCGAGCTGATGTTGACGTTGCGGGTCTGGCCGTTCACCTCGCGCTGTTCGGGCGCATCCAGCTTTTCGTAGCGGTGTTCCAGCAGATCGACATT
>JBCBFX010000136.1:0-6003 GCA_038527345.1 Pseudomonadota bacterium | reverse complement strand
GTTCGCACAGGGGGCACAGGGTTCTGGACAGGTTGGATCGGCTGCTCTATTTTATGAACAACCGTTCAATAAAGGGGAGTCGCCGATGTTCACTCATTCCATGACGTTTGACCTGGGCGAGGACGTGAACGCCCTGCGCGACACGGTGCACCGCTGGGCGCAGGACCGGGTCAAGCCGATGGCCGCACAGATCGACACCGACAACGCCTTTCCGCCCGAACTGTGGCCCGAGATGGGGGAACTGGGCCTGCTCGGCATCACCGTGGACGAGGAATTCGGCGGGGCCAACATGGGCTACCTTGCCCACACCATCGCGGTCGAGGAGGTGGCGCGCGCGTCCGCTTCGGTCTCGCTGTCTTATGGCGCGCATTCGAACCTGTGCGTGAACCAGATCAAGCTGAACGGGACGCCCGAGCAAAAGGCGAAATACCTGCCGGGTCTGGTCAGCGGCCAACATGTCGGCGCGCTGGCCATGTCCGAGGCGGGTGCGGGGTCGGACGTGGTGTCGATGAAGCTGCATGCCGAAAAGCGCAACGACCGCTACATCCTGAACGGCACGAAATACTGGATCACCAACGGCCCCGATGCCGATACGCTGGTGGTCTATGCCAAGACGGACCCCGAGGCAGGGTCCAAGGGCATCACCGCATTCCTGATCGAAAAGGCGATGACCGGGTTTTCGACCTCGCCCCATTTCGACAAGCTGGGGATGCGCGGGTCGAACACGGCCGAGCTGATTTTCGACGATGTGGAAGTGCCTTTCGACAACGTGCTGGGCGAGGAAGGGCGCGGGGTTGAGGTGCTGATGTCCGGCCTGGATTACGAACGCGTCGTGCTGGCGGGCATCGGGCTGGGGATCATGGCGGCCTGCCTGGACGAAATCATGCCCTACATGGCCGAGCGCAGGCAGTTTGGCAAACCCGTCGGGTCGTTCCAGCTGATGCAGGGCAAGATCGCCGACATGTACACCGCGATGAATTCGGCCCGGGCCTATGTCTACGAGGTGGCCAAGGCCTGCGACCGGGGCGAGGTCACGCGGCAGGATGCGGCGGCCTGTTGCCTTTATGCCTCGGAAGAGGCGATGAAACAGGCCCATCAGGCGGTGCAGGCCATGGGCGGGGCCGGGTTCCTGAACGACGCGCCCGTCGCGCGCATCTTCCGCGACGCCAAGCTGATGGAGATCGGGGCCGGCACGTCCGAGATCCGGCGCATGCTGGTGGGCCGCGAACTGGTCACGGCCATGGGCTGATGCCACGCAGCGTCATCATCACCACGGCGACGCTGGTTGTGATTGCCGGTCTGGTCGGGTTCTGGCTGGGCCAGCGGCAGGTGACGCTGGATGCAAGTGGCGTGATCGAGGCGGTGGCGGCACAGCATGGCAGCGACGCCGACTGCGTCGGCTGGCCGGGCGAAGGGGCGGCGGTGTTCATGGTGCGCTGTGACGCGGTGACCTATGCGGTGGACCGGTTCGGACGCGTGTCGCGTATCGAGGAGGGCGGGATATGAGGCTGGTCTTTCTGCTCTATTTTGCGATGACGACATATGCCTCCGCGCAGGGTTTGGGCGGATTTGTGAACGGGTGGCTTGACCGCTGTTACGCCCATTCCAATTATCTGTTCTCCGTCGCGCGCGACGGTCCGTCAGAAGTTGAAAAACAGGAGCGGTCGCGGGCAAATCTTTCGCGTTACCGATGCGCAAGCGGAATTCTGACCGTTTGTGAATTCAGCGACGACGAGGTCGGTTGCCTGCGGTCGGCAACCACTTGGCTGAACAAAAGACGGGTCGCAGTCTTGCAAAAGATGCCCGCCGATCTGCGTGGCGGATCTCGGTTGCAGGTGCGTTATCGTACTTTCCTTAACTCCGGTGGCACCGACATGGCAGGTCTATTACCCGATTGCGGCGAAGCAAAAGGACATGACCGACTGACTCGTGGCGGGCCGGCACCGTTCACGGCAAAGCAGTGCGACGCGTACGTCGCTGGGCATCGCCTGAACCGGACCCTGTATTGGCAGCGTTTGGCAGAGAAAGTGCGGAGTAGGCGGTAATGGCTGGCAAACACGCAAACATGGCCGCGCAATGCCTCGATCATCCCTTGGAAAAGGTGGCGATCATCGACCTGAGCGGCGATGCGCGCCGCGATGTGACCTACGGAGACCTGTCCGCCATGACGGATGGCCTGGCCCGTGGGCTGTTGCAACAGGTGCAGCCGGGCGACCGCGTGGGCGTGCTGTTGTCGCAAAGCCCATGGTGCGCGGCAGCGCATCTGGCGATCTGGAAAATCGGCGCGATTTCAGTGCCTTTGTTCAAGCTCTTCAAGCAGGATGCGCTGGCTTCCCGCATCGGTGACAGCGGGTTGACGCTGGTGCTGACTGATGCCGAAGGGGCCGCGACGGTCGGTGATCTGGTCGACACTTGGCTGGTGGATCAGGTGGGAGTGCAAGGTGATCCCGTCCCCTTTGCCGATGTCGACCCGGAAACGCCTGCGGTCCTGATCTATACCTCTGGCACGACGGGCAAGCCCAAGGGCGCGTTGAATGGGCACCGCGTTCTGGACGGTCATATCCCCGGCGTCGCCCTCAGCCACGATGATCTGGGCCAGCCGGGTGATGTGTTGTGGACCCCCGCCGACTGGGCATGGATCGGCGGGCTGTTCGATGTGCTGATGCCGGGCCTTGCGCTGGGGGTGCCGGTGGTGGCTGCACGAATGACACGATTTGATGTGGAAGCCTGCATTAAGATCATCGATGAAGCTTCGGTCAAAAATATTTTTTTTCCACCTACTGCCCTGCGGATGCTCAAGGCGGCGGAGGCCCGCATCGACGGGCTGCGCAGCGTGGCGTCGGGGGGCGAGCCGCTGGGGGCCGAAATGCTGGACTGGGGGCGGCAGGCGCTGGGTGTCACGATCAACGAATTCTACGGCCAGACCGAATGCAACATGGTGGTCAGTTCCTGCGCCGCGCGCTTTGCCCCGCGTCCGGGCTGCATGGGCAAGCCTGTGCCGGGCTTCGACGTGGCCGTGATCGCCGCGGATGGCAACATAACGGAGGACGAGGGCGATATAGCGGTCAGGCGCGGGGCGCCGTCGATGATGCTGGAATACTGGCGCAACCCGCAGGCGACGGCGGACAAGTTCAGGGGCGAGTGGATGCTGACCGGCGACCGCGGCCAACAAGACGGAGACTTCATCCGCTTTGTCGGACGCGAGGATGACGTGATCACCTCTTCCGGCTATCGTATCGGTCCGGCCGAGATCGAGGATTGCCTGCTGACCCATCCTGCGGTGGCGACCTGCGGCGTGGTCGGCAAGCCCGACGCGCTGCGGACCGAGATCGTCAAGGCTTATGTCGTGCCCAAACCGGGCGCAGAGGTCACGGTGCACGCGTTGCAGGATCACGTCAAAGAACGGCTTGCAAGCTATTCATACCCAAGGGAGATTGCATTTGTCGAAGCGCTACCGATGACGGTGACGGGCAAGGTGATCCGCAAGGAATTGAAGGCGCGCGCGGCTGCGGAGGGATGCCCATGACGCGCGCACCCCTCGTCCGGCACGGATCAGAATTGAATCACGTAGGCAAAGTTCACCACAACCGGGTCAATCTCCGCTTTGCCGATGAAGCCGCCATTCAGGTGAACATCGGCGTCGATGTCGATCCAACGGATATTGGCGCGGAACGCGTTGCCGTTGCCCAGGGCAAAGTCGACGCCGGCCTGGACCGCCAGTCCGAAGCTGTCGTCAAGTTCAAGGGTGCCGAGGGGCGATGTTTCGTTGGAAAAGAGCGTGTAATTCACGCCGACGCCGACATAGGGCTTGACGTTGTTTCGGGCGGGAAAGTGATAATTGAGCGAAAGGGTGGGTGGCAGATGTTCGATCGTACCGGCGGGTCCGATGCCCGCAATTTCAACGTCATGCTCGAACGGCCATGCCGCCAGCAGTTCGACCCCCAGACGGTCAGTGACGAAATATTCCGCCGTGATGGTTGGGCGAATGTTGGAATTGATGTCGGCTTCGCCCCCGGCGAGTGTGCCGTTGCCGGATTTCGGGATCACCCCACCCAGCCCCAGCCCAATGGTCCAGTCGCCTTGCGATTGTGCTGTCGCCTGGGTCGCCGCGAACACAGAGAGCAGCAGTATTGCACACGTGGTTTTCATGGAATCAGTCCCCTCTTTCATTTCGGGACTTTTTTGCGCCGCCTGCTCGGGCGGCTGAGTGATCTGGATCAATTCGTCTTTGAATTGCGCCGGATTCGCTTTGCGTTGCGGCATTTTGCACACAGCATGATCGTTGGAGTTACGGCATGAAACTGACATCCCAGGCCATCCCGTCCTCGGACATGTTCAAGGCCAATTGCGACGCGCATCTTGAGGCGTTGACAACCATCCAAGAGGCGGCGGCCGCCGCGCGGTTGGGCGGTGGCGAGAAATCGCGGGCACGGCACGAGAGCCGGGGCAAGATGTTGCCGCGTCAGCGGGTGGCGAATTTGTTGGATCCCGGCTCGCCGTTCCTTGAGGTGGGGGCGACGGCGGCGCATGGCATGTATGATGGTGCCGCCCCCGCTGCCGGCGTCATCGCCGGGGTGGGGCGCGTGCATGGGCACGAGGTCATGGTTGTCTGCAACGACGCCACGGTGAAGGGCGGCACCTATTACCCGATGACCGTCAAAAAGCACCTGCGCGCCCAGGAGATCGCCGAACAGAACCGGCTGCCGTGCATCTATCTGGTCGACAGCGGCGGCGCGAACCTGCCCAATCAGGACGAGGTGTTCCCCGACCGTGATCACTTTGGCCGAATCTTTTTCAACCAGGCGCAGATGAGCGCCAAGGGTATCCCGCAGATCGCGGTGGTCATGGGGTCCTGCACTGCCGGGGGGGCTTATGTTCCGGCGATGTCCGATGTCACCATCATCGTGAAGGAACAGGGCACGATCTTTCTGGCGGGCCCGCCCCTGGTCAAGGCCGCCACGGGCGAGGTGGTGAGTGCCGAGGATCTGGGCGGTGGCGATGTGCACACACGTCTGAGCGGTGTTGCCGATTACCTGGCCGAGGATGATGTCCACGCGCTGGCGCTGGCCCGCCGGAGTGTCGCAAACCTGAACCTGCGCAAACCCGTCACGGTCACGATGCAAAGCCCCGAAGACCCTGCCTATGACCCCGCAGAGATCCTTGGGGTGGTGCCGGCCGACCTGCGCACGCCCTATGACATTCACGAGGTGATTGCCCGTATCGTGGACGGCTCGCGCTTTGACCCGTTCAAGGCGCGGTTCGGCGAGACGCTGGTGTGCGGGTTCGCCCATATCAAGGGCTGTCCGGTGGGCATTATCGCCAATAACGGTGTGCTGTTTTCCGAAAGCGCGCAGAAGGGCGCGCATTTTGTCGAACTGTGCAGCCAGCGCCGTATCCCGCTGGTATTCCTGCAAAACATCACCGGCTTCATGGTGGGCCAGAAGTACGAGAACGAAGGCATCGCGCGCCACGGGGCCAAGATGGTGACGGCGGTGGCGACAACGTCGGTTCCCAAGATCACGATGCTTGTGGGCGGATCATTCGGTGCGGGTAACTATGGCATGGCGGGCCGCGCCTATTCCCCCCGCTTCCTGTGGTCCTGGCCCAATTCCCGCATTTCCGTCATGGGCGGCGCGCAGGCGGCGGGCGTGCTGGCCACCGTCAAGCGCGATGCGATCGAGCGGGGCGGCGGCACGTGGTCGGCGGAGGAAGAAGCGGCCTTCAAACAGCCTACCATCGACATGTTCGAGGAACAGGCGCATCCGCTATACGCCAGCGCGCGGCTGTGGGACGACGGCGTGATCGACCCGCGCAAGGCGCGCGACGTGCTGCACCTGAGCCTGAGTGCCGCGCTGAACGCGCCCATAGAGGAGACACGCTTTGGCGTGTTCCGGATGTGAAAATGCGACGTCTGTGTGTGTCCGGCTTGGCGGAGGGGGGGGGGCCCCCCCCCGGCCCCCCCCGCAAGATTAATACAAAAGAAAGGGGGGGGGCGAAAATTTT
>JBCBFX010000135.1:0-6444 GCA_038527345.1 Pseudomonadota bacterium | reverse complement strand
TGCCAAAGCGTCACGCTGCAGCCAAGCCGAACTGGACGAAGCCGAAGAACTGGATGATGGCAATCCGACCGAGTTGGGTAAGCAGTTGTCCGATATCAGGCGGCGCTTTCCTCAGATACAGGTTCTGGGAGGGTGTTGCGGCACCGACATGCGCCACATGAAGCAGATCGTGAGTGCCGCGCGGACACCTTAAGCCGACATTCGCCACATTGCAGAGCCTTGTTAGGTCTGGGCTCATAGCCGCCCTCTGTGTCCGCGAAAGACCCTGCGGGACCTGACCGATGCGTCCAATCCTGTCGGTCCATGCCTGCCGTTTACCCATGGGACATAACCGACACAGCTTTACTGCACCTCTGTAAGTCATTGGTTCTATATATGCGGGGACGTGTCCCACCGTGGGATCGGGTTCTGGTCGGCCCGATACAGAAAAAGGGCCGCAGCATCTGCTGCAGCCCTTCAAAATCCGTCGGGGAATGGCGTGGCTTAGCCCACCAGTTCCAGACCCGAGAAGAAATAGGCAATCTCGACAGCGGCCGTTTCCGGTGCGTCCGACCCATGGACCGAGTTTTCACCGACGCTTTCGGCAAATTCGGCGCGGATCGTGCCGGGGGCCGCGTCGGCGGGGTTGGTGGCACCCATCACTTCGCGGTTCTTGGCAATGGCGTTTTCACCTTCCAGCACCTGCGCCACGATCGGGGCCGATGCCATGAATTCGCACAACTCGTCATAGAACGGGCGTTCCGCGTGCACCGCATAGAACACGCCGGCCTGCGCCTTGGTCAGGTGAATGCGCTTTTGCGCGACGATCCGCAGGCCCGCTTCCTCGAACTTGGCGTTGATTGCGCCGGTCAGGTTGCGGCGGGTGGCATCGGGTTTGATGATGGAAAAGGTGCGCTCGAGGGCCATGGGTGTCTCCTGTGCCGTCTGTTGGGGGCGTCCGGGACCGTCCCGGGCGTGAAATCGCGGCCCCCGTACCATGCACCTTACGGGTTGGAAACCCCTTCCCAGCGCCATGCGGCGATGGCGGCCAGCAGGGCCAGAATGCCAATGCCCAGCATCAGGGTCAGTAGCGCCTGTGGGGTGGCCGACGCGCCCAGCACCGCCGTTGCGGCCCAGCTGAACACGGCCCCCAGCGCCAGCGCCACCGCCCCCGACAGGCCCGACGCACTGCCCGCCAGATCCGGCCGCACCGACAAGGCACCCGCCGCGGCACCCGGGATCGACAGGCCGTTGCCCATACCGGTCGTCACCGCCGCCAGCAGCATGGGCCAGACCGTGCCGCCACCGGCAAGGTAATAGGCCAGCGCCAGGCCCAAGCCCGCCAGCGGCACACATCGCCCCGCCATGATCAGCGGCATGGAGCCCAGGCGATGCGTCCGCCGCGCCGAAATCGCCGCCCCCAGCATGAAGCCCGCCGTGGTCGTCCCCAACGCAAAGCCTGTTTCCGCCGAACCAAGCCCAAACACATCCGCAGCCACAAACGGCGCCCCGGTCAGGAAGATATAAAAGACCCCCACGCCGAGGGCCTGCACCATGGTATAGGCCCAGAACAGCCGCGCCCGCAGCAACGCCCAGGGCGCTGCCCGCTCACATGCGCCCGTGTCATGCGTCTCGCCCAGGTCCCACCAACACCAGACCAGCATCCCGGACCCCATCAGCGCATACAGCCCAAAGATCGCGCGCCATCCCGCCGCCGACTCGACCACACCGCCCAGCATCGGGGCCAGCATCGGGGCAATGGCCATGGCCGAGGCAATCAGCGACAGCTTGGCCGCCGCAGCGCGCCCGTCATACATGTCGCGCACCACCGCGGACCCGAGAATACCGCCACCCACGGCAACGGCCTGCAAGGTCCGGGCCATCAGAAAGACGGTGATGTCCCGGGCAAACAGGCTGACCAGCGACGCCACCACATAGACCCCGAGCAAACCAAGGATCACGGGCCGCCGCCCCACCCGGTCCGACAGTGGACCCAGCCCCAGCTGAAGCACCGCCGCCGCCACCATATACAGCGAAATCGCCCGCCCCATCACCGCCTCGCTCACCCCGAATTCGGCGCGCATCGCGGGCAGCGCAGGCAGGAACATGTTCAGCGTCAGCACCGTCAGCGCGGTCAGCAGGATCAGGGTCACAAGACGAGGCCGGGTCATTGTCGCGCCCTATCAAGCCAGACTGTCGAAGAACAGCGGCTTGATTTCCGACTCTTTTTGTCAGAATATAGTTTCTGAGTATTTTACTCACCTATATCGAAAGGAAATCCCATGCGTAAAATCGCCATCGCCTTCCCCCTGTTCCTGCTTATCTCGCCCGCCATCGCAGACACGCCACCCACCGCGCTGCCCTATGCGGTATTCGAGGAAACCGTGCCTCACATGGACCTTGCCAGCTGTCCCGCGGCTCTGCCCCAGACCGACAGTTTCTGCCGGGTGGCCATGGGCCATGATGCGGCGCATGTCTTTGCCTTTGCGCTGGACGGCAGCAGCCCGATGATTGGCCACGCCGTTCTGCCGCTGTCGGCGGTTGCCCCCCACGAAGAGTGATGAATTGACAGCGCGGCAGGACTAGGACAGTGCTGCCGCATGTTGCGCATCTCCGACATCATTTATGCCATCGCCGGCCGTCCCCTGTTCGAAAACGCCAGCGCCGTAATCCCCGAAGGCCACAAGGTCGGCCTCGTGGGTCGCAACGGCACCGGCAAGACGACGCTGTTTCGCCTGATCCGGGGGGAACTCGCGATGGAATCGGGCGACATCACCCTGCCCTCCGGCGCCCGCATCGGCGGCGTGGCCCAGGAAGTGCCCGCCTCGCAAACATCTCTGCTGGACACGGTGCTGGCCGCCGACACCGAACGCGCCGCCCTTCTGGCCGAAAACAGCGACGACCCCGCCCGCATCGCCGAAATCCAGACGCGGCTTGCCGATATCGACGCCTGGTCAGCCGAGGCGCGGGCCGCCACCATCCTCAAGGGTCTCGGCTTTGACGATGACGAACAGCAAAAACCCTGCGCCGATTTCTCGGGCGGCTGGCGGATGCGCGTGGCACTGGCGGCGGTGCTCTTTGCGCAGCCGGACCTGTTGCTGCTGGATGAACCCACCAACTACCTCGACCTCGAAGGGGCATTGTGGCTGGAAAACTACCTGGCCCGCTATCCCCACACGGTCGTGATCATCAGCCACGACCGCGGCCTGCTGAACCGGGCGGTGGGCGCAATCCTGCACCTCGAAGACCGCAAGCTGACCTTTTATCAGGGCCCTTATGACCAGTTCGCGCGGCAACGGGCGGAAAAGCTGGCCGTCGCTGCCGCACAAGCCAAGAAACAAGAGGCCCGGCGCGCCCATCTGCAATCCTATGTCGACCGCTTCCGCTACAAGGCGGACAAGGCAAAACAGGCGCAGTCACGGCTCAAGGCGCTGGCGCGCATGCAGCCGATCACCACGCCGCAAGAGGCCGGGCTGAAACGCTTCGACTTTCCCAACCCCGAAGAGCTGTCGCCGCCCATCGTGCACCTTGACGGGGCATCCACAGGCTATGACGGCACGGCAGTTCTGTCGAAGCTGAACCTGCGCATCGATCAGGACGACCGCATCGCGCTGCTGGGCAAGAACGGCATGGGCAAATCCACCCTGTCGAAACTGCTCAGCGACCGGCTGCCACGTCTCGCGGGCAAGATCACCAGATCCTCCAAACTGCGCATCGGCTATTTCGCGCAGCACCAGGTGGACGAATTGCACGTGGACGAAACGCCGCTGGACCACCTGCGCCGTGAACGGCCCGCCGAAGGGCCCGCCAAATGGCGCGCGCGGCTGTCGGGCTTCGGGCTGATGGCGGCACAGGCGGAAACGGTGGTGGGGCAACTGTCGGGCGGGCAAAAGGCGCGGCTGTCACTGTTGCTGGCCACGCTGGATGCGCCGCACATGCTGATCCTCGACGAGCCCACCAACCACCTCGACATCGAAAGCCGCGAGGCTTTGGTGGAAGCGCTGACCAACTACACCGGCGCGGTGATCCTGGTGACGCACGACATGCATCTGCTGGAACTGGTGGCCGACCGGCTGTGGCTGGTGTCGAACGGCACGGTCACACCCTTCGACGAGGATCTGGAAACCTATCGCCGCCTGTTGCTGGATCAGGGCAAACCGGCCAAACCGGCGAAACCACAGGCCGACAAACCGAAAAAACCCTCGCGCGATGCCATCCTCGCCCTGCGCTCCGAGGTGCGCAAATCCGAAGCCCGCGTCGAAAAGCTGAACGACATGCGCGACAAGCTGGCCACGAAACTCGCCAACCCCGCCCTCTACGAAGACGCCAACATCACCGAAATGGAAGTCTGGCAAAAGAAATACGCCGAGGTGATGGAGGCGCTGGAGCGCGCCGAAACCCTGTGGATGCGCGATCTCGAAAAACTGGAAACCGCCGAAACCCCATAACCTTCTTCTGGCCGGAAATATCCCGGGGAGTTTGAGGGGCAGCGCCCCTCATCAGCAAAATGAAATCGCGTGCGCCGTCAGGCGCGCATTTTGGATACAACCATGATCGACACCGCCTTTCTGATCACCGCCTTTGTCACCATGTTCGTGGTGATTGACCCGATCGGCCTGACCCCGGTGTTCCTTGCGCTCACCCAAGGGGTAAAGCCGCAGGAACGCCGCGCCATTGCCATCCGGTCCTGCGCGCTGGCCATGCTTTTCCTCACCGCCTTCGCCATGGGCGGCGAGGCGATCCTGGGCTTCATCGGCATTTCCATGCCCGCCTTTCGTGTCGCAGGAGGCGTGCTCCTGTTCCTCACGGCCCTCGAGATGCTGTTTGAACGGCGCGCCAAGCGGCGCGAGGATCAGGGCGAGACCTCGCAGGACGACCCGTCTGTCTTCCCCCTCGCGCTGCCGCTGATCTCCGGCCCCGGCGCGATTGCGTCGATCATCCTGCTCACGGGCCAGCGCCCGGGGATCGAGGGGATGGCCATGGTGCTGGGGGTCACGGCCCTTGTGATCGGCGCTTGCCTGGCCCTGTTCCTCGCCTCGGGCCTGATCGAACGTGCTCTCGGCCGGACCGGTGTGAACGTGGTCACACGGCTGCTTGGCATGCTGCTGGCGGCACTTGCGGTGCAGTTCGTTCTGGATGGATTGCGTGATTTCGCCCTCATGCCGGGCTGACATCCGCGCGCACGTGTCTATATCAGGGTCATGGACACCAACGACATCATGCGCCTCGTCTACCTCGGCATCATCCTGGTGGTGCTGGGGGGCGGTCTGTTCCTGACCCAACGCCGTCGCATCGGCCAGACCCTGCAGATGTTCGCGATCTGGGTGCTGATCTTTGTCGGGGCCATCGCGGGCGTCGGCCTGTGGAACGATATCCGCGGCGACCTGTTTCCGCGTCAGGCCCGGTTCGAGGCGGGCGATGCCGTCGTCGTCCCGCGCGCCCGCGACGGGCACTACTACCTGACGCTCGACATCAACGGTGCGCCGGTCCCCTTTGTCATCGACACCGGCGCCACCGACATCGTCCTGACGCAAGCTGCGGCCGAGGCTGCGGGGCTGGACCCGGACAACCTCAACTATCTGGGCCGCGCCTTTACCGCCAATGGCGAGGTGCGCACGGCACCCGTCCGGCTCGATACCATCACCATCGGCCCTTACGAGGACCGCAATGTATTCGCGGTGGTGAATGGCGGCGAGATGGATCAGTCGCTTCTGGGCATGGGCTATCTGCAGCGCTGGGGCCGCCTTGCCATCGAAGGGGGCGAGTTGACGCTGACCCGCTAGGTTTCGGCCTTCTTCTCCCAGCGGCCGCTTTCCTCGGACCAGTATTGCGCCGACGCGCCCGCGTCCTTCAGCGTCTTCCACTGTACGCGCGCCACGTTCAGCGCGTCCGGGTCATTGCCATCGAACAGCACACACACCCGGTCCAGCGCGCCCACTTCCTCGGCCGTCACCGGCGCGCCGTCCACGGCCATCACGCAAGTGGCCCCGTTAGCCGCGTCCCCGGTGGTCAGCAGGATCGGCTGGTCCGCATCATGCGGACCGCCCGCAAGGCCATGGGGCAGAAACCCCTCTTCCGGGCCCAGCCACAGCTTTTCATCCAGCCCCGCCAGACGCGCGGCATCGGTGCCGCGCACCGCCACGCGCCACCCCGCCTGCTGCGCCTTGCCCAGCAGCATCGCCAGCGTGTGTTCCAGCGGGTTGCGCGTCAGGTGATAGAAATAGGCGGCCCCCATCCTACCCCTCGTACCTGTCCGCGACCAGACGGTTCAACGCCATCACCCCCCAGCCGGTCGCGCCCTTGGGCGCCAGTGCCGTTTCGGATTTGACCGACGCCACGCCGGCGATGTCCAGGTGAATCCAGGGGCATCCATCCTTGACGAAGCGTTGCAGGAACTGCGCCGCCGTGACCGATCCCGCCGCCCGGCCGCCGATATTCTTCATGTCGGCGATGCGGGATTTGAGC
>JBCBFX010000134.1:0-6491 GCA_038527345.1 Pseudomonadota bacterium | reverse complement strand
ATGAATACTCCCACGAGGAATAGCGCGGGTTGTAGTTGATGAAGCTGTAGCCCCGCGACTGGTCGATCACGTGGAACAGCGGGTTCCAGTCGAACATCGCCAGCATGAAACCGGGCAGCGTGTTGGCCACGAACATCTTGCCCGAGGCAATCATGTTGGCGCGTTGGTAGATCTGGGTGAAGATCGACACGAAGGTCGGGAACCACGGTTTGATCGCCAGCAGGACCAGACCCAGTGCGCAGCCCGTGAACCACGCCAGCAGCAGCATCCCGAACGCCGGGAAAGGTTGGTCGATTTCCAGCGGGGTGAAGGCCACGTGATAGACGAACAGGATCATGAACATCGACAGCACCTGCACATAGAGCGCGCCCAGTGCCGCCGAGGTGATGGAGACGATCGTGTTCATGGGGGCGTGCTGCATCATGGGGCTGGCAGGCCCCTCGGACCCGACAACAGCGCCCAGTGATTTGACGTGCGTCATGTAGAGGAAGATACCCGTCATGATATAGACGAGGAAATCACCCCGGATCGCGGCCCCGCGCAGCCCCAGCACCGAGAACATCACGTAAAACGCCATGACGAAGATCACCGCCTGCAACATGTTCATCGCGATGGCCATGAAGGCGTTGTTGTGTGTCTTGCGGACGGACCGCACGATGGAGTGATAGATCACCTCGAGCATGGCCATGGCAGAGCCAAGCCCGGACTGCGGTTTGCGGGTCGATTTGAACATCAGCCATCTGCCTCGTCTGCGGGGTTTGTCGCAGGGAATTCTTGCCGTTCCGTTAGCGTCGCAGCATAAGGGGCGCGCAGTGCAAATTCAACAAAACTGCGGTGAGGGCATATAGACATGAATTACGAGCAGCTGATCCCGGTGATCCGGAAACTGGCATTGGACGCAGGCGACAAGATCATGGAGATCTACAACGCTGACGATTTCGACGTGAAGGTCAAGTCCGACGACAGCCCCGTGACAGAGGCCGACGAGGCAGCCGATGCCCTGATCTCGGCCGGGTTGCGCGCGGCCTTTCCCGACATGATGCTGGTCACCGAAGAGCAGGCCGACAGCCACAGCGCGTCGGGCGATACCTTTCTGATCGTGGATCCCCTGGACGGCACCAAGGAGTTCATTCACCGCCGTGGCGACTTTACCGTCAATATCGCACTGGTCGAGGGTGGCGTGCCGACCCGTGGCGTTGTCTATGCCCCGGCCAAGGGGCGCATGTTCTTTACCCAGCCCGACGGCCAATCGGTCGAGGAAACCGGCGCGTTGGACAAGGACAGTGTTGGCGCTGTCACCCCCATCCGCGTGGCCGACAGCGACAATGCGGCGCTGATGGTCGTCGCCTCGAAATCCCACCGTGATCAGGCGACCGACGACTACATCAACAAGTATGGCGTCAAGGACATGACCAGCGCTGGATCGTCCCTGAAATTCTGCCTGGTGGCGACGGGCGAGGCGGATCTGTATCCCCGCCTGGGCCGCACGATGGAGTGGGACACCGCCGCTGGCGATGCCGTGTTGCGCGGTGCGGGTGGTCATGTGGTCCGCTTTGATGATCACACGCCGCTGGGCTACGGCAAGGATGGCTTTGCCAATCCGTTCTTTATCGCCCATGCGCCGGGTGTCGCGCTGAAGCCTGCCTGATGTCTGTCCTGATCGTCATTCCGGCGCGCTATGCCTCGTCCCGATATCCGGGCAAGCCGCTGGTGCCGTTGACCGGGGCCACCGGTGCGAAACAGACCCTGATCGAGCGCAGTTGGCGTGCCGCCATGTCCGTGGTGGGCGTCGATCGCGTGGTGGTGGCAACGGATGATGATCGGATACGGGCGGCGTCCGAAGGGTTTGGGGCAGAGGTCGTCATGACCTCGGAGACCTGCACCAACGGGACCGAGCGTTGCGCCGAAGCCCATGCGAAACTGGGCGGGGTGCATGAAATCGTCGTGAACCTGCAAGGCGATGCGCCGCTGACCCCGCCATGGTTCATCGAGGATCTGATCGCGGGACTGCGCGCCGCCCCTGCGGCGGATATCGCCACGCCGGTGTTGCGCTGCGACGGGGCCACGCTGAACGGGTTTCTCGAGGATCGCAAAGCGGGTCGGGTGGGTGGCACCACCGCCGTCTTCGGCGCCGGCGGTCGTGCGTTGTATTTTTCAAAAGAAGTGATCCCGTTCACGCCCGGCAGCTATACCGATGCCGAAGACACGCCCGTCTTTCACCATGTCGGGGTCTACGCCTATCGCCCCAAGGCGCTGGGCGACTATCCGACGTGGGATACCGGCCCGCTGGAAACGCTGGAGGGGTTGGAGCAGCTGCGCTTTCTCGAACACGGGCGACAAATCCTGTGCGTCGAGGTCGACGCGCGGGGGCGGCAGTTCTGGGAGCTTAACAATCCGTCCGATGTGCCCAAGCTCGAGGCGATGATGGCGGAGATGGGGCTGGAATGACGCAACCAGCGGTCAGCGTTGTGGTGGTCAGCCGCGACCGGCCGGAGGCGCTGAAACGCTGTGTGCTTGGCCTGAGCCAGTTGCGCTATCCCCGGTTCGAGGTGGTGATTGTCGCGGATCCTGCGGGGCTGATGGCCGTACGCGGCATGGCCTGTGCAGAGCACCTGAAGCTGGTTGAATTCGACCGTCCGAATATCTCTGAGGCACGCAACGCCGGGATCAGCGAAGCGGCCGGCGATATTGTGGCCTTTGTCGATGATGACGCGGTGCCGGAACCCAGTTGGTTGCAATACCTAGTTGCCCCCTTTGCCAAGGATCATGTTGCGGCAGCGGGTGGCTTTGTCCGTGGGCGCAACGGAATTTCATACCAGTGGCGGGCCCGCAGCGTCGACAGGCAGGGCCGCGCCGTGCCGTTGGAAGTGAATCCCCAGCGTGTCACGATTTTGGCCCCAAGGGGACAGCGCGCAACCAAAACCGAAGGTACGAACATGGCCGTGCGCCGCGATGTGCTTGTCGATCTGGAGGGGTTCGATCCCGGTTTTTCCTTCTTTCTGGATGAGACCGACCTGAACCTGCGTCTGATGCAGGCGGGCCTGTCGACGGCGATCGTGCCGCAGGCCGAGGTGCATCACGGCTTTGCGGCCAGTCTGCGCCGACGGCATGACAGGGTGCCGCGTGACCTGTTCGATATCGGGTCCAGCTGGGCCGTGTTTCAGCGCAAGTACATCAGGGAAAGCGCGCGTGCCGACCATTGGCGCACCCTGCGCCAAACCGAGCGGGCGCGGGCGCTTGGGCACATGGTGGCGGGCCGCTTGCAGCCGCGTGATGTGCGCCATCTGCTACGCCGCCTGGATCAGGGGTATACGCAAGGAATGTCACGCAAACGCGGTGGGGGACAAGTGTCGCGCAGGTCCGCGTCTGCGTTCAAGCCGTTTCCCGTGTCCGGCGGTCAAAGCATTGTTCTGAGCGGTCGCATTCACCAGCGCGCCGCGTTGCGGAGCGAGGCCGTGGAACAGGTGCGCGCGGGTCATATCGTCACCTTGATCCTGTTGTCGCCAACCGCGCTGTACCACCGCGTCCGCTTTGCGCCCCATGGCTATTGGGAACAGACGGGCGGCATGTTCGGGCGGTCGGAACGCGATGCGCCGTTGTTCCGCCTGCAAAGTTTTTCAATGCGCGTAGAACGGGAATCGCGCCGTGTCGCCAAACAGCGTCTGATTGACGCGCAATAATGGCGCGTTCGGGCAACATTTCCCCCTGCGCAAAGGGTATTTTGTGTGTTTTGCATGGTTTCGTTACATCCGAGCCGATACCATTGTTGCAACCGGACTGTGCAAGAGCCGGAATAATGAGCAGGCCATAACGCGGGGTTTTCCATGCGCAAAAAAGTAACCAAGGCAATTTTTCCTGTCGCGGGGTTGGGTACACGGTTCCTGCCCGCCACCAAGTCCGTTCCCAAGGAAATCATGACGCTCGTCGACCGGCCGTTGATCCAATACGCTATCGACGAAGCGCGGGCCGCGGGCATCAAGGAATTCATCTTTGTCACGTCGCGCGGCAAGGGCGCGCTCGAGGACTATTTCGACCATGCGCCGACGCTGGAACAGGAACTGCGCAAGAAGGGCAAGGACCAGCTGTTGGAAATCCTCAAGGATACCAACATGGAATCCGGTGCCATTGCGTATATCCGCCAGCACAAGGCACTGGGTCTGGGCCACGCCGTGTGGTGCGCCCGCCGACTGATCGCCAACGAACCCTTTGCCGTGATCCTGCCGGATGACGTGATTGCCGCCGAAAAGCCGTGTCTCCAACAGATGGTCGAAGCCTTCGAGGAGACGCAGGGCAACATTGTTGCCTCTATGGAAGTGCCGCCGGAACAGACCTCGTCCTATGGTGTGCTGGACATCAAGGACGACAAGGGCCAGTTGGTCGAGGTCAAGGGCATGGTCGAAAAGCCGCCCGCCGAACAGGCCCCTTCGAACCTTGCCGTGATTGGCCGCTATATCCTGACCCCGTCTGTCCTGCGGTCGCTGAACCAGATGAAGACCGGCGCGGGCGGCGAGATCCAGTTGACCGACGCCATTGCCAGCGAGATCGGTGGAGAGCATGGTGTTTTCGGATATCGTTTTCGCGGTCAGCGGTTCGACTGCGGGTCCAAGTCCGGATTTCTGCAGGCCACCGTAGCCTTTGGTCTGGCCCGCGACGAACTGCGGGACGATCTGTTGGGTTACATCCGCGACGTTGTGCAGATGGACCGCGCTGCGGAATAAGGCAGGGGCAGCTACGTGAGACATGTTCTGGTGACTGGCGGCGCGGGCTATATCGGCTCGCACGCCTGCAAGGCCCTGCGCGATGCAGGCTTTGTGCCCGTGACCTACGACAATCTTGTGACCGGCTGGGAAGAGGCGGTAAAGTTCGGTCCCTTCGCCAGCGGCGACCTGATGGACCGTGCCCGACTGGACGCGGTGTTTGCCGAATATCAGCCCATGGCCGTCATGCACTTTGCCGCCCTCAGCCAGGTCGGCGAAAGCATGAAGAAACCGGGCCTGTACTATCGCAACAACGTGCTGGGGTCCCTGACCCTGATCGAGGCGGCAGTGGCGGCCGGGTGCCTTGATTTCGTGTTTTCATCGACCTGTGCCACCTATGGGGATCAGGACAACGTGGTGCTTGACGAAGACAGCGCGCAGCACCCCATCAATGCCTATGGCGCGTCCAAGCGCGCGATCGAGGACGTGTTGCGTGACTTCGAGGCGGCATATGGCCTGCGTCACGTGATCTTTCGCTATTTCAACGTTGCGGGGGCTGATCCGGATGGCGAGGTGGGCGAGTTCCACCAGCCCGAAACCCATCTGATCCCGCTGATGCTGGATGCCATCGCGGGCAAGCGTGACGCGCTGACCGTGCATGGCACCGACTACGACACGCCCGACGGCACCTGCATTCGCGATTATGTGCATGTCTGCGACCTGGTGGATGCCCATGTGCTGGGTCTGAAGTGGTTGCAGGACGGCAAGGGCAGCCGGGTGTTCAACCTGGGCACTGGCAGCGGTTTTTCCGTGCGCGAGGTGATCGACCATTCCCGCGCAGTGACGAACAAGGCTGTGCCGTATGTGGATGGTCCGCGCCGACCGGGCGACTGTACGAAGCTGGTCTCCGGCTCATCCCGGGCCGAGGCTGACCTGGGCTGGACGCCGACACGTTCGACCCTCGAAACCATGATCACCGATGCATGGAGATGGCACCAAACTGGGCACTACGACAAATAACCCGCCGCCGGCGCGCCTGCTGGACCTGACCCGGCTGATCCGCCGGACGGGCCGTGTGCTGACCGGGGTGGACCGTGTCGAACTGGCCTATTTGCGTGCCTTTCTGGATCAACCCGAGCCGTTGTTTGCGCTGATCCGGTCGCGCTACGGGTACATTCTGCTGAACCGTGACGGAATGGCGAAACTGGCGCCTTGGTTGGCTGAACCAGACACCGGCAACCCGCCCGATCAACAGAACCGGCGCGCTTTGCGTCTTGCCCGCCGGGTGGCTCTGGGCCGTGTGCCGCCGCCGTTGCTGGCGCGGATGCTGCGCCGCCATTTGCCGCAAGGCACGGCCTATGTGAACGTGGGGCATTCCAACCTGTCACATCGGGTCCTGCGCACGGCCCAGGGGGCGTTGAAGGCGCAAATCACCGTGCTGATCCATGACGTGATCCCGCTGGAGCATCCGGAGATGCAGCGCGCCGGCACCGTGCCCGCCTTTGCCGCGATGATCGAGCGGGTGGGGCAAATGGCGGATCTGATCATCTACAACTCTGCCGACACACAGGCGCGGGCCGCGCGATATGTCGGCACGCGCGCGAACAGCATTGTTGCGTATCTGGGAACAGAGGTGGCGACGCCCCTGCCCGATACACTGCCCACGGGGTTGCCGCCTGCACGGCCGTATTTCGTCTGCATCGGCACGATCGAGCCGCGCAAGAACCATGCCTTTCTGTTGGATGTGTGGGACGACATGGGCGCGCATGCGCCAACGCTGGTCATTGCAGGCAG
>JBCBFX010000133.1:0-6671 GCA_038527345.1 Pseudomonadota bacterium | reverse complement strand
TGAGAATGAAGGCCTTATCGAAAAAGGCCTGACCCTCAAGGGCGTGCGGCACACGGTCGCCACGACTTTGCGCGAAGCAGGCCTCGACGAACGCCGCATCGCTGACCTTCTGGGGCAGAAAACTCCGTCCATGGCCCGGCACTATTCCCGGTCTGCCAACCTTGCGGACAAGAACCGCGAGACGATGGCGACATTGGAAGAAGAGAACCGAAGGCGGGCTGAAAGTGTCAAACCTTCGCAGAAAAGCGTCAAACCTGACCAAAACGAGGATCAGCCATGAGCAGAAAACACATACATATCAGCTTGTTAAGTGGTGCCCGGGGGCGGAATCGAACCACCGACACGAGGATTTTCAATCCACTGCTCTACCCCTGAGCTACCCGGGCACGGGTTGCGGCTGACCGCTGGGTGGGGGCGTGGTAGGGCAAAGACCTGGAACTGTCCATAGCAAAAAACAAAGCCCGCACGGTTCGTTGACCCTGTGCCCGGCCGGATCCGCTGGCCTGCCCCGAAACCCACTGCGGCGCGGCGCTTTCTGGACCGAACAGGCAAAGACCTCGCAACCCGTCCGGTGGTACCGTTGCTGTCCCACACAGCTTGGATTTTCGGTCTTTCGCAGCGAGGGATCAGGCACTGAAGACATTGCGAGTACGGCTTTGCCATGCAGCCCCGGTCGCCGCATTGCGGCACACACGAGCGGGTTCAATGCGGCTTTGATTCCCGCGGTGGATCCGCTTGCCCCGCATCTGGCGCTTCATTGGTGTCATCGCGTTGCGACGCAACCGCGTAACCACCGTTCATCCAGCGCGCAAGATCCAGATCCGCACAACGGCGCGAGCAAAAGGGGCGGTAGTCCTGAACCGTGTCATTCCGGCAAATGGGGCAGCTCATTCCAGCACCTCCGTCAGCGGAATTCGGGCGCGTTTGCGTTGCAGTTCGTAATGGCCCAATGGCGTCCAGCCGGCCAGCACTGTGTCCACGTCATCCGCTTTGAACGCCTTGCGCAACGCGGCTTCGAATGTGCGCCGTTCCTTCTTGGGCATCGGGGCCAGGTCAACCGTGATCTGACCGCCCATACCCCGCACCCGCAATGCGGCGGGCAAGGCACGGGCACAGGCGAGATTGGCGCGCAATCCGGCGGCAAAGGAGCCATCTGCGCCCGTATTCACGTCGACGGCGACCAGCGCCCGCGTCGCTTCGACAAAGGCAGAAGCCCCGCCGCCCAGGGGCACATATGCGCCCCTGGCCGCGTCGATGGCCTCCATCACGCCGTGGGTCTCGAAGCACCCGGTCTGTGTTACCACGTCAGCAGGCGCGGTCCAGTCGCGCCAGGCCAGAACGTGCGGGCCGTCACCGTCGCTGAGCGTTTCGGGGCCCTGCCCCTGGTCCCCGGTCACCTTTTCGGCCAGGTCCCGCATTGCGGTGATGTCTTCCAGAACGGCAGCTTCATCCGCGCCTTCGGCAACCGAACGCATGATCAGGCCCATGGCAGATTCCTCCATCCCGTCGTGTGCCAACGCCAGCAAAGCATCCCGCGCGTCGTCGTCGCGGATCTGGCGCGAGATGTTCAGGCCCGGAGCTTCGGGCGTGACAATGGCATAGCGGCTCTTGAACAGCAGCTTGTGGGTGACCGGAATGGCTTTGCCCGGTTCGGCAAAGCCGGTCACCTGCACCTGCAGTGTCTCGCCGTGATCGATCCCTTTGACCCCGCGCAGATAGGCCGAGCCATCCGGCGTCGTCAGAAACACACCGCCCTGCCCCTTGACCGGGCGGTCGGTGACGGCGCGATAGATGGTGCCGGGGCGCGGTGCGTCGCCGTCAATCAGCAGATCGTCCAAACGGCCATCGACCATGCGCGCCGCCGCCTCGCGGCCGCCGACATGATCCAGCAGGATTTGCCGTCCCTTCATGTCCAGACCTCCACCCCCGCAGCCTGCAACAAGCCGGCCGTTTCGGCCAGGGGCAGGCCCACGATGCCGGTAAAGCTGCCGCTGATCCACGGGATCAAAGCGCCGGCGGGGCCCTGGATGCCGTAGCCACCGGCCTTGCCCTGCCAGTCTCCGGTGCTCAGGTAGCTGTCGATTTCGGATCGGCACAGCGATTTCATGCGGACCATGCTGACCACGTCCCGCTGCCATAACCGATCCCCCTTGCGCACGGCGACCGCCGTGATGACGCGATGGCGACGGCCTGACATCAGGCGCAGAAAGCCCGCTGCCTCGTCCGCATCCGCAGGTTTGCCCAGAATGCGCCGCCCCAGCGCCACGGTGGTGTCGGCACACAACACCACATCGTTCGGGTCCGCCGTCACCGCCAGCACCTTTTCCCGCGCCATGCGCGCGCAATAGGGGCGTGGCAGTTCGCCATTCACGGGGTCTTCGTCGATGTCGGGGGGGCGGATGTCATCAGGCACAAGGCCAAGTTGCCCCAACAGCTCAAGCCGCCGGGGGCTACCCGATCCGAGTACGAAACGCACTTACTTGAAGCGGTAGTTGATCCGGCCCTTTGTCAGGTCATAGGGGGTCATTTCGACCTGCACCTTATCACCTGCCAGAACGCGGATCCGGTTCTTGCGCATTTTTCCTGCCGTGTGTGCGATGATCTCATGGCCATTTTCAAGCTCGACCCGAAACGTCGCATTCGGCAGGAGTTCCTTCACGACACCGGGAAATTCGAGCGTATCTTCCTTGGCCATGGTCTCTCCTTCATTATACCGCCCGCCATTGATGCGGACGCGCCACGATATGCGCCTCTGCGGCCCGGTTTTCAAGGACTAATCAAGCCAGCGGCCTCACTATGGCCGGATCGGCACGTGCCGATTGCAGGCTCCAGTCACGCCGGTTCAGCACAGTGCCATCGGCCCGTACAGCGGCCACCGCCTCGGGATCGACATCGGCATAGGTCCAGCCCGGCGCATTCAGTTCCCCCAGCGCCAGCACGCCCGTGTCCGGAAAGCCACGGTCCGGCGGGCCAAAGACGCCACCAGCGCCCACGCAGGTTTCAAGGGCCGGCGACCAATCCGCCTGTCCCACGACCGACGACATGATCGTCACGCACTGGTTTTCCAGCGCCCGCGCCTGTGCGCCGATGCGCACCCGGGAATAGCCGGTCAGGGCTTCGGTGACGGATGGCACCAAAAGGATGTCAGCCTCGGCCAGGGCGCGTCCCAGCAGCGGGAATTCAGCATCATAGCAGATCAATATCCCGATCTTGCCCAGCGCAGTATCGAACACCCGCAACGGCCCACCGGGAACGATATTCCACACCTCGACCTCGAACCGGGTCATGATCTGCTTGTCCTGGACACCCATTGTCCCGGACGGCGTGAACAGACGGGCACGATTGACCGGACGCGTGACGCCATCGGGCAGCCAATCGGTGGCCGGACCGGACCCCGCCAGGATGTGCACCCCGAACTGACCCGCAAGATGCGCGTGGAACGCATCTGCATCCGCCAACCGGTCCGCCACCGCATGGATCGACGCTTCGAGGTCGCCGGCGATATCCGGTCCCGCCAGCGTGGCCAGTTCCATCCCGGCATATTCGGGAAACACCAGCAGATCGGCCTCATGGCTGGCGGCGTCATCCACCCACCTCGACAGCTTGTCCTCATAGGCGGCCCAATCGGTCAGGACATCCAGCGGGTAAGCGGCAGTTGCAACTTTCATATGCGCATTGTGAGACGCGCATCCGCCCGAGGGCAAGCACACATCTCGGGTCACCGCACATTCGAAAAATACAAATAGACGCACCGCAATAATTGGAAATCTCTTGACCTTCGCGGGCAAGAGTTTCAAGAAACACGAAACTGATAAGTGGAACTCCATGCTCAGCAAAGGCGTCACATTGCGCGGCCTCGAAGTGTTCGAGGCCCTTGCGGCCACCGGATCCGTGGCCCAGGCGGCGGCCATGACCGGCCTGAGCCAGCCTGCGGTCAGCCAGCAATTGCGCAACCTTGAAACGGCATTGGCCACGGACCTGATCGATCACGGCAAGCGGCCCATGCGCCTGACGCCCGCAGGACAAAGCTTTCTCAACCGGGCCGAGGCAGCGCTGTCGCAACTGCGCCTTGCGCAATCCGAACTGACGGTCATGGATCTTGCGCATCTGGCTGCGCTCAGCATCGGGGTGATTGACGACTTCGAAAACGATCTGACGCCACGGCTGGTCACAATCCTGGCCGATAGCCTGACGCGCTGCAAATTCACACTTGCCACGGCCCCCAGCCACGAAATCCTGCGGGCCATCGCAGACAAGCGTCTACATATTGCCATTTCCGCCAGCGACGGGGCGATGCGGGACGGTGTGCTGGAATATCCGCTGGCCCGCGACCCCTTCATCGTCGTGGCCCCCAAAGGCGCCGTGACAGGCAGCGATCCGATGACCGCGCTGCACGATCTGCCGTTTCTGCGCTACGAACGGGACCAGCTGATTTCCCGCCAGATCGAGGCGCATCTGGCCCGGCAAAAGCTGGACTTTGCCGACCGGTTCGAGATCGGCAGCCACCTCGCGCTGATGGCCATGGTGGCGCGGCGGATCGGGTGGGCGGTGACAACCCCGCTGGGCTATATGCGCGCGGGCCGCTTTCACGAACAGGTCGAGGCGTTTCCCCTGCCCTTCAAGCCGTTTTCCCGCACCATATCACTGTATGCCAGCGCGGACTGGGCCGCGGATGTGCCGATGGATGTGGCCAAGACCATGCGCCGCCTGATGCAGACCCACATGATCGAACCCGCACTGTCGCAACTCACCTGGCTCAGCGGTGATCTGCGCATCCTCGACAGTTGACGGTCAGGCCGGCAGTTCGTCTCCATCAAGCCGGATCACGCCGTGGTCATACTCATCCGCCCGCGCCATGCGCCAGTGCAACAGGGGGCTGGGCCAGACCGGCACCGGAATGGCCCAGCGCCAAAAGACCACCACCATCGCCGCGATCCAGATCACGCCGCCGATCAGACCGATCCACCCCACGATCCGCTGCACACGCAGCGGCGGCCACCAGCGCATCAACAGAAACTGCAACGCCAATCCGCCATCAAGCGGCAGGAACGGAAACATGTTCAGCGCCGCCAACCCCAAGTTGATCACCATGAACACGGTCAGCCAGACCACGACATCCCACGCCAATCCCAGCCCTGGGTTGACGCCGAACAGCATGGCAACCGTCAGGGATGCAACCATCACGACGCACACCAGCACCGCCAGCGCGACATTGGCCAAAGGTCCGCCCAGAGCAACCCAGAGACCGCCACTGACGGTGCCATCGGCATAATCGCAGCGGCCGCCGCCAAAGTTCAACGAAACATGGTTTACCGTCGCCCCCTGCTGGTGTGCGACCCACGCATGGCCTGCCTCGTGCGCCGCGACGGCAATCAGGAAGAGCAGCGGAATACCGATTATGGACAGCCATGTCCCCATCACGACAGCACCAAAAAGCCCGCAAGCCAGATAAAACAGCACGCTGCCCAGGGTGACGTGCACGGGTATGCCAGCGGGACCACGTAACACCAGCGGGGGTTTCGCTGTTTCAGCCATTGCCGCACCTTGTCAATTCGCACACGGTTGAGTCAGATGAGGTTGAAACAGACGAAATGGTCGACAATATGGCACATCCCTCGATTGTCATTCTCACCGGCGCGGGAATCTCTGCCGAAAGTGGCCTTGGCACCTTTCGGGACGAAGGCGGGTTGTGGGCCCAGCATCGGATCGAAGATGTGGCCACACCCGAAGGGTTCGCCCGCAATCCGAAACTGGTGGTCGACTTTTACAATGCCCGCCGTGCGCAGGCAGCCGTTGCCACGCCCAACGCCGCGCATGCCGCCCTGGCGCGGTTGCAGGCCGAGCATCCGGGTGATGTGCTGCTGGTCACCCAGAACGTCGATGACCTGCATGAAAGGGGCGGCAGTACAGATGTGGTGCACATGCACGGCGCGCTGAATTCGGCGCTGTGTGCGTCCTGCGGTCAGCGATGGCCTGCGCCGCTGGAAATGCAGGTGCGCGAGGCGTGCACGCACTGCGCCGCCCCCACGGCCCGCCCGGATATCGTGTGGTTCGGCGAGATCCCCTATCACATGGAGCGGATCGAACGTGCGCTTGCCCGGGCGGACATTTTTGCCGCGATCGGAACGTCGGGCAACGTCTATCCGGCGGCCGGATTCGTGCAGATGGCACGGCAGGTGGGGGCGGCGACGGTCGAGATGAACCTTGATCCGTCCGAAACCGTGGCGCTTTTTGACGACACCCGCCCGGGCAAGGCCTCGGACACCGTGCCTGCGTGGGTGGCAGACGTCCTGAACAGGTAGGGCGGATCAAGATCCGCCTTGCCACGGTTCATCGGCAGACCGGCGCGGCGGCTGGCTTTGCAGGGCGGACCAGGGCCCGCCCTGCAATGGTCCCCGTAAGGCGGACCTTGGTCCGCCCCCCGGCTCAGTTCGAATGCGCCTTGCCGGCGGGCTTTCGTTCATTGTCGATCGGAATGGTCACGTCGACTTCGCCTGCCTGCTCAAAAATCAGGGTCACGTTGATCTCCGCCCCCTGTTCCAGCGGGCCGGTCAGCCCCATCAGCATGACGTGATCCCCGCCACGCATCATGTGGTGGGTTCCTCCGGCGGGCAGGGCGATTCCGCCCTCGATTTCCTGCATCTTCATGATGCCGTCCCCGGTCTCGACAT
>JBCBFX010000132.1:0-6683 GCA_038527345.1 Pseudomonadota bacterium | reverse complement strand
GTGTCGGCGCATGCTCGGGCTGCTCTTCAGCGGTGATGACCGGACCCTGTCAGGCGCATGGCGGCACCGTGGCTGATTGTCCGCACCCCGCGGCCCCCCTTGCCGCGGGACGCAAAGCCCTCTTGTCGCGGGACCTGCTTCCGGTACAACAATTCAGGACGATTACGCCCAACATTGGATCAATTCATATGAGCAACGAGAACAGGCATTCGATTTTTGAAGTCCTGAATGAAATTTTCGCCGACGTTCTCGATCTGGACGATGTGGCGCTGCAGGATAGCACTACGGCCGAGGATATCGAGGAATGGGACAGTCTGAGCCATATCCGGCTCGTTGTCTCGATCGAGCAGCACTACGGCATCAAGTTCACCACCGCCGAGATCGAGGGGCTGAGTTCCGTTGGCCACCTGGTAGACCATATCCAGGCCAAAACAGCGTAGACGGAGGAAATCGTGCGTCCTGGCCTCGAAGAGCTAAACTGGCTGCAACCCGCGCCGACGGACTTTCGTGATCGGGTCAGGGCACTGGCCGCATCCGATGCGGTCGAAGGCGGCGACATCGCGGCGCTGGCGGCCCATGCGCTCGATCTCAACAAGCTGACCCAGCTGGATCGGACGCTGGCCAAGCTGTCTTCGGGCAAGCTGAACCACGGCGCGCTGACGCCGGTGCGTCTGGCCGTATTGGCCGAAGCGACGACCGATTACATCGCACCTGCCATCCGCGCCACGGCACCGCGTCATGGGCTTCTGGTCGACCTTTACGTGCCTGAATTCGGTCAGGCGACACAGGACGTGCTGGGACGGTCCGGCGCATTGACGGAATTCGCGGCCGACATGGCGTTGATCGCGCAGAACCATGTCAGCCTGGGTCTTGCGACCGTGCACATGGACGCAGAGGTGGCGCACCGCGCCGTTTCCGACGCGCTGTCGCGCATGCGCGCGCTGATCGACGGGTTGCAGGCCATGGGGGTCGGCACCGTCATCGTGCAGACCGTGCCCGTGCCACCGGACCCCTGGTGCGGGCACTTCGACCGCCGTGCGCCGGGCTCCGTCGCAGCCCAGATCGACGCGTTCAACACCGGCCTTGCGGCGCTGGTGGGCGAATGTTCGGCCGTCATGCTGGATATTGCGGCTTTGGCCGACCAGGTGGGTCGCACAAGCTGGTTCGATCATGCCTACTGGCATCGCGCGAAACTGCCTTTCGCGCTGGATTACGTTCCGCTTTACGCCGATCACGTGGTCCGGCTGGTCGCCGCCCTGCGCGGCAAGGCCCGCAAATGCCTGGTGCTTGACCTGGACAACACCTGCTGGGGTGGCGTGATCGGCGATGACGGGCTGGAGGGCATCCGCATCGGCCAGGGCACGGCCGAGGGCGAGGCGTTCCTCGCAATCCAGAATTACGCGCTGCAACTCAAGGCCCGCGGTATCGTGCTGGCGGTCTGTTCCAAGAACGAGGAGGACACCGCGCGCCTGCCGTTCCGCAAGCATCCCGACATGGCGCTGCGCGAGGATGACATCGCCGTCTTCATCGCCAACTGGCAGGACAAGGCGACGAATATCCGCCATATCGCGCGTCTGCTCAACATCGGCACCGACGCGCTGGCCTTTCTTGACGACAACCCGGCCGAACGGGCCCGCGTGCGCCAGATGCTGCCCGAGGTGGCGGTGCCGGAACTGCCTGACGATCCGGCCTATTACCCGGCCGCGCTCGCACAGGCCGGTTATTTCGAGACGACCGGCCTGTCGTCCGACGATGCGAAACGGGCCGAACAGTACAACGCCAATGCCAAACGCAGCATGGAACTCGAGACGATCGGCGATTACGGCGATTACCTGCGCTCGCTCGGCATGGCCTGCGACCTGAGCACATTCGATGCGGTCGGGCGCACGCGCATCACCCAGCTTGTCAACAAGTCGAACCAGTTCAACCTGACGACCCGCCGCTACACCGAGGCCGAGATCCGCGGGTTCGAGAACGATCCGGACATGTTCACGCTACAGGTCAGGCTGGCCGACAAGTTCGGCGACAACGGCATGATCTCGGTCGTGATCTTCCGCAAGGGTGCCGAGGAATGGGCCTGTGACACCTGGTTGATGAGTTGCCGGGTCATTGGCCGCCGCGTCGAGGAGGCCGTTCTGGCGGTGGTCGCCGAGGCCGCGCGCCAGGCCGGAGCGACGCGGCTTGTGGGCGAATACATCCCGTCCCCGAAGAATGCGATGGTGGTCGACCATTTCGCCAAGCTGGGCTTCGAGAAACAGTCGGAGACGGCAGACGGCACGACATCGTGGCATCTGGATCTGGCGGCATATGAACCGCCCGAACTGCCAATGAAACTGAGCGGGCCCGCATTGGTGGCAGCCGCCTGAAACCCCGGGAACCCTTTTCATGACCAATCAATTACGCGCCGAGACGCTCCTGGAGGATCTCAAGGGCCAATGGCCGGCAACGGGCCGGGTGGTCGAGGCGGTCCTGGCCGTGTGGCCCGAACACGGACGGTATGCGGCGAAAAGCCTGGCGGCGCGCGATGCCGCGATGATGGGCACGACCGAAACCCTGGCCGAGGCCGCCCTGGTGCTGGCGGGGGACCGCCTGGGCGCTATCGCCGAACACTACCGCTGGACCTGCGACCGGCTGCGCGAGGAGGAACTGTTCTTTCACCGCGAGGGGCGCTACCGGTTGAAGACCTTTGCCGAAGCCGATGCCGAGGTCTATTCCAACGCCGCCTACATGGAAAAATACATGGACGGGCTGCTGATCAGCCAGGTTCTGTGGGTCAATCACGCGGCCAGTTGCCACTTTTTCCTGACTGAAACGCCGCCGCTGCTGCAACCGGGCGGTCGGCTGCTGGAGATCGGGCCGGGTCACGGGTTGATGATGTCGCTGGCGCTCAGGGATTTCGGTCTTTCAACCGCGACCGCGTGGGACCTGTCGGAGGTCTCGCTGGAGCAGACCCGCGCAGCCCTTGAAAAGCTCGGGCACCACGATTGCACCTTTGCGGTGCAGAACGTGATGGACGTCACCGCCGGGGCCGAACCCTATGATCTTGTCGTGCTGTCGGAGGTTCTTGAGCATCTCGAGGACCCGAAATCCGTCATGGCGCCGCTGCATGGGCTGGTGCGGCCCGAAACCGGGCTGATCTTTATCAACGTGCCGATCAACAGCCCGTCGCCGGATCACCTTTATCTGATGCAGACCCCGGACGACGCGCGGGCGCTGCTGACCGATACCGGGTTCGAGATCGTGCGCGAGGGGTTCTACGCCACACAAGGCACCGCGCTCGAGCGGGCCCTGCGCAACCGGATCTCGGTGTCCGCCTGCATGCTGGCCCGGCCGGTCTGAGCGCCGCACTGCATGCTGTTCAATTCGCTTGCCTTCGTATTCCTGTTTCTGCCGGTCACGCTGGCGGGGTATTACCTGCTGATCCGGCTGGGTCTGCGACAGTGGATTTTCCTGTTCCTGGTTCTGGCATCGCTGGTGTTCTACGCGGTCTGGAACCCGCCCTATGTGCTGCTGCTGATTGCGTCGGTTCTGGGCAATTACTTGTTCGGCCTGTGGATCGATCACGCGCGGGACCGGGGCCCGGGCAGGATTCTGGCGCTTGGCGTGGTGGCCAATCTGGCCGTGCTGGGCTGGTTCAAATACGCCAACTTCTTCGTCGAAAACATCAATGCCTTCGGCGGCTCATATCACCTTGAACGGATCATCCTGCCGCTGGCGATCTCGTTCTACACGTTCCAGCAGATTGCGTTCCTGGCGGATGTGGCCCGCAACCAGGTCCGGCCCGGCGGCATCTGGCGCTATGCGACCTTCGTCATCTTCTTTCCGCAGCTGATTGCCGGGCCGATCGTGCATTACAAGGAAATGATGCCGCAGTTCTTCGGTCGGGATCTGGGGCGGTTCTGGACCGCGAACCTGACGGTCGGGCTGGCGATATTCGCCATCGGGCTGTTCAAGAAAACGGTGATCGCCGACAGCGCAGCGGTGCACGCCACACCGATATTCGATGCAGCATTGGCAGGGGCCGAGGTCGGACTTGTCGAGGGTTGGACCGCGGCCCTGACCTATACCGTTCAGCTCTATTTCGATTTCTCGGGCTATTCCGACATGGCCATCGGCCTGGCGCGCATGTTCGGCATCCGCCTGCCGGTGAATTTCCATTCGCCGCTGCGTGCGGCCTCGATCATCGACTACTGGCGGCGCTGGCACATCACGTTGCAGCAGTTCATCGTCTCTTACATGTACCAGCCGCTGGTACTGCCGCTGTCCCGGCTGGCGGCAACGTGGAAGCTCGGGAAATGGCCGACCTTCGCGCTGACGGTCGCGGTGCCGACGGTTGTGCTGTTTGTGGTGATCGGTCTTTGGCATGGTGCTGCATGGACCTTTGTGCTGTTTGGGCTGATGCATGGCACCTATCTGGCGGTGAACGAGCTTTGGCGCGCGCTGCGCCGCAAGTCGCGCCGCAAGGCCCCGCCGCCGCCGTCCAGCATGATCCTTTACCATGCCATCACCCTTGTCGCCGTGATCTTCGCCAACGTCATGTTCCGGGCCGAAACGCCGGGCACGGCGGTTGCGGTCTGGGCCGGGATGCTGCGTCTCGACGAGGTGGCGCAACTGGCCGGCATGCTGCTGCCCGCCAGCCCTGCCGACCTGCTCCGGGAGCCGGGCTTGCTGCTGGTGGTGAGCGCCGCCCTGATCTTTCTGTTTCCGAATACCCAGCAGATCATGGGACGCTACAACCCGATCCTGCACTGGCGGCGCTGGAAAAAGGTGGCCCCCCCGGTGGTGCGTTTCCAATGGCGCCTGACCCTGGGCTGGAGCATCGCAACCGGCGTGGCCCTGTTTTTGGGGGTTGCCTTTATCCTGCGCAGTCAATCCGAATTCATCTACTTCAACTTCTAGGACGATCCGATGGCCATGCCGCTTCGAAAACCGCTGCGTCTTCCGGGCTTCCTTGCCGGGGTCGGGTTGACGATGCTGGCCTGTTACTTCGCAGCCGCTGCCCTGCCGCATGACGGCTATATCCGCTACCAGGCGATGTCTGGCACGATTTTCGAACGTGTCCGCTGGGCCTATGAGCGGACCCACTTTGACGACGCACCGGTCGACATTGCCTTTATCGGGTCGTCGCGCACCGCCCGCGGCGTGATTTCGACGGATCTCGAGGCGCGCCTGGCCGCACAGGGCATCGACAAGCGCATCGTCAATTTTTCCATCCCCGCGGCCGGGTTCGATATCCGCTATGCCCTGGCCCGCGAACTGCTGTCGCAAAAGACGCCGGATCTTCTGGTGATCTCGGTTGTCGAACAGTTTCCGCGCCTCGGGCACCAGGCATTCGGCGAACTGGCCACCTCGGCAGAGGTGCTTGGCAGCCCATGGATCGTGAACGCTACCCTGCCGGAAAACCTCGCCCGGTTGCCGCTGCGCCAACTGCAGCTTGCCGCAGCCAGCCAATTGCCCGAAGCGTTTGGATACCGCCGGAATTTCGACTCCGGTGCCTATGCCGGCACCTCTGTCGACCCGCGCATCTTCAATCCCGGCAAGAAAGCCGGGCCGAAGACGGCCGAGGATATCGAAGCGCTGGAGCGGGAGTCCCGGTTCCGCCGCCGCAGCATCACGCAGCCGATTTTGCCCGATGCGCTTGGCTGGGTCGAATTCGGTATTCCCAGAACCTATCTGCGCCGGATCGCCAGGCTGGCAGAGGACCACGGGGTCCAGATCGTGTTTCTGCATCTGCCGTTCTATGGCGGCTATCCGGAACCATTCGAACGCGCGTGGCTGGAACAGTACGGGCCGGTGCTGACGGCCGATTTCCTGGCCGGGGATCCGCTGCATTATAATGATGTCGCGCACGCATCCGAACTTGGGGCCGCGCGCATCACGAACTGGCTGACGGATGAACTGGCGCGACTTCTGAAAGAGCGGGAGACATCATCCGAATGACCGACAAGACCCTATTGCAGGCATCGCACAAGCTGCACCATGTGGGCATCGTTCAACCCGACATGGCTGCGGCCGAGGCGTTCATGGCCCTGTTCGACCATACCGAGGATTATCGCGGCTATGTCGAGGAATTCGAGTGCTGGTGCATTTTCTGCACGGCCCCCGGTGGCGGTACGGCGGTGGAGTTGGTGGTGCCGACCGGCGGGTCGCTGGCGCGGTTCAATCGCGGGGCGGGGGGCCTGCATCACTATGCGTTCGAAACCCCGGACATCCGCGCTCTGCAACGCGACCTGGCGGCACGTGACGTACCGATGCTGCACGCCGAACCGGTCAAGGGCGCGGGCGATTTCCTGTGCAATTTCGTCAGCCCGGTCGCCACGCGGGGGGTTCTGGTGGAATATGTGCAGCCGCTGGGCGGCTCCGCCGCCGACTGACGGTCGTCTTCAGTACCCGAACTTCCGCAGCACAGGGCCAAGCTCCCTGTCGATATAGGCGACGTGATCGGCGTCCAGTTCGGATTGCCATTGCCCCGACTTCCCGCTGCGCAGATGGCTCTTGGCCGCAACCTTGTCGGCGGATCGCCCGGTGCGGCTTTTGGCTTCGAAAAGCCGCATGAGATCCTGGGCCAGGTCAAGCGTGTCACCCTCGAGCCCGAGATGCGCGAACATCTCGCCGTAGATCCTGTCCCGGTCAGTTCCCATGAGATCCTCGTAGGTGACCTCGTAGATGTCCGGGTCTTCGAT
>JBCBFX010000131.1:0-6735 GCA_038527345.1 Pseudomonadota bacterium | reverse complement strand
CTATCTGGCCACGGGGCTGCAAGCCGGGTTCGTCAAGGACATGACAGCAGGCCGCGGCTTTATCGCGCTGGCGGCCCTGATCTTTGCCAAGTGGCGGCCTTGGCACGCGCTGTGGGCCACGCTGCTGTTCGGCTACCTTCAGGCCATCGCGCTGCGCCCCGACATCATCGAAGGCGCGCTTGGCTTCAAGGTACAGGTGCAACTGCTGGACGCGCTGCCCTATATCCTGACGGTGGTGATCCTGGCCGGGTTCGTGGGCAAGGCCATTCCACCCCGGGCGGGGGGCGCCCCCTACGTGAAGGAACGCTAGGGCGGTGAGTCCAGAATCCGCGCAGCCATACGCCCAGATTGCTGCGCGGCGGCGTGACGCCTTGATTTTGCACAAGCCCCCGTCCTAACAGTACCCATGCAAATTTACCTGCCCATTGCCGAGGTATCGGTCAACGCGTTCCTGCTTTTGGGACTGGGCGGGCTGGTGGGCATCCTGTCGGGCATGTTCGGCGTGGGCGGCGGTTTCCTGATGACGCCGCTTCTGTTCTTTATCGGCATCCCACCCGCCGTGGCCGTCGCGACCGAGGCGAACCAGATCGTGGCCTCGTCCTTTTCCGGCGTGCTGGCGCATCTCAGGCGAAAGACCGTGGACCTCAGGATGGGGACGGTTCTGCTGATTGGCGGACTTGTCGGGGCGGCACTGGGTGTCTTGGTTTTCAACTATCTCAAGGCGCTGGGTCAGGTCGATCTGCTGGTACGGCTGTGCTACGTCGTCTTTCTGGGCGTGATCGGCGGGCTGATGTTCATCGAAAGCCTGAATGCGATCCGCAAGACCGCCAAGGGCACCAAGGTGCGGACCCGCAAGAAACACGGGCTGATCCACAAGCTGCCGTTCAAGATGCGGTTCCGGGTGTCGGGGCTGTATATTTCGGTCAT
This sequence comes from Pseudomonadota bacterium, assembly GCA_038527345.1. Taxonomy (GTDB): domain Bacteria; phylum Pseudomonadota; class Alphaproteobacteria; order Rhodobacterales; family Rhodobacteraceae; genus Tateyamaria. Next base: position 5,808 of record JBCBFX010000131.1, on the reverse strand, counting down.
TCCACCGCTGCTGGTGGGTCTTTGCGTGGGCGTGCTGGCCGCCATCATGGGTGTCGGCGGCGGGTTCATCATGGTGCCGGCGATGATCTATCTGCTGGGGATGCCGACCAAGGTGGTGGTGGGCACGTCGCTCTTTCAGATCATATTCGTCACCGCCTTCACCACCATGCTGCACGCCACAACGAACTTTACCGTGGACGTGGTGCTGGCGGTGCTGCTGCTGGTCGGTGGCGTGATCGGCGCACAGATCGGCACCCGCATCGGGGTCAAGATGAAGGCCGAACAGTTGCGCATCCTGCTGGCGCTTATGGTGCTGGCGGTGTGCGGCAAGCTGGCCTTTGATCTGCTGGTGATGCCGTCCGAGCTGTATTCCGTCGGCGCGGTGGAGGGGCATTGATGCGGTGGTTGCTGGCCCTTTTTCTACTGGCGCTGCCCGCCGCGGCAGAAGAGGTCGTGCTGGGTCTCAGCCAGGACGAGGTCGCCATCACCACCAGTTTTGACGGCTCTGAAATCCTGATCTTTGGCGCGGTGAAACGCGAGGCCCCGATCCCCGATGGCCCGCTGGGCGTGATCGTCACCATCGAAGGGCCGTCCGAACCTGTAACGGTGCGCCGCAAGGAACGCCGCTTTGGCATCTGGGTCAACACCGAAGCCGTCGAGATAGACGCCGCACCCACCTACTATGCCGTGGCCACCAACGGCCCGCTGGACGACGTGCTGGGCATCCGCGAGAACCTGGAACACCGGGTGTCGATTCCCAGCAAGCTGAGTTCCGTTGCCGCCCCCGGCAGCATCCTGGACGCCAGCGCCTATGTCGCGGCGTTGATCCGCATCAACAAGGCCGCCGGGACATACCAGTTGCTGGAAGGCAAGGTGGTCGTTGACGATGAAACGCTGTTTCGCACCCGGGTCCGCCTGCCTGCTGCGCTGACCGAAGGATCCTATGAAACCCGCATCTTCCTGACCCGGGACGGCACCGTCGTGTCCGGATACCAGACCGAAATCGACGTACGCAAAGTCGGGCTGGAACGGTGGTTGTTCAGCCTGAGCCGGGAACAGCCGTTCTGGTACGGGCTGATGTCGCTGGCCATCGCCATCGCCGCCGGTTGGGGTGCGTCGGCGGCCTTTTCCCTGCTGCGCAACTGAATTGCGGTGCGCAGTCCCTGCGCACCCTACATCGGCTCTGGAGCGTCCAGCGTCAGCGGCGCAGCCGGTGTGCTGCGCAGGTCGTCTACCACCAGCGGTCCCGTGGGCTTGGCCAGCCGGTTCCGCACCACCCAGATCAACCGTTCCTGCGCCCGCGTGATCGCCACATAGGCCAGACGCTTCCACAGCGGCTGTCCGGCCTCGGACCGGCCCATGCGGGCCGCGGCGTACAGATCGGGGGCAAAGACCTGTACCGTGTCCCACTGGCTGCCTTGCGCCTTGTGAATGGTCACGGCGGCGCCATGCAGGAACGTGGCGCCCATACGGGCGGCAAAGGGGATAAACGGCTCTTCCTCGTCCGGCTTTTCGATCTTGACGATGGATGCGGCGGACACTTGCGGGTCCTCGGCCCCCATCACGTGCAGTCGGGAAAAGCCGGGCTTGCGCCCCTCGCCCAGATAGATGACCTGCGCGCCCTTGATCAGGCCGCGGGCTTCCAGATCGAGCCGTTTCTTGCGGTGCTTGATGGGCAGTTCCAGCCCGTCGCAGATCAGCGGCTCACCTGCCAGCAATGCATCCTCGGGCGCGCCATGCACCGACCGAAAGGCGTTGATCAGCCGGATGCGGGTGGCGTTGCGCCAGACCAGCACCGGGCTGCGTGCCATCAGGTCCACCTCGACCCGTTGGCCCCACACGACGCGGTCGTCCCGGGCGGCGGCTTCCTCCACCATCTTTTCGAAACGGTAAAAGTCGACCTCCGGGTCGGCCAGCGCGTGGGCCAGATCCAGGATCGGGTTGTCTGCCGCCTGCCGGTGCACGCGGCCCAGATGCTTGACCCGTTTTTCGGGCAACCGGTCAAACACCATGGTGCCCGACTGGTTCACCGGGGCCAGCTGCGCCGGATCGCCGAACAGCAGCAGCGTCGGAAAAATCTCCTTGAGGTCTTCGAACTGCTTGTCGTCCAGCATCGACGCCTCATCGACAAAGCCGATGTCCAGAGGTTCCTCGCGCCGTTTCCAGCCGGTGATGAAATCGGACCCGCGCAGACCGGCGGCAGCCAGCGCCCCCGGAATGGATTTGTTCGTCTGGTAAAAGGCAAAGGCGCGGTCCAGCGCCAGTTCGGTCAGCCCCTCGATCTCGGGGCGTTCGCCGTTGCCTGCCAGCCATTCGGCGATGCGTTCGTATTCCGGGTCATAGACGGGCGTGTAAAGGATGCGATGGATCGTGGTCGCGGGCACGCCGCGAAAGCGCAGCACACTGGCGGCCTTGTTGGTGGGGGCCAGGATGGCAAGGGTGCGCTTGTCGCGGCGCTTGCGCCCCTCGTAATCGCCCGAAACCACCTCGACTCCCGCGGCTTCAAGCGCCTTGTACAGCTCGGACAACAGCAGCGTCTTGCCCGACCCGGCCTTGCCCGTGATCGCCATGACGGACGTGGCCGACGATTTCGGCGGGGTCAGAAGTGCGTCGTCCAGATCGATGCCCGCGCCGCGCAGCATCTCGGTCACGCTGTCATAGGCGGTGGCTTGATCGTCGGACAGGGCAAGGGCAGTGGTCATGGCGCGACCCTATCTTTGGGTCGCGTCAGGGGCCAGTGCGGTCAGGCCGATTTTGCAAAAGGAAGACGGGTTTCCGTACCGAATGACTGCGTGAACCACCGCTGCGACAGGGTCAGCGACACGCCGGCCCGGTCCGCCACACGTTGCGCGGCCACAGGATCGAAATGCCACAGGCCGACGCTGATCTTGTCGCGGCCCGCGCCGGTGCTGCCCAGCAGTTCGGGCGAGGATCCGATCATGCGATAGATGCGGACCATGCGGGCATCGAAGACACCGACGAAATGTTCGATCCCGAAATTCTGCATGATCTCGCCGCCGCCCAGCATCAGGGCCGCCGCGACATGGCTGCCCGCGCCACGGTTCAGGCAGAACCGTGTGCATTCCCAGATCACCGGGCTGCAGATCGGGCCAGACATCAGATCGCCAAAATGCTCGTTCACCATGGTGCGGCCCGTCGTCGGCAAGAAACGCATCGATCCGCCATGGCTGCCGTCCGGTTCCTCCCAGATGACGTATAGCGGGTTCAGCGCGTCATATGCGTCCCGTTCGTACCCGTCGGCGTCCACGGCCACGTCCCAACCCAGCCGCGTCTTGAACTGGTCCGCGCGGTCACGAAACATCGTGCGGGCCAGTTTCGGATGATCCTTGAGGTCTTGGGCGTACAGGTAACGTAGCATCGGGCAACTCCTTGTCAGACCGGAACGGTATGACGGAATTACTACCGATGCGTGCGTTAACGTCTACTCATGCGGGCGCGCGCTGTTCCCGGCAACGAGGCAACAGCCGTCACACCACGATCAGTCCCCGGCTCATGGCGCGGGCCACTGCATGCGTCGTGTTCATGGCGCCCAGCTTGAACCGGGCGCTTTCGATATAAACCCGCAGCGTATGTTCCGAGATCGACAGGCTGCTGGCGACCTGCGCCCGGCTGTAGCCCATGGCAAGCAGCGTCATGGCGTCCACTTCGCGGGGGCTGAGGGCCTGGGATTGTTCCGGCTTGCGGTCAGGTTCCAGCTCCAGTGCCTTTTGGTTGAAGTAGTGCGCGATCAGGATCAGGTCGCGGCGGTGCGTGCCCGTCCAAACCGCCCAGGTATCGTCGTCGCATGAGTGGCTGACAGTAAAAAGTGCGAATTGACCGTTGGGACCGCGGATGGGGACCGAAAATCCCTGATTGCCGACCCCGAATTCGATGGCCTCTGCTTGGAAGGCGCGGGCCGGTTTGCTGGACCAGTCCAGGCGTTTCCAGTCGACGGGGTGAAATCGCTGGAAGCAGCCCAGAATGACCGGATCGACACGAAGATAATTCCGTTCCAGATATCTTTCCTGCCAGTCGACCGAATACGTGCCGCACCCGTACTGATCGCCCGCAGAGTCGACCCAATGATAGACAACGTGGTCAACGCCATAGTGATCGCGCAATTCTTCGGAGGCGACCTGAAGTGCGGCGAGACCGTCAGCTTGTTCCAAGTCCTCCAAGATTTGTTCCAACGGCTGCGTTGCCGTTGCGACTTTGACCATGGGTCGTTTCCCTTTTTGCGGCGATCTCGGCCATGGCGACAATTGCCGTGTCATCCAGCTGCTCGGCCAACACCGGCATGCCGTTTGCGTGTGCAAAGGTCTTCAGGTCAGCAAGAACATCCAGTATCCAGTCACTCTTCATGGTCAGATTCGCCTTCCAATGGTTAACGATTGATTAACACAACTCTAGCATGCATTAACTTCGCCTGAAAATTCACGTATTTCTCCTCCCCCAAAATGGTGAGGTGGCAATTCTTAAGGTGTTGAAACCACTCACACCCAATTCCGGAACAAAAAACGGCCGCGAAACCCAAGGGTGATTCGCGACCGAATGTACTCGCCTTTGACGTGCGCTGGGTTAAGAACCCGCGTCCAGGACGTCTTCCAATGTGCGCAGCCCGGTCTTCGGGGCTTGCACCAGCACGCTCATGTTGCCGGGCTTGTGCTCGTTGCGCATCATCTTCATGTGCGCTTCGGGCAGGTCATCCCAGCCGAACACTTCGGACATGCAGGGGTCCAGACGGCGTTCCACCATCAGGTTGTTGGCGGCGGATGCCTGTTTAAGGTGGGCAAAGTGACTGCCTTGCAGGCGCTTCTGGTGCATCCACATGTACCGCACGTCGAATGTCAGGTTGTAGCCGGTCGTACCGGCACAGATCACGACCATACCGCCCTTCTTGCAGACAAAGGTGGACACCGGGAACGTGCTTTCGCCGGGGTGTTCGAACACCATGTCGACATTCTTGCCCTTGCCGGTGATGTCCCAGATCGCCTTGCCGAACTTGCGGGCTTCCTTGAACCACTCGGCATATTCGGGCGTGTTGACCGTGGGCAACTGGCCCCAGCAGTTGAAATCCTTGCGGTTGATAACGCCCTTGGCGCCCAGGTCCATGACAAAGTCGCGTTTGCTTTCATCACTGATCACGCCGATGGCGTTGGCACCTGCGGTGTTGATCAACTGGATCGCATAGGATCCCAGACCACCCGACGCGCCCCAAACCAGCACGTTCTGGCCGGGCTTCAGGTCGTGGGGTTCATGCCCGAACAGCATCCGGTAGGCCGTGGCCAGGGTCAGCGTGTAGCAAGCGCTTTCTTCCCAGGTCAGGTGCTTGGGGCGCGGCATCAGCTGCTGGGCCTGCACGTTGGTGAACTGGGCAAAGGAGCCGTCGGGGGTTTCATATCCCCAGATGCGCTGGCTGTCGGAATACATCGGGTCGCCGCCGTTGCAGTGTTCGTCGTCGCCATCGTCCTGGTTGCAGTGGATGACCACCTCGTCCCCCACTTTCCAGCGCTTGACCTTGTCACCGACGGCCCAGACGATGCCCGACGCGTCCGACCCGGCAATGTGAAACGGCTGGCCATGCCCGTCAAAGGGGCTGATCGGCTTGCCCAGCGACGCCCAGACGCCGTTGTAGTTCACGCCTGCCGCCATGACCAAGACCAGCACCTCGTGGCTGTCCAGCTTGGGCACATCGACCACTTCCAGCTGCATCGCCGTGTCGGGTTCGCCATGGCGTTCCTTGCGGATCGCCCATGCATACATCTGCTTGGGCACGTAACCCATCGGGGGGATCTCGCCCATCTCGTA
>JBCBFX010000130.1:0-7122 GCA_038527345.1 Pseudomonadota bacterium | reverse complement strand
TGCCCACGTGCTGGATCTGTTGCTTTGCGCCGCGGATCAGGCTGCTGGGCCCGTTTTGCAGGTCGGGCAACGTGTCCTTGTAGGCGCCATCGGTCACGAATGTCTCGGGATAGACCCGAGAAAACGCGGGATAGTCCACCCCGTCACGCCCCGGCACCAGCCGGGCAACGGACGGATCAAGCTCGATGATATCAGTGGTGCTGGCCGTTTCGGCCCAGCGGCGCAACACGTCAAGTGCGGCCTCTGCCTCATCGCGTTCGGGTATTGCGGTAATGTCGGGCGTATGAATGTTCATAAAGTAGCCCCCCTTTCTATCTGTGTCGAAAGGGTATGTAAGCCACCCACCCGAACATTTCCATTAACGCTAACAATTACGTGTGATGCTCACCATTGGATGACAATTAATCGACAATGATGCCAATTCGTGTCCGCACGCCGGCAATGTGCACTATTTTGCTTTTATTGCGCTTTTTCGAGCGCCTGCAACAAATCGGCCGTCAGGTCCTGTGACGCCTCAAGCCCGACGGACATACGCACCAGTCCGGGCGTGATGCCCAGCGCGTCCTTCTGGTCCTGCGGCAGGCGCTGGTGCGTGGTGGTCGCAGGATGGGTCAGGATCGACTTGGCGTCGCCCAGATTGTTCGAAATCACCGGGATCGTCAGTGCGTTCAGGAACCTAAAGGCGGCGTCCTGCCCGCCCTGCAGGTCCAGCGACAGCACCGTGCCGCCCTGCCCGCCCATCTGCCGCTGCACCAGCGCGTGCTGCGCATGGGCCGCCGATCCGGGATAGATCACCCGCGCCAGCGCGTCGTGCCCATCAAGCGCCTGCGCCAGTTCCAGTGCGGTTGCCGCTTGTGCCCTTACCCGCAATTCCAGCGTTTCCAGCCCCTTGAGCATCACCCAGGCGGTAAAGGGCGACATCGCCCCGCCGGTATGCTTCATGTAAGGTTCGACCGTCTTGCGGATGAACTCTTGCGTCCCAAGGATCACGCCCCCCAACGCACGCCCCTGCCCGTCGACATGCTTTGTGGTGGAATAGATCACCACATCCGCGCCCTGCGCGATGGCATCGGAAAAGACCGGCGTGGCAAAGACGTTATCGACCAGCACCGTGGCCCCGACCGCGTGGGCCAGGTCAGACACGGCGGCGATGTCCACCACTTCCAGCGTGGGGTTGGACAGCGATTCAAAGAACACCGCCGTGGTGCCGGGCGTTATGGCCGCGCGCCATGCATCCAGATCGGTGCCGTCCACAAACACCACCTCGACCCCGTAGCGGGTCAGAACCTCTTCCAGCACGTACAGGCATGACCCGAACAGCGCCCGGGACGACACGACCCGGTCCCCCGCCTTCAGCATCGCGGTCAGCGCACCCGACACCGCCGCCATGCCGCTGGCAGTGGCAAAGCCGTCCTCGGCCCCTTCGAGCAGCGCCATGCGTTCCTCGAATATGCGCACGGTCGGGTTGCCGTAGCGGGCATAGATGAATTCATCCTCGCCCGCCGCCTCGAACCGCTGGGCCGCGGCCTCGGCGCTGTCATAGACGAACCCTTGGGTCAGAAAGATCGCCTCGCTCACCTCGCCATATTGGCTGCGGCGCACACCGCCATGCACGGCGCGGGTGCGGGGATGCCATTTGTCGGTCATGGTTCACTCCATGTGCGGGCCTGCAGGACGGGGCCAGGCCACGAAAAAACCCCCGATGCGCGGTCAAGCGAAAGGGGGGCTTTCATCCTGACCTTTTAGCGGAGTTTTCCGACCGGCCCAAAGGTTAAAGGCGTCGGGGTGGCCCGCAATCCGGTAACAAATCGCCACGTTGCTTGGGTACGCCGCCAGGTGTTGCACGTCAACTCCGTCACGGTGCCGTAACCGAATTTTCATCCGCACGTCATATGTCTGGGCCATAGCGGCCCCACAACATATGGTAGGAGGCGCTGCAATGCCCATCCTGAGACTGAATGCCGGACCTGCGGGCCTGACGCTCCATGCCTCTCCTGCCGCTGCGCTGCCTGCCTTGCGCCGGGCGGCCATCGGCACCGGGCCGGTCATCGTGATGATCCATGGGTTCAAGTACGACCCCGATTGCCCGCGCTGTTCGCCGCACCGCACGATTTTCGGCAACACCCACAAGACACAATGGCTGCCACACCTGGGGTTCGGCATCGGTGACGTCACCGAAGGTCTGGCCATCGCCTTTGGCTGGCGCGCCCGCGGCGACCTGTGGCGGGCCGAACGATCGGCGCGCGCCGCGGGGTGGCACCTCGCGCGGGTGATCGCTGAAATCCGGCGGTTGGCCCCGCACCGGCCCGTGCATGTGATTACCCACTCCATGGGGTCCGAGGTCGTGTTCGAGGCGCTGCACGCCCTTGTGCCCGGCGACGTGCAGCGCATCCTGACCCTGACCGGGGCCAGCTATGCCAGCCGCGCCGTGGCGGCCATGCAGACCCCGGCGGGCCGGGCCGCGGAATTGTTCAACATCACCAGTCGTGAAAACGACGTTTTCGATTTCATATATGAACGGCTGATCGCGCCGCCGCTGGCCGGGGACCGGGCCATGGGCAACGGGCTGGACCTGCCGAATGCGGTAAACATCCAGCTTGATTGCCCCCGCACGCTGGCAGCGCTGTCGCGCTTTGGGGGCCATGTCGCGGCACCGCGTCGCCGCATCTGTCACTGGTCCAGCTATACCCGCCCCGGCGCGCTGCGCTTTTACGGGCGCGCGGTGCGACGGCCGCAGGTCGTGTCGCTTGAGGCGTTGCAACACGCCCTGCCAACAGCGGTCGCCCCACGCTGGTCGCGGGTTCTTGCCCGCCCCGGCCTGTCCCGGCCCTTGCCGCTGCCGTGGAAAGCCGCAACATAGGCCCCCTTGCAGTCAGGGAGCCGTCGCATGATCGATCTGTACTACTGGCCCACGCCGAACGGGTGGAAAGTGTCCATCGCGCTTGAGGAGTTCGGCCTGCCATACCAGGTGCATCTGGTCGACATCACGGCGGGCGACCAGCACAGGCCCGATTTCCTGAAGCTGTCGCCCAACAACCGGATGCCCGCCATCGTAGATCCTGACGGGCCGGACGGGGCGCCCATATCCCTCTTTGAATCGGGCGCGATCCTGCAATACCTGGCCCGCAAGACCGGTCAGTTCGGCGGCGGGTCCGAGCGCGCGCGAACCGTGGTGGATCAGTGGCTGATGTGGCAGATGGGTGGCGTGGGGCCGATGGCGGGACAGGCGCATCACTTCCTGAAATACGCGCCGCAGATGGGCCATGACCTGCCATACGCGCAGGACCGGTATCGCGGCGAGGTTGCGCGGCTATACTGCGTGCTGGACCGGCAACTGGCCGACCACGAATACGTCGCCGGCGACTATTCCATCGCCGACATGGCGATCTGGCCGTGGGCGTCGCTGTGGGAGGGTCAGCAGCAGACGCTGGACGACAAGCCGCATCTCAGGCGCTGGCTGGAGGCGGTGGCTGCACGTCCTGCTGTGCAGGCAGGCCATGCCCTGCATTTGGACAAGCGGCGTACCCGGACGGATGAAAAAAGCCAACGGGCGCTATTTGCAAAGCAAGGCTGAGCCGCGCGGTGGCAGGCGGCTCTACCCCTCGCCCTCATCCTCGATCAGGTAGTGCTGGAGCGCCGTGATCTGCCAGAACAGGAACGCCATCAGCGCGATGGGAAAGGCAAAGGTTTCGATCTTGACCCAGGTGTCGGTGGACATGGTCCGCCACACAATCTCGTTCGCGATGGCCAGCGCGGCAAACATGCCGCACAGGCGGCGGGTCAGCACCATCCACCCTTCGTCGCGCAACGGCATCATGTCGGACATGATGAATGCCAGCCAGCTTTGCCCGCGCAAAAGCCCGATGCCCAGAAGTCCGGCAAACAGGCCATAGACGATTGTGGTCTTCATCTTGAAGAACCGTTCGTCATTGAACCACGCCGTCAAAGCACCAAAGAAGATGACCATGAATGCGGTGAAGATCTGGATCCGGCTCAGCTTGCCCGTCAGTGCCCAAAGGATGCCCATGGACACCAGCAGGATCGGTACAAAGATCAGGGTGGCCACGATGAACCCGGAATACTCGGTCCCGGCCAGAACGAATGTGTCGTCGCGCAGCCGCAGGTAGATCAGGAAAAAGACCACGGTGGGGCCCAGTTCAAGGACCTGTTTCAGGACCGGGTTGATCTCACGCTCGTTTGCCATGCCTTGCCTCTTATCCGCCCATCTCGACGATCACGGCACCGGCCGCGATCAGCGCCATCAGGGCGATACGGCGCGGTCCTACCGTTTCTTTCAGCACGAGCCAACCGATAATGGCGGCGAACACGGTCGAAGTTTCGCGCAACACCGCCGCTTCGCCCACCTTGTCGAGGCGCGTGGCCAACATGATGGAGCCGAAGCTGAAAATGGCAACCACGCCGCCCACGACACCGCGCAGTGCCAGCGGGGCCAGCGTGGGCGGGTTGACCATGCGGCGGTAGCGCCAAAGAGCCACCGGCGGCATCGCCAGCCCGTCGAGAAAGAAGAACCACGCCAGAAACGTGAACGGATTGGCCGTCGCCCGGATGCCATAGGCGTCATAGGTTGTGTAGAGCGCCACGAAAAGCCCCGTGATCACCGCCAGGCCCAGCGCCATGGGCAGCGTGTCCCGCTCGGCCTGGAGATAGCGCAAATTGTAGACCGCCAGCCCGTAGATGCCCGCCAGCAGCACCGCAACACCCAGCCATTGCGTCGCCGAGAACGTCTCGGAAAACAGCAGATAGGCCCCGATCACCGTGAACAGCGGCCCCGTGCCCCGTACCACGGGGTAGACGACCGTATAGGCCCCCTTGGTATAGGCCCAGGCCTGCAGCATCTTGTAACACAGATGGATGACAAAGACGGTGGCAAAGATCGGCCACATATGCGCCTCGGGCCAGGGCACGACAAACAGGGCGAATGGCATGGCCATCAGCCCATAGGCCGCATCGACCGCCCCACGCGTCAGCCACGGATCGTGCCGCCCCTTTTGCAGCGCGCCAAAGACCGCGTGAAGAAAGGCCGCGAGCAGCGCGAGGGCCAGAGCCACATTTGCACCGGTCTGCGTCCCTTCGATCCCGGCGAGCCACCCGGTCATGACCGTGGCACGGGGGGCTGTCTGCCCCCCGGACCCCCCGAGGATTTTTTGGGGACAAAGACAGGGACGGTCATTCCGGTTCGAGACCGGTCAGCGCTGCTGCGAATTCCTCGGGGTCAAAGGGTTGCAGGTCGTCGATCTGTTCGCCCACGCCAATGGCGTGGATCGGCAGGCCGAAGCGGTCGGCCAGCGCCACAAGCACGCCGCCTTTGGCGGTGCCGTCAAGCTTGGTCATCACGAGGCCCGACACGTCCGATACCTCCTGGAAGACCTTGACCTGGTTGAGCGCATTCTGGCCGGTGGTCGCATCCAGCACCAGAAGCGTGTTGTGCGGCGCGCTTTCGTCCTTTTTCCGGATCACACGGACGATCTTGGACAACTCTTCCATCAGGTCGCCGCGGTTCTGCAACCGCCCGGCGGTGTCGATCATCAGAAGGTCGGCGCCTTCGGCCTGTGCCTTGGTCATGGCGTCATAGGCGAGGCTGGCGGGGTCGGACCCTTCGGGTGCCGTCAGCACCGGCACGCCGGCCCGTTCGCCCCAGACCTGCAATTGTTCAACCGCTGCGGCGCGGAATGTGTCACCGGCGGCAATTACCACCGACTTGCCCGCCGCGCGGAACTGGCTGGCGAGCTTGCCGATGGTCGTGGTCTTGCCCGACCCGTTCACGCCCACCACCAGCACCACCTGCGGGGTTTGCGGATAGATCGGCAGCGGTTTGGCCACCGGCTCCATGATCCGGGCGATTTCCTGCGCCATCAGGTCCTTGATCTCGGCCACCGACAATTTCCTGCCCATGCGCCCTTCGGCCATGTTGGCCGTCACCCGCAGCGCCGTGTCGACGCCCATGTCGGCGGCAATCAGCAGTTCTTCGAGCTGTTCCAGCATGTCGTCGTCCAGCGCGCGGCGCATGACCGGGGCGCTGTCCTTGCGGCCCAGAAGGCGGCCCAGAAGGCCGGGTTTGACCGGTCCGGGTTCGGGGCCCGCATCCAGATCGGGCATTTCGACCGGGGTCGGTCCGGGCATCGGATCCGGAGCCTGTGTGGGAATTTCGACCGGCGTGGGCGGGGCGATGGGTTCGGGCGCGGGTTCGGGGATCTGGACCGGTTCCGGTGCGGGTGCTGGCGCGGGTTCCGGGACCGGGGTCGGTTCGGGTGTCGGCGCGGGTTCCGGGACCGGGGCCGGTTCGGGTGTCGGCGCGGGTTCCGGGACCGGGGCCGGTTCTGGTGCCGGTATGGGGTCCGGTTCCGGCTCAGGCATCGGTTCCGGTTCCGGCATCGGTGCCGGTGGTTCGGGCGCAGGCACTGGCATCGGTTCCGGTGCGGGCACGGGTTCCGGCTCGGGGGTCGGTTCCGATGCGGGATCAGCTGCCGGTTCGGGGTCCGGCGCTGATGCTTGTTCCGGCGTGGCCGACACCTCTTGTGTGCCACCATCCTCGACAATCGCCTCCAGCCCCTCGTCGATTTTGGACGAGGATTTGAACAGCCGGTCCTTGAGTTTCTTGAAAAACGCCATGATGCCCCGATAGTTGCTCTTGAGATCTGACCTAATACGGGTGCGCGCCCATGAAAAGGCATGAGTTGTGGATGGTTGTGGCGCTGGCACTGCTTCTGATGTTGCCGCAGGGTGCCACCGGGCGCGATCCCGGTACACTTTGTTCGGACGGCACGCTGGGGCCCGTCGCCTGTATCCGGCCGCAGCACGCGGCCTTCGACATCTGTCAGCATGTTGCGGGGGCGGCGCATCGGCATGTGCTGGACCCGGGGTTCCTTGCCCGGCTCTTGTGGCAGGAAAGCCGGTTCGATCCCAACGCGCTCAGCCCGGCAGGGGCCGAAGGGATCGCACAGTTCATGCCCGGCACCGCCAGGCTGCGGGGGCTGGCCGACAGCTACAACCCGGCCGAAGCGATGGAACGGTCGGCGCATTACCTGGCGGAACTGGTGCAGCGATACGGCAATCCCGGGTTGGCCGCGGTGGCCTACAACGGGGGCGAGGCGCGGGCGGACG
>JBCBFX010000129.1:0-7135 GCA_038527345.1 Pseudomonadota bacterium | reverse complement strand
CCGATCCAAAAGGGCCCTGCGGTTCGGTCACGAGAGACTGCGCGGCAAAAGGTATTTGCAGGGACGCGTCCTTCTACACGTCTGGGGCAGGTTGGCAAGGCCAAACGGGGGCATCGGGCGTGGCACGGCATTTCCTTGGCGGGGCCGCAATCCGGCCATCATTGCGCAACAGTCTGTTTCCCAACGACGCCAACAGGCGCAAACGAGGGACAGAGGAACATGACAGCACTTTCGGACGTGATGGCGCATGCAGCACCGGTGGAATCGGCGCGGATGCTGGATGGTGGACGCTGGCTTGCACGCGGTGCACAGCGGCTGGGCGGCGTGGCGCTGGTGCTGGCGGCCGCGGGCATGTGGGTCTTGCCCGGTGCGATGCTGGAACCCGACGTGATCCTGATGAAACTGGGCGTGTCGCTGGCTGCGGGATTTGCGGGTCTGGCCCTGGTGCAGGGCGGGCGTGCGCGCCCTGCAGTACAGGTGGCCATCGACACGGTGCGCCGCGAGGTGCGTCTGGTGAGTGACGGCGCCGACCCCCGGGTCATCAGCCGCACGCCTTTCGCCGATCTGGGACGGGCCGAACTGGCCGGTCACCTGGTGCGCCTTTGGGCCGAGGACGGCGCGCTGATCGCCGAGGTGGCGTTGACCGATCCGGCCGCCCATCGCAGCCTGCTGGGCGCGCTGCGCGACGCAGGCAAGTTGTAACACGTCAGCCCCGGGATTTATGCGCGCCGCGGCCTGTTCGCGGATGCGCACGATCTGTTGAGCCCTGCGCAATTGCCTTGGCCGGGTGAAGCGACATCTTTTGAGCACATCGCAACCCAACCCGGAGCCTTTCCTGATGAAACCTGTTCTGTTTGCCGCCGCGCTATCCGCTGCAACCGCTACTGCCGGTTTTGCGACCGAACCCGAAGCCGCGCGCTACACACTTGATTCCAGCCACAGCCAGGTGCTGTTTTCCTACAATCACCTCGGATTTTCGACCACATGGGGCATGTTTTCCGGGTTCGAGGGCGAGATCATGTTCGATCAGGCCAACCCCGCCAATTCCAGCGTGACCGTATCGATGCCCACCAAATCGATGTTCACCGGCTGGGAACAGCGCGACGGGCATTTCATGTCGGCTGATTTCTTTGGCGCCACGGATGACGATCTGATCACCTTTACTTCCACCGCCATCGAGGTGACCGGGGACGGCACTGCCCTGATCACCGGCGATCTGACCATGAACGACGTCACCAAGTCGGTTGTGCTGGACGCCACGCTGAACCAGGCCGGTGCCAACCCGCTGAACCAGAAGGACTGGGCCGGGTTCAACGCCTCCACGACGCTGAAGCGGTCGGACTTCGGCCTGGGTGCCTTTGCCCCCGCGGTGAGCGACGAGGTGCAGGTGCAGATATCCATCGAGGCCGAAAAGGCCGGCTGAGGGTTCACCCACACTCACGGAACCTGTGGAAGAGGTCGCGCAATTCACTGCGCGGCCTTTTTTCGTGGCGACCGCCGACCGGACACGCCGTTGGCGTGACATGATTTTATGCAGGACAGCCTTTTCAGGCCGCCCTGCGCCGTGCCCTCCGGGGGTGGTATTTCCAGTCAGAAGAAGTGGCGGTCATTCGGTAGCCCGCGTTGCGATCAGGTCGACATCGACCTGGACCGCGAATTTGAGGCTGCTTTCATCCGCCATGTTCATGCCCACCTCGAAGTCGCGCCGGTCGAGCGTGAGCCCGCCCGCCATCGACGCCTCGTCCCCGTCGACCGACAGGCCGAACGTCAGGAGGACGGGCACGGTCTGATCGCGGATCGTCAGATCGCCACGTGCCTCGTACCCGTCAACCACCCGAATGATGTCGGCGGTGAATGTGGCGGTGGGAAAGGTTTGCGCGTCGAAATAGTCCGGTCCCATCGCCTGGTCCGTGACCGAGCCCAGCGTGAGCGAGCCGATCGCCACCGTCACTGTCACCGTACCGGAGGGGCCGTTTTCCACCGTCTCGTCAAAGGCGATGGCGGCGGTCCAGTCGGCAAAGCTGCCGGTGACCTCGGACCCCAGTTGCGTCACCGTGATATCCAGCGTGCCGGATTGCACCTGCCAGTCGGATTGAACCGCTTGCAACGTGGTGCCCTGGGTCGGGCCGCCATGGGGGGCATAGACCCCCAGCGCAGCACCTCCCGACAGGGCCAGCGCCCACAGCGCCAGCGCCATCGTGATGGGCGCGCCGTGCCGGTGCTGTGCGCTGGCTTGCGGCAGGTCGGGCCGCCCGAACCACATGCGCCGCAGCGTCATGTCGCGGTCGATCACGTGGTGTTTCAACGCCCCCGCGATGTGCAGCAGCAGCGACAGCCCCAGCACCTTGGTCAGCACCCAGTGTGCGCCCGCCATGGTGGCGGCGATCCCTTCGGATTTGGGCACCAGCGGCAGGTTCTGACCGAACGGCCACCAGATCGGGGCAAAGCCCGTGGTGGCGGCGTGGTGGATCCAGCCCGACAGCGGCACCAGCACGAGCGAGCCATAGAGCAGCCAGTGCACCGTTTCGGCCGCCAGGCTTTCGACCTTGCGGTCGGGGTGCAGCAGGCCGGGCTTGGGCTGCGTCACCGCCCAGAGGATGCGCACGAGCGCCACGAAGAACACGGCCACCCCCAGCGTCTTGTGCAGCGAGAACAGCCATGCCTTTTGCGCCAGCTGTTCCGAGGTGTCGTAGGGCAGTTGGTTGGCCACGATTCCCAGCGGTATCAGCGTGAGGATCAGCAGGGCGGTCAGCCAGTGCAGGGTCTTGGCGACACCGCCATAGCTTTGGGTCGTGTTGGCAAGGGGCATATCTTCTCTCCGGCTCTTTCGGCGGGGAAACACGTCTGCTCCTTAATTTATGCGATTGTCCCGCAAGACAAGCGCTTGCCCATGCACATGTGGCGTGCGCGGATGGCTTGTTTCGCGGCACCCGGGCGATTACACCCGGAACCAGCCAAGGACGGGGGAGCAGGACATGAGCGTGGCATTCGTATTTCCGGGGCAGGGCGCACAGACCATCGGGATGGGGCGCGATCTGGCGGACGCCTACCCGGCGGCGCGTGCGGTGTTTGACGAGGTGGATGACGCACTGGGCGAAAAGCTGAGTGCGCTGATCTGGGAGGGGGATCAGGACGCGTTGACCCTGACCCGCAACGCCCAGCCTGCGCTGATGGCCACATCCATGGCGGTGATGCGCGCCCTGGAGACCGAGGGCGTTACGGTTGAAAAGGCCGCCTTTGTCGCGGGTCATTCGCTGGGCGAGTATTCCGCCTTGTGTGCTGCGGGAACCTTTGGCCTGGCGGACACCGCGCGGCTGTTGCGCACCCGGGGCCAGGCGATGCAGGATGCCGTGCCTGTGGGTGTGGGTGCGATGGCCGCGCTGCTGGGTCTGAATTTCGAACAGGCCTCGGCCGTGGCGGCAGAGGCCGCGCAGGGGCAGGTGTGCGAGGCGGCCAACGACAATGATCCCGGGCAGGTCGTGGTGTCGGGCCA
Organism: Pseudomonadota bacterium; assembly: GCA_038527345.1. Taxonomy (GTDB): domain Bacteria; phylum Pseudomonadota; class Alphaproteobacteria; order Rhodobacterales; family Rhodobacteraceae; genus Tateyamaria. The sequence goes on along the minus strand of JBCBFX010000129.1, from coordinate 3,642 downwards.
CAAGGGGGCTGTCGAACGTGCGGTAGAGCTGGCAAAGGAAGCGGGCGCACGCCGTGCCGTGATGCTGCCGGTGTCGGCACCGTTCCATTGCAGTCTGATGGAACCGGCCGCCGGGGTGATGGCCGAGGCGCTGAGCCACGTGGACATGGAACACCCGAAGGTGTCCGTGGTGCCCAACGTCACGGCCCACGGCTGTACCAGCGCCACGTTGCTGCGCAATCACCTGGTGGACCAGATCACCGGGGCCGTGCGCTGGCGCGAAAGCATTGCATGGATGGCGGGCGAAGGTGTCACCGAGATCTGGGAGATCGGTGTGGGCAAGGCCCTGTCCGGCATGGTCCGCCGCATCGACAAGTCCATCGCGACCCGGTCCGTGGGCACGCCGGAGGAGGTGAAGGCCGCCGCGGGGGCCTGATCCGGCCCCGGCATTTGGCCCCCAATGGCTTGCGCGGCGCGTGACCGCGTGGCAAGCCCGTGGCGAACACGCAGAAGAATGAGGGCGGTGGATGTTTGATCTGACAGGGAAATGCGCGCTGGTCACCGGGGCGTCGGGCGGAATCGGTGCCGACATTGCACGTGCGCTGCACGGCGCCGGGGCCACCGTGGGGCTGAGCGGGACGCGGACGGAACCGCTGGACGCGCTGGCGGCCGAGTTGGGAGAACGCGCGCATGTGCTGCCCTGCAACCTGGGCGATGCGGATGCCGTCGACGCGCTGCCCAAGCAGGCCGCCGAGGCCATGGGGGCCGTCGACATCCTGGTCAACAACGCGGGCATCACCCGTGACAACCTGTTCATGCGCATGTCGGACGACGATTGGCAGTCGGTGCTGGACGTGAACCTGACCGCCACCTTCAAGCTGTGCAAGGGCGTGATGCGCGGCATGATGAAGGCCCGCTGGGGCCGGATCGTGAATATCAGCTCGGTCGTGGGGGCCACGGGCAATCCCGGCCAGGCCAACTATGCCGCGTCCAAGGCGGGCATGGTCGGCATGTCCAAAAGCCTGGCCTATGAGGTGGCAAGCCGCGGGATCACGGTGAACGCGGTTGCACCCGGCTTTGTCGCCACCGCGATGACCGACAAGCTGACGGACGACCAAAAGACTGGAATCATGACACAAATTCCAGCCGGCCGCATGGGTGAGGCACAGGAAATCGCCGCCGCCGTGCTGTATCTGGCCAGCCCCGAGGCGGCCTATGTTACCGGTACCACCTTGCACGTGAACGGTGGCATGGCCATGTTGTAGGCGCCGCAGGTACGGGCCTTGCCATCTTTTTGGGATATGCTATAGGCGGCGCAATTCACGGTATGGGGGCGCTTGCGCGTCCCTCTGCTTCACCGCCCCAAGGGGGCAAGACCAGAGCCTTGCTGTTTGCAGGGACACCACTTGGGGGCGTTCAGAGTGCCCCGGAAGAATGAGGACAGTCATATGAGCGACATCGCGGATCGCGTGAAGAAGATCGTTGTGGAACACCTGGGCGTTGACGAAGAGAAAGTCACCGAGAACGCCTCGTTCATCGACGATCTGGGCGCAGACAGCCTGGACACCGTGGAACTGGTGATGGCCTTCGAAGAAGAGTTCGGCATCGAGATCCCCGACGACGCGGCTGAAACCATTCAGACCTTTGGCGACGCGGTCGGCTTTATTTCCAAAGCCTCGTAAGTGTTTCGGGCATTCGCCTGACAGGACGGCGCTTTTCCCAGCGGAGAAGCGCCGTTTTTGCGTTTTGTGTCAGCGGTATCTTGTATTCGGCGCGTGTCGGTCCTTACCTATGTGAAAACATTACGGTGATCGGGCAGGACACCAGACATGAATCGCAATGTGCCGACAATCAACACGGCGCGCATCACCTTGCGCGCCATGCGTCCGGGCGAGTTTGAACGCTTTGCCCAAATCTGGGCCATGCCCGATGTGGTGCGCCATATCGGCGGCGTGCCGCGCGACCGTGCAACCAGCTGGGACCGTTTCCTGTTCAATGCCGGTCATTGGCAGGTCACCGGCTACGGCCAATGGGCCATCGAGGACCACGAGACCAAGGCCATGGTAGGCCAGGCCGGGTTTTTCATCCGGGACCGGGGCATCGACCCCGAATGGGACGCCATCCCCGAAGCGGGCTGGGTGCTGGTGCCGGAACTGCACGGGCGGGGTTTGGGTTTCGAGGCGGTACAGGCGGCCCATGACTGGTTCGATCGCGTGATTACCGGCCCCCTGGCCTGTCTGGTGCATCCCGACAATGCCCCGTCGCTGAAGATCGCCGCCCGCCTGGGCTACACACCGGTGCGCGATGTGACCTATCAGGAAAGCCCGGCCCGCATGATGTTGCGCAAGTCGGTGCCGCAGGCGTAATCCCGCTGGGCGTGTGGATGCGTGTTGGGCTTGAACAGGGGATGGCCTGCGCGGTATGAGGCGGGCCAGAAAAGAGAAGTGGACAGAGCAGATGCGCAGAGTGGTTGTGACCGGACTGGGGTTGGTGACACCGTTGGCGGACGGGGTGGAGGCCAGTTGGTCCCGCATCCTGGATGGTCAATCGGGCGCGGGGCCCATCACGCAATTCGATCCCGAGGGGCTGACCACCACATATGCCTGCGAAGTGCCGCGCGGCGATGGCAGTGACGGCAGTTTCAATCCGGACACGTATCTTGAGCCCAAGGAACAGCGCAAGGTCGACACCTTTATCATGTTTGGCCTGGCCGCCGCCGAACAGGCGGTGAAGGACGCGGGCTGGCAGCCCGAGGACACCGAGAGCCTGGAACGCACTGGTGTGCTGATCGGGTCGGGCATCGGTGGGCTGAACTCCATCGCGAACACCGCCGTGATGATGGAAGAGAAGGGGCCGCGCCGGGTGTCGCCGTTCTTTGTCCCCGGTGCGCTGATCAACCTGATCTCGGGCCAGGTCAGCATCAAGTATGGCTTCAAGGGGCCGAACCATTCGGTCGTGACGGCCTGTTCCACCGGTGCGCATGCCATTGGCGATGCGTCCCGCCTGATCCAGCATGGCGATGCCGACGTGATGATCGCCGGCGGGGCCGAGGCGGCCATCTGCAAGATCGGGATTGCCGGGTTCAACGCCTGCAAGGCGCTGTCGACCAAGCGCGCCGACGATCCGCAAAAGGCCAGCCGCCCCTATGACGCCGACCGCGACGGGTTCGTCATGGGCGAGGGTGCGGGCATCGTGGTGCTGGAGGAATACGAACACGCGGTTGCCCGTGGTGCGCGCATTTATGCCGAGGTCAAGGGCTATGGCCTGTCCGGTGACGCCTATCACATCACCGCCCCGTCCGAGGATGGCGAGGGCGGCGAGCGGTCCATGCGCGCGGCCCTGCGCAATGCGGGGCTGGAGCCGAAGGACATCGATTACATCAATGCGCACGGCACCTCGACCATGGCCGACACGATCGAACTGGGTGCTGTTGAGCGCCTGATGGGTGATCATGCGGGATCCGTGACCATGTCGTCGACCAAATCCGCCACCGGCCACCTGTTGGGTGCTGCGGGCGCGATCGAGGCGATTTTTTCGATCCTGGCCATCCGTGACCAGGTCTGTCCGCCGACCATCAACCTGGACAACCCGGCGGTCGAGACCACCGTTGACCTTGCCCCCAACGCCAAACGGGAGCGCAAGGTGACCCATGCCCTGTCCAAC
>JBCBFX010000128.1:0-7241 GCA_038527345.1 Pseudomonadota bacterium | reverse complement strand
GATGGGCTTCAAGGAAGCGTTCAAGGCGGGCATATCGTTCGGCAAGGACGACATGCTGATCCCCGAAACCAAGTGGACGATTGTTGACGATACCCGCGAGCAGGTGAAGGACTTTGAACAGCAGTACATGGACGGCCTGATCACTCAGGGCGAAAAGTACAACAAGGTCGTGGATGCCTGGTCGAAGTGTAACGACAAGGTCACCGATGCGATGATGGGATCGATTTCGGCCGCGCAGAAGGACGAGGACGGGTCCGAACGCGAACCGAACTCGGTCTACATGATGGCCCACTCCGGTGCGCGTGGCTCGGTCACGCAGATGAAACAGCTGGGCGGGATGCGCGGCCTGATGGCGAAGCCGAATGGCGATATCATCGAAACGCCGATCATCTCGAACTTCAAGGAAGGCCTGACCGTTCTTGAATACTTCAACTCGACCCACGGCGCCCGCAAGGGTCTGTCGGACACCGCGTTGAAAACGGCGAACTCGGGCTATCTGACCCGTCGTCTGGTGGACGTCGCACAGGATTGCATCGTGCGTGACCACGACTGTGGCACCGACAAGGCGATCACCGCCGAAGCGGCCGTGAACGACGGCGAAGTCGTCTCGTCCCTGGCCGAGCGCGTGCTGGGCCGGGTGGCCGCCGACGACATCCTGCGTCCGGGAACGGACGAGGTGCTGGTGGCCGCCGGTACGCTGATCGACGAACGCATGTCGGATGCCATCGACGAGGCCGCTGTTCAGTCAGCCCGGATCCGGTCGCCGCTGACCTGCGAAAGCGAAGAGGGCGTTTGCGCCATGTGCTACGGTCGTGACCTCGCCCGCGGGACCATGGTCAACACCGGCGAAGCGGTCGGCATCATCGCTGCCCAGTCTATCGGTGAACCCGGCACACAGCTGACGATGCGGACCTTCCACATCGGCGGCGTGGCCCAGGGCGGCCAGCAGTCGTTCCTCGAAGCCAGCCAGGAAGGCAAGATTGTCTTTGAAAACGCGCAAACCCTGAAGAATAGCGCCGGTCAGGTGCTGGTGATGGGCCGCAACATGAAGCTGGTGATCCAGGGCGAAGACGGCGAAGAGCGCGCAAGCCACAAGCTGGGCTACGGCACGACCCTGTTCGTGACCGAAGGCCAGGACGTGAAACGCGGCGACAAGCTGTTCGAGTGGGACCCCTACACCCTGCCGATCATCGCGGAAAAAGCCGGTACGGCGAAATATGTCGACCTTGTCAGCGGCATTGCCGTGCGGGACGAGACCGACGATGCCACCGGCATGACCCAGAAGATCGTGATCGACTGGCGTGCGGCTCCCAAGGGCAACGAGCTGAAGCCTGAAATCATCCTGCAGGGTGACGATGGCGAGCCGGTGCGCAACGACGCGGGCAATCCCATCACCTATGCGATGTCCGTGGACGCGGTTCTGTCCGTCGAAGACGGTCAGGAGGTCGAGGCCGGTGACGTTGTTGCCCGTATCCCGCGCGAAGGTGCCAAGACCAAGGACATCACCGGGGGTCTGCCCCGTGTGGCAGAACTGTTCGAAGCCCGTCGTCCCAAGGACCACGCGATCATCGCCGAAATCGATGGCTACGTGCGCTTTGGCAAGGACTACAAGAACAAGCGCCGCATCGCGATCGAGCCCAGCGACGAGACCATGGACAAGGTCGAGTACATGGTGCCCAAGGGCAAGCATATCCCCGTGGCCGAAGGTGATTTCATCCAGAAGGGTGATTACATCATGGACGGCAACCCCGCACCCCACGACATTCTGTCGATCATGGGTGTCGAGGCCCTTGCCGATTACATGATCGACGAGGTTCAGGATGTCTATCGCCTGCAAGGTGTGAAGATCAACGACAAGCACATCGAGGTCATCGTGCGCCAGATGCTGCAGAAGTGGGAGATCAGCGACAGCGGTGACACCACGCTGCTCAAGGGCGAACATGTCGACAAGCAGGAATTCGACGCCGCCAACGAAAAGGCGCTGTCGAAGGGCGGTCGTCCCGCACAGGGCGAACCGATCCTGCTGGGCATCACCAAGGCGTCGCTTCAGACCCGGTCCTTCATCTCGGCCGCGTCCTTCCAGGAAACCACCCGCGTGCTGACCGAGGCGTCGGTGCAGGGCAAGAAGGACAAGCTGGTTGGCTTGAAGGAAAACGTGATCGTGGGTCGCCTGATCCCCGCCGGAACCGGTGGGGCCACACAGGCCGTCCGCAAGATCGCGACCGACCGCGACAATGTTGTCATCGAAGCCCGCCGGGAAGAGGCCGAAGCGGCTGCCGCGCTGGCCGCCCCTGCGGCAGACGACATCGTGGGTGCCGACGTGTTCGACACCGTGATCGACGTCGAAGAGGACAGCCGCGACTAAGCGCTGCCCCATTGTGAAACAGAAAAACCCCGCCGGAAATGGCGGGGTTTTTTGTATTCTGGGCGCGACGTGACGCCCGTCATCTGGATCGTGAAAAAGCGGGCCCGGGGAATTGCCACGCTCGCCCCATGCGTGTCTTGATCATGGCGCAATTCCCACGCACGCTTGGCCTGAGCCAACGCAACCACGTGAAATGTGCCACCTGATTGCCGGTTGTCTTCTCTGCATTTGTTATGATTGCGCCAGTAGTGCTTCAACACAGTCCGCCAACGCTGGCCATGCGCCTGGCCGAAACCCGTGAACCATTCCAAACGGGCACGTATCAGGCAATTGTTGCCATCGCGCGACTGACCTGATCGCTGTACCGTCACCAGATCGGGCGCGGCATGGGCAAAATGCAGGGAACCGCGCATCGCGGAGCGGCCGAACCCGTCGCCTGCCTCGGGCGCATGGGCGCGGGGCCTATCCATACCTTGCCCGCGGTCCAATGATCACGAACGAGAACTGGTTGGCTCTTCAGCGGGTGACTGCGGGCAACGCGTTCATGTTTTCGCTGTTTCTGAACTGAACCGTGCCTCTCTGCGGTCTGGCGGGGGCGGGAAGGGGTGCGCCCCTTGTTCAAAATGCGGCGACGTGGTTAGCGTGCTCAACGACTGACCAAAGGGCAACCTATGTCCCCCAACACGACCGGCGCGCTGTTGATGATGGCGTCGATGGCGTCGTTCACGCTGAACGATACTTTCATCAAGCTGACGGACGGACAGGTGCCGTTGCCGCAGTTGCTGTTTCTGCGCGGGCTTCTGTCCATCCTGTTGATCGTGATCCTGTCGCGTTGGCTGGGGGCCATCCATTTCGATATCGCCCGCCGCGACTGGGGCCTGATCATGGTGCGGTCACTGGCCGAGGTGGCGACCGCCTATTTCTTTCTGACTGCGCTGTTCAACATGCCATTGGCCAATGTGACGGCCATCTTGCAGATGCTGCCGCTTTCCGTGGCGCTGGCGGCTGCGCTGTTCTTCAACGAGCCACTGGGATGGCGGCGGATGGTGGCGATCCTGTTGGGTTTCACGGGAATGTTGCTGATCGTGCGACCGGGGGGCGAGGGGTTCAGCCTGTGGTCGGTCTATGCGATGCTGGCGGTCCTGTGTGTCACGGTGCGCGATCTGGCCACGCGGCGCCTGACCCCCGGCGTGCCGTCGATGACCGTGACCCTGATGGCAGCATTGGTCGTGACCGTATGCTTTGGCGCGGTGTCGGTGACCACTGTGTGGGTGCCGGTCGACCCTGTGGTGGGGGCGCTGATTGCCGGGTCGTCCGTTGCCATCATCGGCGGCTATTTCTTTTCCGTTCTGGTCATGCGCGTGGGCGAGATCAGCTTTATCGCGCCGTTCCGGTATACCGGGTTGGTGTTCGCCTTGATCCTGGGCTTTGTCGTCTTTGGCGATTGGCCCGAACGCTTGACCCTTGTGGGTGCCGGGATCGTCGTGGCAACCGGGATCTTCACCCTTTACCGCGAACGTGTCGTGGCGCGGCGGTGATGCTTTGGCCGTTGTCTTGAACCCTCGCTTGTGATGCTATCGCGCAGCAGAGGGAGGGAGGCAGGGCAGTGGCGAAACCCCGCATCAAGATTGTCGGGCTGATGCGCTTTTCGGTGCTGACGCCGACCTATTATTCCGAGCGGTTCGACACGCTCGAGGAGACCGCCGCGCATCTCTATTCCGACGCGCGCATGGCGCTGCGCTTTCGCATCTTTGAAAATCTCGTGCTGCCCACGCTGCTGATGCAAGGCGATCCGGATTTCGATCTGGTGATCCTGTCGGGTGAAGCGATGCCGCAAAAACACAAGGATCATCTGGCCGGGCTGCTGGAGGAAGCGCCCAACATCCAACTGCGATTTGTGGGCACCGACGACCACTATCCGCTGCTGAAAGAGGGGTATCGGTCCATCCCGAACGGCGACGCCACCCATGCGATCCGCTTTCGGCTGGACGACGATGATGCCGTGGACCTGAATTACGTCGGTCGATTGCGGGCCGTGGGCGAGGGGCTGATGCGGATCAACGACCCGGATACGCCAATTGCCATCGCGTTCAATCGCGGCTTCTACGTCCGGTTTCGGGACGGCGCAAAGAACGAGGTTTTCGACAGTTGCGAGCGGGCCCCGCTGAGTACGGGCACCGCGATCCTGGGACCGGCGGACAACATGCATACGCCCTACGGCTACAACCACCGCAAGTTCGCGCAGCACTACAACACATATTCGGACATCTCGGTGCCCGCCTTTATCCGCACGATTCATGGCGACAACAAATCCAGCCCCGCGCAACTGGGCATCACCCACAAGATGCGCCACCGCGTGATTGCGCGGCAGGTGCGCCACTACTTCGGCACGACGTTGGACGTGTTGCAGGCTTTGTAGCGTCGGTGCGCGGCTCTGTTTGCCTGACGGCAAAGGCGCCCGCCCACCGACCCTTGTGCGACCGCTAGTTTGAGCTGAACACCGACTGCACGCGGTCGATGTCGATGGCGAAGCGATCGCGGAAAATCTTTTCCTGCTTTGCCGTCAGCGGCTCTACCGGAACGTCCTTGACCTTTTTCTGGCGGCTGTCGTTGTAGCCATTGTGCGTGCGCACGAACATGGCCGGATCGTTGTAGGTGACGCAGGGCATGAAGCGCGGGATGCGTTCATGCATGAAGTTGTGGATCGTCATGCTGCAATCGCCCGCAACATGCACGCCGAGGGCGGCGACGTAGTAGTTGCGGTACATTTCCGTGGCCGAGATGCCGTTGGCCCCCACTTCGGCCACGTAGCCGTGGTTCCAGTCCAGCCCGACGGTACGGTGCTTTTTCATCAGCGGGCGGCTGTCGCGTGCGGCCTGTCGCATCTTTTCGATGAAATCCACGGCGACGGCGTCGTCATCGTCGTGGCGGAACTGGATGCAGGGTTGGGCGGGGTTGCGGCGGGCGGTGTTCAGCACCTCCTTGCAGACTTCGCGGTTGTTGCGGGGTGGTTGCTTAAGGATCTGGATCTGTTTCATTCCGGCGGTGATATCGCGCAGGCGATCCTCGTGATGTTTTGGAAAGGTGTCCCCGATCATGATCAGCAGGTCGAAGTCCGGGTCGGTTTGCGCCCGCAAGCAGGGCAGGGCGATGGTTTCCATCAGGCGGAACCGTTCCTCGAGCCGGTCCTCGGTCCACAGATAGGCCACGCGATCTTCGATGCTTTCATGTTCGACCTGAAAGCCTCCGAGGGCGGGATAGGAAAAGCGGCAAAGCCCGATCACCTGCATCTAGTCAACCGCCCGGCGTTGGCGTTCCACGGCGACCTTGTCATAGCTCTTGCCCATGCGCACCTCGTCGAAATATACGACCTGTGTCGGCATCGGCCCGCCGTTCCGGCTGACGAAAGAACGGTAGATCCCGTATTTGAAGTAATACTCACGCGGTGCGTAGTTCTGGTTATACGCGTGTGCTGCGACCCGCGTGCCGTTCTTGTAGACTTCGAGCAAGCCCGGTGCGGATTTGGTGTTCAAGCGGACAACAAAATCCGTCCAGTGCCCGCGCAATTCAGAAATGGTGGCGAGGTTGTAGTCTTTGATGTCGTTGCGCACGTTGTCGAAGGGACCCGAGAGGACGTGGACGCGCAGGAAGTACCGGTTCCCCTGCATCTCCATCTGAAAGACGCCCGGTTCGGACGGGAAGCCGCCGGCAAAGCCTGTGGGTCCGCCGCGCATTTTTACCTGTCCGACAGTCGTGCGAACGCGCGACGAGGCGCGAAAATCTTCGGGCAGGAAGATCGAGACTGCAATCCACTGGTCCGACCCGGCGCGCCAGGCCTTTTTGACGGTGAGTTCAGACCGTTCGCGGTCATTGTCGCAATCACTCCAGCCGCTGTCCCAGCCGCAGTCGCCCGCGCGCACTTCGAACCGTTGCGCGCGTTTGCCGAGCCGCGCTATACCCTTGACCTTGGCATAGCCGTGTTCGGTGGTGTTCTGGGTCATGCTGCGTTCGACAGGCAGGCGCTGTGCCTGAGCGGCGAGGGCAAGCATCAGTAAGGGCAGGGCCAGCAGGAGCGGCGCGAAAACTCTGAGGAATGTCATTATCAAACTACCTTCGGTGCATGGGCCGCACTCTGTCTCGCCAGCTAACCGGTGTCCACTCAAACCGCGCGATGGGGCCTGTTGACAGCCTGCCCGACTCCCCCTATACGCCGCTCATCTCGGGCCGGGGAACACCCCCGCCGCCGAAATCAGAACTGTAGTGGACACGATCCGGCCCCTTGCATTGGGCCCGATCCTCTGGAAACCCGCCGCGTCGCCCCAAGACGGGAGCGATTGCGGTTTTTGCGCTGTTGTGGACGCACAAGCAGCGATGGAATTGAAACCGCGGGATTGCCCCGCAAACACATGTGTTGATGAGACGGGGAAAGAACCGCCAATGCCAACGATCCAGCAGCTGATCCGCAAGCCGCGGCAGCCGAAAGTGAAACGCTCCAAGTCCCTCCACCTCGAGGGCAACCCGCAAAAGCGGGGTGTTTGCACGCGCGTTTATACAACGACACCGAAAAAGCCGAACTCGGCCATGCGGAAGGTTGCCAAGGTGCGGCTGACCAACGGTTACGAGGTCATCAGCTATATTCCCGGTGAGAGCCACAATCTTCAGGAACACTCGGTTGTCCTGATCCGCGGCGGTCGTGTCAAAGACCTTCCCGGTGTGCGCTACCACATTCTGCGCGGCGTTCTGGATACCCAGGGTGTCAAGGATCGGAAGCAACGCCGTTCGAAATACGGCGCCAAGCGCCCCAAGTAAGGTCTTTGACACGACCGCCGCGGATCAGGACAACCGAGTGTTCCTGAAGATTGTGGCTCTCACCGGG
>JBCBFX010000127.1:0-7488 GCA_038527345.1 Pseudomonadota bacterium | reverse complement strand
GGCCATCGATCTGCGCCGCCTCGATCCGCCCGGTCGAAACACCGCCCATCACCGTGTCGGCAACGAATTCCCAATCGGGGTTCAGGTCCATCTGCGTGTCCTCTGCGACGGCGGCGGAGGCCATCAGGACAAGGGCGAGCCACGTCGCCCTCATCCCTGCCCCGCTTCGATTGCTTCGGCACGGGGCGCATGGCCATCCGCCACGCTGGTCATCCCGCCAACCGCGCCCCTTCGGACAGGGCGGTCAGCTTGGCATAGGCGATGTCCGGGTCCACGGCACCGAACCCGGCAAAGGTGCCGAACCCGCAGTCGCTGCCTGCGATCACGCGGTCGCCGCCCACAATATCCGCAAACCTTGCGATGCGCTGGCGCACCACCTCCGGATGCTCGACAAAGTTGGTGGTGGTATCCACGACGCCCGGCACCAACACCTTGTCGTCGGGGATTTCAGCCTTGCGGTCGCGGAACACGGTCCATTCATGGGCGTGCCGGGGGTTCGATGTTTCGAACAGCACATAGCGCGCCTTGGCCGCCATCAGCGTCGGAAAAACCGTATCCATCTCGATGTCGCAAACATGCGGACCCTCGTAGTTGCCCCAACAGATGTGGATGCGCACCTTGTCCTGCGGCACGTCCGACAGGGCGTGGTTCAGCGCCTCGACATGGGCCCCGGCGATCTTGAGGAATTCGGCATCGCTGAGATCGGCAAACAGCATATGCCGCGACAGCGCCAGGTCGGGGCAGTCCAGTTGCAGATCGAGGCCCGAGGCGACGATGGTCTCGTATTCCGTCTTCATCGCGTCGGCGAGAGCCGCGAGATAGGCGTCGCGTGTCGGGTAGTGATCATTCTGCAGAAACAGGGAAATCACGCCAGGCGACGCCGCATTCATGAAGCCACGTTCGACCCCGTGCTTTGCCATCGCTGCCTTGAGGTTGGCGATGTCCTTTTCCAGCTCGCCCTGCCCCTTGGACGTCACCTCGCCCGTGCACATGGGCCGGGCATATTGCGGGGTGCCGCCATCGTCGGCCAGGCGCTTGAGAAAGCTTGGGAACTGCTTGAGGTCGGCAGGCGCGTTGCGCGGGCTGTCGCCGGAAAAGCCGGTGTAGCGGTCCTTGACATAGGTGGCGTAGCTGATCTTGGACGTCTCGCCGTCGCTGACGATATCCACGCCTGCGGCCACCTGCCTGGCCACTGTGTGATCGACGGCCTGCGCCATGGCAGCGTCAAAGGCGGCGGGGTCGTAATCCTCTTCCCGCTCGCGGGCAAAGATGAAATCGACGACCTTCTGGCTGCGCGGCAAACTGCCCACGTGGGTTGTCTTGATTGTCATTTGGTCGTCCTTTCCTATTGGGCGAGTGTTGTCCCGTTCCAGTAGAACGGCGTGTCGCAAAATCCGTCGGCGCACACAGATGCCGTGCCTGCCAGCAAGACCCCGACGCGGCCCTGCGCGTTCTGCACGAAGTCGGCGGTGATGGCCAACAGCTCCTCGGGGTTTGCATAACCGCGTGACGACAGGAATACGTCGATCCGGCAGTTGGCCGCGCCACAAAACGCCCGGCCCTTCATCCCGCCATTGCACCGCACACCGGTCCAGTTCAGCAGGAAATCGGCCCGGGCGTCGCCGTCGATGTCACTGGCCTGCACCGCAGACATGTCCACAAGATCAAAGGCCCCCTGACACAGTCCCCTGATATGGGCATCTGCCGCAGGCGGTGGCGCATCGGGAACGGGAAGACGTGGTGCGGGGGCATAACCCGATGGCAGGGTCTGGTTCGGTGCGTTCGACGCTGCGACTTGCGCGCGCGCAACGGCACCAGGGTCGCCGTTCAGCGGAATGGCCTGCACAACGCCAAAGCCGGTGCCCGCCCATCCCAGCCAGGCGCTGCACCCGAATGCCCCGGCGGAGGCGCCGCAAAAGTCCGCCCGCGTGTTCATGAACAGGGGCGCGGGGCCGTCCGCATCCACCTCGGCGTGATAGGCCGCACCCTGCCAGTCCGCCAGACCGCGCGCCGTTTGCGCAGATGCGTATACCGTGATCCGGCATTGACCATGGACGTCACATGCCCCCGGTATCCCGGTGGCTGTCCCACTCGCCGCGAGGCAGTCCACGACCCCCCAGTTCACCACGACGTCCTCGGCTCCGTCACCATCGAGGTCACCGGGCCAGATCGCGCCCGGGTTCAGTCGCGCCGACCGGCCACAGACGGCATTTGCCGTTGACAGGGCTCGGTCATACATGGCCTGGCCGGGCAATATCGGCAGGGTCGGTGAACCAAAGGCGACGGCTGGCCCGTCCTGCGGTTGCGGCAGGCGCAGCGGGATGCGGTCGGGGTTTCGGGCGATGCCCGCCCTTGCGACGGCCGGTGCGGACGTTGGGGCGGCTGGAGCTGCAGGCACCGCACGGCCATAGCGCCCGAGGGCCGCAGGCACAGGCTGACCCAGTTCGGCCCAACGCCTCACACAGGTCGACAGTGCCGCATCCAGTGCCGCGGCCAGCCCCGCCACCCCGAAATCAAAGGCCTTGCCCTGACCGGTATCCAGTACGAAGCCCGTCGCCGAAGGCAGGGCCGCAATCAGCGCATCCGTCATCGGCAGCCGCACGATCGTGCCGCTGAATTCATCCAGTTCGAACGCGGGCAACCGGTATCCGTTCTGACCCAGATAGATGATGGCCCCCGACTGCACCGGACCTGCGGACCAGTCGAAATACGGGTCGTGCATCCCGATATAGACCTCGAACGGCCCGGTCTTGTGGATCTCGTTTTCGTGGTTTTCCAGCGGATTGCGGCCCTGCGGCGACGGCGCGGTGCAGGTGATGTGCATCGTGTTGCTGGCATGCGCCGCCGTTGCATAGATATTTGCACCCAGGTCCTGGATCCGTTCCGACCATTGCGGAGCGTTCTGCGCGTCGGCATGCGCCGCGCCGAGCAGGGCCAGGATGGCCGGTATCAGGGGCCGCAGCCGTCGCATCATCCCGGCATCCAAGTGGCCCCGGCCGGATCGTCCGTGCCCACAACGTGATACAACGCCGCCTCGCCCGTCATCGACGGAACCGCGGTGTGGTTCAGGTTTTCCGGCACACTCATGGTGTCGCCCGGCGCCAATGTGGTCTCGCCGCCGTCCCACAGTACCTTCCAGTGCCCTTTGACCGGCATCAGGACGGACGGGCGGTCATGCCGGTGCATCCTGTCGGTGGCACTGGAACGCGTGATCAGGTCCACCTCGAATCCGGGCTTGTCGCGGATGATCCCGGTCTCTCCGATCACCTTGGCGGGTGCGTCCTTGGCCAGCGCCACCATGTCCCAATAACGCCGCACGCCCATGCCGATCACCTGCATCGGTTGCAGTTCGGGGTAATCCTTCAATTCGGCATCGGTCAGCACCGGCATCGGGTTCACGCCATCGGGCAGGGTTTCGCCCTGCTTGCCGTCATACAGCTTGCCGTTGTCGCCCAGCACCAGACCGTGATCCTGTGCATCCTCGATCACCTGCGGGGCCCAGATCACGCCGCCGCCCGCGTCGTCGCCGCCCAGGATCGCCATGATCATCCCGTAGTCGGTGCCGATGTTTTCGAACCCGCGAAAGATGCCGGTGGGGATGTTGATGATGTCCCCTTCTTCCAGGATCACCTCGCCCGCGTCACCCCAGCGGCCCCAGAAAAACCGCCAGCGCCCCGACAGGACAAAGAACACTTCGGCCGTGCGGTGGCTGTGCAGGCTGTTGCGGCACTTGGGCGGCTGGCCCGCGGCCCCGATATTGAAGCCATGCGGGATCGAAATGTGGACGTGCTGATCGGGGGATTCCGACACGCCACCACCGATGATGGTGAAGTTTTCCTTTTGGTCCGACCCCGGCGTGTGCGCGTCGATGAACGCGGTCTTGCAGGGTTTCAGGTCACCATAACGGACGATCCGGGGTTCCATTTCGGCGGGGGTCATCTTGATCACTCCTTGTTTCCGGTCACAGAGTCGTCGGCCATCATGGTCAGCGCTTCTGCCAATTTCAGCGTGTCTTCACGGCTCAGTTTGATCTCGACGCCGCCATCGCTGAACGTCGGCGACATCTGAAGGTAAATCCGCACATTTTCATCCTTGCCGAATTTGCGAAGGGTCACGCGCCCGCCATCGGCATCCAGGGACGCTTTCTGCCGGGGAAAGATGGTGTCCGAAAGATACTCTCGAACTTTCTCAACAGTGGACTTCAGTGCGGTCACACGGAGCTACCCCGTCTGCAACAGGATCTGTTTCCAGATCGAGGTTTCGTCAAACAGCGTGTATTCCCGGCGCAAGGTGGGTGGTGACACGCCAAGACTTCCGAATTCGGCGTGGGAAATGCCCAGCACATAGACCTCGGCCCCGGTGGGTGAGCCGAAATAGCCCCAGCCGTCATGCTTGCCGTGCAGGCTCCAGCGGATGGCGGCGCGCGGCGGCATCATAGGGTCTTCGCGACCGATCTGGTGGTCGATCGTAAAGGTCGCATCGGGGAAGGACGCGCGCAGACCCATCCAGAAGCGGTCGACCGGTCCGGTGCCGTGGCCCGTCTCTCCGCCCGGGTATTCCGATTGCACCGCGCGGTCGTATTCGGCGGGGATCACCGCCATGTCAGCCCCCATGATCCGGGTCAGGATATCGGCGTATTTCGCACCCCATTCGTTGTCGTTGCCACGCCCCTTGTAGGGGCCGGGCTGGTCGATAGCGGGGGTCAGCGGCTTGACGCAGGCCTCTGGCCCGCCCTCGCGCGCGATCAGGTCGGCGGCATAGTCCCGGGCATCCCAGCCGAGTTGCCGCACGATGGCGGTCTGATCCCGGATCAGCCATTCGTCGTTGATCTGGTCGTTGATGGCATGACAGTCGGCAAGGATGCGGTATTGCAGCTTCCTGCCCGTCGCCTTGCCATAGACCCCATCGGCCAAGTGGGTTGCGGTAGACAGGATGCGGTGCGACGACAGCATCCCCTCGTCCGGCGTGCCGCTCCAGATCACGTCCTCGCCCAGCAGTTCGCGATCCGGGAACTCGGCCAGTGTCGCCATGGTGGCGCCAATGACCTTTTCGTTGCCGATGACCACGGATCCGGGCGACCGCACCACGATATCGGGGCTGTAGTAGTGGTGCAGGGTCGCGATGCCGCGATCTTCCCAAATCTCCTTGGTGATGCCGATGATGTAGTCGGGGAAATCCTTCCACCGGTTCGAAAAGCCCTTCATTCAGTCCATCCTTGGGGTATTCGGGCCGAGTTGCGCAGGATCAGCGGACTGTCCAGCGCCACGCGGCGGGGTTTGCTTGCGGGATCGGTCATCCGATCCATCAGGATTTCGACCACGGCCTCGACCATGCGGCGGGCGGGTTGGCGGACAGTGGTCAGCGCGTAGCTGGGCCAGGCGGCAAGGCCCACGTCGTCATAGCCCACGACCGACACATCGCCCGGCACGGTCAGCCCCAGTTCAAAGCGCAGCACATCCATAACAGCAAAGGCCATGTGATCGTTGGCGCAGAACACGGCGTCAGGCCGGTCGGAGCCGACAAACATGTCACGGGCCACGGCCTTGGTCTTGTCAAAGTTGAAATCGCCGACGCCGCGGGCAAAGAGCCGTTGCCCGGCGGCCTGAAGGCCTGCGAGAAAGCCCGCCTCGCGGTCGCGCTGGGTCGAGGCCCCTTCCCACCCGGCGATATGCGCAATGCGCGTGTGTCCGCCCGCCACCAGAAACTCGGCCAGCTTGCGCCCGCCGTGGTAGTTGTCGGACGTCACCGCCGACAGCCGGTCATCGTCCTGGGCGCGGTTGAACAGGACAATGGGAATGCCCGCCGCCGCGCAACGCTGCGTCAGGTCATTGGACATGCCCACGCTCGCCGCGATGATCCCGTCGACCTGGTAATCCAGCAGTTCGGCCATCACCTCGTCCGCTTCGGCACCCGAGTTCGACGCCATGAAGACCAGCACGTGATACCCCTGTTTCTGCAAGGCATGGCTGAGCAGTTCGATGGCTTCGGGATAGAACTGGTTTTCCAGATAGGCGACCACCAGCCCGATGATGCGGCTGCGCCCGGTGATGAGGGACCGCGCCAGCACGTTGGGGCGGTAGCCCAGGGCATCCGCCGCCTGCCGCACCTTGTCGGCGGTGGTTTTGGACACCGACGCACCGGGGGTAAACACACGGCTAACCGCCGACCGGGATACGCCCGCCCGTTCCGCCACCTGCAATGCCGTCACCTTTTCGCCCATCAGTCCGCCGTCCAGCCCCCGTCAATCAGCATGTGGGTGCCGGTGATCATGGCCGACGCGTCGGATGCCAGGAATTGCACCGCGCCCATGATATCGCTGACCTCGCCCGCGCGGGGCAGCTTGATCTTGTCCATGATCCAAGCGAACCGTTCGGGGTTGTCGAATGTGGGCTGGCTGAGTGCTGTGCGGATAAAGGTGGGGCAGATCGTGTTGATGCGGATGCCCGCCTTGCCCCACTCGATGGCCATGGCCTTGACCATCCCTTCGAGGCCATGTTTCGACGCGCAATAAACGGCCCGGTCGATGCCGCCCACGTGGCCCATCTGGCTGCTGATATGGATGATGCTGCCGGGCCTGCCTGCGTCCATCAGGGCGCGGGCCGCAACGGTCGACAGGAAATAGGCGGCCCGCAGGTTGACGTTCATCACCGCGTCGTAATCCTCGGGCACCGTGTCGATAGCAGCTGAGTGGCGGGCCAGACCGGCGGAATTCACCACCACATCGAAAGGTGCGTCCATGGCCGCGTTCACCGCATCCACATCCGTCTGATCCAGTACCAGCGCCTCGGCCTTGTGGCCCGCACCTGTTATTGCGGTCACCACGTTCGCCAGCACATCGGCCCGCCGCGCGGCACAAACCACATGCGCGCCTGCCTCGGCCAATGCCACGGCACAGCCAAGGCCGATGCCGGACGACGCGCCAGTCACCAGCGCACGTTTGCCTGTCAGATCAAGCGGCGGGGTTCTGGGCAATTCGGTCAAAACTGCAGCCTCCCTTTCAGTTCAGAATAATCGATCATCATGTGATCACGGTAGGCAGGTCTGTCCTGGCACTGGGCGTAATACGCCTCCAGCCCCTCCGGCACCTCGCGCGGCAGGTCGAGGGTGAAGTAGCGGTACATGACATGCCCCACCCAGATATCCGCCAGGCTGATGCGGTCGCCGGTGATCCAAGGTCCATCACCGCGGGCCTGCATCGCGATGCTGCAAAAGCCTTCGAATTCGCGCAGGGCCGCGATGACGGCGTCCATGTCGCGCTGACCCTCGGGCGTGCGGTAGAACGGCCAGAACACCGACAGGATGAAGGTGCGGCACAGCGTGTGCTTGGACCACTCCGCCCACATGTCCGCAACCGGTCCGGTCCCAAACGGACCCGGCCCATGCGTGGCAAGCACGTGACGCAGGATCGCCGCGCTTTCGAACATGGTCAGATCGCCTTCCTGAAGGACCGGCACCAGACACATCGGGTTCATGGCCCGAAACTCCGGC
>JBCBFX010000126.1:0-7616 GCA_038527345.1 Pseudomonadota bacterium | reverse complement strand
CCAATGTGTCCTGGACGGCACCGATGACCTGCGGCGCGCAACGCAGGGTATAGGCATCCTGTCCCGCCATCTCTTCGATCATCGGCGATTGATCGGTCAGCCGGCGCGCGCAAAGCACCCCTGTATGGATCCGTTCACTTCCGACCAGCGCCGCGCGCAACTGATCCGTAACGTTGATCTGTCCCGGATGCGGCCGTAGCTGCGCGAACGAGGGGTCCCACGCTTCGATCCGTCCGTTCTGGGTTTCCGCAAAAGCAGCGGTCAGGTGAACGGTCCACTGAATCGCCCTGGCCGCACCGTTCGCGTTCAGAACTGCGACACCCGTCATGGCCGACGTCCCGTTGACCAGGGCAAGACCATCCCGGTTTTCCAGAGTGAGCGGCTGCACCCCCAGGCGGTCGAGGCCATCAGGGCCATTCAAAATCTCGCCCGCGTGGTCCTGAAACGTGCCATGCCCCTGAAAGCAAAGCACCATATGTGCCAGCGGCGTAAGATCACCCGAAGCACCCACCGTCCCCTTGCTGGGGACGCATGGCGACAGGTCACTGTTGAGCAATGCAACCAGTGTCTGAACCGCGGCATCGGAGGCGCCGGAAGCGCCCTGCAAAATGGACATCAGACGCGCCAGAACCATCGCCCGCCCACTGGCCCAGTCGAACCAAGGTCCAACACCGCTTGCCAGGTGGTAGACGAGGTTCTGTTGCAGCACCGTGCCGACGGAACGATCCACCAGTCGATTGGCCAAGGGCCCGAACCCGGTTGTCAGTCCATAAATATGCCGATCCTCGGCTATGGCCCGGCAAAGTCGTTCGTGCGCGGCTGCACAACGTCGCACGGCGTCGGGATGCAGCATGATACAGGCCTGATTCCGCACGATACGTTCGGCATCCGCAAGGTCGAGTGTCCGATCCAGAACAATTTGATCGGTATCGGTTTTTTTCGTGATCTGCATATCCACCCAAACGGCTGTTTCTTGCCACCATAGATCGCGCACGGTTAATGAAATCTGAGCGCCAGACTGATTGGCAAGGCGGCTGCCATAATGATTGGGTGTCAGCTTTTCTTTAACCTTGGTCCTCTAATCCAGCGGCAATTAGCCGAGGATGATACATGACCGAGTCTCCGAAAAAGACAGCGTTTGAAACACCCGCTGAACTTCTGACACACCTGATCGGCCTAGTCGCGGCCAAACTGACGTCCGACAAGATACTGATTTTGTTCGATATCGAAACGGGGACGTTGGTGGCGGCGAACGACACGGCACGCATGCAGCTGGGCCTCGACCTTGACAACGCGATCCAGCCAACGTTCGCCGAGATGGTGGGCGCCGGGCAGGCTGACGCCTTTTGGGCGACTTTGGTGGCAGGAGAGGATTGTGGATGGTCAGGCATGATCGAAGGCGCGCTGGGCCTTTCGGTGTGCGGTACCGCGCACGCACTTGCCTGCGGAGAGGGCGATCCGGCGAGCCATGTTCTCATTCAGGTGATGCCGGAACCAGATGCGGCACCGACTGCCACTGGCTCCGGGGAAACGTCAGCGGCAAGCGTCGCGATGAAATCGGCGATCGGCACCATCCTTTTCGACAATGACGGTAATATCGTCGAAATGAACGAACGCGCGATGACCGCTCTCGAGGATTACGGCGAAGAGCTTGTTGGCCGCAATCACGACAAGCTGTGGCCCAAGGAAATGTGCGAATCCGAAGGGTATTTCGAGTTCTGGGACAAGTTGCGGCAGGGGCGCCTTGTCGAAGGGCGGCACAAGCATGTCACTGCCGTAGAAAGCGAAGTCTGGCTGCAAAGCGTGTTTGTCCCGATCAAGGACGATACCGGCCACGTCGTGCAGGTGCTGCAGTGCCTTATGGACGTCACCGAAGGTGCCTTTTCCGCCGAGAAGGCAGTAGAGCAGAGCGCGGCGGCCTGGGACAACATGGCCATGTGCGAATTCGATGGCGACGGGCATGTCACGGCCATGAACGAGTTGATGGCAACCATGCTGGGGTTCGAGGTTGATGATGCTATCGGCATGCATGACCACGAATTCTGTGAAAAGAGTTTTGCCCGCGGCGTCGTCTACAGCGAAGCGTGGGAAAAGCTGCGCGATGGCAAGACCCAGAAATTGCATGTCCGCCACCGCACCCGTGATCGCCAGACCTTGTGGATGTCGTCGCTGTTGGTTCCGATTTGCGACAAGGCCGGCAAGCTGCAAAAGGTCTTCAAATTCGCAGAGGACGTCACGAACGAGCGCGAGGAATACATCACCAGCAGGACAACCCTGAGTGCATCCGACGAAATGGTTGCGCGTGCAGAGTTCGACGCCAAGGGCACCGCTATCAATGCCAACAAGCGTTTTCGCCAGGTGTTCGGCTTTGATCAGGACGATATCGTGGGCAAGACCCTGCAGGACTTTTTTGCCGGCGCCATGACCAACGACAAGAATTACAGCAGTCTGTGGAACAAGCTGCACAAGGGCGAGGTGGTCCAGAAAACAGATGAAATGCAAACCGCCGGTGGCGAAACCCGTTTCGTCCAGGCCAGCTACTGTCCGCTGTTCACCCCAAATGGCAACTTCTGGAAAATGGTGTTGTTCTTTGTCGACGTCACCGAAACCATGGTGCGCCAGATCAAGCTGGATGCACGGATGCGCGCGGTCAACCGCACGCAGATGATGGTCGAATATGACACTGACGGCACAATCATCGAGGTGAACGACAAGTTCATCGAAGCGATAGGCTTTTCCGAACAGGAGCTGGTGGGCCAGAAAATCGATACGCTGTATTCCACCGACACCAAGGAATCCGAACAGAACCGCAAGATGTGGGATCGGCTTCGCGGCAACGAAAGTGTGATGGGTGAGTTCCGCCACAGGAACAAGACGGACGGGGATATGTGGTTGCAGGGTGCCTATAGCCCGATCCTCGACGCCAAGCGCAATGTGTCCAGCATCATCCTGTTCGCGAGCGACGTCACCAAACAGAAGCTGTCTGCGTTGGAAACGCTGTACAAGCTGGATGCTTTGAACGAACTGCAATCGGTGATCGAATTTGACACTTCGGGCAACGTTCTGAAAGCGAACGAACCGTGCCTGAGAATGTATGGCTATTCGTTGCAGGAGATCGTGGGGCAGCACCATTCGATGTTCTGTACACCCGACTATGCGCAGACCGAAGACTATCGCAGCTTGTGGCCAAGCCTTGCCAACGGTAACCCCTTCAAGGGGCGTGTTCACCGGATTGGGCGGTTCAATCGTGATGTCCACCTGTACGCCAATTACTTTCCGGTCAGGAACGTCGATGGTGAGGTCGTCAAGATCATCAAATGTGCCTTCGAGATTTCGAGCCTGGTCGACCTGGAGGAAAAAATCTCCCTGCGATCGGCCGAAATCAACGAAAAATTCGAGAGCGGCAAGGGGCTTTCGGCAAAGATCAAGCAAGCGGCTTCCGGGCTCCTCGAAGCGTCACATTCGGCCCGCGAGTCTGCTTTGCAGAACAAGGGCAAGGTTGAACACACGGCTGACACCCTCAAACAGGTTTCGGGAATCGTTTCGGAACTGACCGAAACCGTGGAGGTCGTCAGCGAGATCGCGGCGCAGACCAATCTTCTGGCCTTCAATGCAGCGATCGAAGCGGCCCGCGCCGGTGAACACGGGATCGGATTTTCGATCGTGGCGGACGAAGTGCGCAAACTTGCGGAACGAAACGGCGAGGCCGCGCGCGGTATCGGGCGTCACATCGAAAAGGCCACCAGCCACATCGCAACCAGCGAAGCCAGTGTGGAAACCATTCGCAAGGATTTGCTGGTCCAGGCCGACGCACAGGAACAGAACGGGGATGCATTGACGAAAATCATCGAGGAATGCGACGTCCAGGCCAGCGATATGGATACCGCAGTCGCCTTGGTCGGTGAATTGCAGTCGACCGTGACGGACTGATCGTTTCATGGCCGAAGACAACACCCTCAGTTTCGGCGTCGTTCGGATCGGCGGAACAGCGATTGGCATCCCGCTGGACAACCTTTCAGAGGTGTTTCACAGCAGGGTACAACAGGCGCTACCGATTAACTCCGACCAGTTGCAGGGTGGGATAGACCTGCGTGGGAATCTCATCCCCGTCCTGAACATGTCGCTGATCGGCAACTTTCCGAACTGCAATACCAACCCCAAGTTGGGCGTTGTGCTGGAACAGGGGCAGATGTCGCTGGCGATCTATGTCGATGAAATCGTCGGAATTGCCAACACAAGCGGGGATCAGATTGGTCGGATAGTTCGGAGCGACGCATCCGAAGAAGCCTTTTTTGCCTCGGTTTTTCCGTTCAACGACGTGTTTGTGTCGATCTTGGATGTCTCGCGGGTGTTCAAGATTCCCGGCGTGTTTTCGGCCAGTCGATCCGCGGCCAATGTTGTGAAGGCAACGCGCAAGGGGCCGCCGATGCTGACCTTTACGGCGGGGGGGGCCTTGTATTCCGTTCCGGCCATCGAAGTTCATGCCGCCGTACCCAGGCAGGAGATCAGGCAGACGGCGATTACATCGGGTCCGTGCCTGGGCGAGATCACGTATCATAATCGGCGAATCCCTGTCATCTGCCCGGTTTCCATTCTCGGGTTGGGCAAACGGTATTCCCACAGCCTGTCCGAAGTCGTCGTGCTGCGCTTCGTCGATGACTTGTTGTTGGGTATTGCGGTGGACGCAATTCGCGAAATCCGCACCTTTTCCACCGCCTCGGAAAAGACAATCCCGATCGCCCAGATGGGGTTGGACCTGATTGAAAAGGTTCTGATCCAAGACGATGGCAAGCAGATCTTTGTGGTGGATGTCGCGCAATTGCGCGACACCGAAACAGTTCTGAACATTGCCAAACTATCGCGTATGGATGCCGAAAAGCAGGTGGAGCAGCCAAAAAACACTGCCGACGAAGCCGTCGGATCCGTCGTTCGGGAAAGGGAACGTTATCTTGTGGTGGACTTGCACAAACGGATCGCAATCCCGCTTCTGGAGGTGACGTGCATCCTGGACCAGCCAAAAAACCTGACGCCGGTGAATGCAAACGCCGACGGGTTTCTGGGGTACTTTTCGCGGCGCGGCGAAACAGTGGCGCTGATCGACCTGCGAGCGCATCTCGGAGCGGGACCTGTCAAGCACAAGAAAGCGCAGGTGCTGATGACCGGTGAACCCGGCAGGCAGTTCGGTTTCCTTGTTGACGACGTGGTGGGCATCGAGGTGTCGCAGTGGCGCTCGACCCAACAGGAACGCGGGCTTACTGCGGAAGAGCCGATTGTTAAACTGGGATCGGGCAAGGCGACCCAAATCCTGCCTTGTGTTGGTCTTGCCACGATTTCCGGGTCATTTGCAGAAATTGACGCATCGAACGGCATGCCGGATCTGCCCTCTGAAGCGGCGGGTTCCGTCTGAGGCATGCACCCTTCACGCCTTGACCCCCGGGCACCGGGCTCCGGCCGCACTGACAAGGATACGGCTGACGCAAGACCCCGGGATATTTGGCACCGCCAACATCGACCGACTGTTTCGTGCGCAAACCATCCATATGCCCGGTCGAAGCATCGGGTTTAGTCGCGCTGATGGTCCTTTTCGGTGATGCAGTGGTGTGTTGGTACAAACCGCGTCTGACGTTTCCCTTTTCTTGGTAGTTTTGGTCCGGTTCTGTCACGCCATCCGGCGAGCGGTTTGACCGGGAAGCATTGTCCCGACGCCGGGGAAATGTCAGTCCCAAGGGCGTGCCGGTGCTGCGCACCCGGTCAGTCAATCATCAAGTGTGGCCCTTGGGTCAGAAGGGTCTCGCGTAGCACGCGCCGCTGAATTCCGCGATGGAACGATCCGCAGTCCTGACCAGGGAGGTGAGCGGGGGGGTACTCGACGGCCGTTCCGGTTGGCACGTTGGGAATTGCAGCAATCATTCGGGTTGTCCGATCGTCTGAGGGTACCATATTGGCGCGGCTTGCGGTTCTGGCTGCTCCGGGCGTGTCGTGTCCGTTGGGCCAACCCGGCGCCGTTTCGCCATTGCGCTGGCGCTGGGATTGATACGGCACTGAAGTGCCTCGGGATATGCGACAGGCGTCGGGCCGTTTCTTGCGCGGGTGATTTTCCACTGGAAAGTCACGATGGCTTCGCGTCTGATCACGTGCATGGATCATCTCATGTTCAGGTACCAGTATGCGCAATAAACGTCATTCACGCAGCCGCGCATATGCCGCTGCCTGTCTTGTCGCCGCCGCGTTTCTGTTCGTCGGCGGACTGGCCATGCCGGTGCGGGCGGACGACAGCAGGCCCGTCATCCGCTTGTCGAGCGCGAATCTGCCCCCGGTGATGACCCCAGCACAAGATGGCTATCTGGATCGCATCCTGGCCGAACTGTTCGACCGCGTGGGGCACACGGTGGTCATGATCGACGTTCCGCCGCGGCGCGGCCTGATTGACGCGGCAAATGGCCTGCATGACGGGGACGCGGGGCGACTGAATGTCGTCACGCAAACAATCCCGGATCTGATCGCGGTGACCCCGCCGGTGCTCAGCGTCGACATGCTTGGGCTTTATATCTCGGACACTGTCGACATCCGGTCGTATGAGGACTTCAGGAAGTATTCCGTCGGATACCTGCGCGGCTGGCGGATCGCAGAAGCCAAGTTCGACGACCACCCCGACGCGATTGCCGTCAGCACGCCGGATGTGCTGATGCGCATGCTGACCGAAGGCCGGATAGAGGTTGCGTTCCTGACCCGGGCGCCGGCCCGGTACATTGCAGAAACCCACGGGATCACGGATTTGAAAGAAAGCGCATTCTACGATCGGTATCCCCTGCATATCCACCTGAACAAGCGGCATGCGGACCTGTTGCCGGATCTGAGCGCGGCATTGACCGACATGAAGGCCGACGGAACAATTGATGCGATCCTGTCGGTGGAGCCAGCAAGGTGAATTCGCCAGGAAACAGGGCTGGCAGCAGTTTGCGCAATGCGGTCATGGTGTCGGTGGTCTTGCCGATGCTGGCCCTGATCGTGGTTGCGAGCCTGGCGAGCTTTGGCGTCACGAACATTTGGTCGACTTCTGCGCTGGAACGTCAGATCAACGAACTTGCCAAGTCCAGCAGCGTAACGCTGCAAGAGCTTTTGTGGCGCTATGACACCGAAGAGTTGCAGGTCGTTCTGGACAACTTCATCGCCGCGGGTGTTCTGATCGGTGCCACGGTCACGGATGGGCAGGACGTCGTCGTTAGATCCGGTTCACCCGACCAAAGCCTGGATGTGGTGCGGGTCACCGAAACCTTGCGCCATGTGCAGGATGGCCAGATGGTGGACATCGGCACGATGACCTTTGTGGCGTCCAAGGACAGCGTCTATGCGCTGGGGCAGCGCCGGGCCATTGCGTTGGTCGTGATCTCCTCGATCTCGATCATTCTGACCATGACGATCATATTCTGGCTGCTACGGCGGCGCATTATCCGCCCCATTGCCGAGATCGAGGCAGGGCTGGCGCAGTCAAGCGTGGCTGGCGAAGCCCTTGATTTCAAATTTACGAAGGTCACCAACCGCAAGATGATCCACGAATTGCGGGCCGTGGTCGATGCGATCTACACAATGCGCTCGCGTATCCTGCAATCCCGGGC
>JBCBFX010000125.1:0-7893 GCA_038527345.1 Pseudomonadota bacterium | reverse complement strand
CGCTTTTCGGCATCGGACCTGGAGAACTTGCCCTGGCCCACCGCCGCCTCGATCACCTGTTCCATGATCTGCTTGGCCGGGTTGAAAGACGCCGCGGCGGATTGGGAAACATACGTCACCTCGGCCCCGCGCAGCCGCCGCACGTCGCGGGTGCCGGATTGCAGCACGTCGCGCCCGTTCACCTCGACACTGCCGCCCGTCAGTTTCACGCCACCGCGGCCATAGGCCATGGTGGCCAGCCCGATGGTGGATTTCCCGGCACCGGATTCCCCGATCAGCCCCAGCACCTTGCCCGGAGCCACGTCAAAGTCGACGCCGTGCACGATTTCAATGTCATGCGGCTTTTCGCCCGGAGGATACACGGTTGCCCCGATCTTGAGGCCGCGGACTTTGAGCAAGGGTTCGGTCATGATGGTTGATACCCGGGGGCGCTGCCCCCGGACCCCCGGGATATTTCGAGCCAGAAGAAGACAGGGTTGATCATCCGCGGCCCCCTTTCAGCGAGGTGGTGCGGTTCAGGATCCAGTCGGCCACCAGGTTCACGCTGATCGCAAGCGTGGCGATGGCGACAGCCGGGTATAGGGCGGCACCGATGCCGAAGTTGATCCCCTCCTTGTTCTCTTTCACGATGCCGCCCCAGTCCGCCAGCGGCGGCTGCACGCCGATGCCGAGGAAGCTGAGGGTCGAGATGAACAGCACCATGAAGATGAACCGCAGCCCCATTTCGGCCACCAGCGGTGACAGCGCATTGGGCAGGATTTCGCGGAAGATGATCCACGCCAGTTTCTCGCCGCGCAGGCGGGCGGCCTCGACATAGTCCATGACACTGATGTCCACGGCGACCGCGCGGGCGAGGCGGTAAACCCGGGTGCTGTCGAGCAGGCCCATGATCACGATCAGCGTGACAACCGTGGCCTCGATGCTCGACAGGATGACGAGGGCGAGGATCAGCGACGGGATCGACATGAACAGGTCCACCAGACGGCTCATCACCTGGTCGATCCAGCCGCCGTTGACCGCCGCGACAAAGCCCAGCACGGCGCCGGTGGTGAAGCTGAGGATGGTGGCGGCCGTGGCGATGAAGATCGTGGTTTGCCCGCCATATATCATGCGTGTGAGCAGGTCGCGCCCGATCTGGTCCGTGCCGAGCCAGAATTCGGAGGAGGACGGTTCCCACACGTCGCCAACCGTTTCGGCCATGCCGTAGGGGGCAATGACCCCGGCAAAGATCGCGGCCAGAAAGTAGGTGCCCGTGACGATCAGGCCGATCATGGCGGAGAGGGGGATGTTTTTCAGCATTGTTTGTCACCAGGAATGGCCGACGGGTGCCTGCCTGCGCCTGTGCGGGGCAACGACGCTTGGTCGCACGAAATGCGTTTTTTCGGTGAAACACTCATTTGGGATGCCTCAGACGTGGGTTGGCGAGGATCGACACCACGTCGGCCACGATATTCAGGATGATATAGACGGCGGCAAAGATGACGCCGCAGGCCAACACCACAGGCACGTCCCGTTTGACCACCGCATCCACCAGGTATTGCCCCATGCCGGGATAGGCAAAGACCACCTCGACCACCACGACCCCCACCACCAGGTAGGCCAGGTTGATCATCACCACATTCACGATGGGCGCGATGGCGTTGGGAAAGGCGTGGCGGTAGATCACGGCGAATGTCGTCAGCCCCTTGAGTTCCGCCGTTTCGATATAGGCCGATTGCATCACGTTCAGGATCGCCGCCCGCGTCATCCGCATCATGTGGGCCAACACCACCAGCGTCAGCACCGCGACGGGCAGCGCGATGGCAAAGAGCTTCTCGCCCAGACCCATGCCCGGATAGATGTTGGCAAAGGACGGGAACGGGGTGGGTGTCCAGCCAAATATGTTCAGCGTCATGATCTTGACCGCGAAAAAGAAGATCAGGATGTAGGCGATCATGAATTCGGGCAGCGAGATTGACGCCAGCGTCACGCCCGAGATCACCTTGTCCGGCCAGCGGTTCTGAAACCGGACGGCGATCAGACCCAGCAGGATGGCCAACGGGACCGAAATGATGGCGGCCCAGAACGCCAGGAACAGCGTGTTGGACATGCGGCTGGCGATCTGGTCGGCAATCGGCAGCTTGTTGGTCAGCGCGTTGCCCATGTCCAGCGTCACGACGCCGCCCAGCCATTCGGCATAGCGGGTCAGGGCGGGGCGGTTCAGCCCCATCTCTTCGCGCAGGTTGGCAAGGCTTTCGGGCGTGGCCGATTGCCCCAGGATGGCCTGTGCGGCGTCACCGGGCAGGATTTCGGTCAGGCCAAAGATCAGGGCCGAGGCGGCCAGCAGCAGCAAAAGCCCGAGGGCTAGGCGCTGGAGGATGAGGGTCAGGATGGGGTGCATATCACTGCCGGGCAGGGGACCACAGGACAAGACCGCGTGCCGGTCGGCCATGAGCCGACCGCAAGGGGCCTTGGGAGGGCGGTTCGGCGCTGTGCGGCGGCAATTGCCGGGTAGTGCCGTAGTGTGCGTGTTGGTTTCAGCATATCAAGGCGGTGCACCCGGGGCGTGACCCCGGGTGCACCGGAAGGCTCAGGCTTTCCACGTCTTCTTGAACGCGTACCAGTTCATCTGCGGGCCGTTGGGGTCGCTTTCCCAGCCCTGCACCTTGGTCGACACGGCGTCGACGAAGTCGTTGAACATTGGCACGATCAGGCCGCCCTCTTCACGCAGCATCCGCCCCATCTTGGAGTAGATCTCCTTGCGCTTCGCCTCGTCCAGTTCGGCGCGCGCTGCCAGCAGCATCTCGTCGAATTCGGGCCGCTTCCAGCGGGTGTCGTTCCAGTCTGCCGACGACAGATAGGCCGTGGTGTACATCTGGTCCTGCACGGGACGGCCGCCCCAGTACGAGCAGCAGAAGGGTTGCACGTTCCAGACCTCGGACCAGTAGCCGTCATTGGGCTCGCGCTTGATTTCAAGCGGGATACCGGCGGCCTGCGCCGATTGCTGGAACAATGCGGCGGCATCGACCGCACCGGGAAAGGCGCCATCGGCCGTGCGCAGGATGATGGGCGATCCGTCGTGGCCGGATTTCTTGTAGTGTTCGGCCGCCTTTTCAAGGCTGAACTCGCGCTGCGGGATCGTGTCGTCAAACAGCGGGTAGGCCGCATTGATCGGCATGTCGTTCCCGACCGAGCCATAGCCTTGCAGGATCTTCTCGACCATTTCCTCGCGGTTGAGGGCGTATTTCAGCGCCAGCCGCAGGTCCAGGTTGTCGAAGGGGGCCGTGTCGATATGGGCGATGAACACGTAGTGACCGCGACCAGCCGTCGACAGCACGTCGATGGTGGGCGCGCGGTCCAGCAGCTTTGCGATCTTGGGTTCGACCCGGTTGATGGTGTCGACCTGGCCCGATTGCAGTGCCGCGGTCCGGGCCGTGGCGTCGTTCAGCACGATGACCTCGACCTGGTCATAGTGCGCTGTCACGGTCTGGTCGCCGCCCCAGTAGTTGGGGTTGCGCTTGGCCACCATGCGCACGCCCGGTTCGTCCGATTCCAGGATGTATGCACCGGTGCCGATGGCGGCTGTTGGATCGTCGAACCCGCCGCCGGGCTGAATCATCAGGTGGTAGTCGGCCATCAGGTAAGGCAGGTCGGCGTTACCGACGCCCAGCGTCACCTCGAACACGTCACCGTCGGTGCGCATGCTCTCGATGCCCTGCACGATGCCCAGGGCACCCGATTTGGAGTCCTCGTTCGAATGGCGTTCCATCGTTTTCATGACGTCGTCTGCGGTCACGGCCTGACCGTTGGAAAATGCGATGCCCTGACGGATCTTGAAGCGCCATGTCTTGGCGTCGGACGATCCTTCCCAGCTTTCGGCGACAAGGCCGGTCAGCGATCCGTCGGCTTCGACCTCGACCAGACCTTCGCCCCACAGCTGTCCGCCCGCGATCGGCACGTCCGAAGCCCATGTGGCCGGGTCCTGGCTGTTGGTGGATTCACCGCCCTGCACACCCATCTTGAAGGTGCCGCCCGCAACGGGCTTGGCGTGGCCGTCGGCCCGCGCGGCATCGGCCAGCAGGGTCGAGGCGACCGTGGCGCTGACGCCAAGGGCTGCGGCGCGGCTCATGAAATCGCGTCGGGTCATGGTGCCTGCCGCCACTTTGGCGGACAGGAATTCGAGTTCTTTGGACATCTGAGTCTCCCGGTTGGTGTATGCCCGCGTCTTGCGCGCGGACTTGGTTCCCGGGGTCAGCGTAAGGATTTGCAGAGGTGTCGCAAGGGCTAATGCCGGAAACAGTCCTGACGGCCCGGGGCACGTGCGGAGCTAGAGCGCATGGCGCGGGATCGTGTCGGTGACATCCCGTTCATAAACCAGGGCACCGTTTTCATGGGCTTCGATCCGTGCGCTCAGGTAAAAGGTCGTGGCGTCCGACCACATCTCGCATCTGGCTTCGGTCCGCAGGCGGATGCCGTTCCGTTCCAGTTCATCCGTCCAATGGCATGTGCCGCGCGCGGACAGCGGATCGTCCGGGTGGATGTCCCAGCGTTCGCGGGCAACCGATCCGGTGATCAGGCCGTGATCCAGGTCGCGCAGCTTGCCGAAGTCGTCCTCGATGATCAGGGACACGGTGCCGGTGGTCATGTCGGTTTCCTGGCGGCGGGTGTGGGCCTCGGGGCGCAACTGCTCGGTTTGCCAGGGAGTGGCGGCTTCGGGTGGTGGAAAGGGCGCGCATGTCGTGTCGCCGCGCGGCTGGGGCAGGGTGATCTGCCCTTGGGTGATGTGCAGCGTCGCAGCCGCGGGTGCCGGCCAAATCAGCGGCCAATAGGCGCTCGAGATGGCGACGCGCAGGCGATGCCCCCTGGGCACCGTGTAGCCGATATGATCAAGGGCCAGCGTCACCTCGTCGGGCCTGTCGACCGTCATCGGCTGGGGATCGGCATGGCTGTCGCGGTGGCTCAGGTTCAGCACGCCATAGGTGATGCGGGTGCTGGCGCCATCAGGATGGACGTGGCACAGCCGCACTGCGATCTGGGCTTGCGGCATGTCGCTGGCCAGTCTCAGGCGCACCGTGGGCGCACCCGACAGCGCCATGTCGGCGTCCAGCGGTTCAGACGTCCAGCACGCCGACAGCGCGTCGTCCCGCCGCTGGTCGCCCGGCAATTCGGGGCCAAGCCAGATGGCGCAGTATTCGCCACCGCCCGCGCCCGTGTCTGCGGGCGACGCAATATGCGTGTCGGTGCCCCGGTCCGTTTCATCCAGTGTACCGTGCCCCAGCCAAAGCGTCTGTGCATCGGTCGCCGTGGTCTGTCCGATCCAGTGTCCCGCACGCGCCGTGTACCATGTGGCGGGGCGCACCCCGTCCATCATGTACAGCCGCAGGCCCGGGTCTTCCTCGACACCGGTATGGACGTCTTTCAACCAACGATCCCACCAGCGCAGCGCCTCTTGCAGAAAGCCGATGCGCGGTTCGGGGACGGCGAAGTGGGGGTATTTGTGGACCCACGGGCCGATGATCCCCCTGGCCCCGGGGATGTTGCGGACGATCTGCGGCACCGCGTTCTTGTAGGCGTCACCCCAGCCGCCCACGGCCAGCACCTTCGCCTTGAGCGCAGCGTAGTCCTCGCACACCGAACCATGCTGCCAGTAGTCATCGCGCGTCTGGTGGCGCAGCCATGTCGATGGCAGGAAGGGTTCGTTTTTCAGCCTGTCCAGCCACATCTCGCGCCAGTCGGGGCGCAGGGCGGGATCCGGGGCGCGGGACGAATAGCTCCACATCGTGGCGCCCCAGCCCAGGTTCTCGTTCAGCAGGCAGCCGCCCTTGTAGTGGATGTCGTCGGCAAAGCGGTCGACGGTCGAGCACAGCGTGATGATCGCCCTGAGCGGTCCGGGCGCCATCGCCGCCACCTGAAGGCTGTTGAAGCCGCCCCAGCTGATCCCCATCATGCCGACCGCGCCGGTGCACCAGTCACGCGCCGCGGCCCAGCCGATCACCTCGACCGCATCATCCAGTTCCTGCCGGGTGTATTCGTCTGTCATCAGCCCGTGGCTGTCACCGTTGCCACGCATGTCCACGCGCAAACAGGCGTAGCCGCGCCGTGCGAAATACGGGTGGGTCAGCGCATCGCGCGCACAGGTGCCGTCGCGCTTGCGATAGGGCAGGTATTCCAGAATGAGCGGCACGGGGTCGTGTTGGGCATCCACCGGGATCCACAGGCGCGCCGACAGGCGTGTGCCGTCCGACATCACGATGCCGACATCGGCGTGCTCTTCGATCTCGCGCAGTGCGTTTTGCATGGTGCGCACCGTTTCGGGTGCGGCGCAGGCTGTCAAGGACACAAGGGGGCGCTGCCCCCGCGCGCTGCGCGCGCCCCCCGTGGTATTTTCGGTCAGAAGAAACCGATCCTCACCTTGCTCCGGACGTACTGCCAGCAGGCACGGTCAAACAGGCACTTTCATCCGCGCATGGGCGCGCGGTCTGCCAGTCAAACACAGGGGCCATCGCCCGTGTTTCTCTTGGCCGGAAATATCCCGGGGGTGAGGCGCGCACGCGCCGAGGGAGCTGGCCCCCTTTGGCCCTCCGGTCTCAGCCCTTGTGCGCGATCAGCAGGTCCATGACGTTGGTGCCGGTGGGGCCGGTGACCAGCAGGGCACCGCGCTCCTTGAGCCACGGATAGGCATCGGCGCCGTCCAGCGCCGCCTGCCCGCCACTGTCCCACGTGCTGCCGTCGATCAGCGCGCCAGCGGCGTCGGTCGGGCCGTCGGTGCCATCCGTTCCGGCCACGAGGATGCGGATATCGGAACGTCCTGCGATCTCGCGCGCAAGTTCTAGTGCGAGTGCCATGTTGCGCCCGCCCAGCCCGGGGCTTGGCGGCAGATGCACGACCGGCTCGCCGCCCAGGATGGTCAGGCCCGAAGCGGAGGCGCAAAGCGCAGAGGCGATGCGCGGCGCAAGGGCGCGTACGTCGTCATAGAGTGTTTCTGCGTTGTCGTTCACACGGACCGGACTGGCGGCGGCCACGGCGTCACGGGCGATGGCGTTGCTGGCGATGATCTGCGCCGCAAATTCAAACCGGCGCCCGTCCGGCGCATCACCGATGCCGGACCCGATCACGGACAGGGCGTCGCCTTTGACATCCGACAGGGCCAGCGTGGTGACCCGCGCGCCCGGGAAATTGGCCAGCAGCTTGCCACCCTTGATCCGTGATACCGATCGGCGATGTGCGTTCATGGTGGCGATATCAGCACCGGTTCCCAGCATCTCTTGTGTCTGCGCTTGCAACCCCTCCAACGTCAGGTCACCGGCCGGCGCTTCGGCAAGCGAAGAGGCACCGCCCGACACAAGCATCAGAAGGTGGTCCTGCGGCCCGCAGGCGGTCACAGCATTGATCAGGGCCTGTCCTGCACGCAGCGAGGCTGCGTCCGGGACCGGGTGTGCGGCCTCGATCACCTGTGCCTGTGGCGGAGCATCCGCTGCATGGCCATATTTCGTGACGATCAGGCAGGGCACACCGGGCCAGCGTGCGCAAACCGGGCGGGCCATCGCTGCTGCGGCCTTGCCCACGGCGATGATGCGATCGGGGGCCTGCAGGGGGGACTCTTCCAGCGCGCGCGTCACGGCGGCATCGCCGCGCACGGCGTCCACGCCGCGCTGCCACAGCGCCTTGAGGTCAATCTTGTCTGGCATTCCGCCCCCCGTTTTCGCCGACTTGGCTGAGCCTGAAAGGCAACGATATCTGCCCGAAGCCGCAGCAAATTGTGGTTGGTGCGCAAAAAGACTCTAGCGATTGATTCGCGATTCGCGTAACACAGTACGCATATGAATTGTCAGCACGGCAAACAAGGTCGGCGGCAGGTACAGAAATGGGCGGCACTATTTTGCCCCCTTGAGGCGAGAGTGGTGGTGTAATGAA
>JBCBFX010000124.1:0-8033 GCA_038527345.1 Pseudomonadota bacterium | reverse complement strand
CCTCGCGCATGACGCGCATGTCGTGGGTGACATCGGTCAGGATCTGCGGCGACAGGTACGCGCCTCCATCATCCTCAGCAAAGGTCGGAATATGCGCTGTCGCCCCTTGTGCAATCGCCTCGGTGATTTGTGCGCGTACTTCGTCCGCAAACCGCTTGTGCGCCATCGGGCCAAGCGTCGTCTCGTCCGACAGGGGATTGCCCAGCTTGTAGTCACTGACGATCTGGACAGCTTTTGCGACGAAGGCGTCAAAATGCTGTTCGGCCACATAAATCCGTTCTATCCCGCAACAGCACTGGCCGGAATTGAACATTGCACCATCAATCAGCGTCTCGGCCGCGGCATCAAGATCGGCATCATCGCAGACATATCCCGGGTCTTTGCCGCCAAGTTCCAGCCCGACACCTGTAAATGTGCCTGCCGCTGCCCGCTCGATCGCCTGACCGCCGCCAACTGACCCGGTGAAATTGACAAACCCAAAGGACTTGGCAGCAATCAGATCGGATGTGGTCTGGTGATCAAGAAAGACGTTTTGAAACACGTCTTCGGGAATGCCTGCGGCATGAAACGCCTTGGCCATACGCTCGCCGACCAGTGGCGTCTGGCTGGCGTGTTTCAGCATCACCGCATTGCCCGCGATCAGGGCCGGGGCGACGGTGTTGATTGCCGTCATATAGGGATAGTTCCACGGGGCTATGACCAGAACCAGCCCGTGCGGCACCCGTTTGATCACCCGGCGAAAGGCATCGCTGTTTTCGATCTGGATATCTGCCAGCGCCTCCTCGGCGATCTCGGCCATGTAGCTCGCGCGCTCATTGAAGCCGCCGAACTCGCCCCCGTACCGGACGGGTCGGCCCATCTGGTGCGCCAGTTCCGGAACAATCTCGTCGTTCATCTCACCCACGTTGGCGACACCCGCTTGCACCAGGGCAATGCGGTCCTGCAGGGGCCGCGCGGCCCAGTCGGATTGCGCGGCCCGCGCGCGCGTGACGGCAGCTTGCGCCACTGTCGCGGAAAGCGTCTCGCGCTCGGCAAAGACCGAGCCATCGATGGGAGAGATACAGCGGATCATGTCTCAGGCCCTTTCAAAGCCGCGCGCGATTTCCCAGTCGGTCACCACGCGGTCAAATTCTTCCTGCTCCCATTCCGCCGCACGGACGTAGTGATCGACCACGTCGTCGCCGAACGCAGCGCGCAGGAATGCGGAATTGCGTAATGTTTCGGTCGCGGCACGCAAGGTGCGCGGGATCTCGACAGCACCTTCATCGTCGTAGACATCGCCGGTCGTGGCAGGCGCCAAGGTCATATTGTCCTCAATCCCCCTTATCCCCGCGGCAAGCATCGCGGCTTGCGCCAGATAGGGATTGAGATCGGATCCGCCAATTCGGCATTCGATCCGCACACCCCGTGTGCCGTCCCCGCAAAGCCGGAAGCCGGCAGTGCGATTGTCGACGGACCAGACTGTTTTTGTCGGTGCGAATGTGCCCTTTGCAAACCGTTTGTAGCTGTTGATGTAAGGTGCCAGAAAATAGGTGTAATCGGGGGCAAACGCGATCAGTCCGGCCATATAGTGTTTCATCACCTCGGACATGCCCAGATCAGCGTCGGCATCATGGAACGCCGGTTTTCCATCCTTCCAAAGCGACTGATGCACGTGGCTTGAACTGCCGATCTTGTCGTGATGCCATTTGGGCAGGAAGCTGGCCGCGTGCCCGTTTTGCCAGGCGATTTCCTTGATCGCATTCTTGGCAATGGTGTGATGATCCGCGCAATCAAGCGCGGCCGCATACCGGATGTTCAGTTCCTCCTGACCGGTTTCCGCCTCGCCCTTGGTGTTCTCGACCGGGATGCCTGCGTCGAACAGGTGGTTGCGGATGGGGCGCATCACGCCTTCTTCCTTGGTGGTTTGCAGGATGTTGTAATCTTCGTTGTAGCCGCTGATGGGCGCCAGATCGCGGAAGCCATCCTTGCGGATCTCGTCAAAGCTCTTGTCGAACAGGAAAAACTCCAGTTCGGTCGCCATCATGGCGTCAAAGCCAAGCGCCTTCAGCCGCGCAATCTGGGCTTTCAGCATCGCGCGGGGGGAATGGGGTACGGGTGCGTGGGTGTGATGATCCAACACATCACACAGCACCATCGCAGTGCCGTCCAGCCATGGCACACGGCGCAGCGTCTCCAGATCGGGTGCCATGACATAGTCGCCATAGCCCCCCGCCCAGCTTGAGGATTTGTAGCCGGGTGGCGTTGCCATCTCGAGGTCCGTGGCAAGCAGATAATTGCAACAGTGGGTTTCCTCAAAGGACGCTTCGACAAAGTTCACCGAATGGAACCGCTTGCCCATCAATCGGCCCTGCATGTCAACGAGACAGACAAGAACGGTGTCGATCTCGCCTGTTTGGATGGCGTCTTTCAAAGCATCAAAGGTCAAGTTTGCGGCCACTGGTATGATCCCCTTTGGTGATGAAACGCCCCCCGCAACCGGGGGGCGCCTGGTCGGTCTGTTTGCCGCCTTACTCGAAGTTATAAGGCACGCCGGCCTGGTTGATGACGCCGTTGTACTCCTTGAAGATGTTGACGATCTTCTGGTGCACTTCGCCTTCCTGGGCCACTTCTTCCCAGAACTCCTTGGCCGCGTTCTCGACTTCAGCCCATTCACCGGCAGGCACGGACCGCAGCGCCAGCTTGTCGCCATTTGCGCGCAGCGCTGCCTCGCCGCCCCAGTACCACTGGTTGCGGTATGTATGACCAGCCTCTGTCGCCGCCATCACCACAGATTTCAGATGCTCCGGCAGGTCCGCCCAGCGTTCTTCGTTCACGAACCAGGACCCGATCCACGCCCCCGAGATGTTGTTGGTCAGGAAGTAATCCGTCACGTCGGCCCAGCCCACGGTATAATCCTCGGTGATGCCGGACCACGCCATGCCGTCAAGCTCGCCGGTTTGCACCGCAACTTCGGCATCCTCGTAGGGGATGTTCACCGGCACCACGCCGAACTTCGCCAGGAAACGCCCGGCAGTCGGGAAGGTATACAGCCTCAGACCATCCAGATCGGCGACCGATGTGATCTCCTTCTTGGTGTTGAAGTTGCAGGGATCCTGGCCCGCGGCCGACAGCCATTTCACGCCGACCTTGGCATATTCCGCGTCCCAGATCTCCTTGAGGCCGTATTGGTTGAACAGCACCGGCACATCGAGGATATGCTTGGTCGCAAAGGGAAAGTAGCCCCCGAACTGGCGCAACGGTGTAGGCGACGCCATCGAATCGTCGTCCGAATGCACGCCGTCAATCGTGCCGCGTTGCAGGGCCTGGAACAGTTCACCCGTGGGCACGATCTGGTCAGCATAGAACAGCTCGACCTCAAGCTCTCCATTCGCATTGGCGTTGATATAGTCGATGACCGGTTTGGTCACATGCTCACCCAATGCGCCGCCCGCATAGGTCTGGAAACGCCATTTGATTGCGGATTGCGCCTTGACGATCGACGGGCTGGCCAGCGTGGCCGCCGCACCGATGCCGGCGGTTGATAAAAACTTACGTCTGGTGGTCATTGGTCTATTCCTCACTGTTGTCGCTCTTCTCAATATGTCCCGGACATCCGGGATCTTTTCTTGTTAATTTCCATAAACATACCCCGGCAGCCAAAGCGCGATGTCGGGGAAGGTCATGATCGTGGCCAACGCCACCGCCATCACCAGTACGAAAGGCAGGATGGACGAATAAATGTCTTTCAGCGTGATTTCCGGCGGCGCCATCGCGCGCATCAGGAACAGGTTATACCCAAATGGCGGCGTCATATAGGCGATCTGCGTGGTGATCGTGTAAAGCACGCCGTACCAGATCAGATCGAAGCCCAGCGCGCCCACAAGCGGGACATAAAGCGGAGCCACGATCACCAGCATCGCGGTGTCGTCAAGGAACGTGCCCATCACGATAAAGCTGAGCTGCATCAGGATCAGGATCATCCACGGGCCGAGGCCCAGCCGTTCGGTAAACAGGCTTTCGATCGCCTTGACCGCGCCCAGCCCGTCAAAGACCGCGCCAAATGCCAAAGCGGCCAGGATGATCCACATGAACATGCAGGAAATGCCCAGCGTTTTGCGCACGGACGTCTCGAACACCTCGCGGGTCATGCGCCCCTTCGCGACTGCGGCGACAAAGGCCGCAATCGCCCCGATGGCCGAGCTTTCGACCAGCGAGGTCCAGCCGTTTACAAACGGCACCATCATCGCGAAAAAGATGAAAAGCGGCAGCAGACCCGCACCCAGCAGCCGGATCTTGTCGGCCATAGGCACCGCCCGCTCTTGTGCTGGCAAGACGGGGCCAAGGGCCGGGTTCATCCGGCAGCGGATCACGATATAGATCATGAACATCGCGGCCATCATCAGACCCGGCAGCACGCCCGCCAGCCACAATTGCCCCACGGGCTGGCGCGCGATCATTGCATAAAGCACCAGCACGACCGATGGCGGGACCAGGATACCCAGCGACGAACCCGCCTGGATCACACCCGTGACCATCCGCTTGTCATAGCCGCGTTTCAAAAGCTCGGGCAGCGCGATGGTGGCACCAATCGCCATGCCCGCAACCGACAGACCATTCATCGCCGAAATCAGCACCATCAGTCCGATCGTGCCCACGGCCAGACCGCCCGACAGGCCGCCCATCCAGACGTGAAACATCCGGTACAGATCGTCGGCAATTTTGGACTCCGACAGGATGTAGCCCATGAAAATGAACATCGGTAGCGTCAGCAGCGGATACCACTTCATCAGTTTGATCGCGGCCGCAAACCCAAGATCGTATCCGCCACGGTCGCCCCACAGAAAGAATGCGGCGATCACGGCAACAAATCCAATTGCACCGAACACGCGCTGGCCCGTGAGAAGCATCAGCATCATCGACGCGAACATGAGGATTGCGATGGCCTCGTAGGACATCAGATCTTCTTTCCCATGTCATGACCCTTGATCCGCAGAATGTCCCTGAAGAATTCGGCGATGGCCTGAAGCAGCATCAGAAAAATGCCAACCAGCATGATCGCCTTGATCGGCCACAGATATGGCCGCCACACCGACGAACTGCGCTCGCCCCCGTAGCTGATCGAGTACTGAAAACTTTCCCAGCCCCCCCAAAGCAGAAAGATCAGGTAGACGATCAGAAACACCACCGTCATCGCATCGACCTGCGCCTTGCGGTGGTCGTTCCATTCACCATACAGCAGGTCCATTCGGACGTTTGATCCCATCTGGATCGAATAGGGACCGCCCAGCATGTAATAGGCGACCATCGCGAACTGGGCGACTTCCAGCGTCCAGAGGGACGGCACAAGGAACGTCTTGCTGATAGATGACCAAAGCAGAACCGCCATCATCGCAAAAATGCCGTACATCACCACCCGCCCGATGCGATAGTTCATCGCATCGATGACCTTGATGTAATTCCGGGCAAAGCTCAGCATGTCGCGGTTCCAAGGCGCGCAAGCGCGCGTTCGATCCAGGCGGACAGGGTGTCAGCCATCTCCGCCTGGGCAACCTTGTCCGCGACAAGGTCGTTTCGCACTTCCAGCATGACGTTCAAGTGACCACCGGGCAACGCGTGCTCTTTCAACGTGTGGGTCACGCCATCTGCGGGTCCGTAGGGTTCGTTCCGGCGGACGGAGCGGGCGGTATCGACAATCGACAAAAGCGCGTCCGCCAGACGCGCATCACTGTCGTGCACTATTCCGATTTCCACGTCGCGCAGCGTTCCATGATAAATCGGGGTAAAGCTGTGCACGGTGACAAGGACCGGATCATCAAGACCCGCAACGACCTGCGAGACGGCGCGGCGGAACGGTTCATAGTAGGTTTTGACGCGCTGGGTCTTTTGGGCGGCAGTCAAATCTGCATTGCCCGGCACGTCCACGACCTCGCTGCGTGCGGGCATCGCGTCCGGCGCGTCCGGGGGACGGTTGCAATCATAAACAAGGCGCGATGTTTTGGCCGCAATCAGTGTTGCGCGCAGCCGCGCTGCCAATCCTTCGGCCAGCGCCATCGCACCCGGGTCCCACACCACATGACTAAGCAGCGCGTTGTCAGCCAATCCCAGATTGTCGAACGCCGCGGGAATATGCGGGCTTGCGTGTTCGCACACGATAATCACCGACGATGTCGCCGTAGCGTTGCGCACATCCACAACGCTCTCATCCAACTGGTGTTCAAGGTGATTCATTTCCGCTCCCACCTTGGAAAGGTCTTGCCAAGCGGGGTTTCTGTCAACAACATTGTGAAAAACTGTTTACAGGTCGGTCGGCGCTGTTAATTTCGTGCACAAAGACGAGGCATCCGAAATGGGCGATGCAAAGCAGACAATATCGGATCGCATTCAGGAGAAGCTGGATGACCTGACGCGCGCCGAACGCCAACTGGCCTTGTCGATCCTCGAAAACTATCCGGCTTCGGGTCTTGGCCCGCTGACAGCGTTGGCAAAAGGGGCAAGCGTTTCGGTGCCGACGGTTGCACGCATGGTGCAGAAGCTCGGGTACAAGGGCTATCCGGAGTTTCAGGCCGATCTGCGTGACGAACTGGGGGCCATCGCAAAAGGACCAATTGCCAAGCACGAAACCTGGTCCGGGGCCGCCCCCTCGGAACACATACTGAACCGCTTTACCGAAGCGGTCATCGACAACATCCGCAACTCGTTGGCCCACATTGATCCGGTCGCCTTTGATGCGGCCTGCGCGTTGGTCGCCGACCAGAACCGTCATGTTTACGTTGCCGGTGGCCGGATCACCCACACTCTGGCGGAATACCTTTTCTTGCACCTGCAAGTCATCCGCCCGCACGTGACACATGTGCAATCCACATCCAATACCTGGCCGCATTATCTTTTGAACGCGGACGCAGGTGACGTTTTCGTCATTTTCGATGTCCGGCGGTACGAGAACAATACCCTGAAGCTCGCTGAACTGGCCTATGCCCGGGGGTCAAAGATCGTACTGTTTACCGATCAATGGCGCTCGCCTGTTCACAGGATGGCAGATGTCAGTCTGGCAAGTCAGATCATTGTGCCCTCGGCCTGGGACTCGGCGACAACGACAATGCTGCTTTTGGAAAGCATGATTTCCGCGGTCCAAACATTGAATTGGGAGACGACCAAAGACCGCATGCAGGAACTCGAAGACATCTTCGACAGGACCAAGTTGTTCAGGAAATTCATCTAGTGAAGCGCGGCGCATGCCGCTTGTGTGTATTTGCGGCAACACCGACGCGCCAAGCCCCACCGCTGATCATTGATGGGAAAGCATCCGTGAAAATGGCCCCCAAGGCGACGTCGAAGGCGTGCCAACCCTCGCTCACGCTCAGGAGCGTGTGTGGATGGTTTGAGGGCCGTTTTGGCCACAGTCTCTATGTTTGGCTCGGCAGTCAGTGGCAGCGCCTTGGTCCACGCCAGATAGATCCGGCAATCGACGGTGAACCCTTTCTTGCAACCCCGTGTCCGTCTTGAACCGGGCGTCCTGGTGATGAAACGCCGGGATCTTCCGATTTGACCCCCGGATGCCCGAGCCATTGTCACTGCCGTATCCGCCAGAAACGTGATGATCAGCTTGCGCGCCACGCTCCCGAACATCCGTCGGGCATAGGCATTCGCCATGCGCCATCTCGTAAGAACGCCCCAAAACCCGAAGGAACCTGCGCGTTTTTCAAGAGTTCATGGAGGAGACTTCCGCCAGTTTCGGAGATTCTGGCAGTATTTCAAACGGGCGTTTCTACGTACCGTCGCACAACGCCTTACAAATAAGTCATATTTTTCAGGCAGTTTTGGCGACCCCGGCAGGATTCGAACCTGCAACCTGCCCCTTAGGAGGGGGCTGCTCTATCCAGTTGAGCCACGGGGCCGTGATTGTGCACAACCTAGACGCTGCGCGGCGCACTGTCACCCGCTAACCCCTTGATCAGGCCCGGCTGGTGGGGCTAACTGCAGCCATGAATCTGCCAAGGCTCCAATCGTGACGCAGCGGCCCGCACGCCCCCTCACCCTTCGCGACGTGTCCG
>JBCBFX010000123.1:0-8143 GCA_038527345.1 Pseudomonadota bacterium | reverse complement strand
CGACCGCGCAGGCGGGCGCGGCCAGTGGCAAGGATTGCTTTTGCGAGCAAAAGCGATCAGCCACCCCATTGATCCATGGAGAGACCACGTTTCCGACCGCGCAGGCGGGCGCGGCCAGTGGCAAGGATTGCTTTTGCGAGCAAAAGCGATCAGCCACACCGTTGATCATTCAGACAATACCGCCCCTCGGTTGAACAAGTGGCCGCGGCGCGGCCCAAATTTTGTTCCAAAATTTGACGAAGGACGGGAACGATTTTTCGGGGAAAAATCGGGGCGGGTGGAGAGGGTGCGCAAAAGGGCAGGGCGGCTCCGGCTCACCAGGACAAAGACCAATGTCCCGCATCCGCCACCGCATCATCTTTGGTGTGACGGGCGCCCTGTCCGCGCTAAAGCGCAATGGCCGTATCCCCGTTCCGGGGCCCCTCGGGCATTCTGCTTGATCCCGACCCGGCCGCTTGTCCCCCGTCGATCAGGCGACGGCGGCGCCGAGACAACGGCCGAAGGCTTGTTTCCGAGACGGCCTCCATCCCCGAGACAAAAGCCTCAGTCGGCTTCCAGCATCAGGCGGAGGCGGGCGCGGGCGCGGGCGAGCCGCGACATCACGGTGCCCAGCGGCAGGCCCGTGGTCCGGGCCAGGGCGCGCGGCGACGTGTCGCCCATCGCCACCTGTTCCATCAACTGCCGTTGCGGTGCAGGCAGCGTGGCGATGGCCGCCAGCGTGTCGGCGCAGTCCAGCCGGCTGAGCGCATCGGGCCAGATCAGCGCGTCCTCTTCGCTCAACTCGTCCGTGGCCGTCTGCCGCCAGCCGCGCCGTGCGCGGTTGGACAGGGTGCGCATCGCATAAGCCGGCAAATCGTCGATAACCGCACCGTCACGCATGCGCTGGCACAGGCTGACCAGCGTGTCCTGCACCAGGTCTTCGGCCTCGGTGCGGCTGCGTGTCAGTTTTCGCGCACGGCGCGTAAGGCGTGGGATCAGCGGCACCAGCCGTTGCGGGCGTGTCCGGGCAGGGGGGTGTGTGTCGCTCATACCGTGTATCTGGCCCTTTCCCCTGCGCCTGAACACCCCGGGGGTTTCCGCCGATCCGGTCCAAACCCCCTTTTTGGGCAACGCTTTGCCGAATGATGCTCATGCGATCGGCGCGGCCTCGCGCGCTGCGGTGCCGTCTGGAAGATCGGGGGGACGGGGCCGCACAAAACCGGCTCATACTAGGGGAAGGCGCCGCTCACGGACCTTCGTAATCGTAACCTATGAGGGAGTTCCCCATGACCAAGCTTACCACTCTGACCCTGGCCGCACTGGTGGCCGTGCCCAGCCTTGTCCTGGCGCAAGCCGCGTCAGAGCTCGACACCAATGGCGATGGCGTTCTGACCATCGACGAGGTGCAGGCCAGCTTTCCCGAAGTGACGTCTGACGCGTTTTCCGCGATGGACCTGAATGCCGATGGTGCGCTTGATGTCGAAGAGATTGCCGCCGCGCAGGAAGCGGGTCTGATGCCGCCGACGGAAGGCTAAGAAGCTGCCCGCAACCGGAGGGCGCGCCCGAGCCTAAGGGGGGTGCCTGTCGGTGGGTGGGGGTGTGAGGTCCGGCTTCCCCCAGGGGTCGGACCTCACTTTTTTAGGCAAGACGTGCCTTTCACGCATAGGGGGGCAGATGGATTTCAAAGCGGGCGCGGATGGCGGCATCGGTCGCCGGGTCCAGGGCTGCGGGCGGCCTTGTCCCCAGAATTTCGTGCTTGCGCGCCGTGGCCGCCGCGATCAGGTCAGGCTTGCCCAGTTCCACCCATTCCTTGGGCGAGGTGCGGCTGCCCAGGCTGGGATAGACGCAATCCGTCTGCATCCGCGCCAGCGTCTGATCGGTGCCCAGGTAGTGCCCCGGCCCGTTCAGGCACACATCTGCGATCTGGTCCAGCGCCAGGGTTTCGTCCGTCACCTCGATGCCGCGCACGCAGCGCAACGCCTGTCCGATCAGATCGTCGCCCAGGATCAGGCTTTCGTGGCAAAAGCCCAGCAGGGACGCATGCATGCCTGCCGCCTCGTACACCATGTTCAGCCCCGACAGCCCCGCCATCACGGCCGAATTCATCTGTTCCCAACCGGCCTGCATGTCGGGCAGCTTGGCATCGGACGCCCCCGCCGCCGCCCCGCCCGGCAGGTCGTAGAACCGGTGCATTTGCGCGCAGCCTGCCGTCAGCAGCGCCTGTTCGCCCGACCCGATGGACATGGCCCCGGTGCGCAGGTCCAGCCCGAAGGGCCAGGTGCCGAATATCGCCGGATGTCCCGGTTGCACCGCATTGACGTAGACCAGACCCGCCAGGCATTCCGCCACGGCCTGCACGATGGCACCCGCGATGGTCGATGGCGCCGTGGCCCCCGACATGCCCGCCGACAACAGCAACACCGGCATACCCGCCCTGATGCATTCCTCCATCACCTGGCAGCTTTCGGTGGCGAATTTCATCGGTGGCACGACAAAGCAGTTCGAATTCGACACGAAGGGGCGCGCGCGCCAGGCCGCTTCGCCCCCTGCCATCATGTGCAGCATCTCGATGGCCGGGGCCACGCAATGCGGCTCGCTATAGCTGGTGCCGACATGTTTGGTGGTGCCGGACACGCAGGCATAGACGGAATTGTATTCCATCTCGACCGTGTCGGGGATGTCGCGGCAGATCATGGGACGCTGGCAAAAGTGGATGTTGTCCAGCGCGTCGCAGATACGGGCGGCATCGTGCAGGTCCTGGACCGTGCTTTCGCGGTATTCGCGTCCGTCCACATCGACCAGATGCACCGCAGCGCCCGCCGTGCCGTAATGCACGCGCGTGCCGCTCAGGTCGAGGTCGTGAGAGCCGTCCCGGCTGTGCAATGTGACGGCGCGGTTGGCGCGGGTCAGCGTGTCCTCGACCAGCGCGCGGGGGAACCGGATGCGGCCATCGTCGCCCTGCACGGCACCGGCACCGGTCAGACAGGCCACGCCGCTTGGCGGCGCAT
This sequence comes from Pseudomonadota bacterium, assembly GCA_038527345.1. Lineage (GTDB taxonomy): Bacteria > Pseudomonadota > Alphaproteobacteria > Rhodobacterales > Rhodobacteraceae > Tateyamaria. The sequence continues at coordinate 5,156 of JBCBFX010000123.1, read as the reverse complement.
CGGCCAGCCCGATCTGTTCGAGGGCATCAAGGGCGGCACTATGGATGCGCTGCACCTCGGCGTCGCTCAGCGGGCTGTAGCGGCCCCCGGACAGGCCGGGGCGCACCGGGCGCAGGTGGTCGGCCAAAGGGGCCGCGCGGGCCGCCCGGCGGGCGGCGCGTCCGCCGGAGCGGGAAGGGGTCTGATCGTTCATGCAGGGGATCCGAATGGGAAAACAGGGCAGGGTGGCGCAGTCACGCGCATCCCGGTCGCCCGCGTGCCGCGCGCCCACGTTCCGCACCGATGGTGCGACAGACCAGCGCGATCTTGCACAGCCAAACCTGCATCTGGACCCTCCCTTGTCGCCAGTGCGGTTGTGTCGGCCCCAGATTGTGGTTGGTTTTCGACGCCGTCTGTCCCGTTTGCGACCTGCACTTTCACGACATCGGGAAGGCCTGTTGCGCCCTGCGCCGGTGGCGATCCGTGGCGGCGCGCGAAATCGTACCTACATAGTAAACCGACGCGCCTTGTTTCACTCCGAAGGAGCGCATGACATGCAACGACTGATCCAGATGGTGATGCTGTTCTGCCTGATGGGCGGTCCTGCGCTGGCGCAGGACGACGCGGTGCAGGATCTGCCCCCGTCCTTTGCCGCCTCGGCCCCCGACTGGACCGGGCGCTATGCCGGTATCCAGCTTGGCTATGGCGATGTGTCGAACGGCGACAGCGGCAGCGTGGGTGGTGTGCATCTGGGCTATAACCACGATTTCGGCACCTTCGTGCTGGGCGGAGAGCTGGATTACGACATCGCCAATATCGACATCGGACCAGGTACCACCATCGACAGCATCAAGCGGTTCAAGCTGCGGGCGGGCTATGATTTCGGCCGGGCGCTTGGCTATGTGACCGCCGGAGTGGCCGAGGCGGACGGCACGTCGGGCGACGACTCCGGCCCGGTCTACGGGATCGGCTTTGCCTATGAACTGGACAGCGGCGTCACCTTCGGGGCCGAGGTGCTGCGGCAGGAATTCGACGGGCTTGCAGGCCCTGCGACCGAAACCGACACCACGACCATCACGGTGCGCGGCGGCATCCGCTTCTGATCACCACCGCCCCGAGGCGCCACCACCGCCCGACCGTCCCCCGCCGAACGATCCGGAACGGCCCGTACTGCTGCTGCGGCGTGACGTGTGGATGATGCGTTCGTCGTGGTAATCGCAATTGGTGCAGGTCACCGTGCGTTCGATCTGTCCGCCCGATGTTGTTGTGGCCGACATCAGCGTGCGACGCGTCACGCGCAAGGTGCCCTTGGCCTCGCATTGCGGGCATGTGCGCAACAGCGTGAACACGTCGCCGATCCGCCTGCGTTGCCCCAGCACAAGGGCCAGACCGCCGAACAGGCCCATGACGATCCACGGGACGGCGTCATCATTGGACGGTGTCGGGGCCGCTTTCCCTTCGGCAAAGGGCAGGGCGATCCGGTCGATCACCGCAGCTGACCCGGCCATGATCCCCGCCGGATAGTTGTCCTGGCGGAACCGGGGCAGGAATTCCGTGTCCACGATGCGCTGCGCCACCCCGTCCCAGTCCCGGCCATAGCCCGCGCCCAATTCGATCCGCATGGCCCGATCCTCGGGCAGCACCAGCACCATGATGCCGTCGTTGCGATCCGCATTGCCCACACCCCAGTGGTTGAACAGGCCGGTCGCGAACTCTTCCAGCGTCGCAGCGGGGGCATATGGCGCCTGGCCGGGCAGCGTCACCACGGTCATTTCGATGCCCTTGTCCTGGCGCAACAGGATCAGGCGGTCTTCCAGCGTTTTCCGGGTCTGTTCCTCTGTCAACAGACTGGCGAAATCGTTGATGTAAGGGGACACATAGTCGGGAAGTGTCTGCGCCACGGCCGCCACGGGCAGCCACAGCGTCAGCACAATACATGGAAGAAATCGAAACACGGGGCAGCGCACCCTTTGCTGGAACATGGGTGCGAGCCTAGCCATTGGCCCGTGCCTCTGCAAAGGTCACAAGGGTGCGCAAGGCCGCCTCAAAGGCGGCATCGTCGATGGTCATCGCCACGCGGATATGGCCCGCTGCCGCCGCGCCAAAGCTTTCGCCGGGCATCACTGCGATATGGTGCGCATCCAGCAGGGCATCGGCAAAGTCATCGCCGCTCAGGCCCGTCGCACGGATGTCCAGCATCAGGTACATCGCCCCCTGCGCGGGGATCAGGCCCACGGTGTTCTGCTGCGCCAGAACGGCCTGCGCGATGGCGCGGCGGCGGCGAAAGGGCGCGGCGATCTCGGCCTCGAACTCCGCCCCCTGGGTCAGGGCAAAAACACTGGCATCCTGAATGAAACCGGGCACACCGTAGGTGGTGTGGGTGGCATAGGTGATCATATGCGCGATCACCTCCTCGGGTCCGATGACCCAGCCGCAGCGGGACCCGGTCATGGCATGGCTCTTTGACATGGAGCCCACGACCAAGGTGCGGTCGGCCATGCCGGGCAGGGCGCGGGGGCTCAGGTGGTCGCCCTCCCATACCTGGGTGTCATAGACCTCGTCCGAGATCAGCCACAGGTCGTGGTCCACACACACCTGTGCAATGCCCAGAAGCGTTTGCCGCCCATAGACGGTGCCGGTGGGGTTGTTGGGCGAGTTGATCAGCAGGCTGCGCGTGCCCGCTGCCGCCGCATCCAGATCGTCGTGGCGCGGCTGAAACGCATCGGCGGCCCGGGTCTGCACCGCGCGCGGGATGGCAGACACGCCGCGGATCGTGCCGGGATAGGTGGCGTAATAGGGATCGAGATACAGAGCCACATCACCCGGATCACAGGCGGCGGCATGGGCGGCGAACAGGGCCGATTGGCCACCGGGAGTGATCAGCACGTTGTCGCGGGTTGTCGGCACGCCCGTGCGCTGGGCCGTGCGGGTCGCCACCGTGTCGCGCAGGGCGTCCGTGCCCGGCACCATGGCATATCCGGTATGCCCACCCATAGCGCTGGTGTGCATCTGTTGCAGGATGGGGGCAGCGGTGCGGATATCATGTTCGCCGATGGTCAGCTCGGTCACGGGCGTGCCGTCCGCAATCATCCGGCGGGCGCGGATGAACACATCCCACCCGTCCGACCCGCCGCCCGTCAGGCCCCGCATCCGTTCCGATAATTGCATCGCCGTCTCCTTTGTTGCGCAGGGGCACAGACCGCGCACGCATTGTCAACGGGGGCGCGATCCGACACGGATCGCGGCCGGAAACCGACACGGTTTCCATGGGGTCAGTGCCCGCAATCCGCGTCGGATTGCAGCCGGAGACCGTGTCGGTCTCCGCCTTGACCTGTGCGCGGTTTTCGGGGACAACAGTCACATGACCCGGACCATTTGCATCACCTGCTGCATTCCCTGCTGATCTTCGGCGGGCCGGTTCTTCTTTTCCTCATCGATCAGACTTGCTAGGCCCGCGCCAACCCTGCGCGAGACTTGCCCATGAGCATCACCCTCTACAACACCGCGACCCGGCGTAAAGAGCCGTTCACCCCGCTCGATCCCAACAACGTGCGCATGTATGTCTGTGGCCCGACAGTCTATGATCGCGCGCATCTGGGCAATGCGCGGCCTGTGCTGATCTTTGACGTGCTCTACCGTCTGCTCCGCCATGAATATGGTGCGGACGCAGTGACTTACGTCAGGAACTTCACTGATGTGGATGACCGGATCAACGAAACCGCGCAAAAGCGGAAGCAGGCGGGGGCCACGGGCTCGCTCGAGGATCTGATCCGCGAACGATCCGACGAGACCATCGGCTGGTATCACGCCGATATGGATGCTCTGGGCGCACTGCGCCCCACGCACGAGCCGCGCGCGACGGAATACATCGACCAGATGATCGCCATGTCGCAACAGCTGATCAATGACGGTTTCGCCTATGCCAAGGACGGCCACGTGCTGTTCCGGGTGCGCAAATACGACGATTACGGCAAGCTGTCGGGTCGGTCGGTCGATGACATGATCGCCGGTGCCCGGGTCGAAGTTGCGCCCTACAAGGAGGACCCGATGGATTTCGTGCTGTGGAAGCCGTCGGATGATGATCTGCCCGGCTGGGACAGCCCGTGGGGCCGCGGCCGCCCGGGCTGGCATATCGAATGCTCTGCCATGGCGGACGAATTGCTGTGGAAACTGCCAAGGGAAAAAGGCCTTCTTTCCCAAGAAGCGCTCGCGCATCCTCATACCTTTGACATTCACGGCGGCGGCAACGATCTGACGTTCCCTCACCATGAGAATGAGATCGCTCAGTCAAAATGCGTGCATCAGGGTAGCGAGTACGCGCAGGTCTGGATGCACAACGAGATGCTGCAGGTCGAGGGCAAGAAGATGTCCAAGTCCCTGGGCAACTTCTTTACCGTGCGGGATCTGCTGGATCAGGGCGTTCCGGGCGAGGTGATCCGGTTCGTGATGCTGAGCACGCATTATCGCAAGCCTATGGACTGGACGGAGACAAAAGCCAACATAGCCGAGCTTAAATTGCTCGAATGGCATTCAGAGATTAAAACGCACGCACGATTGGAGGATGTGAATGCGAACTGCGTCAGCAATGAAATCGTGGAAGCGTTGTCGAATGACTTAGACACGCACAACGCTTTAAAGCACCTCGATGATCAGGTGAAAACAGCTGGTAATGCATCAGAGAAATACCAACAACTTGCAAATGACATGCAGTTTTTGGGATTGCTAAGCCGAGAGATGTTTAGCGCGACCGGCTTTTTTTGGGTGGATGCAGATTCTCTTTTGTCAACTGATGAGCAACAGTTGATCGCCGAATTAATTGATGCGCGTAGCACCGCAAAAGCGCTGAAAGACTTTCAACGTGCGGATGAAATCCGGGAGATTCTTCTTTCTGCTGGCGTGACGCTTACGGATTCTCGGGGTGGCACAACTTACAAGGTCGAAGGCGTTTTCGACCCCTCCAAACTGGAGGCCCTCGAATGATCCTCCGCTCAAGCTGTTCCGCCCGGATTTACCCCGGGCAGCGCCAGACCATTGCCCGGCAGCGTATCTCCGATGCGCGAGAGGGCCTCCTCCCGGGAGAGCGTATCTTTGACGTCCCGCGCCCAACCTCAGGATTGAAAAACCGCGCTGCCTCACTTCGTTGGAATCTTGCTTGCGCCAACCCAGGGGCGGGCGCT
>JBCBFX010000122.1:0-8537 GCA_038527345.1 Pseudomonadota bacterium | reverse complement strand
GTTTGCTGTGCATCGACAGAACCATCCGCGCGGCGGCGCGCGGGTGCTCGATGTGAACCTTCTGGTAGGGTTGCTTCAGGGCAAAAGCCAGTGGCCGCAATACGGCTGTGAAATAGGTCGTCATGACCTTATGATGGGTCGCCACAAAACGGGTCGGCGTGTCCGCCGTCGGGCCGGAAGCCCGAATCCGTGCAGCGATCAGCAAACGCAGCATGCGCCAGAATTCGGCTTTTACGAGGAGCCCGCGGTTCTTGGCGATAAAATTGGGCACTTCGCGGCGCAACCGGGTCAGCCGACTGACCCGGACCGGGGGGCCGAACCCGGCAGCGGTCTTGATCTTGGTATCGAGCAGGCTGTGTTTCAAATGACCGGTTCCAAAGAGTATTGAGGATAATCCGCTGTCGTTGTCGTCGGGTCGGCGCACCCGGACCCGCCTCAGGGCCGCTTTTCCGCCACCCGTTCATAGGCCGCCACCAGCGCATCGACCTGGTGGTCCCAGTTCAGTTCGGTTTCCACCCGCTTCCGCCCGAACGCCCCCATTTCGGCCGAACGGTCCGGGTCGTCCAGGAGTTCGAGCATCTTGTCGGCAAGGTCGGTGACGTTGTTGGGTTCCGCATACAGCGAGGCCCGGCCCGCCGAGGCCCGCCCCTCGGTCACCTCGAATTGCACGATCGGCTTCGAGAACGCCATGTATTCGAGGATCTTGTTCATCGTGGACTTGTCGTTCATCGGGTTCACGCGATCGGGATTGACGCACAGATCGGCACTGGACAGGACCTCGAACAGGTCCGCATCCGGCGCGCGTCCGGTAAAGGTCACATGGTCGCGCAAACCCAGCTCTTCCGCCATCGCCTGCAAACCGGTCAGCGCGGGCCCTCCGCCCACCAGAACGAACTGCACATCGCGCTTGCGGTCCTGAACGATCTGCTGCGCGGCCTGCAACAGCAGGTCGATCCCCTCCTGGTCGCCCATCACGCCGACATAGCCCACCATATGCGCGCGTCCGTTGTGCCAGTCCGGGTTCGGGTCGCTGATCACCAGGCGATTGAGATCGGGACCGGAACGCACCACGAACACGTCCTCCGGTGCAACACCGCCCCGATCAAGCGCGATGGCCCGGTAACTTTCGTTGGTGGAAATCACCACGTCGGCCGTCCGGAACGTCCAGCGTTCGAACAGCACCATCAGGCGCCAGAAAAACCCGCGGCGGCCGAATTTCGCCTCGTAAAGTTCCGGGTTGATGTCGTGATGGTCAAAGATGAAGCGGCGGCCAAACAGCTTGAAGGGCAGGGCGACCAGAAAGATCAGGTCCGGCGGATTGCAGGCCTGAAGCGTGTCAAAGCCGTGCCGCCGCGCGATTTTCAGGGCAAGCCGCATCTCGTGGAACAGGGCTGCCCCATATTCCAGCAGGTAACCCAACGCACCACTGGCATCGAGCGGCAGGCTGTGGCGATAGATATGCACCCCGTCGATTTCCTCGTAACGGGCCTCGTACCCCTTGCCGATCGGGCAGATGACCGCGACCTCGGCCCCGGCAGCCCGCAAGGTCCGGCACTCGTGCCAGACCCGGCGGTCGAAGGGCAGGGGCAGGTTTTCGACCACGATCAGCACCCGGCGGCCCGCCAGCGGCTGCGCCTTTCGGATCGCGTCGAGCCGCGGCGTTTCGACGGATTGCGGCGCGTCCTTCATGGCAGTGTTCCGATATGCCGGATGTCCACCGAAGCGGGCAGCGTCAGGTCGTTGACCGTACCATTCGTCGCAATCACCCGGGCATAGGGGGTCGCCTCGACATGATCCCGATCGACCAGCAGCCGTTCCAGCACCGGCAACTGGCTGTAGGCATAGCCGAGATTGGCCCCGACAAGCTTGGTAGCGTCGACGCCGGGGTCGTAGATCTCAAGCTTGAACCCCGCCGCCAGCAGCTTGCGCGCCAGATCGACATTCGGGCTTTCCCGCAGGTCATCGGTCCCGGCCTTGAAGGCCAGCCCGGCCAGCAGGACATGCGCGCCCGGTTCCAGCCCCGCGATGGCATATTCGAAGAGGCGGTGCTTGTGCGCCTCGTTCGATCCCAGCAGGCTCGATATCAGCGGCAGGTTGGTGCCGGTGTCGGCCGCGATATGTTGCAGGGCCCGCACATCCTTGGGCAGGCACGAGCCGCCAAAGGCGCCGCCGGGCCGCAGGTAACCGGGCGAGATGTTCAGCTTGGTGTCGGCGACGAAGATCTCGTGCACCTGCCGGGCCGAGACACCCAGCGCCAGGCAGGTCCGCCCGATCTCGTTGGCAAAGGCCACCTTGACCGCGTGCCAGCTGTTGTCGATGAACTTGGTCAGTTCCGCCTCGCGGTAGCCGACAGTGAAACACTGCGCGTCGATATTCGCGTTCAGGTCCTCCATCACCGCGTTGGGCTGGCCGTCGCCGGTGCCGACCACGATCTTGGGCGGGGCGAAATAATCCTCGACCGCCGAACCCTCGCGCAGGAATTCGGGGTTATAGACGACCTCGACCCTTGCGGCCGTGTCATCCCCCAGCGCAGCCTGAAGAATGGGCAGGACCAGGTCCTCGACCGTGCCGGGCCGAAAGGTCGAGCGGTAGGCCAGCACAAGGGGTCGCGCCCGTGGCGCGACCAGTGCCGCGGCAATCTGGCGGGTCACATCGGCGATGAACCCCATATTGTGCGACCCGTCCGCCGCCGAGGGCGTCCCGACACAGACCACCGCAAGATCGCAGTCATCCAGATGCGAGCCGATTGCCGTATCCGTCTTGATCCGTCCGGCCGCGATGGCCTCCTGCAACATCTCTTCGACCTTGGGTTCGACGATGGGCGCGGCACCGGCCATGATCTGGCGCACCTTGCGTTCGCTCACGTCGATCCCGATGACGGAATGCCCTTCGCTGGCAATGCAACAGGCCGCGGTAAATCCGACATAGCCCAGTCCCAGGACCGCTACCTTCATGAGGCCACACTCCGCAAATTTTCTTCTACCAAATCCAGCTGGACCATATGTCCGTTTTCCCTAATCCCTAAGACTATCCTTGTGCGCCATGGACGATGCAGTGTCCCGGTGCCGATATCTTGTTGCTTATGCACATTCTCATACCGCGTGGTGTCCCGGTCTTCCAGATGCGCCGCGGTTTCAGGCGTTGAAATCAAAACCGAACCGATTGCCGCGCGACCGGGTGCGGCACCGTATGCGTGTCCGGTCGGCCGCGATTCGTGGCTTGGTTGATATCCGCCCGTTTGCCCCGGATCGCCCTATATGTCGTGTATCGCTTTGGCGTCACCGCAACCAGAACGGTCACAATTTCGACGCGGAACAGATTCAGTTCCAAACGCTGACGCAGGGGAAACTAGCTGCTCACCGCTTAGTCCCATCCCAAAAACGGCAGGTCCCCGCCTAAAAAACGACACAGCATGGTCTCATGCCCGACTGATTGTTAGGCGACGTTCGGGGCGAGTGTAAAAGTGTCCGAAAGGCAAAGATGCCAGGCAGTTCATCATTTTTTTCCACCCGGTGCGGGCAAGGGGACACCCTTCTGCCTGCTGAGCCGGGTATGCCTGCATGGCGTGGCCAGATGGGAATGGCCACTGATCGGGTCTCTCAACCGATTATCCACCTTTCGGCATTAGCACTCTCGTTGGGGAACGTACGGCCACTCACGAACAGTTCCGCACCTATCTGGGGGCGCGGGTAAAAAAGGATGTCATAAATATGGCAACGATCAACGTAGCAAACAGCTCTCAGTTAATGTCAGCGCTGTCCTCGGCCAACGCGGGCGACACGATTCTTCTTGCGTCAGGCAACTATGGAAATGTCGACCTCAAAGGCATCGACTTCAGCGACTATGTCACCATTGCTTCTGCCGATGGTGCACAAGGCGCCACATTCAAAGGTATTGACGTCGAGGATTCCAGTTACCTGCGGTTCGACGGCATTCACGTTGCTTCCAGTGGCGGACGAGCCGGTATCTGGATTTCCGGCAGCAACCACATCGACATTCTCAATTCCGAGATCAATGGACCAGTTGGTGAACCCAATCCAATCGACGAGCTTACTTTCGGAATCGAGGCGCGGGATGGAAGTCACCACATCAATATCGAAAACAACTACGTGCATCATGCCGTCAATGGAATTACTCATTTCGGCACACGAGACTTCGAAATCGTCGAAAATATCATCGACTATGTGGGTGCCGACGCCCTCAAGTTCGCCAGGGTCGATAGCGGCCTGATCAAGAACAACACTGGCCCTACCCACTTTTACGCCAAAAGTGACGCCCACGAAGACTTCATGCAGTTTCAGGGCGAGCCGTCGAGCAATCTACATATCGTCGGCAACGTGCTGCTCTTGCAGGGTCCCTATGATATGCAGGGCATCTTTTTTGGCGGCGTCGGCGGCCACAATAACATCCTGATCGAAGAAAACATCATCCATACAGGGATGGCGAACGGGATCCGGATGAGCGATGGCGTTGGTTCCACGATCACCGTGCAGAACAACACGCTCATCAATGCATTGGACGGTGCGACAAACATTACTGTTCCCTCAGGTTCGACTGTCGAAAACAATATATATACTACGTTGAACGGCGGTATTACTGGTACGAATCTCAGGATTCAGCATACGGACTCCAAGGGTGATTTTCACTACTCCGATGTCTTCGTCAGCGCACATACCTCGCAGGCCATCACGCTTGCGGACCTGATCCCGGTCACTGGCAGCCTTGCTGAAACCTACGGCGCCGTTAACCGGCTGAACGAGTTGCTTAATGGCACGCCTTGGGAACCGAACCCCGGCCCCACGCCGGACCCGGACCCCACGCCCGATCCGGATCCTACGCCGGACCCGGAACCCGATCCCATCTCGTTTCCTGACCCGGTGCTTGAAACCGACCCGGACACAGCGACCGTTCTCGCCATCGGCGGCAGCCGCAGCATCTCTGAATCCGCTGATGTGATCGAGGTTGCGCATGACCAGGTCCTCGAGCTTGCATCAGGCACCATTGCGCTTACCTTCAACTGCAACATGGGTTCCGACCAGGACCGGCAGGGCCTGCTGTCCAAGGACGCCGGCGGCTATGGCGGGGGCGGGCACTTCACGTCCTATATCGAAAATGGTGTACTTGTCGTCCGCATCCAGGATGCCTCCGGCAGCCAGACCTTCGAATTCGCCGGCATTCAGCCCGGTGTCGACTATGACCTGCAGGTCAGCTTCGGCAACGGCCTGGTGACGGCCATGCTTGATGGTCAGATCTTTGGCCAGGCCGCGTTCGACGCCTCCTGGGAGTCCAATACCGAGTTTCTGCAGGTTGGTGCCAACGGCTGGGCAAGCGACAGCAGCGGCAGCGGTTACACCGATGTTTTCGACGGCACGATTTCGAATGTGATCATCGCCGACGGCGTTGCGTCATACGAACAGATCCTGCAATTGCGCGAGGAACTCAATCAGCCCAATCCGGATCCGGATCCGGTTCCCGTGCCCAACCCGGTTGATGGTGTCGTGCTCGAAATGAGCGGCAGCCAGGATTTCTCGGGCAACAAGAACGATGTGATCCAGGTCGCACACGACCCGAGCCTCGAGCTTGCGGCGAGTACGATCGGGTTGAGCTTCAATATCGACCCGGACGCGAAGGCGTCCAAAATGGGTCTGATGTCCAAGGGTGCCAGGGGCAACAGCGATGGCCACTTCACGTCGTTCATCGACGGTGACACGTTGTTCGTCCGCTTCCAGAATGGCGACAAGTCCAAGACCTTCAAGGTCGACGGCATCCAGGCCGGCGTCGACTACGACCTGCAGATCAGCTTTGGTGATGGTCCGCTGACGGCCATGCTGAATGGCGAGGTCTTTGGTGAAGCCGACAAATTCCAAACCTCCTGGGAGGCCAATACCGAGTTCCTGCAGATTGGCGCCAACGGCTGGGCAAGCCAGACCGGTGACGACGGTTTCAGGAATGCCTTCGAAGGCGCGATTTCGAACGTGGTCATCACCGACAGCGTCAAATCCTACGAAGAGATCCAGGCCTTGCAGGATCAGATGGCCGGGACTGCAACCCCGTCGGTCAGCCAACCGGATCCGGAACCCGTACCGGAGCCTGCGCCCGAACCCGCGCTGCAGCCGGTGTTCGCCGTCGACGGCAGCACCGAGTTCACCGGAGCCGGCGACGTGATGGAGTTCGACCACGATCCCGCATACGCGTTCTCGGCCGGCACGCTCGTGCTGAGCTTCAACGCCGACACGGTGTCCGGATCGCGCGGTCTGCTGTCCAAGGATGCCAGCGGCTACGGCAATGGCGGCCATTTCACATCCTACATCAAGGACGGCACGCTGTTCGTGCGCCTTCAGGATGGATCGAGCAGCGAGGTCTTCTCGGTCGACGGGATCGAGGCCAATGTCGACTACGACCTGCAGATCAGCTTTGGCAACGGCGAGGCGGTTGCCATGCTGAACGGCGAAGTGTTCGGCCAGGCCCAGATCAACGCATCCTGGGAGACGAACACCGAGTTCATGCAGATCGGCGCCAATGGCTGGGCCAGCGACGAGGGCGCAAGCGGCTTCACGCACGTCTTCGACGGCACGATCTCGGATGTGGCGATCTTCGACGAGATCCTGACGCAGCAGGAATACGAATACTTCTCCGCGTAAGGTCCGTACCCTCGAATCTACTTGAAAAATATCTTGGTCACCCGGCTGTTCTCAGCCGGGTGACCTTTTTTGGTTTGGCCGCATATGGTCTGTTCGGCCTGCCGCAGATGACAGTTCAACCTTGGCCATCATCTGCCAGGACAGTGTGGACCTTCGCCAGATCCTGAACGGTGTCCGCGCAGGCTGGTCTGCACCCTCACGGCCGCCACGAAAACTCGCGCCCCAGCGTCACGAAGGCCGCGTTCGAGCGGGCGGTGCCTTCACCTTCCCGGCGGCTGCGGCGATGGGTGAGGCCTGCGGCCAGGGTCCAGTCGGGGGTCAGTGTGCGCTGGTAGCTGGCGGTGGCCGAGGACCGGGTGCGTTCGGTCACGCCGCTGCCGTCGACATCCGATGTCTTTGCGAAATCCAGATCGAGCCCGAAGCTGTCGCGTTCGGTCAATTGCATGTTGTAGCTGACATCGGCGGTCGTGTTGCGTTGCACCTGGCGGTCGGAATTGACGGCAATATTCGACGACAGGGCAAAGCCGAAACTCTGGTCGGCCCGTTCACGCACATACGCCACGCGCCCGGTGGGCTGGGCGTTGCGGGCTTCGGGCTTGGCCACGCCCAGCGTGATCTCGACCGACCCGTCAGGCAGTTCGAAAACCCGCGTCGCTGTCAGATCGGTGCGGTGCCCGGCACTGGTGATGCCGCGCGACAACCGGGCGGACACGGTGCCCGACTGCAGATCGCGCTCGTAGCCGAACAGCGCGGTCAGGCCGGTTTCGTCGGGCAGGGACAGCGGGATGGCGGTCTGATCCTCGGTGATTTCGGTCCAGCCAAGGCCCGCGGTGATCAACGTGGTCGGATCCAGCTGTCGGCGCGCATTGATCCCGAAGGTGCGGGTGGTGCGTTCGGTGCCAACAGCGTCCTCGCGTGTAAATTCGGTGATCCCGTAACTCAGCCGAACCTCGGTCGCGTCGTCGGGGCGCAGGACCACTGCGGCGGATGCGCTGTCTGTCCTGCTGTCCTCGAGATCGGGATCGGTGGTGTTGGAATAGTCACGGCGCGTCTGTGACAGCGACAGTTCCGTCCCGACGGGACCCTGACGCCCGGTTTCCATGCCAAAGCTCAGAACCCTGTTGGTCAGGGTGCCGCTGTCGACGGCGAGCGCATCGGCGGTGTCGAGGTTTTCCAGCTCTTCCTGGCTCAGCGCGCTGTCGACATCGCGGGTCGACTGCCGGGCCGACAGTTCGAACCGTGCGGCCGCAACCTCGCGTTCGTATGACAGTGTCACGTTCGGCCCGCGCAAATCGTTCTCGGCGTCGGGTCCGCTGCCGCTCCGAAGCGTGTCGGAAAACGAAAACCGCAGCGCCTGTGTGCGGGTGACGGTTTCAAAGCCGAAGGACAGCGTGGTTTCCAGCTGGGTCGTGTCGCCCGCCGACACCACATCAAGATCGGCATTGTCACTGCTTGTCAGCGTCGTGGACACCCCGAAGGTAAACAGCGGCCCGCCGCCGCCCTCCTGGCCAAAGGCTGGTGCCCAGGCCGCGCACAGGGCAACGGCTGAAATGGCCGCGCCCGCCGCGACCGCCCGGGATCGCTGCCGTCGCCTGTCCACCCCCCCGGACCCTATTCGAAGAGACGGCGTGACGGGACAACCACCACGTCACCGGGCATGAGTTCGGTTCCGGAGCCGATCCGCTCGCCCCGGCCGCGGCCATTGCGGCTGTAAAGATAGATCGCCGTTTGCCCGGTCGTGGCATCGGTCCGGTGCAGTTCGATCCGCGACTCCGCCGCAAAGGGCGTCAGCCCGCCCGCCTCGGCCAGGATTTGCAGGATCGTGGTGCCGGGGCTGACCTCCCGCTTGCCAGCGCCGCCGACCTCGCCCATCACATAGACGTCGATGGTCGGCTC
>JBCBFX010000121.1:0-9350 GCA_038527345.1 Pseudomonadota bacterium | reverse complement strand
GTTCCCTGGGACTGCGTGACACCACGGCCGATGATGATCTGTTTGCCGCGTCACTGGCCAAACCGCTGCGCCAATCGCAGCTTTTTGACACGCTGATCACCCTGTGTGATGGCCCCGCGATGCCCCGCAAGCTGGTAAAAGCCCCCGCAGACAAACCCAAGGCTGATCCGGAGATGGCCGCACGCCACCCGCTGCGAATCCTGCTGGCAGAAGACAATCTGGTGAACCAGAAGCTGGCCACGCGGCTGCTGGAACAGATGGGTTACCGTGTTGACTTGGCCAGCAACGGGTTCGAGGCCTGCGAAAGCGTCGCCCGCCAGACCTATGACGTGGTGCTGATGGATGTGCAGATGCCCGAGATGGACGGGCTGGAAGCCTCGAGACGGATCAACCGCGATCACGCGACCGGCGTGCGCCCGCGCATCATCGCCATGACCGCCAATGCCATGCAGGGCGACCGCGAAATGTGCCTGGCCGCTGGCATGGACGACTACATCGCCAAGCCGATCCGCGTGGAGCGGTTGATCGAGGCGCTGCTTGCGGTGCCAGCATACCAAAGGGACGCCACATGACCGAAAGCCTCATCGACACCGCGGTCTATGCCGAACTGATGGAAACCATGGGGGCCGATTTCGCCGCCGAACTGCTGACCACCTTTCTGGACGACGCGCCAAACATGATCGCTGCCATCAAGCAGGGCGTATCGGATGGCGACGCCGACACGTATCGCCGCGCCGCGCATTCCCTCAAATCCAACGCCGAAGTTTTCGGGGCAACCGCGCTTGCCGGCCAAGCGCGCGAGATGGAACTGTCGGGTCTGCCGGACACCGCGCCGCCTATCCCGGCGCTCGAAGCGGTCTACGCCGACACCGTTCACGCGTTGAAAGCATTGCGTGATGCGTGACGCCCCCGGACGCCTGCTGATCGTGGATGACAACAAGGTCAATCGCCTGCTCATGTCGCGCAGTGTCGAGCAGTTGGGTCACACCGCCGCGGTTGCTGAAAACGGCCGCATCGCGATGGAGATGCTGGCGGAGGAGCCGTTCGACATCCTGCTGCTGGACATCGAGATGCCCGAAATGGATGGGTTCCAGGTCCTTGAAGCGCTCAAGGCCGATCCGAAACTGCGCGATTTGCCGGTCATCGTGACGTCATCTGTTGAAGGGCTCGAAAATATCGTGCGCTGCATCGAATTGGGGGCCGAGGATTACATTCCCAAGCCAGTGAACAAGGTCCTGCTCAATGCCCGGGTCAGTTCCAGCCTTGAACGCAAACGGCTGCATGATGAACAGAAGAAATTGCTTGACCGGTTCGCGACAGTCGAAGTGGCCCAACACCTGAACGAAGGCGGTTTTGCCATCGGCGGGCAACGCCTGCACGCCACGATCCTGTTTTGCGATATCCGCGATTTCACCTCGATGTCGGAAACAATGGCACCGGAAGCCACGATCGAGCTGATCAACACCTACTACACGCTGATGTTCGATGCCGTTTCCAGTCAGGGCGGCATTGTCAGCCTTATGGTCGGGGACGGGCTCATGGCTCTGTTCGGTGCGCCCAAGCCCATCGAGAATTCCGCGCAAAGCGCTGTTGCCGCGGCCCGCGACATGCGCGCCATGACGGCCGCCCTGAACGAAGAACGCGCGATGGTAGGGGATCCTGAACTCCGGATCGGCTTTGGCATCGCGACAGGGGAAGTCGTTGCCGGCTACACGGGCACCGACGACCGTGCAACATATACTTGCATCGGCAAGACGGTGAACCTCGCGGCGCGCATGGAAGCGCACACAAAGACCGTGGATCGAAGCATCCTGTTCGACGAAGAGACTTTTTTGCGGCTGGCAGAGCAATCCGCCTGCGAGGCGATGGCGGACGCGCAATTCAAGGGCTTTTCCGAGGCCAAGCGCGTGTTCGCGCTTTAGATGCGTGGCGCGTCCCTGAACGATCCGGGTCAGCGCAGATCGGACGCTGCGGTCGCACTGGGGATGGGCTGCTGATCTTTGGGGGACAAGAGACTGTTCACGCTGGGGACATGCGGCACCGTCACGTCCCAACGCACTTCAAGGGTCACTCGTCACATCACCTTCTCGTCCAAAATCGGATTGTGGCATCGTGCGCCGCGTCGGTTGTCTTGCCAACCGGTCGCCCTATTGTCACATAGGCTTTGGGTCGCAACCGGACCTTGGCCGCTCTTAATGCGCCTCGGCCCAGTTCTGCCCCTGGCCCGCATCCACCGTCAGTTTCACGTCCAGATGTACGACCGGATCATTGGCATTTTCCATCACGTCGCGGGCCACGCCGATCAGATCGTCGATGGCGCCATCCTCGACCTCGAACAGCAGTTCGTCATGCACCTGTAGCAGCATGGCCGCGGGCAGGTCGGCAATTGCATCGGGCATGCGGATCATGGCGCGGCGGATCACGTCGGCGGCGGTGCCCTGAATGGGTGCGTTTATTGCAGCCCGGGCGGCAAAGCCTGCGCGGGGGCCTTTCGATGCGATCTCGGGTGTGTGGATCTTGCGGCCAAACAGCGTCTGGACATAGCCGTGTTCTTTCGCAAAGGCCTTGGTGTCGTCCATGTAGGTGCGGATGCCCGGGAACCGTTCGAAATAGCGGTCGATAAAGCCCTGCGCCTCGGCCCGCGGGATGCGCAGGTTGCGCGCAAGGCCAAAACCCGAGATGCCGTAGATGACGCCGAAGTTGATGGCCTTGGCCTGGCGGCGGATATCGGGCGTCATGTCTTCGAGCGGGACGTCGAACATTTCACTGGCCGTCAACGCGTGGATGTCGATGCCGTCGGCAAATGCCTGCTTCAATTCGGGGATATTGGCGATGTGGGCAAGGATGCGCAGTTCGATCTGGGAATAGTCAAGCGCCACCAGTGTCTTGCCCGGCTCGGCCACGAACGCCTCGCGAATGCGCCGCCCTTCCTCGGTCCGGATGGGAATGTTTTGCAGGTTGGGGTCGGTGGAGGCGAGGCGCCCGGTGGACGCGCCCGCGATGGAATAGGAGGTGTGCACACGGCCCGTGTCGGCGTTGATGTGGTCCTGTAGCGCGTCGGTGTAGGTCGATTTCAGTTTGCTGAGCTGCCGCCAGTCCATGACGCGGGCGGGCAGGTCATGTTCCGTGGCAAGATCCTCCAGCACATCGGCCGGAGTGGAATACTTGCCGTTCTTGCCGCGCTTGCCGCCCTCCAGCCCCATCTTTTCGAACAGGATGTCGCCCAGTTGTGCGGGCGAGCCGACGTTGAATTTCTCGCCCGCGAGTGCGTGGATTTCATCCTCCAGCCCTGCCATCTTTTGGGCGAATGCGTTGGACATGCGGGACAGCGTATCGCGGTCAACCTTGATGCCTGACCGCTCCATCCCTGCCAGCACATGCACCATGGGCCGTTCCAGCGTCTCGTAGACCTTTGTGACCTGCACCCGGTGCAGTTGCGGCTTGAACTGTTGCCACAGGCGCAAGGTGATGTCGGCGTCCTCGGCGGCGTATTTGACAGCGTCGTCCAGCGGGACCTGATCGAAGGTCTTGGCGGATTTGCCGGTGCCCAGCAGCGGTTTGATCGGGATCGGCGTGTGGCCCAGATAGCGTTCTGACAACGTGTCCATGCCGTGGCCATGAAGCCCGCCATGCATCGCATAGGACATCAGCATTGTATCGTCGATCGGGCCCACGTTGATTTTCAGACGCGCGAATATCTTGGCGTCATATTTCATGTTCTGCCCGATTTTGAGGATGCTTGGATCCTCCAACATCGGTTTCAGCATCTCAAGCGCCTGTTCCAGCGGCATCTGCCCGTCGGCCAGCGCGTCAGAACCGAACAGGTCATCACCCCCTGCGCGGTGCGTCAGGGGGATGTAGCAGGCGTGCCCCGGATTCACGGCCAGCGAAATGCCCACCAGATCGGCAATCATCTCGTTCAGGCCGGTTGTTTCGGTGTCGACCGCGACATAACCGCGTTCATAAATCAGGTCGATCCAGGTTTGCAGGGCATTGGCGTCCTGCACGTGTTCGTATGTGGATTCGTCAAAGCGTGGCGCCTCGGGCGCGTCTTCGGCCGTGGGCGCGGCGGGTTCCTTGATCTCGGGGGCTTCGACGCCCAGTTGGTCCGCGATGCGCTTGGTGAGGGTGCGGAACTCCATCTCGGCCAGAAAGGGCATGAGCTGTTCCGGGTGCGGGTCCTGCACCTCAAGGTCATCGAGGGTGAAGTCAAGCGGCGTGTTCTCGTCCAACCGCACAAGGTCCCGACTCAGCCGGATCTGATCGGCATGTTCAATGAGGGTCTCGCGGCGCTTGGGCTGCTTGATCTCGCCTGCGCGGTCCAGCAGGGCATCCAGATCGCCATATTCGCTGATCAGCAGGGCAGCGGTCTTGACCCCGATGCCCGGCGCGCCCGGCACGTTGTCGACGCTGTCGCCGGCCAGGGCCTGCACGTCCACAACACGTTCGGGGTAGACGCCGAATTTCTCGAACACGCCGTCGCGGTCGATGCGGCGGTTCTTCATCGCGTCCAGCATCTCGACCCCGTCGCCCACCAGCTGCATCAGGTCCTTGTCGGAACTGATGATGGTGACGCGACCCCCTGCGGCACGGGCTTGCACGGCAAGGGTGGCGATGATGTCGTCAGCCTCGTACCCTTCCTTTTCCTTGCAGGCGATGTTGAAGGCCTCGGTGGCCTGACGGGTCAGCGGGATCTGCGGGCGCAGGTCCTCCGGCATGGCTTCGCGGTTGGCCTTGTACTGGTCGTACATGTCGTTGCGAAAGGTGTGGCTGCCCTTGTCGAATATCACGGCCGCGTGGGTCGGGGCATCGGGGCCGTGGTTGTCTTCGATGTATCGAAAAAGCATGTTGCAAAAGCCGCTGACCGCCCCGATGGGCAGGCCGTCCGACTTGCGGGTCAGGGGGGGCAAGGCATGGTAGGCGCGAAAGATGAACGCCGATCCGTCGATCAGGTGCAGATGACATCCCTTGCCGAACTGAAGTGCCATTGCCCCTCTCCCCATGCTGGTTCACGGCCCTTTTGCCATGGGTGCGACGCGGGGACCAGACGTGATCCTGATGCGCGCCTTGCGGCGCACGCCATCATTGATTTGGGACAGGTGGGGACCCGGGTACGGATCAGGCGCCTTCGGCGTGATCGCGGTGGACGAATTTGCAATCGCAATAGGGGCACTCGACCCACCCCGTATCCTCCGGGATCTGCAACCAGACGCGCGGATGGCCCAAAGCACCTTCGCCGCCGTCACAGGCAATGCGATGGCTGTCCACGATCTTGGTTTCGGGGGCGTCGATGGTCATGGGGCGATCCTTGGTTCACGAACGTGCGCCCGACCTTATGAGCCAACGCCCCGCGCCAGACAAGTGCCTAGTCGTCGCGGTCGACGCGGGCCTGGTAACAGTTGTTCCGGGCAGAGCGCACATGAATATAGGCGACTTTCGGATCGGCAAAGATCGCGGCGATGCGGGCCGCCATATCCGGGGTCGGCGTGACCGCACCAGTGCCATAGACGATGCGGTCGTCGCCGGAATAGCCCTTGAGCAAATAGTCGGGCGACGTGGTCAGCACCTCGGGCTGCTCCGCACCGCCACCCCGCACACAGGCATCGGCACACAGAAAGATCGGCCCGACCTCGGCATAGGGATGGGTGCCGTCAAATGGCCTGTGGGCCAGCACCAGCATGCCGGTGCCCTTGGGAATATCCTTCAGGCAATGGCGACAGGGATTTCCCGATCCGTCCGAGACAGCGCGCTCGGGCGGGTTGCCATGGGCATCCTGGGCGCCGTTGCGATAGGCGTCAACAAGGGCGGTGGGCAGGGCTTCGTATCTGGGCATGATTGGTCTCCTTTGTCCCGAACCTGCGGCAATCAAGCGGCACACGCGACCCGGATGATGCGCAACCAGTACTTCTTCTGACAAAAAATACCACGGGGGAGTCGCGCCGCTACGGGGGCAGCGCCCCCTCCCACGCTTGCCAAATCCTGCCGCAGCTTCAAATGAGAACAAAACAGGAATATACTTCCCCTGCTGCCACCCGAATCTGCTGCTGCCCATGTTCGCCGAACTGTCGATCACGTCCAATTTCACCTTTCTCACCGGGGCGTCCCACCCCGAGGAGTACATGAACCGTGCCGCCTTGCTGGGGATGGAGGCGTTGGCGATTGCCGATGACAATTCGGTGGCGGGCATCGTTCGGGCGCATACGGAATCCAGGGTGATCGCGCGCAGCGTCAAGGAACGGCGGGAGTTCGACGCGGCCCATGGCCTGATCGGGCCGCCGAAGCCGGACCACCTGCCGGACTCGCCCCGTGTGACCATCACCACCGTGCCGCGGCTGATCCCGGCGGCACGGCTGGTGTTCTTGGACGCGCCGCCCATCACTGTCCTGCCCGAGGACCGGCAGGGCTGGCGCAGTCTCTGCCGCATCATCTCGCGTGGGCGGTTGAAGGCGGACAAAGGGGACTGTGATCTCCAGCTTTCCGACCTCGAAGAGTTTGCGGATGGGCTACAACTGCTGCTGTGGCCACAAGCGGATACGGTGCAGGGCGGCGCGGGCGATTGGGTGACATCAGCGGGGCGGTTGTCGCGCCGCTTTGCCGGGAAAATGCACGTGCTGCTGGTGCCGCGCTATGACGGGCGAGACACGGCGCGGTTCGACCGTATCACCGATCAGGCACACGACCTGGGCCTGCCCACGCTGGCCTCGGCCGCGCCCCGCATGCACCACGGATCCCGCCGCAAGCTGGCGGACGTGGTCGCCGCCATCCGCCTGAAGACCCGGGTCGACACGCTGGGCCGCAATGCGTTGACCAACGGCGAGGGGCGGCTGCGCGGGGCCGACGAGATGGCCCGCATCTTTGCCGGGCACGAGGCCGCCGTGGCGCGGACCGGCGCACTGGCGGCCAGGCTCGACTTCTCGCTGGATCAGCTGCGCTACGAATATCCGTCCGAAATCACGGAAAACGAAACCCCCGCCCAGCGGCTCGAACGGCTGGCCTATGGAGGGTTGGCATGGCGCTATCCCGCAGGCGCCCCCGACAAGGTGCAGACCCTGCTGCGCCACGAACTGACCCTGATCGGCAAGCTGAAATACGAACCCTACTTCCTGACCGTGCGCGATATCGTGGCCTTTGCCCGATCCCGCGATATCCTGTGCCAGGGGCGCGGATCGGCGGCCAATTCGGTGGTGTGCTATTGCCTCGGCATCACCAGCGTTTCCCCCGAAATCGGGACCATGGTGTTCGAACGCTTCGTGTCCGAAGCCCGCGACGAACCCCCCGACATCGACGTCGATTTCGAACACGAGCGGCGCGAGGAGGTGATCCAGCACATTTACGAGCGCTATGGCCGCCACCGCGCGGGCCTGTGCGCCACGGTGGTGCATTACCGGGGCAAGCGCGCCATCCGCGAGGTGGGCCGCGCCATGGGCCTGACCGAGGACACCATTTCGGCCCTCAGTTCCCAGCTGTGGGGTTTCTTCTCGACCAAGGAGATCGAGGCAGAGCGCATGGCGGAAATCGGTCTCGATTTCCGGGACCGGCGGCTGCAACAGACGATCCAGCTGGTGTACGAGATCAACGGCTTTCCCCGGCACCTCAGTCAACACGTCGGCGGCTTCATCATCACCGAAGGGCGGCTGGACGAACTGGTGCCCATCGAAAACGCCACGATGGAGGACCGCACCGTCATCTGCTGGGACAAGGACGACATCGACAGCCTCGGCATTCTCAAGATCGACGTGCTGTCACTGGGCATGCTGACCTGCATCCGCAAGGCCTTTGACCTGCTCAAGATGCATCACCAGCGGGATTACACGCTGGCCACCCTGCCGCCCGAGGATCCGCGCGTCTATGACATGCTGTGTGAGGCCGACAGCGTGGGCGTGTTTCAGGTGGAAAGCCGGGCGCAGATGAACTTCCTGCCCCGGATGCGGCCACGCAACTTCTATGACCTGGTGATCGAGGTGGCGATCATCCGTCCCGGCCCGATCCAGGGCGACATGGTCCACCCCTATATCCGGCGACGCAACGGAGAGGAGGAGGTCAGCTTTCCCTCGGATGAATTGGGCGCAGTGCTGGGCAAGACGCTGGGCGTGCCGCTGTTTCAGGAACAGGCGATGCAGATCGCCATCGTGGGGGCGGGGTTCACCCCGGATCAGGCGGACCGGTTGCGGCGATCATTGGCAACGTTCAAGAAACATGGGTCTGTCAGCGAATTCCGCGCCCTGTTCCTGCGTGGCATGCGCAAGAACGGCTATGATGAGGATTTCGCCGAACGGTGCTTTTCCCAGATCGAAGGGTTCGGGTCCTACGGCTTTCCCGAAAGCCATGCGGCCAGCTTTGCGCTGCTGGTCTATGCCTCAAGCTGGATCAAGTGC
Organism: Pseudomonadota bacterium; assembly: GCA_038527345.1. GTDB lineage: Bacteria > Pseudomonadota > Alphaproteobacteria > Rhodobacterales > Rhodobacteraceae > Tateyamaria. Next base: position 975 of record JBCBFX010000121.1, on the reverse strand, counting down.
CACCACCCCGGCATCTTTGCCTGCGCGCTGCTGAATTCGCAGCCCATGGGCTTCTATGCCCCCGCGCAGATCGTGCGGGACGCGCGCGAACACGGGGTCGCGGTGCGGCCCATCTGCATCAATGCCAGCTTCTGGGACAATGTGATGGAACCCGATGGCAAGGGCGGACTGGCCCTGCGGCTGGGGTTCCGCCAGATCAAGGGGCTGAGCGAGGAGGACGCCACATGGATCACCGCAGCGCGCGGCAACGGTTACCAGTCGGTGCGCGACGTGTGGCGGCGGGCGGGTCTGGGCAGCCCGGTGATCGTGAAGCTGGCCGAGGCGGACGTGTTCGCGGGTCTGGGCCTGAACCGCCGCGATGCGCTGTGGGAGGCCAAGGCGCTGGCCCCCGGCCCCGTGCTGCCGCTGTTTGCCACCGATATCGACGGCGAGGTGGTGGACGAACCTGCGGCCCTGTTGCCCCGGATGACGCTGGGAGAGGAAGTGGTGGAGGATTACGTGTCGACCCGGCTGACGCTCAAGGCGCATCCTGTGGCGCTGCTGCGGCATGTGCTGACACCGGGGGCGGGGCCGGTGAAGGTGACGGCTGCGACGCGCAAGGCCCCGGACTTGTCCAGGATCAGCTACACGCGGGCCAATCCGGATTAGGCGGTGTGGTGTGTGGGAAGGATGTGGGTTGAGATTGGCGGCGCGCCTTGAGAATGAAGGCTGATCGCGAAGGTCGGTAATAAGCCCTCTTTGACCGATGCTGCACATCGCACCAACGTCCGCTCCTTTCGGAAGACGGCCAAAAACGTGACAAAATCAGAGGCAGTTTCGCCAAGGGTTTGTGGCACAAGATTTTTTAACGTTTCGGCTTACCATGCCGTGAATGACAAAAACGACCGTTTTTGACCCGGCGGTTTTGGCAAGGGGTTTTCGTCATCAAAGCCTTCGATGCGCTCGTGCGAAAGCCTCCCACTGCAAATCATCGAC
>JBCBFX010000120.1:0-9408 GCA_038527345.1 Pseudomonadota bacterium | reverse complement strand
TCGGCGCCGCCATATTCTTCATCGCAGGCCCCGAGGTCGGGGCCGAGGCGGACGGCACGCGGTTCCTGATCACCATGCTGGCGGTGTTCATGCCCGTTGCGATGATCTGGGTCGCGGCCACCGCGGCCAAGTCCAGCCGCGTGATGCGCGAGGAAAGCCAACGGCTCCAAGCGGCCATCGATGCCATCCGCCAGGCCTATATCGCACAGCAACAGGGGCGCGATCTGACCAATGAACCGTCCGTCGCACGCAAGCTTGATGAAATCGCCGCAGCAACGCGCAAGACGGAAACCGCCCTAGCCACCTTCCACACACGGCGTGACACGGATGCGGCCATCTCCAATCCGGCCCCGGCGACCAACACGTCGAACCGGGCGGATGACCAGCCTGCCCTCGCGCTTGGCACCAGCGCCGAAGACATCGCGCCGCCGCTCCCCACCGCCGATTTCATCCGCGCCCTGAACTTCCCCGAAACCGCAGAGGACGAGGCCGGATTCGCCTCCCTCCGCAAGGCGATGAAGGACCGCGAAACGGCGCAGCTGGTTCAGGCCAGCCAGGATATTCTCACCCTGCTCAGTCAGGACGGCATCTATATGGATGACCTGCGCCCGGATCGCGCCCGGCCAGAAGTCTGGCGCCAGTTCGCTGCCGGGGCCCGGGGCCGCGCCGTGGCCCCCCTTGGCGGTGTGCGCGACCGATCCTCTCTGGCACTGACGGCGGGTCGGATGAAACAGGACCCGATCTTTCGCGACGCGGCGCACCATTTCCTGCGCCGATTCGATCAGACGATCTCGGTCTTTGCAGAACGGGCCAGCGACGCCGATCTGACGGATCTCGGCGATACCCGCACCGCACGCGCGTTCATGCTGCTGGGACGCGTAGCGGGGACCTTCGACTAGGGTCGGTGGGTGGGCGCCTTTTGCGCTTGCGCAAAACAGAACACACGCCGACCTACCCGCAGAACCCGCCCCACGGAACAAAGCGCACCGGATCACCCGGCCGGATCACGCAGGCCGCATCGGGCAATTCCACCAGCCCCTCGGCCCAACTCAGACCGCTGATGCGCCCCGACCCTTCGGACGCAAAGACCTCGACCCGTCCGTCCCGCACACGCGCCCGCAAAAACTCGCGTCGCCCGGCCTTTTTGCGCTTCTCGAAGGCGGAAGGCACCTCAAATCCTTGTGGCTCGGTCCAGCCCGCGCCCGCCAGCAACGACAGCGCCGGGGCCGCAAAAACCAACGTGCAGACCATCGCCGCCACCGGATTGCCCGGCAGCCCGAAAACCGGCGCACCGCGCCACAGACCCAGGGCAAGGGGCCGCCCCGGCTTGATCGCCACACGCCACAGCGCCATGGACCCGGTTTCATTCAACAGCGCCGACACGTGGTCGGCATCGCCGGCGGACGCGCCGCCACTGGTCAGGATCACATCCGCCCGCGATGCAGCATCATCCAGCCGCGCGCGCAGCGCATCGCGGTCATCGCGCACGCGGCCCATATCCACTGCGACATGTCCCAACTTCGAAACCAGTGCCTGCAGCATCGGACCGTTCGCATCGAATATCTGGCCCGGTCCCGCGTCGCCCCCCGGGGCAACCAGTTCATCCCCGGTCGATACCACCGCGACACGCAAGGGACGGCGCACAGAAACCTGATCCGCACCCACAGCGCTGAGCAAGGCCAGATCGGCGGGTGTCACGCGACGCCCCGCTTGCAGAACCACGTCGCCCGCTTGCACATCTTCGCCCGCGGCCCGCGTGTTCGCACCGGCCTTGATCGGACCGTCAAAGACGATGCGCTGTCCCGTGACCGTGACCTCTTCCTGCAACACGACCGTGTCCACACCACGTGGCAGTGCAGCACCCGTCAGGATGCGCACGGCATGACCGTCGGGCACGGCCCCGCGGTGCATGGCACCGGCGGGCACCGCTTCGGTGCGCAGGGGCATGTCGTGCCGCCCCGCCGGTCGGCCGCCCCCGAAACCATACCCATCGACCGCGGTGTTCGCGGCTGGCGGGTGCGCCCGCCGCGCCATCACATCCTGTGCGGCGACCCGGTCCAGCGCCCGCGCCACCGGCACCTGTTCTGCCCCGGTCACCGGTTGCAAACGGCCCCGCAAATCGGCCAAGGCGCCGTCAACAGGCGTCCAATGCACCCCCGGCGGCAAGGCGAAACAGTCGTTTCGCAAACCAGGCCCGGCATAGGCCGTCAGCATCTCGCGTTCCGAGGCACCCAATATCCACGCCTCTTCCTGCGCCTCCGGCGGCGTGTCGGCCAGCCAGGCCGACAGCGTTTCATCCGGCAGGCGCGACAGTGCCCGCGCCAGCAACCGGACCTGCACGCGGTCGCGTATCTCGTCCGGGTCCTCGGACATGGCCACCACGACCGCAGGTTCGATCAATCCCGGCCAGACCTCGGCCAGAACGACGGCCGCATCGACCCCGTCAAAGGGCCAGACTGCTACCCCCTCCATCCGCCGCAGCCGCGACAGCATCGGCACACCCATCAGCACCTGGCTGCCCACGGTCGGGGGAAAGGCAAGCTGAAAGCAGCTTGACGCCGCCTTGGCCACCAGATCGCAGGCGCGCCGCTCAGCCACCTGGTCAAAGGTGATACCTTCCTTGCGAAAGGGCACCGCTGGCCATTTATCGCGCGCAGTCTTGCCCCAAAAGGGGCCCGGTCCGTCGAAATGCGCGTTCAAGGCCTCGGCCACTTCGAAGCGGTTGTTCTCTCCGGTTTCGCTGTCTGAAATGCGGTGCTCCAACCACTCCCACAGAGCGAAAGGATCGTCGCGACCGGTGACGGCACGGGCCACACCACGCGGATACCCGAACGGAAAGTCGAACGTGGCCAACATGCGACGCCCGGCGGACTGCTCTGCCCGGATCAGATCGGCGATCCATGCCTCGGCCTCGATCCGCGTGCGCACGTAAACCGGGTCTTCTGTCGCGCCGCCCCGTGCAAGGCACATCCAGATCGCATCTTTCGACGGGCGCGGCGGGCTGCGCTTGCCTGCCGACCAGTCGACCACCAGAACCGTGTCGAACCCCGTCACAAACGCACCTGCGACAGCACGAAATCCGCAATAGCGGACGTGTCGTCAAGATCAAAGACAGGACGGTCCAGCGTCAGGGCGACGTTGCTTGCAACCGCTTGCACCGTAGGATCGTTCACGGCAAGCAGGGATTGCCCCGTTTCCGTGCGGTGCGCCTCGATCTTGGGGTGCCCGTCGCGCTTGTATCCTTCGACCAGAACCAGATCGACCGGCGACAGCCGTGCCAACAGGTCGTCCAAAGGCGGTTCGGGTGCTGCGCGCAATTCCTGCATCAGCGCGATGCGGGTCGAAGACGCCAGCAGCACCTCGGACGCGCCGGCCGCGCGGTGGCGATAGCTGTCCTTGCCGGGCTGATCCACATCGAATGTGTGATGCGCATGTTTGATCGTGGACACGGAATGCCCGCGCGCCACGATCTCGGCCACCAACCGTTCCATCAGCCCGGTCTTGCCGCTGTTCTTCCAGCCGACGATGCCGAAAATCCTCATGCCATCGCCTCGGCCCGTTTCAGGTCTTGGGGTGTGTTCACGTTGAAAAAGGCCTCTTCGTCCGGGAATTCCGCCATGCGTGCATCGTGCCGGTCGGTCCACAGGACCACCTTGCGCACCCCATCTGCCAGGGCCGCGCGCAGGTCGTCGCGCAGCGCCACGGGCCACAGGCCAAAGGTCGGATGCCGCGCCAGCCCGCGCTTGGGGTCCGGTGTGGCGGCCAGCGCCAGCGGATGCGTCATGCCGTCCGTCGCAAATTGCAGGCGAGGAACAAGGTCACAGGGGAAAAACGGCGTATCGGCAGCAGCGGTCACGATGGCGTCGGCCCCCTGCTCCGCCGCCCAGTCCAGCCCGGCCAATACCCCCGCCAACGGCCCGGCATAGCCGTCCACGCTGTCGGCAATCACGGGCAGGCCAAGGTCGGCAAACCGTGCGGGATCTCCGTTTGCATTCAATGCCAGCCCCGCCACCTGCGGTGACAGCCGGTCGATCACGTGGCCCAGCAGACTGCGCCCTGCCACCTGTAACCGTCCCTTGTCCCCGCCGCCCATGCGAGAGGCCAGACCACCGGCGAGAATGACACCCAAAGGGGCCTTCATGCCGCGCCCTTCCGGCCGCTCTTGCGTCCTTCGTCCGGCACCGCGGCCGGATCCATGTCGCGCAGCAACCGCTCCTCTCCGCTCAGGCAGACGAACCGCTGCCCGCGCATCCGCCCGACCAGCGTCAGGCCGACCTCGCGCGCAATCTCGACCCCCCAGGCGGTAAAGCCCGAGCGGGAGACCAGCACCGGGATGCCCATCAGCGCCGTCTTGATCACCATCTCCGAGGTCAGGCGACCGGTGGTATACAGGATCTTGTCCTCGGCGCCAGAACGGTGTGTCAGCATCCAGCCTGCCACCTTGTCGACGGCGTTGTGGCGGCCCACATCCTCCATGTAAACCAGCGGGCGGTCCTGTTCGCACAGAACCGTGCCATGGATCGCCCCGGCCTCAAGATACAGTGACGGCGTGCGGTTGATCTTGTGCGCCAAGGCATAAAGCCATGACGTCCGCACCTCTGCCTGCGGCAGGACCAGCCCTTCGAGCCCCTCCATCATGTCGCCAAATACCGTGCCCACGGCACAGCCGCTGGTGCGGGTCTTTTTCTTCAGCTTCTCTTCATGATCCGTGGGGGTCGCGGTGCGCACCACGACGGTTTCCAGCTCTTCGTCGTAATCGACACCGGTCACGGCCTCGCCGGCGCGCAGCATCCCCTGATTGCGCAGAAACCCCAAAGCCAGATAATCGGGATAGTCGCCGATGGTCATGGCGGTGACGATTTCCTGCCCGTTCAGAAAGATGGTCAGGGGCCGTTCCTCGACCACCGAAGTTTCGATCGGTGCACCGTTCTGATCATGGCCCGTCACCGCGCGGGTCAGGCGCGCAGCCGACGGATCCGGTGCGATCAGATAGTCGGTCAGATCAACGCTTTGGGCCAATTGCATCCCCCCGCTGGCACAGCTAAGCCTTCCACCATCAGTCTAAGGCTCCCGCATGTCCACCACCACCACGAAATCCGCCTTCTGGACAGGCGTTCGCGACGGCGCGCCCTTTATGGTGGTGGCCGGACCGTTTGCCCTGCTGTTCGGCGTGCTTGCGACCGAGGCGGGGCTGAGCGTGTTCGAGGTGATGAGCTTTTCGCTGGTGGTGATTGCAGGGGCGGCGCAGTTTACCGCACTGCAGTTGATGCAGGACGAGGCACCCACGGTGATCGTGCTGATCTCGGCCCTTGCCGTGAACCTGCGGGTGGCGATGTATTCCGCAGCGCTGACGCCCTATCTGGGGGGCGCGCCGCTGTGGCAACGGATCTTTGCCGCCTACCTGCTGGTAGATCAGAGCTATGCGCTGAGCCATGCCAGGTTCGATGCAGACCCGCAGATGACGGTGCCTGCGCGCATGGCCTACTATTTCGGGACCTGCACGCTGGTGATGGCGACATGGTTCGGATGCAGCTATCTGGGGGCGGCGCTGGGAACGGCCCTGCCGCCGGGCATCCCGCTGGATTTTGCCCTGCCGATCGCGTTCCTGTCGATGGTGGCTCCGATGATGCGAACGCTGCCGCACCTTGTGGCTGCGGGCGTGGCGGTGGTGGTCAGCTTGCTGGCGGTGCCCGTGCCCTATTCGCTGGGTTTGCTGATTGCCGGGATCAGCGGCATGGCCGCAGGGGCGCAGACCGAACTCTGGTTGCAAAGGCGGGGCGCGGCATGATCGACACGGGCACGCTCTGGCTGGTGATCATTCTGCTGGGGATCGGCAGCTTTCTGTTGCGGTTCACCTTTATCGGGTTTGTCGGCAACCGGCCCCTGCCGCCATGGCTGCTGCGGCACCTGCGCTATACGGCCGTGGCAATCCTGCCCGCGCTCTGCGCGCCGCTCGTCGTATATTCCGGCGAAGGCGGCAGCACCGACCCGACGCGGTTGGCGGCAGCAATAGTCACAGTTGGCGCAGGTATGGCAACACGCAACGTGTTTGCGGCCATCGGTGCCGGTGCGTTCGCGCTGTTTGTGCTGGTCTACGTGATCGGCTGAAGGGACGGCGGGCGGGGCGTCTTTGGCATCGCCAAAGAGCGTCCGCGCGGCGTCACTCGATCACGACACTTTCGATGCCGTCGAGGATCGTGCCCTCGTCGTCCTCGAAATACCTGTCTTCGACCACGCCCGGTCGCTCGGCAAACTGTTCCATCAGGCGTGTGGGAAACATAGTCTGCTTGATATCACCAAAGCCCGGCACCTGACGCAAAAGGGCTGTCGTGGCATCTGTGCAGAATGCGCGTGCCACTGGACCGTTCTGCAGGGCAAGGCGCAAGGCGGCTTCGGCCTGTTCCGGCGTGACTTCGACGGTCTGGGTCACGACGTGATAGGTGCTGCGGGCATGTGCGCTCTTGTATCCGGCCAGAACCGCCGGCGACACGCCGAACAGCACATCGTCCCGCTCGGGCACCCGGTCATTCACGAAGGATCCCGCCGGGTCAAAGATCACGCGCTGGCTGCCATTGATCAGCAGGGCCGAATGGCCGCCGCTGCCCGACCGGTTGCTGACCATGGTGATGACGGAAATCGTGCTGGGACCGGGGGCGCGATACGCCACTGCCGCCACACGTTCCTTGGACGCATAGGGCACCTCGGGCGGCTGCGCACAGCCCGCAAGGATCAGGCACAGGCACACGGCGCCGAACGTTCTGACCATACCTGCCCCCGACTTCCGAATTCCCTCGTCTCAGGAAATGAACAGCGCCATGCCCACCAGCACAAGCAGAATCACGATCACCGACCACGTTGTGAACTTTACAAAGCCGTCGAACATCTTCTCGTGTTCCTCGACCTTCATTTCACCATGCTTGTGATCCGACATATCCATTCCTTTCGTCTCGATTTACGCGGGCCTTAGCCCATTCGGCAGCCCCTGTCACTGCGGCTTTGGGGCGCGCTTTAGACTTCTTCCTCAAGGTCCTGCACCAGCCGGAACCCGATCCGCGTCGGCTCGGCCTTTTCCACGGCCTTGGGCAGGGCCCGCAGGATCACGTTCAACTGCGTGACGTGCTGGATCAGTTGCGTTTTGGTGCCCGCGGGATCGCTGCCATAAAAGGTCACGATATCGGGGTCGAAAAACCCCATCCCCTCGATCCGCATGATGCCGGCCTCGGCACCCGTGAAACCCATCGCGATTTCGTGTTCGTTGTCCAGCGTCTCTTCGAAATTCCTGATATACAGGATGATTCGCTCATAGGCCCATTGGGCGGGGCTTTTCTGTTCGGCGGGTGTCTTGCTGATGCCGTTGGGCACCGGCCTGGTGCTGACACAGGCCGCATCCGGGTCGGAATGCACCTCGTGGCACCGCGGCAGCGCCGCGGCCTCGACCGCCTCGGCGGTGGTCATGATCTCGTCACCCATGGATCAGTCCTTGCGTTGGTACAGCCACGCGCCATCGTCCCGCGCGGTGCGGGTGGCGCGCCCATCCTGGTAAAGGTGCGACAGATGGGCGACGGCTTCAACCAGGGCCAGACCGTATTCGCCGTCCCCGATGCTGCGCTTGAACAATGGGGCAAAGCATTCGCTGGCCGTCCTGGGTGTGTCCAGATAGTCGAGCAATCTCGACAACGCACCGTGGTGATTGTCGATCAATTGCCGCATCCGCGTCGGCAACCCGGTAAAGGGCAGCTTGTGCCCGCCCAGCACCAGATGATCGTCCCGCGCCAACGGCTTCAGCCGTTCGCAGGCCTCGAGCCAGTCGGCAATGGGGTCGGCCATGGGCTCGGTCGCATAAACCCCGATATTGGGGCTGATCGACGGCAGGATCTGGTCCCCGGACAGCACAAGATTGTCATCCCGGCTCCAGAACGTGGCGTGTTCGGGCGCGTGGCCGTTTCCGATATGAATGTCCCAGGTCCGCCCGCCCATGATGATCGTGTCACCCTGCGCGATACGGGTATAGCCCAATGGCATGGGGGCCACGATGTCCCCAAAGTTGAACGGGCGTTCCGCCCTGCGCTGTTCATAGACCGCCGCGTCCATCCCCGCACTGCGCCAGAAGGCCAGCGTTTCGGGCACCGGTTCGTCCTGCACATCCAGGGTCAGCATCCGTGCAAACAGCCACGCGGTGCGGGTCGTGACCAATTCCGCGCCAAAGTCGCGTTGCAGCCAACCGGCCAGACCCACGTGATCGGGGTGGTGATGGGTGACCACGGCCCGGGTGATCGGCTTGCCGGCCAGCGGCCCGTCCATCAGCGCCTGCCAGATCCCACGCGTCTTGTTCGAGGCAAAACCGGTATCGACCACCGTCCAGCCGTCGCCGTCATCCAGCGCATAGATGTTCACGTGATCCAGCTTCATCGGCAGCGGCAGGCGCATCCAAAGCACGCCTTCGGCCACCTCGACCGCCTCGCCATGGGCGGGCGGTTCCGCCCACGGGTACCTCAGACCGGCGGGCGCTCCGTCAGCCATGGCTCAAGCCGCCAGTTCGTCGGCGCTGAGCGCAAAAAGGTCATCCGCCCCCGCCGTCGCGTGGGCCAGCAGGCCCGCATGTTCCGGCAACAGCCGCTGGATGTAGAACCGCGCCAGCTTTTCGCGCGGCCCACCGGCGTCGGCCATGGCCGCCATCAGGTGGAAATGACCACCCAGCACACGGGCAAAGGCCTTGAGATAGGGCACCGCCCCCGCAAAGCGCTGTTGCAGATCGCCCTGCCCGGCCAGCCACTCGGTGGCCTCGCGAAGTGACTCGCTGGCCTGCCACACGGCTTCGGCCAGTTCGGGGTGACTGCCCCGGGCCGCTTCGGCGTTTTCCTCGATCTCGTCCAGCAGGCGGTTCGCCGCCTCGCCCCCGTCCATCATCTTGCGGGCCACAAGGTCCATCGCCTGAATGCCGTTGGTGCCCTCGTAGATGGCGGTCACACGCACGTCGCGGCTGTATTGCGCCGCGCCCGTTTCCTCGACAAAGCCCATGCCGCCATGCACCTGAACACCCTGATGGGCCACGTCCATGCCGACTTCGGTGCCAAAGGCCTTGGCGATGGGGGTCAGGAACGCCGCCCGCGCCTTCCATTCGGCGTCGCCGGTGGCGGTGGTCATGTCGATGGCCACGGCACAGGCCAGTGCGATGGCGCGGGCGGTGAAGATATCGGCCTTCATGGCCGTCAGCATCCGCCGCACGTCGGCGTGGTCAACGATTGCACCGGTCGGGCCTGCGGTCTTGCCCTGCTTGCGGTCCAGCGCATAGGCCAGCGCGTGCTGATAGGCCCCTTCGGCCGCGCCCACACCCTGCCCGCCGACACCAAGACGGGCGTTGTTCATCATGGTGAACATGGCCGCCATGCCGCCACCCTCGGGGCCAAC
>JBCBFX010000119.1:0-9418 GCA_038527345.1 Pseudomonadota bacterium | reverse complement strand
TGCATAGGCCTGATCCCCGCTGCGATAGGTCTTCAGCAACTGAAAGGCCGCCGTTTCACCATCACCCGTGGCAATCTCCTGATCCAGAAACACCGGGTCGCGGCTGGCAGCGGACGATTTGAAATCCGACCAGTCCTTCCAGCGAAACCCATACATCTGGCCCATCCGGGCCTCGAAAAACGCGATCAGCGTCTCGACATCGTCCAGGGACCGCATGCCCAGTCCTGCGTCATAGCGGCGGCGGGAATGGGCCCAGGGCGTGTTGCGCTCCTCGAACCCGTTGGCGAGGGTCACAACCTCGGTGCGGCGTTCCGGCCCACCGACCGAACCAAAGCTCAGGTTGGCGGGAAATCGTACTTCGTGGAATTGCATGTCGCGGTGCTCCCCATCGTGTTCAGCGGTTGCGGTTGGACCGGGCCAGGGCCCGGTTCATCTGCGCCGCGATCTGGTTCTGACTGCGGGCAAAGCCCTGCACGTCCGGTGTGGTGATGTTCATGACGATGGTCGGCGCGGCCCCACCCACACCACGCACGCCCAGCTTTCCATCCGGGCCACGGGCCAGCGGCATGATGGCCTCCGGACCGGCTTCGCCCATGATCCCCATGCCGCCCCGCATGCCAAAGGGCGTCGCCCCGCTGACCACGCCACCACTTGCAAACGGCATGACCCGCCCCTGACTGAACGGCGCGCCATCGGCAAAGGGCAGGATGTTCTGCATCAGACCGCCGACACCGTTTGCCAGCAAACCGCCGAAATGGTCTGTGACGGGCTTCATGGCGGCATTGTAGGTGGACCGGGCCATCGAATTGCCCAATGTCTTCAGCACCTCCGACAGGCTGTCGCCGTCAAAGATCAGCCCGTCAAAGGCCTTGCGCAGTCCCTTCGACAAACCTTTTTCCAACCCCGCCACATCCTTGCCGGTCGCGGCCAGGCTTTCACGCATGCGGCGCAGTTCACTGTCGAAACCGCTCACCATGACGGACGTTGCATCAAGCGTCTGTCGCAACCCGTCCGTCTGTTCCTCAAGGCCGTCAATCTCGTCTCTGTAGTCACTCATCGGGCATCCCCTTTGTCTCGTCCGGCCAGGCCGCCATCAGCGCCTCCAGCCCATCGCTCAACAGCGGCGCATCCCGGCCCGGATCGCCCAGCATGATCTGCAACTCCGCAGGGGTCAGCGCCCAGAACACCTCCGGCTCCAGCCGCAGGCCGCGCAAACCCGCCCGCATCAACGCCGGCCAATCCAGGCCCGTGCTCATGCGTCCGGCACCACAAAGGCACGGGCGATCAACTCGGCCGCCGCGCGGGCCGCCGCCATGGGGCCGCCGTCGATGTCGGCATGGTCCAGCGCGGCGGGGTCCATCCCGGACCCGCCACCCTGCAATCCGGCCCGCAACAGGGCCAGCACATCCGCACTGGCAAACCGGCCCTGTTCGAACCGTTCCACCAGCGCCACCAGCGACGGCTCGCCCAGCGCAGCTTCAAGGCCGGCCAGCGCGCCAAGGGTCAGGCGCATCACACGCAATTCCCCGTCGATGACCAAAGCCACCTCACCCCTCCAAGGATTGGCCATGGATCACACCACTGCGGTAAAGGTCAGCGCACCCGCCGACGCCATGGTCAACTCATAGGTGGCCTCGCCATTGTGGCTGCCGCTGTATTCGACGGCCGTCACCTGGAACGGGCCCTCGACAATGCCGAAATCGGGGATGATGACCTGAAAGTCCGGCGTCTCACCATCGAAAAAGATCTGGCGCGCGCGTTCGTCCGTGCCCTCGTCCTTGAAGACACCCGCACCCGAAATGCTGGCCGACCGCACACCTGCGCCCGACAGCAACTCACGCCATCCGCCCTGGCTTTCCAGGCTGGTGACATCCACCGTCTCCGCGTTAAAGCTGACGCGGGTGGCCCGCAGGCCCGCAATCGTTTCGAACTGCCCGTCCGAGGTCATGTCGACCTTGATCAGCAGGTCCTTGCCGTTCTGAGCACCCATAGGTTTTCTCCGTTTGAATAGAATGGATTAGTTGTCTTCGACACGCGCCCGAAAGGTCAGGTCGATCTTGCGGCCCGTGCCCTTGTCGATCTTGCCGGCACGGGCGCGCTGAAAGATCAGCGACACCAGACGGCCGCGCGACAGCGTCAGATCCGCCTCGTGCAACACGTCGCACACGGCCCCCGCCGCCTGCTTGGCGGTGCGAAACCCGGGCGCGTCGGTGATGACCGACAGAACCAGACGGTGCACCGCGCCAGAGCCGGTCTTGTCATTGGCCTGGCGCACGTCCTCGGTGCCCAGAACAACATAGATCGACGGCAGCGTGCCGGTGGGAATGGCGTCGTAAACGGCTCCGCCCAGGGCGGCAGCCACTTCGGCATCTTCCAGCAACGCGGTGTAGACGGCCTCCTGCAAGGCCGCGGAAACGGCATAGGTCATATCACCACCTCCTCGTCCGCGCGGCACAGCAGATAACGGCAGGTCGGATCGCATTCCGCGACACTGCGGATGTGAAAGACCCGGCTGCCATCGCGGAAACGCTGCTCGGGCATGGGGCGTTCGGGATGGCCCACGGGCGCGCCACGAACCTTGATGTCAAAGGGCACCATCGACACGGCCACCCCACCGGTCTGTGCTTCGCGGCCCGCCCGGGCGTTCACCTCGGCCCACAGCACACCCAGTGGCGTCCATGTTTCGGCAAAGCCCCCGGCGCCATCCGGCGTGCGTTGCGATGCCTCCAGCGTCAGGCGCCGGTTCAGACGCGGGCCCTTCATCGTGCACCCCCGCCGAACAGACGCATGACCTTGAAGCGCTCGATCAGGCTGGTCACGCCAAAGGGCATGCACCCATCACTCAGGCTCGTGTCGTCGCGGTACTCGTAGTAATGGGCCGCCAGCAGCATCACCGCCTGACGCAGGTCCGCCGGAATGTCCGACCACGCCGGGCCATAGCCCGCGTCAAAGGCCACCTCGACCGTGCCGGACGGCGGAATGCTGGGCAAGGATGCGCCAACAGGGCGCAGCCGCGGACGATGCGCATCCCGTTCCAGCCAATAGGTGGCCGCATCCAGATCCGTGCGCACACCGCCCCGGTCCACCTGGGCGACAGCGGTGACAAAGGACACCGGCGCCACCGGCAGAACCTGCCCGTCGCAATCGCGCCACATGGTATAGGCGCAGCTGTAGGCGCGTTCGATCAGCACCTTGCTGGTCCGCGCCTCAATGGCCGCCATCGCCGCCCGCAGAAAGCTGATCAGCACCGCGTCCTGAACGCTGTCCGTGCCAAAGCCGCTGCCAAGACGCAGATGCGCCTTGAATTCATCAACCGGCAACGCGCCATCAGGCACCGCGGTCTCTTCGATCAACATCATGGAACATCACCACCGAAAGTCTCTTGCCCCCCAAAACGATCCGGGCGCGCGCCTGTCCGCATTGCTCGGACGGAGGGGAGCAGCTGGACAACACGGCGCACTGCGACGCGCGCCCGGTGCCGGGAAAGGGTCGCCCCTTCCCCGGTCATTCGCGTCTGCCCTTAGGCAGTTGCGAATTTCAGCAGCTTGATCGCGGCAAAGTCGCTCACGTCGCCGCCCACACGCTTGGTCGCATAGAACAGGACGTGGGGCTTGGCACTGAAGGGATCACGCAGAACACGCAGATCGGGACGCTCGGCCACGGTATACCCGGCGGCAAAGTCGCCAAAGGCAATGGCGTCCGCACCAATGCCCGCATCGGGCATGTCCTCGGCCACCAGCACCGGATAACCCATCAGCGTGGCGGGTTGCCCCACAGTCAGACCGTCGGTCCACAGGAACCGGCCGTCATTGTCCTTGAGCTTGCGGACGATGCCCGCGGTCTTCGAGTTCATCACAAAGGTCGCATTGGCGCGGTACTCGGCGCCCAGGGCATAGACAACGTCGATGATGGCCTCGGCGGTCACGTCACCGTCCACACCGGTGGGCACATAACCCAGATTGCCCCAACCCCAGATGTCGTTGTCGACGGTGCTGTGGGTCAGGAACCCCTTGGGCTTGTCGACACCGTCACCGTTGACAAATGCGGCGGCCTCGGCGCGGGCGAACTTGTCGGCGATACGGGATGCCAGCCAGCTTTCAATGTCGAACGCGCTGTCATCCAGCAGACGCTGCGACGCTTTCGGCAGGGCCGACAGCTCATGAAGCGGAATGGTGATGCGATCGATCAACGGCGTGTCGGTCTCGGTCAGATTGCCGGTCTCGGTGGCCCAGCCGGTGCCCACTTCACCATGGTCCACCAGCACGTCATAGGACGTCGCCTCGACGTTGACCACGGACGCGATCGACCGGATCGACGCCGTGGCGTTCAGCACCGATTTCACCGTGTCCGACGTGGCGGGATCCACCAGGTACCCACCATCCGAATTGACGGCGGTGGACAGCGATTTGCCCTCCAGCTCCAGGCCCCGCAGGCCATCGTCTTCACCCGACCGCAGATAGGCGTTGAACGCCTTCTGATGGGGGGCACCCGTTTCGACAGCACCAGCCAGAGGCGGGCGCGCAGCAATCATGTTTTTCCGATCCAGCATGGTCAGTCGCTCTTCCGTTTGTTGAAGTTTGGTTTGAAAGTCGGCTTTGAAGCCTTTGAATTCGGTCACGAAGCCTTGCATGGCTTCCGCAACCTCCTGGGCCGGGGACAAACCTTCCCCGTCCCCAGCCTTGTCTGAGGTCTTGCTCATCAGCATGTCCTTGATGGTTTGGGTTAATGGCTCACGCGTCAGCGCTGCGCCAGGCTCGCGCGCGCAGCCCGCAGGGCCGCCGCCATGTCGCGCAATGTGGTGTCGGTTTCCGAAGGGATATCCTCCGACTTCGCCGCCACACGCGCACTGGGCAGCATCGGGAACGTGACCAAAGACACCTCCCAAAGCTCCAGTTCCGTCAGGACCCGCTGGCCCTTGTCGTTCTTCGCCGCTTTCACGGTGCGATAGCCGATGCTCAGCCCGTCTATGGCACCTGCGGCAATCAGCTCCGCCGCCTCGCGGCCCTTGGCCACTTCCGGCAACAGACGCCCCTTGACCCACAGGCCGGTGTCGTCCTCGCGCACCTCGTCCCACACACCGATGGGTTGGCTCGGGTCGTGCTGCCACAGCATCTTCACGCGGCGACCCTCGGCGGAAATGGTCCGCAGCGATGCGGCATAAGCCCCCTTCACCACCACGTCTCCGCCCTGATCGCAGGCACCGAAATGGCTCGCATACCCTTCGATCACATGGCCATCCTGCACCGCCACCGCCTCGCCGAAGCGGGCGAATTTCGTCTCCAGACCAGTCTCTGCCTGCATCTGCTTCACTCCTTGAAATTAGTGCGGGATCGCCGCCATGATCGATTGGAACCCGGTCGCCAGAATGACTGCGACCACCCCGTAAACGGTCAGCCACAACCGCTTTTCCAGCCGTTCCATCAACTCCTCCAGCCGGTCCAGCCGGGCCGAGATGTTGTCGAAATGCACCGAAGTCAGCCGCTCGTGCGCCTCCAGTTTCAGACCCGGCGCACAGGCAAAGCGTTCATACAGCTTGCCCTCATCCATCCTCCGGCTCCTCGGTCACCGCCGGAAGGCCCAGCAAACGGCGCTTTTCAGCGACGCTCAGGAAATCGGCCGCTGCAACCCGTGCCCACTGCGCATCGCGTTCCGCGGCCAGCGCAGGCACCTGGTCCAGGTCCGGCATCAGCAACACGTCCTCGCCCGTATGGCTCCCCAACCACTCGGCCAGTGCCGCCGCCACACGGGTGGCCAGCGGCAAAACGGTCAAGCGATAAAAGGCGCGGTTGGCCTCCTGGTAATTGGCATAGGTCGCGTCGCCAGCGATCCCCAGCAGCATCGGCGGAACACCAAAGGCCAGCGCGATCTCGCGTGCGGCGGCCTCCTTGGTCTTCTGGAATTCCATGTCCGACGGGCTGAATCCCATCGGCTTCCAGTCCAGACCCCCTTCCAGCAGCATCGGCCGGCCCGCATTGCGCGCGCCGGAATGGTTGGTCTCGATCTCGCTGACAAGACGGTCATACTGATCACCCGACAGCTGCGCCTGCCCATCCGTGCCGCGATAGACGATGGCACCCGATGGACGGGCTGCATTGTCCAGCAAGGACTTCGACCAGCGCGAGGCGGCAGTGTGCACATCCAGCGCCATGGCCGCCGCCTGCATCGGGCTGAAGCCATAGTGATCGTCCTGCGGATGGAAGCTCTTGATGTGACAGACCGGGCTGACCGGACCGGTGACATCGAAACGATGCGCCTTGCCGCCCACCCGGTACTCGTAGGCCACGGGCCAGCCATCGGCCCCGGGCACCACGCTCATGCGATCGGACCGCAGCACATGCAGTTCCAGCGGCGTGCCGCTCTCGCCGGCCACCGCCTCGACATAGGCATTCCCGCTCAGCAGCAACTGCGCATACAGCGCCTCCAGCAACTCCGCGCGGCCCTGTCCGGGGTTGGGGCGCTTGATCAGGGACAGCACCGGATGCGCCTCATACCGCTGGTCAGAATCCTGCAACACCAGCGGCAAGGCCGCCGCCGCCTCGGCAATCAGCTTGACCGACCGGAAACCCACCGGATTGCCGGAAAAGCCCGTACGCGTCAGCGACACCGCGTCCCGCGGGCTCCACGCCACGCGGCCCCCGTTCTGCCAGGCCACCACCTTCCCGGTGGCGCTCGCCTTTTGCTCGGGCGCGTCCTGCGCCACCCGGTTCCGAAAAAGATTGAACACCATCAAGGGTCTCCTTTGCCTGATCCCACAAGGCCGTCAGGCCCGTCCACACCAATGAAAAAGGCGGCCCCGCACGGAACCGCCATCCAAACAGGAACACCGCCCCTGCTTCATCTCGCCAAAAAAACTCCCCCCGGAGGGGACTCCGCCACCATGCGGCACGCCTACAACAGACGCACGCCCGGCCGCCGATATTCGCGCGCTGGCTCGATCATCAACTCGTGCAGGGCCCAGACCAGCGCATCCACGCGGTCGGGTGATCCCTTGCCCTTGTAGCCCTGGCGCGTCATGCAGGTCATCTGATCCTCCAGCGCGTCCAGACCCTTCACATGGCGCACCCGGCCCTGCTCGTACAGGGCCGCCACCGGCTCGGCCCGGGCGGTCTTGCCATCGCGGGCATGTACCCCGCGATAGGGCACGAACGGGTCAACCTGCCGGATCACCTCCTGCACCATCTGACCGCCCTGGTTGGTCTCGGCCACCAGCCGGTCCGCACCAAAGGTTTCGACGGCGGCCACCGCGGCCCGGGCCCACTCGGTCGGCCCGGCCCCTTTTACGGTCAGATCAGCCAGCACATGGGCGCGCCAATCCTGCGGCGGGCCCTGGGTTTCTGCACCCACCACCACGATGCCGCACTCATCCGATCCCGCGCCGGACGTTGTGGCGGGGTCCACCCCCACCACGATCCGATCAAAACTTGCGGGCGGGTCCTTGCGGCAACCCTCCAACATCTCCGTCGCCCACAGCGCGCCTTCCACATCGGTCAGCAGCACACCGTCCAATTCCTGCCGCCCCAGGCGGCTGCCGGCATAGCGCGTCCGCACTTCCTCAAGAAACGACGCCGCCAGGTTGGCGGCATTGGCCTCGGT
Organism: Pseudomonadota bacterium; assembly: GCA_038527345.1. Taxonomy (GTDB): domain Bacteria; phylum Pseudomonadota; class Alphaproteobacteria; order Rhodobacterales; family Rhodobacteraceae; genus Tateyamaria. Next base: position 1,825 of record JBCBFX010000119.1, on the reverse strand, counting down.
CTTGGCATGGGTCACCACGGTCGACGGCAATTCCAGCAAATCCTTCAGAACGCCCACGTTACGCGGGGTTGTGGTGACACAGACGCGCGGATCCTTGCCCAGCCGCAATGCGAATTGCAGCATGTCCCATGTGTCCTGCCCCTTTTTCCACTTGGCCAGTTCATCCACCCAGGCCGCATCGAATTGCGGACCCCGCAATCCTTCGGGATCATGGGCGGTATGGACGGTTGCAATCGCACCGTTGGGCCATTCCAGCCGTTTTCGCGTCGCCACCCACTTGGGACGACGATCGGGCGGCGAACAGGCCAGAATGCCGCTGTCGCCGAAAATCATCACTTCACGCACCTGTTCGATGGTCTCACCCACCAGCGCCACGCGGCGCGCCTGACCGGGATCCTTCGGCAATGGCCCCTCAACCATCGCCCGCACCCACTCGGCACCTGCACGTGTCTTTCCGGCCCCCCGGCCGCCCATGATCACCCAGGTCCGCCAATCGCCTACCGGCGCAAGCTGGTGTTCCATCGCCCAGAACTCGAACAAAAAAGGGAGGGCGCCCAAGGCGCCCTCTCCAAGGTCATTCAGAAATTTCTCCTGCGCCGCAACAGGGGCGCAAGCGACCCAGCGCGCAGCGAACCTCAGCTCGGGCTGCATCGAGATCAAGGGCAAAGCCCCCTTGTGCGATACAGCTTCTTTTGCTTCGGACTTCCGCAAGGTTCATCTCCAGTCTGTGGCAATTCACCAGGGTCGTGCTCAGTTCGGAAAACCTCGCCTTGATCTCGGTGTTCTTCAAAACCTCCCCGGCATCGGCCCTTTCTTTGAGGGCCCTGAAAGCGCTCCGCAAATCGCGAAGCGAGTCTTGCACGTCCGTTAGCAGTTCTTCGGCACGCGACTCTTCGTCTTCCGGGGTTATCAGTGACATGAGTGCTTAGACCTCACTTACTTTGGGTGGTCTCCGCACGAGAGAAAGAAAAAACGGCCATCGGATCACCCCGAGGCCGCTCGCCCACTTCTTCCAGCTTGTCACAAGTTATACGTGTGACCGTTCGCAGAGTCAAGCGCAATCCACCTGGCGACCGCACGCCGAGCGTACGGTAACCTTAACAAATCATTACCCAAAACGGCAAGACGCTGACAACGCTGCACAACTCAGACGCGATCAGCCGCCATCGCTCTCATTCTGCCGCTGCGCTTCGATCTCGCGCCAGCGGGCCACGTTGCGATTGTGCTCGTCCAGTGTCTCGGCAAAGGCATGACCACCCGTGCCATCCGCGACAAAGAACACGTACTCGGTATTTTCCGGCTGGCCCGCCGCCATCAGGCTCGCCCGGCCAGGATTGGCGATGGGCGTCGGCGGCAACCCTTCGATCACATAGGTGTTCCACGGCGTCGCCGCGCGCAGTTCCGACCGGCGCAAACCGCGACCCAGCACGCCCTGCCCCTTGGTGATGCCATAGATCACCGTGGGGTCCGTCTGCAGGCGCATGCCCCGGTTCAGGCGGTTCACAAAGACGCTGGCCACCTGCCTGCGCTCTTCGGCCACCCCGGTCTCCTTTTCGATGATGGACGCCAGGATCAGCAATTCCTCGGGCGTCTCCAGCGGCAGGTCCGGATCCCGGGCCTCCCACGCGGCGGATACCAGCAACTCCTGCTGCTCCGCCATCTGGGCCAACACATCCGCCCGCGCCTCGCCCTTGGTCACTTCGTAACTCTCGGGGGCCAGCGCGCCCTCGGGCGGGATCTCCTCGACCGCGCCCTGCAAAATGTCCATCTCGCGCAGGGCGGTCACGATCTGCCAACTGGTCACGCCCTCGGCCAATGCAATGCG
>JBCBFX010000118.1:0-9576 GCA_038527345.1 Pseudomonadota bacterium | reverse complement strand
AAGGAGGCCGAGATTTGCGAGGCCGCCGACGCGGTCGATGCCGGTGACGGGGTGGTGGTCGTCACCGATCTGTTCGGTGGCTCGCCCTCGAACCTGAGCCTGCTGGCGTGCCGCCCCGAGAATCGCCGCATCCTGTACGGTGCCAACTTGCCCATGCTGATCAAACTGGCTAAAAGCCGCACGCTATCGGTGACAGACGCCGTTCGTGTGGCGTTGGATGCTGGCAAAAAGTACATCGACAGCCAGAACATCACCTCGGACCGCCACGCATGAGCACCAGCACACTCGAAATCGTGAATATCAAGGGTTTGCACGCGCGCGCGTCTGCCAAACTGGTCGAGGTGGTCGAAGCCTTTGACGCCCGGGCGACCGTGTCCAAGGATGGCATGAGCGCATCGGGCGACAGTATTATGGGTCTTTTGATGTTGGCAGCGCCGATGGGAAGTTTTATTGACGTTGAAACTTCGGGACCGGATGCGGAAGCGCTGGCCGAGGCGTTGGCGGCCCTTGTGGCTGACAAATTCGGGGAAGAGGCCTGAGCCGCTATCAGGCCAAGCAGCTTGGAAACAGGGTGACCATTCGTGGTGGACAGCACGCATAACGCAGGCACGCCGGCGCAATCCCAGGCGCAGCCTGAGAACGTGACCTTTACCAAGTACGACCGTCGTAGCCTGTCCTATGCCTCGACCTTTGACGATCCGTGGAAGGCGACCGTGATTCGGATCATGGAGGCCTTTACCGGCAAGCTGTCGATCCTGCGCATGATCCGGAAATTCGAAGATCAGGGCGCACCGTCCGGCCAGGCCTTTTGGCGCGCCTGCCTGGATGTAATGGGGATCGACCTGCTGACCCCGCAGGCGCAGCTGGACCGGATCCCGAAAGAGGGGCCCGTGATCGTGGTGGCCAACCACCCGCATGGCATGGTCGACGGCATGATCTTTGCCGATCTGATCGGCCGGGTGCGCCCCGACTACCGGATCCTGACCCGGTCGCTGCTGACCGCGATCGACGAGGTTGCGGGCAGCTATATGATCCCGGTGCCCTTTACCCATGATCCCGATGCGCAGCGCAAGATGGTCGAGATGCGGGCACAGGCGCGGGCGCACCTGAAAGAGGGCGGCGTGGTTGCACTGTTCCCTTCGGGCGGTGTGGCCACGTCCACGACGATGCTGGGTCCCGCGATCGAAGGGGAATGGAACGTCTTTACCGCGCAGATGATCCAACGCACCGGTGCCACGGTCGTGCCGATGCGCTTTCAGGGGTCCAACAGCCGCGCGTACCACATCGCCGACAAGGTATCGCCGTTGATGCGTCAGGGCTTGCTGCTGCACGAGATCGTGCGGTCCTGCAACAAGCCGCAATCGCCCATCGTCGGCCATCCGCTTGATCCGGAATTCGTCGCCGGGTGGAAAGACGACCCGCGCGGCTTCATGGCGTGGTTGCGGGATCATACGCTGTCGTTGAAAGACTGACGCGGATTTCGACACGAAATCCGGCTGGAAACCGACACGGTTTCCGGGCAGGTTTTCCGTGTCGGAAAACAGCCGGACTTCGTGTCGAAGTCCGTCAGCGCGTGGGTACGGGCGTGTCGCCCCGATAGTCATAGAACCCGCGCTGCGACTTGCGCCCCAGCCAACCGGCCTCGACGTATTTGGTCAACAGCGGGCAGGGGCGGTATTTCGTGTCTGCCAGCCCGTCATGCAGCACGTTCATGATGGCAAGACAGGTGTCCAGCCCGATGAAATCCGCCAGTTCCAGCGGCCCCATCGGGTGATTGGCCCCCAGCTTCATCGAGCTGTCGATGGACTGGACGGATCCGACCCCTTCATACAGCGTATAGACCGCTTCGTTGATCATCGGCATCAGGATGCGGTTCACGATGAAGGCCGGGAAATCCTCGGCCGTGGCGGCGGTCTTGCCCAGTTTGTCCACCACCTTCTTGCAGGCGTCGAAGGTTTCGGCATCCGTGGCGATCCCGCGGATCAGTTCCACCAGTTGCATCACCGGCACCGGGTTCATGAAATGAAATCCCATGAACTTTTCCGGCCGGTCCGTGCGGCTGGCCAATCGCGTGATCGAGATCGAGGATGTGTTCGATGTCAGGATCGTGTGGGGTTTCAGATGCGGCACCAGGTCTTCGAAAATCGCCTGTTTCACGGTCTCGCGTTCGGTCGCGGCCTCGATCACCAGATCGGTGGCCCCGAGGTCCGTCAGCGTCTGCGTGGTGGCGACGCGCGCCAGCGCTTCGGTCTTTGCGGTGCTGCTGATCTTGTCCCGGCTGACCTGTCGTTCCAGGTTGCGGTTGATGGTCTGGATCGCGGCAGACAGCGCATCGTCAGAGATGTCATTCAGCATCACCTCGTAGCCCGCCAACGCCATCACGTGCGCAATGCCATTGCCCATCTGGCCTGCGCCGACGATTCCCACGGTCTTGATGTCCATCCACAGCCCCCATGCTTTGCCCGCGCAACATAGAGCGACCGCTTGGCCATGAGCAAGGCCGCCGCTTATCCATCGCATTTGAATTGTTAGCGTTTGCGAAAGATCGCTGTGCGACCTTCATCGCGGGTGAGATTATTGAGAGTGGGTATCATGAGCTTTGATACGCTGGGTCCGGGTGGGCTCGACTATCTGCCGTGTCGCTACGGCACTTCAAGGATTCTGTTCCGCGGGCCGCGGCGTCCCCTCGACGCGCCTTATGTGGCCTTTTTCGGTGGCACCACGACATATGGCAAGTTCATCGAAAGACCGTTTCCCCAACTGATCGAGCCTGATCTTGGGGTGACCTGCATCAATTTCGGCTGTCTGAACGGCGGCGTCGATGTCTATGCCACCGATCCGTTTCTGCGCGAGGCGGCAACCCAAGCCGCTGTGACCGTCATTCAGGTGACCAGCCCTCGCAACATGTCCAACCGCTTTTACCGGGTACATCCGCGCCGCAACGACCGCTTTGTCGAGGCGTCCACCCTGTTGCGCACCATCTATGCCGAAGTGGATTTCGCTGAATTCAACTTTACCAACCACATGCTGAAACGCCTGCACCTTCTGTCGCCCGACCGTTTCAACGCCGTGCTCGAAGAGTTGCGAACCGCGTGGCTGGCGCGGATGCGCCTTGTTCTCAGCCAGATCCCCGGCAAGACGGTGATGTTGTGGGCCAGCAAGGACACGCCCCAGAAGGCAGCGGCAGACATGGATTCCGATCCGGCCTTTGTCACGGCAGAGATGCTTGCGGACATCGAACCGCTGGTCACGCGCCTTGTGCGGGTTGTTGCGTCTGACGACGCGCTTGCGATGGGCACCGACGGCATGGTCTTTGCCGAAATGGATGCGCCCGCAGCCCGCACAATGCTGGGCCCGGCGGTACATCGTGAGATCGCCGATGCCCTTTTGCCGGTCTTGCTGGAGCTGAAATAGCAAGGCCCGCCGCGTACATCACGCGACGGGCCGAAAGAACCGCGAAACCGCGATCAGAGCTTTTCGATCATCTCCGGCACGGCGTCGAACAGGTCAGCCACCAGACCGTAGTCCGCCACCTGGAAGATCGGGGCCTCTTCATCCTTGTTGATCGCGACGATCACCTTGGAATCCTTCATCCCGGCAAGGTGCTGGATCGCACCCGAGATGCCCACCGCGACATAAAGATCAGGGGCCACAACCTTGCCTGTCTGGCCTACTTGCCAGTCGTTGGGGGCATAGCCCGAGTCCACCGCTGCCCGCGACGCGCCCACGGCCGCACCCAGCTTGTCGGCCAGTTTTTCGATCAGGGCAAAGTCGTCTTCGGACCCGACACCGCGCCCGCCGGACACGACCACGCCTGCCGAAGTCAGTTCGGGGCGGTCGCTTTCGGCCACCTTGTCCTCGACCCAGGACGACAGGGCGGGATCCGCGGCCGCGCCGATGTTTTCGACCGATGCCGAACCGCCGGTGCCCGCCGCGTCAAAAGTCGACGTCCGGAAGGTGATGACCTTTTTGCCGTCGCCCGATTTCACCGTCTGGATCGCGTTGCCCGCATAGATCGGGCGTTCGAACGTGTTGGCGTCGATCACGGCAGTCGCGTCCGAAATCACCATGGCATCCAGCAGGGCCGCGACGCGCGGCATGATGTTCTTGGCGTCGGTGGTGGCGGGGGCAACGATGTGTTCGTAATCCCCGGCCAGCGACACGATCAGGTCGGCCACGGGTTCCGCCAGACGCTTGCCGTACAGCGCATCCTCGGCGCACAGCACCTTGGCCACGCCGTTGATGGTGGCGGCTTGTGTCGCGGCGTCGGCGCAGGTCGCGCCTACCGCCAGTACATGCACGTCACCCAGCGGTTGCGCCGCCGCGACGGCCTTGGCCGTGGCGTCCATGCTCAATTCGCCGTCGTTGATTTCTGCCATCAGAAGGACTGCCATCACACTGCTCCCGCTTCTTTGAGTTTCGCCATGAGTTCATCTACCGAACCCACCTTGATGCCGGCCGCGCGCGCTTCGGGCTCGGCCGTCTTCACGATGTCCAGACGCGGGGATGCATCGACGCCGTAGTCGGCGGCCGTTTTTTCATCCAGCGGCTTTTTCTTGGCCTTCATGATGTTGGGCAGCGATGCATAGCGCGGCTCGTTCAGGCGCAGGTCCACGGTAATGACGGTGGGCATGTCGACCGAGATGGTCTGCAGACCGCCGTCCACCTCGCGGGTGACTTGCGCCTTGTCGCCGTCGATGGACACTTCGGAGGCGAACGTCGCCTGGCTCCAGCCCATCAGCGCCGACAGCATCTGGCCGGTGGCGTTCATATCGTTGTCGATGGCCTGCTTGCCGCACAGCACAAGACCGGGCTGCTCTTCCTCGATCACCTTGGCCAGGATCTTGGCCACGGTCAGGGGTTCGATATCGGTGTGCACGTCGTCCGCCGCAATCACGAGGATCGCGCGGTCGGCCCCCATGGCAAGTGCGGTGCGCAGGGTTTCCTGCGCCTGCTTGACGCCCACGGAAACGGCCACGATTTCATCGGCCTGGCCTGCTTCCTTGAGCCGGATGGCCTGTTCGACGGCAATTTCGTCAAACGGGTTCATCGACATTTTCACATTGGCGAGATCGACACCGGAACCGTCCGCCTTGACGCGGACCTTCACGTTGTAATCAATCACGCGCTTGACAGGTACCAAGACCTTCATGAGCGTTCCTCTCCTCAAATAACGACTCGATTTCTGTGTGCCGATGTAGCGGCTCGGAATTGGTTTACCTAACCCGCCGCCACGGAAACAGCGCAAAATCGTCGCGTCACATGCTTGGAACGCCGCGTTTTTTTCACAGCGCGGGTTTCGCACCGGTTTGTGGTAGGCTGATGGCCGGAGGTGCGCCATGCAACGTGTTCAAGGATTTGGCGGTTTTTTCTTTCGGGCCAAGGCGCCCGAGGCGCTGGCGGAATGGTATCGGGATGTGCTGGGCATTGATCTGGTGCCGACGGCGGCGGACCAGCAGCCATGGATGGCGGATGGCGGGGCCACGGTGTTTGCCCCCTTTGCCGCAGACACCGATTACTTTGCTTCGGACAAGGCGTTCATGCTGAACTTCCGGGTGGCTGACCTGGATGCGATGGTGGCGCAGATCGAGGCGGCGGGGGTCAGCGTGAAACGCCATGACGACATGCCCGGGATTGGCCGGTTCGCACACCTTGCCGACCCCGAAGGCACGCCCATCGAATTGTGGGAACCTGCCTAACCGCGATTTGCGCCCGGAACCCACAAAACGTCATCCTTGCCGCCGTTGTTCGCGATTCGCGCAGTGACAAAGAACCAGTCGCTGAGACGGTTCAGGTATTTCACCGCTGCCGGGTTCACCGCCTCCATCGTGGCCAGTTCCACCGACAGCCGTTCGGCCCGCCGGGCCACGGTGCGGCACACATGCAGATGCGCCGACAGGGTGGAGCCGCCGGGCAGGATAAAGCTGCGCAGGGGTTCCAGATCGCCATTGAACCCGTCGATTTCCGATTCCAGCCGCGATACCTGGGCATCGGCCATGCGCAAGGGCGGATATTCCGCCTCGGCGTCCTGTTCCATGTCAGGCCGACACAGGTCCGCGCCCAGATCGAACAGGTCGTTCTGGATGCGGCTCAGGCCTGCATCCATGTCGCCCGACGCCTCCAGCCGTGCCACGCCGACGAATGCGTTCAGTTCGTCCACCGTCCCATAGGCGGTGACGCGCATCGCGTGTTTGGCCACCCGCGCGCCGTTGCCCAACGCGGTTTCGCCCGCGTCGCCTGTTTTGGTATAGATCTTGTTCAGCACCACCATGTGCTCAGCCCCCGTTTCGTTTCAGATAGACATAGGCCACAATCAGCAGCACCGCGACGAACTGCGCCGCAATCCGGTACTGCATCAGCTTGTTCGAGTTCTTCTGCGCCCAGCCCGAGCCCTTGGCAAAGCCGCCAAGGCCCAGCATCAGCACCACGACAACGGCGAGGCAGGCCAGAACGATCAGGATAAGTAGTGGATCAGAGGCCATGTCCAATGGTTCCTTTTGTTTAGCGTGCGGCGTGATATAGGGGGCCGCCCCGCAAAAGCGAACGGCTTGTCGGCTCACGCTCGGGATGCGACCCAGTCCAATGCCCGTGTGGGCAGGATGCGTCGCAATGTTCCCATGATATAGGTGGCGGTCGTCACATAATAGCGCGGCCGGGGTTTCGCGGCCTCGACGGCGTGGATCAGCTTCTTCACCACCGCCTCTGGTGGCAGTTCGAACGTGTCGGGGCCGCTGCTTTCGTACAGCCGCTTGCGCAGCTTGTGGCGATATTCATCAGCCCGGGGTGCGTTTTCCCAGTCGATCCATTTTTCGAAATGCGGGATCGAATTTTGCCGGATCAGGCTGGTCACGGGTCCGGGTTCGATCAATGCCACATGAATGCCTGTGCCGCGCAATTCGATCCGCATCGTGTCACTTAACCCTTCCAGCGCAAACTTGGTCGAATTGTAGGCACCGCGCCAGGGCAGCGTGACCAGGCCCAGAACCGACGAACACTGCACGATCCGCCCGTGCCCCTGTTTGCGCATCACCGGCAGCACGGCCCGCGTCAGATCATGCCAGCCAAAGAAGTTCGCCTCGAAAATCGTGCGCAACGCGTCCGTGGGCAGGTCCTCGACCGCGCCGGGCACCGCATAGGCGCCGTTGTTGAACAGCGCGTCCAGCGTGCCACCCGTGGCCGCCAGCACTTCGGCCAGACCCGAGTGCAGCGTCGTCCCATCCTCGTAGTCGATCAGCGGGCTGTCGAAGCCTTCGGTCTTCAGCCGTTCGCAGTCTTCGATCTTGCGGCAGGCGGCAAAGACGCGCCATCCGCGCGCCCGCATCCCGTGGGCGGCCGCATAGCCGATGCCCGACGAACAGCCGGTGATCAGGATGGATTTGGGTGTCGACATGAAAAGGCCCCGCTGGATGACGGGGCCTGTTTAGCCATTCAGTGCGGGGATGCAATCAGCCTTCGGACAGAAGAAAATCGGCCATCCAGCCGACAGTGCCGCCGCCCGCCGGGCGCAACTTGACCCATCCGGTGCCCGGGTCTTGCAGGATCTCGACCTCGTCACCGCGTTGCAGGCGGTTCACCACGGAATAGTTGGTGCCTGGCCCACCCCGCACGTTGACCCGGTTGCCGGTCACACGGCGCAGGTCGTCCGACCCGATTTCGCCTGTCGCGGCATCACCGCCAAATTCCACCGGCGTGATCACGGGGCGATCCACCAACAGGCTGGGCAGGATTACGGTTGGCTCTTCTTCGCTGACGGCGTTTTGATCGGTGACCACCGCGGCGGTCTGCACGGCGGGTTTGGTGCGCAGCGTGCGTTTGGTCCGCACCACGTCCTCGACCGAGGTCAGGTTGAGCGTCACGCGGGTCACGCTTTCGGCCGGGGCGGACTGAGCCGTCTCAATGGGCGCTGCCGCGCCTTCGGCGGGTTGTTCGATGCGCGACAGGCGCGTCGCATCGGGGTCGAAATCAGCGCCACCGCTCATTTCGTAAAAAACCAGGCCCAACAATGCAAAGATAACGATAATGAACCGGGTCATACCGCACGTCCCCCCAACATACTCTTGTCGCCGGCAGCAGTGACGACGCATTAACAGTACCAGACCAACCGATTCCCAACACTGGAAAAAATCCCGCGGTTTTCCCCGCAAGCCGTTTGTTGTGCGAAAGCCACGGCGCGGGTGCATGATCCGGGGTCAGGATATCACGGGATGTGTTGCCGTTGCCCGGACCGTTGGGTACACAGCATCTATGTCAGATCAGACCGATGCCCCCAATATGGACCTGTCCGAACCGCTGCGCCGCGCGCTGGGCGAACGGTATCTGACCTATGCGCTGTCCACGATCATGCACCGCGCGCTGCCCGATGCCCGCGACGGTCTGAAGCCGGTGCACCGGCGCATCATCTACGCCATGCACCGCCTGCGGTTGAGTGCTGCCGGCAAGTTCCTGAAAAGCGCGAAGATCAGCGGCGACACGATGGGCGATTTCCACCCCCACGGCGATGCCGCGATCTATGACGCGATGGCCCGGCTGGCGCAGGATTTCAACGTCCGCTACCCGCTGGTGGACGGTCAGGGCAATTTCGGCAACATCGACGGCGATAACCCCGCCGCCTCCCGCTATACAGAGGCGCGGATGACCGTCGTGGCCGAGGCTCTGCTTGAAGGGCTTGATGAAAACGCTGTCGATTTCCGCGACAACTACGATGGACGGCTCGAAGAACCGGTGGTTCTGCCCGCCACCTTTCCCAACCTGCTGGCCAATGGCGCCAGCGGTATCGCGGTGGGCATGGCCACGAACATCCCGCCGCACAACCTCGCTGAACTGTGCGACGCCTGCATTCATCTCGCCAAGAAGCAGAATTCCGACCTTGTCCGCGACGACACGCTGATCGAGATGGTGCCGGGCCCCGATTTCCCCACGGGCGGCATCATCGTGGAGCCGAGGGAAAGCATCGCCGAGGCCTACAAGACAGGCAAGGGCGGCTTTCGCCTGCGCTGCCGTTACGAGGTCGAGGATCTGGGCCGCGGCCAGTGGCAGATCGTCGTCACCGAAATCCCGTATCAGGTGCAGAAATCCAAGCTGATCGAAAAGCTGGCAGAGGTGATCCAGACCAAGAAGGTGCCGATCCTGGCCGATGTGCGCGACGAAAGCGCCGACGACATCCGCCTGATCCTCGAACCCCGGTCCAAGAACGTGGACCCGGATGTGCTGATGGGGATGCTCTATCGCAACTCGGATCTGGAAGTGCGGTTTTCGCTGAACATGAACGTGCTGATCGACGGGGTGACGCCCAAGGTCTGTTCGATGAAAGAGGTGCTGCGCGCGTTTCTCGATTTCCGGCGCGAGGTGCTGGTGCGTCGGTCGCAGCACAGGATGGAAAAGATCGACCGAAGGCTCGAGGTGCTCGAGGGGCTGATCGTCGCCTTTCTGAACCTCGACCGCGTGATCGACATCATCCGCTACGATGACGACCCCAAGGCTGCGCTGATGCGCGAAGACTGGGGCCGCGATCACGTCCGCGCTATGACCGAGGCCGATTATGTCGGCCCCGGCCCCGGCGAGGGCGAGTTGTCCGAG
>JBCBFX010000117.1:0-9713 GCA_038527345.1 Pseudomonadota bacterium | reverse complement strand
CACCGCAACTCCGTCAACATGCACAACACACGCCCCACACTGCGACGTGTCACACCCAACATGAGTGCCGGTCAGTTTCAGTTCTTCACGCAGGAACGACGACAGGAGCGTGCGCCCCTCAACGTTCCCGGACGCAGCCTTTCCGTTCACGGTCATGCTGACCTGTGTCATGGTGATCCTCCCGTTTGGTATCCTTGTTGTCATGGAGTTAAGCATGGGCCACGGCGCATGAGAACAGAAAAAACGCGCGCATCAGGCGAAGGCGCAGAATCCTGCATGTCGCCCTAGCCCGCGCGGGGCCGGGGCCGGGTCGGAATTTCCTTGAGCAGGCCGCCGACGCCCATGGCCGAAATGTCCGCCTGCCGCAAATCGACGCCGCAGATCAGCCGTTCCAGCACCCAATCGGCACCATTCAGCGCCGGCGACCGGGCGCAGCCCGGCAGCCCGATAACCGGCTTGGTACCCAGCCAGCCGAAAAAGAGCAGATTGCCGGGGTCGACGGGCATCCCGTATGCCTCGACCCGGCCGCCGGCGGCGCGCAAACCTTCGGGTGCCACATCCGCAGGGTCCGAGGTCGCGGACGCGGTCAGCACAAAGACAAAGTCACCCGGTGCGCCCCGGATGGCAGCCGCGATGTCGCCTGTCCGGTGCGGCACGACGACCCGGTCGGTCAGCGCCAGTCCCAGTCGGTCGAGCCGCCCGGTCAGGGCCGCGCGCCCCTTGGGTGCGGGTGTTTCCTGGGTCACGCGGGTTTCGATCAGCGTGGCGGTCGCGTAGCGCGGCGGCAGGACGGTCACGGCCCCGCGGGCCTGTGCCACCGCACCCCGCACGGACGTTTCCGGCACGGCGTAGGCGATGATCTTGATCGTGCCGACCAGCGTGCCGGGATCCACCCGGTGAAAGGGCGGCACCGTCGCCAGCGTGACCATCGGATCGACCGCGTTCAGCGCGGCCACGGCGTCCGCATCGATCTGTACCACGCCCGGGCCTGTCGCGATCAGGTTGACGCGCCCGGCCCCGGCGGCGCTGAGACGCAGATGCTGGCCCTCGGGGTCCGGCACGAGCGCCGCAGCCAGTTGGCCTGCGGCGGCGTTTTCCTCGGTGTCACCCGGTTCCAGCCGCGCGACGGTCAGTTCGGCATGCCCGGCCTTTGCCAGATTCGCGACGTGATCGGGCGTCAGCAACGTGCCCTTGGCGACCTTTCCCGCTGCCCCCTGCATGGAATGGGCAAGCACCGCCCCAACGGCGTCCCGCGTGGGAACGGGGCCAAAAATCACGATTGCCGCCGCAGGGTCTGGATCATCTCGCCCAGGATCGACACCGCAATCTCGGACGGGCTGGCGGCCCCGATATCCAGCCCGATAGGGCCGTGGATGCGGGCGATTTCATCCATTGAAAATCCGTCTTCGGTCAGCCGTTCGACCCTTTTGGCATGGGTGCGTTTCGACCCCAGTGCGCCAATGTAGAACGCCCCCGACCGCAGCGCGATATGCAGGGCCGGGTCGTCCAGCTTGGGGTCATGGGTCAGCAGCACCAGCGCGGTGCGGGTGTCGAGGCCCACCTCGGCCAGTGCTTCGTCCGGCCACAGGTCCAGCAGGCGTTCGCCGGGAAACCGCGCCTCGGACCCGAAGGCCGCACGGGGGTCGATGATCACCGGATCAAAGCCCGCCAGCCGCGCCATGGGCACCAGCGCCTGCGCGATGTGGACAGCGCCGACGATGGCCAGGCGCAGCGGCGGGTTGTGAATGGCGACAAAGGTGCGGCCGTCCTCCTCCAGCCCGGTGCGGTCGCTGGCAAATCGAGCGGCGTGCCCGTCGCGGTCCAGCTGCCGGTCCCAGCTTTGCAGGTCCACGACGTAGGCCACGCGGTGGCGCGCGGCACGCGCCGCCACCAGATCAGCCAGCATGTCGGCGGGCATCGCGGTGCCTATGGGTTCGACCAGCACCTTGATGTTGCCGCCACAGGCCAGACCAACGGCAAAGGCGTCGCCATCGCTGACGCCGTAATCCAGCAGGCGCGGTTGTCCATCCTCCAGCGCTTCCATCGCCTCGACCACCACTGCGCCCTCGACACAGCCGCCCGAGACCGAGCCCATCATGTCGCCGGCACCCGATACCACCATCTGTGCGCCCGCGCGGCGGGGCGCGCTGCCCCAGGTCTGCACGACCGTGGCCAGGGCCGCGCCCGTGCCTGCCCGATGCCAGTCCAGCGCCTGTTCCGGTGCCGTCTCGTCCCGTTCCATACCCCTACCTCCCGCTCTGCCGGTTCGGAGCCACCGTCGCTTGAGCGCAGACGGACAGATCGACACATGGCGGCCAGGACAAATCGCCGAGGGGTCCCGCACCGCGGGGAGACGGCTATTTTTCCTGGAGGCCGTGGAGCGATGTGTCAGGCCTGCAATCAATCGAGGGCGGCTGCGATCCTGCTGGTTTGGTGAACCCGAAGCGTAATCCCGGGCACCGCCCCAACACAAGACCCCGGACCGCGGCTTGCGACCAAAGCCCCATACGCTTGCACCGGCCCGACCTTCGCCCTAAGTCTGAATGGAGAAGTTCAGGGAGACGCGCCAACATGCCCATGCAAGCCCACGAGATCGAAGAGCTGATCCGGGAAAGCTTTCCGCAGGCCCAGATCACGATCACCGACCTTGCCGGGGATGGAAACCATTTCGCGGCCGAGGTGATCGACGCCTCCTTCGCCTCCATGAACCGGGTGCAGCAGCACCGGGCGGTGACCAAGGCCCTGAAGGGCAAGATGGACGGCAGCCATGGCGAGCTGCATGCACTGGCCCTGACGACCAAGGCACCGTCGAAAGAGGCCGGGTGATGGACTGGACCTTTATCCTGATCGTGTCCGCGCTGATCGTCGTCGTGGCGATCCTGCGGGCATGGCAGTCCATCCGGCACAGCCGCGGCACCGAACGCGGCAGCCTGCCCGGCAAGGGGCACCACATCATCGACGCGGCCTATCATTCGGGCGGGGGCGGCGGCGGGCATTCGACCCAGTACCGCGTGCCCCGCGACCCGCAGGAATACGCCAAAACCTTTATCCCCAAGGACAAACGGACATGAGTGACGCAAACGCACGGATATCTGAGATCATCGGCGCCAACGACGTGGTGCTGTACATGAAGGGCACCAAGACGATGCCGCAATGCGGCTTTTCCAGCCGCGTGGCGGGCGTGCTGAACTACATGGGCGTGGACTACGCCGATGTGAACGTACTGGCGGATGAGGAGATCCGGCAGGGGATCAAGGACTTCTCCGACTGGCCCACCATCCCGCAGCTTTACGTCAAGGGCGAGTTCGTGGGCGGCTGCGACATCATCACCGAGATGACGCTGTCGGGCGAGTTGGACACGTTGTTCGAAGAGAACGGCGTGACCTATGACAAGGACGCCGCCGACAAGATCCGCGAAGCCAACGGCTGAGTTGGCCGCGCGGGCGCACCAAGGTGCGCCTTACGGGTGTAAGGCGGAGCTGTTGCTCCGCCTTTTTTCGTAGGGATTGGGGGCTCTGCCCCCGTCGCCTGCGGCGCCTCCCCCGGGATTTTTCGGGGACAGAGACAGCGAGGGCGTAAGGCGCAGGTGTCCCGCGCCCTGCCAGGCATTTACAGGAGCGACTTGGCCTTTTCGGCGACCGCTTCGGCCGTGATGCCGAATTCCCTGTAAAGCACATCCGCCGGGGCCGACGCACCGAAGTCGTGCATGCCGACAAAGCCGCCCTTTTCGCGTTTGCCGCGTTCGCCATAGAGCCACCGGTCCCAGCCAAAGCGAATCGCCGCCTCGACCGCGACGCGCACGGGACCGGCGGGCAAGACCTTGCGGCGGTAGGCCTCGTCCTGGTCCTCGAACAGTTCCCAGCAGGGCATCGACACGACCCTTGTCCCGATCCCTTCGGCCTGCAACAGGTCGCGGGCGGCCAATGCGATGGACACCTCGGACCCGGTGGCCATCAGCAGCGCCTGACGTTTGCCCGTGGCTTCGGCCAGCACATACGCCCCCTGTGCGACCATGTTCTTGTTCCGGTGCTCGGTTCGCACCGTGGGCAGCCCCTGCCGTGTCAGCGACAGGACCGACGGCGTTTCCGTCTGGCTCAGCGCCAGTTCCCAGCTTTCCGCCGTCTCGACCGCGTCGGCGGGGCGGAACACCAGCGTGTTGGGCGTGGACCGGCTGATCGCCAGATGTTCGACCGGCTGGTGGGTGGGGCCGTCCTCGCCCAGGCCGATGCTGTCATGGGTCATGACAAAGACGGTGGGGATCTTCATCAGGGCCGCCAATCGCATGGACGGGCGGGCATAATCGGTAAAGCACATGAAGGTGCCGCCATAGGGCCGGATGCCGCCATGCAGCGCCATGCCGTTCATCGCCGCCGCCATCCCATGTTCGCGGATGCCCCAGTACACGTACCGCCCGCCGCGGTTGTCCACGTCAAAGACACCCAGATCGGCCGTCTTGGTGTTGTTGGATCCGGTCAGGTCGGCCGAACCGCCAACGGTTTCGGGCATGACCGGGTTCAGCACCTCGAGCGCCTTCTCGGAGGCTGCGCGCGTGGCCAGCTTGGGCGCCGTTTCCGACATCTGTTTCTTGAACGCCTTGACCGTGGCCGACAGCTTCTTGGGCACCTCGCGGGCAAACATCCGGTTGAACAGGGCCTGGCGGTTGGAAGACAGGCCGGCAAACCGGGCCTCCCATTCCGCACGGGCCGCGGACCCGCGGCTGCCGATGGCTTCCCACGCCTGCTTGACGTCTGCCGGCACCTCGAACGGGCCGTAGTTCCAGCCATAGGCGTCCTTGGCCGCCTGCAATTGCTGCGCGTCGGTCAGGGCGCCGTGGCCCTTGGAGGTGTCCTGTGCAGCGTGGCCCAGGGCGATATGCGTCTTGCAGGCGATCATCGTGGGTTTTTTCTGCGACTTCGCCTTGGTCAGGGCCGCATCGACCGCTTCGGGATCATGGCCATCCACCTCGATCACGGCCCAGCCCGCGGCCTTGAAGCGCTGCGGCTGGTCGGTGGCATCGGCCAGGGTCACGGGGCCGTCGATGGTGATGTTGTTGTTGTCCCACAGCACGATCAGCTTGCCCAGCTGGTGGCGGCCTGCCAGTGTGATCGCTTCCTGGCTGACGCCTTCCATCAGGCAGCCGTCGCCTGCAATGACATAGGTGTGGTGATCCACGACCTTCTTGCCGAAACGGGCGCGCAGGATTTCCTCTGCCATGGCAAAGCCCACGGCGTTGGCGATGCCCTGGCCCAGCGGGCCGGTGGTTGTTTCGATGCCCGACGCGTGGCCGTATTCCGGGTGACCGGCGGTGATCGACCCCCATTGGCGGAAGTTCCTGACCTGCTCCAGTGTCATGTCCGCGTACCCGGTCAGGTGCAACAGGGAATAGAGCAGCATCGACCCGTGCCCCGCCGACAGGATGAACCGGTCGCGGTCGGGCCAGTTGGGGGCGGAGGCGTCGAATTTCAGATGGTTCTCGAACAGCACCGTGGCGGCGTCGGCCATGCCCATCGGCATGCCCGAGTGCCCCGAGTTGGCGGCTGCGACCGCGTCCAGCGTCAGGGCGCGGATGGCGGTGGCCTTGGACCAGTGGTCTGGGTGTGCGGTGCGAAGGTGTGTCAGGTCCACGGGGCGGCGTCCTTTGCTCAGAAGGGTTTGGCGCTGCATATCAGCCAAGGCCCAAAGATCAAGACACGTGATGGGGGCGGAACAACGCCTGTCCGATGCTGCATTCGCACTTCAATGCCGCCACGCAAGTCACTGATCGCAAAGGGGGCGCATTTTCGTTTCGCTTTGGCTAGACTTGGCCCCACACGGTCAGCGCAGCGATTCGCGGCGCGGGTCGGGTGGGCAGATCAGACCGATACGGCCCAAGGCCGAGGGGGAAAGAGGGGCAGGTATGAGTAATATCGAGGAACTGCAGCGGCGCATCACCGCCGCGATGGACCGGATTGCGACCGGTGTGGGCGGGCTGGATGCGGCGGGGGCCGCGGATACCGCCGCCCTGCGGACCCAGTTGGACGACGAAAAGCTGGTCAACGCGCAACTGACCGAACGGGTCCGGAAACTGTCGGAACAGCAGGAGGCCGCCATCACCGAGGCCAAGGCCTCGGCCCTGGCCGCCGAGGAACGCACCGCGGCGCTGGACCTGGAACTGCAACGGTTGCGGCAGGCCAATGAGCAACTGCGCCAATCCAATGACGCGCTGCGCCAGGCCAACCAGGACGGCGTCGCCGAACCGCACCTGATCAACAAGGCGATGCTGGCGGAACTTGAAGCCCTGCGCGCCGCGCGCGCCGCCGACATCGCCGAAGCGACCAGCATTCTGGGCGCGCTCGAACCCCTGCTGGACGCCCCGGCCGAGGAGGACACCCATGCCTGAGGTCACCATTTCCATCGGCGGACGCCAGTTTGCCGTCGCCTGTCAGGATGGCGAGGAGCATTACCTGCACACCGCCGCCAAGATGCTGGACGACGAGGCGCAGGTGCTGTCGGACCAGGTCGGCCGCATGCCCGAGGCGCGGATGTTGCTGATGGCGGGCCTGATGCTGGCCGACAAGACCGCCAGCTTCGAGGACCGCGTGGCCGAGGTCGAAGCGAGGCTGAACGAACGCGAGGCCGAACTGGAAGGCCTGCGCAACATGGGCGCACCCGAGCCGGAGCGCATCGAGGTGCCTGTGGTCCCGGAAAGCGTCACCGAAACACTGGCCGAACTGGCCGCACGGGCGGAATCGCTGGCCGCCGAGGTCGAGGAAAAGGCGGGCTAGCCCCCTGCCCCGGCATCGTACGGCCACGGATCGCGCCACCGGGCCAGCCCCGGATCAGCGCCATCCCGCACCCCCCGGGCGCGACACGCCTTTGCCGGGTTGATCTTGCTGCCGTCGGGCAGGCCGAACTGGACCACGTCCCAGGTCAGCGCAACCGCATTTGCCATGCGTATCAGCGCGCCATCCCGACCGCCCGGCACCGAAGCCATCGGATAGGCGTCGCGGATGTTGGTGTGACCCGACCCCGCTGCCAGTCCGGCACCTTTGTCAGCACAGGCGTCGGGAAAGCCGGGATCTTTCACAGCCACCGCGCACGAGCATTCCGACCGTCCATTACGTGTCCTTGAACGTCACGCGCGGCGGCGTAACTAGTGCGCCGCCGCCTTGCCGCCCTTTCCGGTCAGGGTGCGCACGATGGGCGTCACGATCCGTTCGCCAATCGGGATCAGCACAAAGCCCAGGGCCAGCCCCAGCAGACCATCTACAGCCGCCTTGGTGAACCACGACACAAAGCCCGAAGCATCGCCGACCGCGGCAGCGGCGGCCTTGCCCCAGCCATAAATCAGGTCTTCGGGTCCATGCCAGCCCATCTCGGCCAGCCCATGCACGATGATCGACCCGCCGACCCACAGCATCGCCGCGGTGCCGACGATGGTCAGCAGCTTCATGAAGCCCGGCATGATCTTGACAATGCCACGGCCCAGGGCACGGGTCAGGCCCAGCCGGCCCTCGGCGGCCATGTGCAGGCCCACATCGTCCGCCTTGACGATGATCGCGACCGACCCGTAGACGGCGACGGTAATCATGATGGCGACAGCGGCCAGCGTGAACGCCTCGAACCAGAAATTGCTTTCCGGGATGGCGGCCAGCGAGATGGTCATGATCTCGGCCGACAGGATGAAATCTGTCTTGATGGCCCCCTGGGCTTTTTGTTCTTCGAGATGTGCGGGGTCTTCGACGGTTTCTTCCTTGCCGGGATAATCATCGTGCCCGTGGCCGTAGCCCATCACGTGGGCTACCTTTTCGGCCCCTTCGAAGCACAAGTAGGCCCCGCCCAGCATCAAAAGCGGTGGAATGGCCCAGGGCGCGAAATTCGCCAGCGCAAGGCCGACAGGCAGCAGATAGATCAGCTTGTTCTTGAACGACCCCTTCGCGATGCGCCAGATGATCGGCAACTCGCGGTCGGCGGCGAACCCGTGCACGTATTTGGGTGTCACCGCTGCATCGTCGATCACGGCGCCTGCCGCCTTGGCCCCTGCCTTGGCCGCTTGCCCGATCACATCATCGACCGAAGCCGCCGCCACCTTGGCGATTCCCGCCACATCGTCCAAAAGCGCCAGAAGTCCGCTCATACCGCCTGCTCCGTCCCTGATGTCTGCGTTAGCGCATAACATGTCGCGGGGCGCGGGAAAACCGTTAGCGCGAACGGTATACAAATGCACATGTTTATCGCTAACAGACTGATAAAACGCCCCTTTCGGCCTTCCCCCACGGCAATACCACGGGTACACAAACCGAAATCTAAGCCACGTCAACACAAAGGACAGGCCATGACGATCAAAGTGGGCATCAACGGCTTCGGGCGCATCGGGCGCTGCACGCTGAGCCATATCGCGACTTCCCTGCGCAATGACATCGACGTGGTGGCGGTGAATGCCACAGGCCCGCTGGAAACAGCCGCCCACCTGATCAAGTACGACAGCGTCCATGGCCGCTTTCCCGGGCCGGTAACCGTATCCAACGATACGATGGATCTGGGCCGTGGTCCGATCCGCATGATGTCGACCTATGACATGAACCAACTGGACTGGACCGGCTGCGACGTGGTGCTGGAATGCACGGGCAAGTTCAACGACGGGACCAAGGCCAAGGTGCATATGGACCGCGGCGCGGGCCGCGTGCTGCTGTCGGCCCCGGGCAAGAACGTGGACCGGACGGTCGTCTTTGGCGTCAATGACGAACAGTTGGCGGCCAATGACCGTATGATCTCGAACGGGTCGTGCACCACCAACTGCCTGGCCCCGCTGGCTAAGGTGCTGGACCGTGCATTCGGCATCGAACGGGGCGTGATGACCACGATCCACAGCTATACCGGTGACCAGCCCACGCTGGACCGCCGCCACGACGATCTGTACCGCGCGCGGGCCGCGGCCATGGCGATGATCCCAACCTCGACCGGCGCGGCCAAGGCGCTGGGTGAGGTCCTGCCGAACCTTGCGGGCAAGCTGGACGGCACCGCGATGCGCGTGCCCACGCCCAACGTGTCCGCCGTCGACCTGACATTCGAAGCGGGCCGCGATGTGACCGTGGACGAGGTCAACGCCGCCGTGGCCGAGGCCGCCGCAGGACCGATGGGCCGCGTGCTGGCCTATGATGACGAGGCCAAGGTCAGCATCGACTTCAACCACACCGAACATTCGTCGATCTTTGCCCCCGACCAGACCAAGGTGGTGGGTGGCCGCATGGTGCGGGTGCTGGCGTGGTATGACAACGAATGGGCGTTCTCGGTGCGTATGGCGGACGTGGCCGTGGCGATGGGGCGTCTGGGCTGACTTGTCACGACGCGGGCGCGCTGTCACAAACGCGCTCATGACGAATTCGGTCGCCATCTTCCTCGGGATTGCCATCGTCGGCGCGATTGTGGCCGACGTGCTGTTTCTGGATGCCGCGAACCTGGTGTTTCTGGGCAAGAAATTCGCCGACATGCTGGAGTGGCTGGCGTTCTGGAGATAAGATCGACAGCCCGTCGCGGTTGGGCAAGAGGCCGCCCTGCGGGGCGGCGGTGCTTTGACGCCATCGCACCGTCAGGGAAAGGCGTGACCGGATCGTGACGCGCGACGCCTTCGGCGTCAGTTGCTGCCCCTCTCGCGCATCGCGGACGCGATACGCTGCCGGGTGACGCGCGACGCCTTCGGCGTCAGTTGCTGCCCCTCTCGCGCATCGCGGGCG
>JBCBFX010000116.1:0-10028 GCA_038527345.1 Pseudomonadota bacterium | reverse complement strand
GCCTCGGACTGATTTCGCCCATGTGTGGCGGCCACCAGCAGGTTTTCGAACACCGTCAGCTTTTCGAACGGTTGCGGGATCTGGAAGGATCGTCCGATGCCCGTCAGGCACCGTTCCATGGCCGACACGCGGGTCACGTCGCGCCCCTGGAAGTGGATCGTTCCCGCATCAGCGCGCAGGTTGCCGGTGATCAAATTGAACAGCGTGGATTTGCCCGCACCGTTTGGTCCGATGATACCCAGCGCCTGCCCCTCGGGGATGTCGACCGTGACGCCATCGGTCACGGTCAGGGCCCCGAAGCTCTTTTTGACGTTCTTGAGTGCGAGCATTGTCATGCAGTCAGTTCTGTCCCGGAACGGGTCCGGGATCTCCCTTCGAGAAATGGCCATGTGCCCCGGGGACGTATCCGGGGCACCCGGGGTCAGCTGATCGGCTCCATCGTGCCGCCGGTGGGAATGTCGGGGTGGTCGGAATTGTCCACGATCACCAGGTCATATCCGCCGCCGTCCTTCAGCCGCCATTGCCCGCCGACCAAGGGCGTCTTGGCAACGTTTTTCGCGGCAAAGGGGGGCAGGCCCGCGCCGTCAAAGGCGATGCGGCCCACGATGCTGTCCAGTTGGGACGCCGCGATGGCCTCTGCCACGGCATCGGCGTCACCTGCGTCGCCTGCGCGCCCCATCACATTGGCCGCCATTTCAAAAAGCGCGTGCACGAACCCGATGGGCTGCGTCCACTGCCGGCCGGTGGCACCGGAATAGGCCCCGGCCAGGTCGCCCGCCGACTGTCCGGTCAGCGACGAACTGAACGGATGGTTGGGCGACCACCAGACCTCGGACGACAGGTTGTGCCCCTGATCGCCCAGGGCCTCCACAGCCTGCGGAAACAGGATCGCCTTGCCGATGCTGGCGGCCTTGGGGTTGAAGCCCTGTTGCTTTGCCTGCGTCCAGAAGGTCGTGAAGTCCGGTGGGATCGGCACGCCGGTCACAATATCGGCGTTGGCCTGCTTGAACGCGTTGATCTGCGCGCTGAAATCATCCGTCAGGTTCTGATACCGGCCGGGATCGGTCAGCGTGTAGCCTTGGGCATCAAGCACCGGCGGAAAGCCGACATTCGGATCGCCCCAGGCATTGCCGTCCCCGTCATTGGGGAACAACCCGCCAACCTGTTTGTTGGTGTCCAACTGGTTCCACATCGCGGTAAAGGTGGAAATCACGTCCTCCAGCCCCCAGAAAAAGTGGAAGCTGTAGAAAAACGGCTCCCACGTGGCGGGATCGCCCGGGTTGCCCTGCTGGCCGATGAAATACGGCTGCCAGGGCGCGACAGTGGAAATGACGGGTATTTCCTCGGCTTCGCAGGTCGTGGCGACTGGGTTCGTCGTTTCCGGGGTCGAAGCGACAAGCATCAGGTCGATCTCGTCATCAAGGATCAATTCCTTGGCAACCTCGGCGGCGCGGTTCGGGTTGGACTGGCTGTCCTTGACGATCACCTCGAAGTTCGACCCGACGTCCGAGCCCAGAAAGCCGTCGATGATGAACTGGTCCGCTTCGGAAAAGGCAGCCAACGGCCCGGATTGCGGGCTGACATAGCCCAGCTTGATCTTTGCGCCCTGCGCAATCGCCGGCGCGGCCAATCCGCCGGCGGCCAATGTCAGGCCCGTGGCGGCTGAGCTTTTCAGAAGTGTGCGTCTGGTGATCATTTCGTGTCCTCCCTGGTGTCACGTCTGTATTAGAATGCGGGTGTGTCGCCCGCCCACGCTGCTTGCAGCAGCACGCGAACATCTTCCCGGTTCACGGGCTGTGGATTTGGATACGGCGTTTGCGTTGCCAGATCGGCGGCACGGTCCAGATCGACTTCGGTCAGGCCAAGGTCACGCAACGCCATGGGCGCGCCGAGAGACTTGGCGAACTCGTACAGCGCCTCACCCGGAGATTTGCCATCAAAGATGCGGCTGATCGGGGCCAACGCGCTGGCGGCTGCCCGCGCATTATAGGCAATGGCGTGGGGCAGGATGATGGCATGCGTGTCCGCATGTGGCAGATCGAATGAACCGCCCAGCGTGTGGCAAAGCTTGTGATGCAGGGCCATGCCGACTTGGCCCAGAACGGTTCCGCACGCCCATGCGCCCCTTTGCGTCGCCTCGCGCGCATGCAGATCCCCGGGCGCGGCCACGACCAGGGGCAGGCCCCGCGCCAGCGCTTCCAGCCCTTCGATGGCCCGTTTGTCCGTCGCAGTGTCGCGGTTTTCCGCATAAAGCGCTTCGGCGGCGTGGGCCATGGCGTTCAGCCCCGACGTCACCGTCATGGCAACGGGAAGCGTGGCCACAAGCTCCGGGTCATACAGAATGACTTCGGGCAGGACCTTTGGATCGCTCAGCGTGGTTTTCACCCCGTTTTCGGTTTGCCCGAGGATGGGCGTCGCCTCGCTGCCCGCATACGTCGTTGGCACGGTGATCTGGGGCAGGTCCGTGCGGTAGGCCAGTGCCTTGCCCAACCCGATGGTCGAACCGCCGCCCAGGGCGATGATGCAATCGGCACCCGAAGCTTCGAGGTGATCCAGCGCATCCGCGGTCACTTCGACCGGCGTGTGCATGGTTGCCTTGGTATAGATGCCGGCGGCCTGGGCACGAAGCACCTCGCTTGCTTCGAACGCCAGATCACTTTGCTGCGGCGTCGAAAGCACCAGCGCCCTGTCCGCGCCGAGGCGGGCAACCTCGGATGCCAGATCCCTGCGGACGGCACGGCCGAAGCGGACGCGCACCTGTGCGCGGCAGTGATCTTTCAGCTTTGGTTCGGCCACATCGAATCTCCCCTGATCCGACGCTAGCCGTGAAAATATCGCATGTTGATAACACTTCTGCACAGCAATATAGCATGTTGCTATGCTAATTGATCCAAGACACCTGCATATCCTTGCAGCCATCGTTGAGTCTGGCGGTTTGAGTGAGGGCGCGCGCAGCCTTGGAAAATCGCAACCCAGCCTGTCGCGGATCGTATCCAACCTCGAAGCCCGGCTGGGGGAGCCGCTTTTCGTCAAGGGCCGGCGCCCGCTTGAGCCGACTGAACTGGGCGCGCGACTGGCCGTCGAAGGCCGCGCCATCGGGCTGGCAACCCAGACCGCCCAGGACATCGTCGCCCAGTTTTCGACCGGTCACGCAGGGTCGATCCGCGTGGCCGGCACGCCTGTTTTCATGGACGGCGTGGTGTCGATGATCATTGCGGGCTTCCAGGAGGCCTATCCGGAATTGCGGGTCGACCAAAGCTATGGATACCCCAACGACCTCATCGACGCGCTGCGCGCAGGAACAATAGATATCGGCATCTGCCCAATGGAGTTTGCGGACGTTCCCGCCGATATGGAATTCCAACGCATTCTCAAGGGGCGGAATGTCATCGCGTGCGGCGCAGCCCATCCACTGACACGAAACAAGTCATTCCGCCTGGAAGACATCCTCGAATATCCATGGATCACGCAACCTGCCGGCAGCCCGTTGTTCCAGGATTTGCGCGACGTATTGGCAAGCATCGGCGTTACCGACTTCAAGGTCAGCTATTCCGGTGGCTCGCTGACCTCAATCATCAACGTGCTGGCGGGGTCAAAGGCGCTGACGGTCCTGCCTTTTTCCGTCGTCTACATGCAGCCCAAGAATACCATCCATGCGCTCCCAATTCGAATTGAGCATCCCAAGCGCGAGTTGGGATTGCTGTGGAGCAGGGAAAAGGGCCAGCCGCCCGCAACGCGGCGGTTCATTCGGCACCTGACCCATCAATTCTACGGGATTTCGCAGGCCGTCGCCGAGCGTCAGCGCCAGGAGATTTGGCGCGAATAGCTTTCGGGGGCAGCTGTCAGAACCCCGCTTCTCGTCGCGCGCCCAATTCAGGCCGGGATGGCCGGCTGCAAGGGAATTGCGACCCGATCCCGCGACGGCAGACATGCGCTGCCACTCCGCAGATCGGTGTGGTCGGACTGGACCCTGCCCAATGCAATTGCAAGTCCGACCGGCAATGGTTCCTTTGGATATCGTCCGTTCCATACAGGGTTGGCATTGCATGATCAGGGCTGTGCTGATGCCGGAACATGCCCATGCTTTGCGACTGCGGAAACCCGGCCCGCCCGCATCGTGTTTGTTGCTCAATTGAGCGGTTCCGGCAGTGCCGCGACCGGCGCAACCGCCTGCCGAATGCAGGCGTGCTTCACGATCACGCGCCGTCCCGCGCGCCTGGGCAGGGCGTCCATACCAGCGCGCAGGCGTCCGTTTCGGCACCAACAGGGGGTGTAGGTCTTTGCCCACTTGAATGACGGGCCGGACCGGGCCGAGGTTGCGCGCCGCCTGCCGTCCCATCCGGCCGCACCTGATCCCTTGCGCGTTCCGCACCAGTCGCTAGCGTGGCGCAATGACCCAAGGCCCAGACCACGCCGCCCGTCACCGCGCCCTGCCGCCGGTGGTCGTGTACCCGCCCGACACCCTGCCGCCGCCCGATATGGGCCGCTATGCCCGCGTGCGCGACGGCATGACCAAGCTGGACGAGGTGACGGTGCCGCCGCGCGAGGGGGCCTGTTTCACGGTGCCTGCCGGCCACGTCTTTCGCATCCTGTCGGTCGAGGGACCGCAGGTGGGCGATCTGAACCTGTGGAACGCGCATGACCTGTCGGAACGCTTCTTTTCCGGCAAGACCCGCGCCCTGCATGGCACCCACGTGGATACCGGCGACCGGTTATGGAGCACGCTGCCCCACATGCGTCCCATGGCCACGATCATTCACGACACGCTGGACTGGTACGGGATCGACGACTTCGGTGGCGGTATTCATGACGTGATCGGCACGCGCTGTGACCCCTATACCGGGCATCTGCTGCAAGGCGGGCACTATCACCACTGCTGCCATTCCAACCTGACCCGCGCGCTGGCCGATCACACCGGCCTGCCGCTGGCACAGGCCGAACTGCACATCCACGACGTGCTGAACGTGTTCATGTGTACCGGGTTCACCCGCGACACCGGCCAGTACTTCATGAAAGCCTCCCCCGTGCGCCCCGGCGACCACATCGACATGCTGGCCGAGATCGACCTGCTGGGCGCGCTCAGCGCCTGTCCGGGCGGGGATTGCGGGGCCGAGCATTCGTCGGACACGGCCCCCTGTCATCCGCTGCGGGTCGAGGTCTTCGCCCCGGCACCCGGTGCGCTGGACGGCTGGTCCGGCCCGCCGCGCAACGGCTATGACGGCAGCCACGGCCGGTGACGATCAATTAACACATCTGCAAGAGACCGCCGCCATGCTTGGGGCAGGGTGGCACCAGCGGTTAACAGGTTCTCAATGCACCGTTCGCATCCTGTGCACGGTCGGTGTACGGGGTGTGTACGCCGCGTGTATGGGCTGTGACTGGCGCAAGTGACCTGCAAGATGCTGAAAAAACGGGATTATCAGCGGGTCCTAACCGGCAAACGCCGCCTCAAGCGCAATCTCCACCATGTCGCCGAACGTCCGCTCGCGGTCTTCGCTGGGCAACGCCTCGCCGGTCTGCAAATGGTCGCTGACCGTCAGCACGGCCAGCGCCCGACGGCCGTGGCGCGCCGCAAGGGTGTACAGTTCCGCCGCCTCCATCTCCACCCCGAGGATGCCGTGCCGTACCATCTGCTCGTCCAGATCCGGCCGTTCGGAATAGAATACGTCCGATGAATAGATACCGCCCACATGGGTTTTTGACCCCTTGCCCTTGGACGCCTGCACCGCTGCCTCAAGCAGGCCGTAGTCGGCGCAGGGGGCAAAGTTCATCTCGCGGAAGAGACCGGACGATGGGCTGGTGATGGTAGTGGCGGTCATGGCGATGATCACGTCGCGGATACCCACATGTTTCTGCATTCCGCCGCAGGATCCGATGCGGATCAGCGTTTGGGCCCCATATTCGGCCATCAATTCGTTGGCATAGATCGACAGGGACGGCATGCCCATGCCCGACCCCTGAATCGTCACCCGGTGGCCCCGCCACGTGCCGGTAAAGCCCAGCATGCCCCGAACCTCGTTCACCAGTTCTGCGTTATCCAGGAACGTTTCCGCGGCCCATTTGGCGCGGTAGGGGTCCCCCGGCATCAGCACGGTTTCTGCGATCTGGCCGGGGGCGGCCCCTATGTGGACGGTCATGGTGCTCTCCTGTTGTCAGTGAGCGCCAAGATGCCCAAGGCGGCGTCAGACCTCAAGCGTGCTCGGGTCGGTGCCATTTTCAATCGCTGCCTTGTACCATTGGGGCTGACGGCCCTTTCCGGTCCAGGTTTGCGCGGGGTTGTCCGGATTGGCGTATTTGGGCGCACCGGCCGATTTCGACGCCTTGCCCGATGCCGGAATCAGGTCCGCGAGGGTAAAGCCGAATTGGGCGGCAGCAGCCTCTGCGGCCTTGCGCGCCTCGATCTTGTCACGCTTTTTCGCGGCGGCCATGGCTGATTCCACTTCGGTTGCCAATTGAGCCAATTCCTTATGGGACATCTTTTCAAGGTTTTTCGCCACAGGAGAGTTCCTTTTTCCAATTCGAGTCGTTTCATTAGAATAGACAAGAACAGGATTTCAATGGGTTAACACGCATTGAATTGTGTCAGGCGAAAATTTTCCGAAACGCCGCTACCGACGCGCGAGAAACGGGAACTTTGAGTGGAAAAACCGCACTATTCTGCGGCGACCGCCGTGGGATCGGCGAGTGTCACGATATCCATCATGATCGTGTTCAATTCGAAATCCTTGGGCGTATACACCCGTGCAACGCCAAAGGATTTCAATCGCGCCGCATCGTCGTCGGGAATGATTCCCCCCACGATCACCGGAATATGGCCCAGATCGGCGGCCCGCATCCGGTCCATCAGATCCTGGATCAGGGGAATGTGGCTGCCCGACAGGATCGACAGGCCGACGACGTGCGCGTCCTCGGTTCGGGCGGCATCGACGATTTCCTCGGGCGTCAGGCGAATACCCTCATAGGCGATGTCCATCCCGCAATCGCGGGCGCGCACGGCAATCTGCTCGGCCCCGTTGGAATGGCCGTCAAGGCCCGGCTTGCCCATCAGGAATTTCAGGCGCCGTCCCAGGCGCGCGTTGACCGCGTCGACCGCGTCGCGCAGATCGTCCAGCCCTTCGGTCATGTTGGACCGTGCGGCGGAAACCCCCGTGGGGCCACGGTATTCACCATGCACCGCACGCATTTGCGCGGCCCATTCACCGGTTGTCACGCCCACCCGCGCAGCCGCAATCGACGGCGGCATGATGTTGTCCCCGGCCTGTGCCGCTGCCCGCAGATCGGCCAACGCCTGTTCCACCGCGCCGGCATCACGATCGGCGCGCCATGCGTTCAACCGGTCGATCTGTTCCTGTTCAACGGCGGGGTCGACCACCATGATCCCGCCGTCCCCGGTCATCAGCGGTGATGCCTCGCCCGCCTGATACTTGTTCACGCCGACAACAACCGTTTCGCCCCGTTCGATCCGGCCCAGCCGTTCGGCATTGGATTGGACCAATTGCGATTTCATATAGTCGATGGCCGCAATCGCCCCGCCCATATCGTCGAGGCCCGCCAATTCGTGCCGCGCGCCGTCTTTCAGTGCCTCGACTTTTGCATCAACCGCCGGATTGCCATCAAACAGATCATCGAATTCCAGCAGGTCCGTCTCGAACGCCATGATCTGTTGCATCCGCATCGACCATTGCTGATCCCAGGGACGGGGCAGGCCCAGTGCCTCGTTCCATGCGGGCAATTGCACCGCCCGCGCGCGGGCCTTTTTCGACAGGGTCACTGCCAGCATTTCGATCAGGATGCGGTAGACGTTATTCTCGGGCTGCTGTTCCGTCAGCCCCAGCGAATTGACCTGCACCCCATAGCGGAAGCGGCGGTATTTCGGGTCGGTCACGCCATAACGCTTTTCGCAGATCTCGTCCCACAGATCGACAAAGGCGCGCATCTTGCACATCTCGGTCACGAAACGGATGCCGGCATTCACGAAAAACGAAATGCGCCCCACGACGGCGGGGAAATCAGCCGGATCAATGCGCGGTTTCAATTCGTCCAGTACGGCGGTCGCCGTGGCCAGGGCAAAGGCCAATTCCTGTTCCGGCGTCGCGCCCGCCTCTTGCAGGTGATAGGAACACACGTTCATCGGGTTCCATTTCGGGATGTTGGAATAGCAGTATTCAGCCACATCCGCGATCATCTTGAGCGACGGTTTGGGCGGGCAGATATATGTGCCGCGGCTCAGGTATTCCTTGATCAGGTCGTTCTGCACCGTGCCTTGCAGTTGCGACACGTCCGCGCCCTGTTCCTCGGCCACGGCGATATAGAGCGACAGCAGCCAAGGGGCCGTGGCGTTGATCGTCATCGACGTGTTCATCTGTTCCAGGGGGATTTCATCGAACAGCGTCCGCATGTCCCCAAGGTGTGACACCGGCACGCCGACCTTGCCCACCTCGCCCCGGGCCAGCACGTGGTCGCTGTCGTATCCCGTCTGTGTCGGCAGGTCGAAAGCCACCGAAAGCCCGGTCTGACCCTTGGCCAGGTTGCCACGATACAGCGCGTTCGACGCCTTGGCCGTCGAGTGGCCGGCATAGGTGCGGATCAGCCAGGGGCGGTCTTTGTTCGTCATGTCGGCCTCGTGAATCGGTCAAGCAAGAAAATTGCGCGTTACGGCAGATATACGTAACTTTGTGGCTCAGTCAATCCGCTGCATCGCGGCATTTTCTGCGTTGCGGCCAGACTGCGACCACGAACATCGCCCAGCCCAGCACCCCGACGCTGTGCGCCGACAGGGTGACGGGCCCGGTAAAGGTCAGCAGCGCCAACAGCTGCTCGGGCGGCGGCGGGGCCTGCATCACCGATTGCGCGGGCAGCCCGTCAAAGATCATGCGGTAATAGGTGTAGTACCCCTGTGGTGACGCCCAGACAAAGGTGATGAAGGCCACCAGCCACACCGGCAGCCGGATCAGCAGCGGACGGCGCAGCACCAGAATGCGCGTGAACCCCAGCGCAAGGGCGGCAAACAGCAGCGACACGCACAGCAGGCCAAGCTGCCCCCAGATTGTCAGCGTATGGAATGAATCCCCATCATACATGGCGACACTTTCACGGCGCGCGCACCGATTGACCAGCCCATTTTCCTTGCCCCCTTTCCAATCCCCTGCAAGGGTTCGCGCGATGATGACGACCGTTGAACTCCCCCTTTGGCTATTTGTGCTGATCGTGCTGTTCGCGGCCGTGACCTTTGCGTCGCATTTCCTGTTTCCGTCCGTGCGTTGGTTCTTTCGCCGACGGCTGGAACGGGCGGTGTCGCGCCTGAACGAACGGCTGACGCGGCCCATCGAGCCGTTCAAGCTGGCGCGGCGGTACGACATGATCCAGCGCCTGATCTATGACCCCGAGGTGACGCAGGCCATCGTCGACCATGCCAAGGCCGAGGACGTACCGGAAAACGTGGCCTTCGAGCAGGCGCGCCGCTATGCGCGCGAAATCGTGCCCAGTTTTTCCGCCTTTGCCTATTTCAGCTTTGGCGCACGGGCCGCCCGATGGCTGGCGACGGCTTTGTATGATGTGCGCACGGGCCTGAACAACGACCAGCAGATCCAAAGCGTCGATCCCGACGCCACGGTCATCTTTGTCATGAACCACCGCAGCAACATGGACTACGTGCTGGTGACGTATCTTGCCGCACGGGCGTCGGCCCTGAGTTACGCGGTGGGGGAATGGGCGCGCGTCTGGCCGCTGTCGCGTTTGATCAAGTCGATGGGTGCCTATTTCATTCGCCGCCGGTCGCGGGGGCAACTCTATCGCAAGGTGTTGGCGCGCTATGTGCGCATGGCCACCGAAGGCGGCGTGACCCAGGCCATATTCCCCGAAGGCGGGCTGAGCGTGAATGGCAAGCTGATGCCCCTGAAGATGGGGCTGTTGTCCTATGTGGTCGAGGGGTTTGACGCAACCAGACGCGACGTCGTCTTTGTCCCGGTGGCGATCAACTATGACCGGGTGCTTGAGGATCGCGTGCTGATTGCCGCGGACCAGCGCGG
>JBCBFX010000115.1:0-10501 GCA_038527345.1 Pseudomonadota bacterium | reverse complement strand
CCCGGCCACTGTGGCCCCCGTTCCGGGTCCAGTCTGGACGGGGTCCACTGTGGCCCCCGTCTCGATCTCAGGCTCAGCGGTTAGTTCCAGGGCCTCGATACGCGCCAGATCGATCCGGTAAACAACCGTGAACCCGTTCTTGCAGCCCCGCGCTCCGGTCTCGACCAAAATGCCTTCTTTCAGAAAGTCCCGGATCGTTCGCTTGACTGTGGTCTCACCCAGCTCAGTGTGCCTTTGGATCGTTCCCTTCGAACACCAGATGCCCGACCCATCATCCGACGCCTTGTCCGCCAGAAACATGATGATCTGCTTGCGCGTCGCACTCCCGAACTTCCGTTCAGCGCAGGCGTTGGCCACACGCCAGCTCATCGGATGGCCTCGTGGGCAAGGTTTGACAATTCGCTGCTAAGTGCCTGATGCTCCGTGGTGGGTTTGACAGATTGTCCGAGACTAACGCGTTGAGATACTTCAATAAGCTTCGGTTTGAAAATCCTCGTGTCGGTGGTTCGAT
Organism: Pseudomonadota bacterium; assembly: GCA_038527345.1. Classification (GTDB taxonomy): domain Bacteria; phylum Pseudomonadota; class Alphaproteobacteria; order Rhodobacterales; family Rhodobacteraceae; genus Tateyamaria. The sequence goes on along the minus strand of JBCBFX010000115.1, from coordinate 9,990 downwards.
TCCGCCCCCGGGCACCACTTATTGCACAATAAAAAGTGCCTCACACGGCTCTCCGCCCAAGTGTTTCTGCGTGGCTTTCGGCTTGGGTAGCGCTAGGGGATCACTTTCGCTCTTGAGCACTATCGAGGCATGCTCTCATATGTGACTGCCCCCTGCGGTCGGTGCGAATTTCATATGGATACCAATATGCTGAAATTCGAGGTGAACGAATTCATGGAAAGCGGAGCTAATCCCCAAGTTCTAGATTCGTTGCTTCAGCGTTGCGGGGAGCCTGATCTGACTGGTCCGGTTTGATTGTAAGTGTATGACTGACCTGTGGTCTATTGGGACGACTGTTTCCGGTGCCGGTGGTCGGTATCCCAAGGCGCTGTGGGGCCGCTTTGTGTTGTAGTGCTTTCCCCATCCTTCGATGATGATTTGCGCTTCTCTCAATGCGTAGAAGATGTCCCGGTCCAGCAGTGCGTCGCGGAACCGGGCATTGAAGTCCTCGACATAGCCGTTCTCCCCGGGTGATCCCGGTTCGATGAAGGCGGCCCGGGCACCGACAGCCTCGATCCAGGCCCGGACATCCTTGGCCACGAACTCAGGACCGTAGCACGTCGGGAAGAAGTGTTGTTTTGAGGTTGCGGCCACGCGCGTTGCCCTTAATTGGCACCGCTTACGCCGTAACCGGGTCTCAGGTCTCAACAGTGGTTTTGCAAAAACCACACTGATGAGGAGATCGTAACTGACCTGCCAGCCAGCCTCGCGCAGCAGCAAGGCAACGCGCCGGTCGCCGTAGCTGCCGTATTGCCTGGCCAGCCCGATCATGTCGGCAACCAGCCGCTTTTCGTCTTCCCGGCCCCTTGGTCGATGCCGTTGTGTCGCGCGATGTCGCCCAAGCACCCGGCAAATCCAGCGTTCCGATACCTTCATCTCACTTCGGATAAAGTCGGTGCAGGCTCGGCGACGTGCGGGGCTCGGAAGTTTCCCCGAGTTGCTTCCTTCGGAATGGGCTTGTCCAACGTCAGGTCCGAGACAGCTTTTTTCAACCGCTCATATTCTTTCTGAAGCCGTTTGAGTTACCTGAGTTGGCCGATCCTCATCCCGCCATACTGCTTGCGCCAACGGTAGCAGGTCTGCTCGGTTATGCCCACTTCGCGCATCGCATCAACGCGCGCCATTCCTTGTCCTCCGTTTCCTAAACATAACGGAGGACCAGTTCAAATGGGGCACTCCGGCACGTCCTGATGTAGAATGAACAGATTGGCCACGGCAGTATCCGGGGTTTATCGGTTGTTGCGCGGGCTTCGGCCGCTCCAACTGTCACACAAACACGAAGTCCGCCGCGTCAAGGTCGTCCAGATTGACGCCCTCCAGCCGGATGGTGTTTTGGGCCGCGGTCGTGATCACAACGTTCCCGCCATCCTGTTGGGCCGCGCCTGACAGATCAGCAAAGGATGTGATGGTGGACACGCCCGCGAGGTCAATCACCTCGTCATCGTTCAACGCGTCGAAATCAAAAATCACGTCGTTTCCATGTCCGTCGGCAAAGACGAAGATGTCTGAACCAAGCCCGCCTTCCAGCCTGTCATTGGCCGCGCCTCCATCCAGCAGGTCGTCGTCGCGCCCGCCTGACAGTTTGTCCGCGCCCTTGTCACCCATCAGCACGTCGTTGCCGCGTCCACCCAGAAGCACGTCGCGCCCGTTGCCGCCCGACAGTTCGTCATTGTCGGTCCCGCCTTCAAGCCGATCGCGGCTGGACCCGCCGCGCAACGTATCTTGGCCTTCGTTGCCGAACAGCGTGTCGCGCCCGCCAGCGCCCTGCATGTCGTCATTGCCCGCCATGCCTTGTGCCCTGTTGGCGTCAACGTTTCCGCGGAACGCATCGTTAAAGGCGCTCAGCTGGTATTCCTCGATGCTGGCAAAGGTATCACCGACCGCATCACCCAGCCCTGCACCGTCCAGATTGACGCGCACGCGTGCACCGGCGCTGGCGTAGCTGGCAATGTCGAAACCGGCACCGCCATCCAGGCTGTCGGCACCGATACCGCCCATCAGCAGGTCATCGTCCTGACCACCGGTGAGCGTGTCGTCACCTGCGCCACCATACAGGCTGTCGTTGCCAGCCCGCCCATCCATATCGTCCGCGCCGCCCATGCCGTGCACGGCTTGCCCCGCGCCATCTCCGGCAAATGTGTCGTCGAATGCGGTCAACTCGAAGGCTTCGATGCTGATGAATTCGTCGCCCTCTGCGTCGCCGGTATGGCTGCCTTCGAGGTCGATATTCACCGCTTCGGTTGCTGTGCCGTAACTCGCCACATCATCGCCGTTGTCGCCGTTCAGGGTGTCAGCCCCCGCCCCACCGATCAGCGTGTCAGAATCGTTGCCGCCCGACAACGAGTCGTTGCCCGTGCCCGCGATCAGCGTATCGTTGCCGTTGCCACCCGACAGGGTCTCGGTGCCTTCGACGGTGGAGATCCGGTCGCTGACAGGTGCGGTTTCGATGACCAGATCAAGCAGGTAGCCAAAGTCCGACCCAAGGGGCGTTCCGCCGGTTCCGGACACCTCGATGAAATACTCACCAACAGGCAGAACAGCCGACAGCATCGTCACAACGACATTATTTTCGATTGCGCTCCCGATACCAAAGGATGTCAGGCCCTTTTCGACTCCGCTGGCATCTCTGAGCGTCAGATCGAACCCGGTCGCGTCCGGATCGTCAGGCTTCAGCAAAACAAAAAGGTCTTGTCCCGAAACTGCCATCTCTGGCGTGATAAAGAAGGAAAAGAATTGTGTATTGGTGTCATCTCCCTCGGCAAGGATGCGCGAAATAACACGGTCGATGTCACTGGTTGATCGCGGATCTTCGAGCAAGTAGAACGTCTCGCCGATCTGGAAGGCGTCGACCTCGTTGAAATTGCTTGCCGATCCCGGCAGCACAGGGGGGGTATACGTGATTTCAATCGTGGGCGTCTCGCCGGCTTCGATCAGGTCGTTGCCGCCGCCGCCAAAGATATTGTCCTGACCTGCGCCGCCGCGCAGGGTGTCGTTTCCGCTTTCGCCGTCAATGGAGTCATCGCCTGCGCCGCCATCGATCAGGTTGTCTTGGTCATCGCCTATCAGCTCATCACTGGCCGCACTGCCCAGCAGCCCTTCGAACCCTTCGAAACTGTCGGCGGAATCCTTGCCTTCGCCATCCAGCCCGATAGCGTCACCACCGATGGCAAGCCCTTCCTTGAGGCTGACGGCCACGGCCTCGGCCGAATTGGCATAGGACAGGATGTCGAACCCGTCGCCGCCATTCATGCTGTCGGCACCTTCGCCCCCTTCGATGGTGTCATTGCCACCGCCGCCAAAGATGGTATCGCCACCGCCAAGGCCGCGCAGGCCGTTGTCGTGCATGTTGCCCGACATGAGCTCATTCCATCCGGTGCCCGCGAACCCTTCGATCCCGCTGAACAGGGTCGAGAACAGCATGATCGCCTGCCCGGAACCAAGGCCGGGACCCATGTTGGCAAAGCGTGAGGCCACGAATTCCACGACGCCATTGCCATCGTCGTCCATGTTCATGGTCAGAAAACTGTCTGATTGCAGCGTCCAGCCAACCCAGTTGCCATCGGTCTGACCCACGCCCAGTTCGGGCCGCAGGCGATCATCCCAAAAGGCAAGCTCGTCATAACCCGACCCGCCGTGCACCTCTGTCTGAAGAATGCCGACACTTTGATTGCGGGCCAGCGCGCCAAGATCCATGAACCCGTTGGGCAGCACAAATGTGTCATCGCCGCTGCCGCCAAAGGCCTGTGCGCCGTCGATGAAGATATCGGCCCGAAGCGCGCCGCTGGTGCTTGTGGCGATGCCGAAATCACCCAGCGCAATCAGGTCGTCACCCTTGCCGCCATAGCTGCGATAGCCCGCGATCAGCACATCGTCGCCGTCAAGGCCGTTCAGGTCGCTGCCATCGCGGCTTTCCAGTGTGCCACCGCCCGCAAGGTTCAGCGCAGGCTGTTCAAACCATTCGCGCCCGATGATGAAATCGCCGCCATCGGTGCCCGTGGCATGGTTGATGCCGGACAGCGGCTCAAAGGTGGGGATCGTACCCAGCCGGTTGTCCACCAGGTGCAGGCCGACGTTTTGCGGGTCAAGCTCGTTCAGAAAGCCGCCGATGCTGGTTCGCAGATCAATGATCAGACCGTCAAACGCACCCGCACCCGACCCGCCCGTGGGCGTGAACAGCGAATAGTCGATCGTGTCTTCGCGCCCGGCACCCGCAGCCACGGTCGACAAGGCGTCCATGAAGTACGTTACGCCATCGCCGCCGCCCCAGACGTTGACGGCGAAGGGGCCGTTGAACACTTCCGTGGCATCTGAGCCGCTGAACGTGTGCTGCACGGATCCGCCAAAGTTCAGCACATCCGGCAGATTTGCAAAGTTGTCGGTGGAAAGATCCTTGGCGGATACGCTGATGTTCGTCAGGCGTTCGATGACGTTCCCGTTTTCGTCCAGCAGTTCGATACCGGTGACGGTCCCTTGGGAAAATTCGTTCAGACCGGACACATCCAGATCGTTTGTCGCCGACAGCAGCCGAATGACCAGCCCGTCCTCGCCCAAATCAAAGTCTGCAAAATCCCGCCCGAACTGGATCAGGTCAAACTGCAGCTCAAGCAGCCAGTCGGTACGATCATTGTTTTGGAAATGCTGAAGTGTTGGCATATCAACCTCAAATGCATAAAATAATTTGCATTTGATAACAGTCGGTTGCTGCCGGGACAACTGTGCCGCGCCGTGCTTGACGTAAAGTCACTTTTCGAAGATGCGGTCTTGGATAGTTGGGCGCTGAAGGTACATCCCGAGTATCATTGGATCGAAACATACGCGAGCGTTTGCCGTGCAAATGGGCGAACACGGGCTGGTTTCGCTCGGACAGGACCGAAAGCGCCCTGACCGTTTTCAGTTCAAGACACTCGGTGTCGAGGGTGCTTGCCAGATCGTCCATGCTACCTTGGCGATCCGGCTCGTGTTCAGTTGTTTTCGTCCATATCCAATCGACACGGCGTTTTGCCGGTTCACCGGACACTCACGCATAATGTTGGCCCCGGTTCGGAGCACCTGTTCATCTTGCGGAAGTGGGGCGGGCCGCGAACCGGAAGAACTCTGCCGACCCTGCCGCGAACGGGGTCTGCCATCGACACACGGGTCGCAGGCAAGGGGGCTGTGCCCGAATAAAAACAGGTTCCGGACCGTTCGCCAGGTCAGCCGCATGAAGCACCGACTGTTACAACAACGGGCTTCAGCCTGGCCTCGCTGGTTTTGCGTTTCATGAATTTGCCAGCCGGTTTCAGAAAGATCAGAACCCGATCAGAGACTACTTGCAAAGCAGTTTTCACGGAAAGCAGGTCACGCGGCGCTGGCGCAGTTTCATTCGCGCCGCTCCATCCGGTCCGGTCCAGACCAGGAACAGAATGCAGCGGCGGGCATGGCGAACTGCTGTGCCCGCCGCTGAGGTGTTGATTGATCAGGCTGTCGCCGGATCGACTGTCAGGCCGACTGCTTCGGCGTATTTCAGCCAGGTTTCGACCGACGACACGACGGCGCGCACCTCGATGGCGATCAGTTCGATCCCCACGAGAGAAATGCGGACGAATGCATCGATCACGACACCCTTGTCCAGAATACGATCCACAACCTCAGCAATTGAGGCAGACGCAATGTTCTTTTCGATGGCCATTGGCTCACTCCATGGTTTGACATCCAAAACGCCTCAGTCTGTTGGAGGCTGTGTCTGAGTAGAGGTCCAAGAATAAGAAATTGTTGAATTTTGTCTTCTTGCCGATCGAAGTGCATTGCATTGGATTCAATTGCTACGTTTCAACCGGAACCCGGTTCGCATTGTCCCGGATTTGCGTGGCGACCAGTTCCGCGAACATGAACCGCATCTCGTCAAGCGACACGTGGCCCTTGGGTACGCTGCTTGCGAACGGCGCAGACAGTTGCGCCGTCGACGGTCCCCGAGCGCCATCGCACGTGTGGTCGGACAGTTCCGCCAATCGGGTATCCAGTTCGTTTGCATGCCTCGAATGAGCGGCGGCCAGTGTGCCGATTTCTGATTGGATGGCCTGCAAGACCTCTTCGATGTCAGGCCCATTCCCTGCATCGGGGCCTGTGTCGTGCAACCGGTCCGAAACTTGCTCGAGCCGTTGGATCGCAGTGCCCATGGCTGTCGCGAAGCGGGCAAATCCGCGGCGCTGCTCGGACATGTCGGGGACCGGATCAGGACGTCGCGCCAGCGTGTCAAGCAGGTCCTGCATCGCCCTGAAGTCCGCGACCTCTGTGGCCATTTGTTTCAACGTCTCATGAACCTCCGCGACAGTCTGTTGAACGGGGTCCCGGTTGCGTGCATCTTCTACCGCCTCGTGCAAGGCACGCGGCAACGCCTGTACCACGGCCAACAATTCCACATTCTCAACATGCGAACCCTGCTGGAGTGATCCAAGCGTCGCAATGGCATCTTCCAGACGCTTGACGACTGTTGCCATCGCTGTGCCAAAGCGCGCAAAGCTTTCACGCTGAGCGGTCAGATCCAGTTGCACGGGGGGACGTTGTGCTAACGCCTGCACGTCCGAACGCAAGTCCGCAATGGCATCCGGGAACGAGTTGAATTGGGCGGTTTCGATGGCGGAAAAGCCTGCCGTCACGGTGGCTTCGATACCGTTCACGCGGTTGGTCAAGGTGTCGCCGAATGCATCCAGCCGATTTTCCAGCGCAGACAGGTCCGCAGTAGGTGGCAGTATGTCGCGTATCCGGTCGGGCAGCGCATCCACACGGTCCAGAATATCCTGTGGCAGTTCCGCTTGGTTCTGTTTGGCGACATGGCCGCCGATGGATTCAGCCGCAGCCTCGAGCCGTTGTGTGACGGAACTCATCGCGACGGTGAAATTGGCGAACGCGCGGCGCTGTTCGGTCAGATCAACGACCGGTGCCGGTTGCTTGCCGAGACGCTTGATGTCTTGCTGCAGTCGCTCCAGCCGCTGTTCCACAACGCCCGTCAACCTTGTTTCCAGTCCGTCGGTGATATGTTCCGGCAAGGCCGCGACGCGCTCTTGCAGGTCTGCGAGGGGCGTGGCCAATTCTTTGCCGGGGTCAGATTCGGGCCGGTCCTGCAAAACAGCGTCCAACTTTTGCGTCAGCGCTTCGATCCGAGTGTCTGTGGTTTCACTCTCGAGCCGTGTCGAGATTGCTTGAGTCCCAAGCGCGATTTCCTCGATCCTACTGTTTGCGGCAGCCAGATCCGCCCCGATGTCTGCAACTCCGGTTTGCGCCACGACATTCTGGGCGAGGTCGGTCAGTTGGCTGCTGAAATCATTGATCTTTTTGATGGCCTGATGACCCTTGGACGCTGCTTCGGCCCAATCAGCCTTGAGACCTGCGATCTCACCGGCGAGGTGATCCAGTCGTTCTGCATCGACTGCGGCGGGCGGGTTCATTGCAGTGGCGTGCATCGCGGAAACGGCCTGTGCAAGCTGCGCCACATCAGTGTCCTTCGTCTGGATGGACGTCCCGACCTGTTGCAGTCTTTCGTCAAGTCGAGCGACCGAGGTTTGCAACCCGCCGACGCGCGCGACCACTGGGTCCAAGGCATCCGTCACATGTTCAGCCGTCAGAGACTGCCCGCTTTCGCGCTGTTCGGTCAGCGCGCGCAGTCCGGATGTGACGTTGTCGAGGGCCGCTTGCATCCGGTCGGTCTGTTTGGCGGCATGCGCGGACAGCGCGTCGAACCGAGCCTCCATTGCTGCGAACTGTGCATTCTGGTCCGGCACATGAGCTTCGCTCATCCTGGCGTGAATACCGTCCATCGAGTCCTTCAGCGCCGCCAATACGGGGCCGAAATCCAGTGGTTCCGAGGCGGCGCTGCCATTGTCCGGGCCAAGAGCATCGGCGATGTATTCCAGCCGTTGCGACACGGAAACCACGCGTTCCAAACCTGCGCTGATCCGGTCGTCGGTCTGGGTATCCAGTTTATCGATGCGGGCGGTCAGCACGTCCAGCTTGGCGGACAGGTCCGGGCTGTGTTCGGGTGGGCCGGTGTCTGCCGATACTGGTTCGACCATTTCAACAAGACAGTCGGGCGGGCCGTCGGGGCACCCCAAAAGGATCAGTCCATCTTCGAAAGCTGCGACAAAACTGACCTCGGGCAGGTCGCGCGCCTGGGATACCGCAAACAAGGCATCCACTTCATCCGGGTTCCTGATCTTGTGCGTGACGATGCCGGCGCGGATGATCTGCTGGGCATGGTCCTGCTTGATCCACTGCGGGGAAGTGTCCGTTGCCGCGCTGTAATCGGTTGCGGGGTCTATCAAGGTGATTCTGGATGCCATGGAACGCGCCTCATTGGGCTTGGATGCCGGTCAAATCGTCTTGCCCAAGGGGCCAAGATCAAGGGACAGGTCTTCGGGTTGAAGCCCGAATTTGTCCGCCAGGTCAAAAAGAGCGGTTTCCGCGCGCATCAGGGTCGTGCCGACGCGCTCTTCTTCTTCTTCGGTCAGTGTGCCGGCCTCCATTCTGCGTATGGCCTGCAATTCCATCAGTTCGCGCAGAAAGGCCATCAATCCAAGGACGAGGCGCGCGAGGTCCTGCTCGACGGTGTCGGGATTGATCGATACACGCGCGGACGGACCCGTGGCGTGGCTCAGGGCCTCGGCGACGTCCTGCGGACTGATTTCGAAAGCGGATGCATTGCTCATGTGACTGGTCTGTTGTTGCCCTAAAAAGGTTTAACAAAACTAAACGGCGGCCAGAGGCCTGTGATTGCCAACGCAAGATCATTCTCATCGCAATCGGCAGCTTGGCGACGGATGTGGGACAAGGCGTCTTCAAGTTCGCCGCGCGGCATCAGCACGTCGCGCTCCACCCGATTGCGTGGCTGGCGCGTGCATGTGTCCCAACCATTGAACTTGCACTGGTCCAGAAACGCTATGGCGCGCCTTCTGCGGTGATCCGAAACCGCGTGACCGTGTTGGCGCGCGCGCAGCCAGTCCTGTCCGCGCGATACGGCCAGCTTCCGGTCGGTTGGTGACTCCCAGTTCATCGACAGGTTAAGCTGACCCTTCCCCTTCAGCCGCGCGAGTTCTGCGGTCATCGTCCTCTCATGGGTTTCGGCAAGTCGAACGCCCTGCGTTTCAGTCATGTTGCCGGCAGGGGCGGTGGGAAGGAAATCGATGCCGTTTTCGAAACAGCGTACCTGCTGATGCATGATGGCCCGGGGGACTGCGGCGGTTTGTGCCGTGGTCATCAGCAGGAAAAGCGAGCCGACCTTGCGGGTCGTCATTTGCGCAGTGCGGGCCGGGCGGTCGCGCGCCCAGCCGAGGACAATCCGCGATGCAGTCATGGGGCCCCTGCCGCGCGTATGGTGTCGGGCGACGCCAGAACCAGATGGAGGCCAAGGAAGACAAGTTCGACGTCGCCAACGGTCAACCAAAGCTCGCCGTGGATCACCACGCCGTGGTGCAAGAGACCGTCAACCACATCGACGAGCCGACTATCACTGGACGCGAGGGCATCCGCCGGTTCGGCCAACTGCATCTCAAGCGTCATGACACTGCGCCTTTGCTGACTGTGCGGACGGATCGAAATGGTATGCCGGCCAGGGGCCCCGCAAAACCAGGGTCAAGCCCAGGGCGGCGGCTTCGGCTTCTGCGCATTCAGCCAATGTGCGCAATTCCTGCAACGCACGGGTTGGCAGCAGCAGGTTTGCATCCAGCAGTTTTTCGGGCTTTGCCGCACCGAGACAAACAGCGTGATCAGATAGCGACGCGGCCTTGTCGCACAATGCCCGCGCAAAGCTTTGCCGATCCTGCACCAACGATCGCCGGCTTTCGCGCAATTGCTTGCGATCACTCAGAAAATTGCGGCCAGAATCGGCGATGCGAGGGGTGGTTTCCGGGCGGGTTTCGACCAGAAGCTCAATCGAATACTCCCGGTGATCGGCCAACACGTTCAAGGCGTCCACATAGG
>JBCBFX010000114.1:0-10545 GCA_038527345.1 Pseudomonadota bacterium | reverse complement strand
CGCTTCTGACGGCGTCTGTAGTTGTGGTTCCTGCAACAATGGTGTTCCTGGTGTTTGTGTTTCCTGCGCCTGCAATAGCAATAGTTGTCGAAACCGTTAGCGGCGTAGGGCCAGTTTGAGCCATGGTTGTCTTGTTCGCATTGGCTAAGTCCGTCGCAAACAAGGTTGAGCGTTAGCCGAAAGTTGGTCGAATGCTGCTGAAGAGAGTTCCATATCCACTGGAAAGCAGACCAAATGGCGGTTTGTGCGAAGTGTGCGGATATCAGAACGAGGCTTCGTTTGGGAGTATTCTGTGTAAGCAGTGCGGGTCCGGTGTTGAACCGACCCTACATCCTACGCAGGAATTTGAGCCGCATCGGAACGTACCGCCGAGCGGTGATATTCGTTTGCCCATCATCTTTGGGCTGCTGTTGATCCTGGCATTCTTTGTATTCTTCGCGGTCTTCTAAAAATGCACCTCGCTGAATTCAACATCGGCACCCTGAAATACGACTGGGACGATCCGCGTGTGGCGGATTTCCAGAACAACCTGGACCGCGTCTATGACATTGCGCGGCGCAGCCCCGGCTATGTCTGGCATCTGGAAGGGGACCAGATGGAGGCCGCGCAACTTGATCCAGACGGCCCGATGGGCGGCGATTCCCGCACCGCCAGCACGTTGTCGGTGTGGACGGATCCCGAAAGCTTGCACGCCTTTACCTTCAACACGGTTCACAAGCAGTTCTATGACCGCAAGGCCGAATGGTACGATCCGGGGCAGGGTCTGCGCTTTGTCATGTGGTGGGTGCCGGACGGCCATCTGCCCGGCCTCGCCGAAGCCCTGGACCGGCACCGTCATCTCGACACGCACGGCGACACCGATCACGCCTTTGGCTGGGCGCATGTGCGCGCAAATCCCCGCCCCGTCACACCAAATCGGTGATCACTGCAAAAGACCGTTGCATGTCGCTTCGCGTCACAGTGTAATCCGCCGCATAGTGTTTGTCGGGGCAGTCGATGCCGGAGTTGAAGCAGTTTGTTGAATCGCTTTGCAGTGACGGCGTGCCGGTTTCCTGCGTGCTGGACGGGGCACAGTTCGACCACCTGCCCAATCAACTGGCGGACAGGGACCTGCCGTCGCGGGCGCTGTACCTGGACCGGGGCGACAATCATCCCCAGCGCGTCATCACGGCACCGCAGGTGGTTTTGTTGACCGATGAGACAGAGGACACCGGGCCACACGCGGTCGCTGCGCGTATCGATGCGCTTTTTGCGCTGACCGGCGGCGGCCCCGGCGCGGTGTTCTGGGTCTGCCCGGATGGTACGGGTCCACTGTACCGACATCTGCGCGGCCTGAACATGGTTTGCATCCCGCGCCCCGATGCCGCGCCGGATGCGATTGCCGCCCGCAGCGATCTGGCGTTTGATACGGTTTTGTTTCGGCACGCCGATGCCAATGTCATGGCCCAGACGCTGCCGGCGCTGGATCCTGCGGAAATGGCGCGCGTTTTCGGGCCTGCCACCGAAATCCTTGCCGCGCCTGACCCGGACTGGATCGATGGCGCGGACCTGTTGCACATGGCGCGGCCCGACGATCTGCCCGATGCGCCACCGGGCCTGTTGCATCTGGGCGCACCGACGATGGCGCGCATGGCCGAACTGCGGACCCTGCGTGCCAACCGCATCACACGTGGCTATCTGCGTCGTCACCTGCCGCCTGCCTATCAGGGCTGGTCCGATGAAACGCTGGATGACGTGGTGGTGTCCAGCCGCGCCTCGGGGCAGGAACTGGGCATCCGCAGCAAGGGCGGCCATCAGCGCTGGGCCTATCTGGTTGCCGTGACCGAGGGCAAGGTGGTCGACCAGCCCGACGTCCGCGCCTTTATCCAGAACGGGGACCGGTCGCCGGATGCGCAGGTGCGCGAGGCCATGCGCGAAACGCTTGCCACTCTCAGGGCCGCAGCATCGGAGGCCGGGGCATGAGCACCGGCGCGACCATGGGCGGCACGGTTGGCGGCACCGCAGGCGGCGTCATTGGCGGCGCAATCGGATCGCTGTTGCCGCCGCCCGGGCTGGGCACGTGGATCGGTCGGGCCATTGGCTCGCGCGTGGGCCGTGCACTGGGCCGGGCCGCAGGGGCCGCGCTGCAGGATCACGTCCAGAGCATGGAAGGTGCCGAGGAAGAGGCCGAACAGACAGACGCCGAAGAAGGGACCGAGGCCGATGACGAGACCTGTCGGCAATGCGCCGAAGAATGCCGCCAATCCGCCGACAAGGTGAAGGAGGCGCTTTACCAGAACAAGCGCGATCCCGGCCAATCCGATGGCTATCATGGCTATCTGAACCGCATGATCGAACAGATGTGCGGTGCGCATGGACCCGGCACAGTGGAATGGCGGAATCACATCCGTCAGCTCCAGGGCGCACGCAACCGCCTTCAGGGCGCATACGAGCCTTTCCAGGGGGCGAACGGGGCTGATCCGAAATGTGATCCAACCGAGTTTTTCAACCGCGACGAGCGCAAGGCCATCAACAGCATCCTGGGCAATGCCAATGGCTGGACGCCTGACACAATTCCCCACCTGGGGCCGAACCACCCCGACTGCGCCACGCTGCCCGCAGTGCGCGATGCGTCCTCGAACATCCGCGACTATCTGCGTATCATTCGCCCCGGCCGCACGCCGCCGGGCGGACCGCCCCTGACCTCATGACCTGGACAGCCCCAAGATGACCTGGACCGACCTTTCCGACAAAACCTGTGACGACGTCGTCTTTGAACTGTATTGGATGTCGCTGGACCGCACCGCAGAGTTTCAGCAGGTCCTGCATGTGCCAATCCGCGACCTGAAGGTGGTTCAGAGTCACATGGCGGACTGGATTGCGTCGCAGCGTGCGATCCCAGCCGAAGCCGATGTCCAGACTGTTCACGATCTGTCGCGGGCGACCCTGGCGCACCTTGAACAAGCAGGCGAGGACGTGGATGCGATTTATCACTACGCCCTGTCCTTTGGCGGGTCCATGATCCCAAGTCATGGCCCAGAGGCCGTGCATGGCAACCATATTTCGATGTTCATGACGTGGGAAAAGGCGCTGTCGGGATGGTCGCCCAAACGCCTTGCCGCGTTGGAACGGCCAGGGCCCGACCTGCGGGATGAATTGTTTGCCGGGTACATGGCGCGCGTTGCAGAACCGGCGGGTGCCTTGTCGGACATGGCGGATGCCGATGCCAAGGCGTGGCTCGGCGACCGGGGTCGGCGCACGGAACATGACCAGTTGCTTCATGAATTCTATTTCGGAGAGGTCGGGATCGACCCCAGCGCGTTTTTCGTGCCGGGATACCGCAAGATGCTGGCGCGGGAATGGTGGCGTCCGATCTCGGCCACGATCACGCCGGACCAAAAGGCGCAACTGATGACCTGGATGGAAGAAACCGCGCGCGCCGCTGACGTGGACGGGTTCCTGACGCCCGATGATTTCGGTTGGCTTGACGACGCGCTGACACTGGCATCGGTGCCGCCGCTGCCGCCGTTTGCACAGGCCGGCGTGTAGGTCGGACTGGCGTGCAGGTGGTCGCAACCTCTTGACCTGACCCCATTTCCCGCCGCACATAGCCTTGGCAGAGGGAGAACCCATGAAGACGTCGCACCCAACCCGCGCCCGCACATTGACCTTGTCCGAGCTGCGCCCGTCATTGCTGACCACCGCGGTGCTGGTGGCCGCGTTGCTGTTGTCCGCCTGTGCCGCGGAACGGCGCGCGGACCGCGTGGCCTTTGACGGCGTGTTTTTTCGGTCGAACGCCAGCAAGATCGACAAGAAACGCGACCGGTTCGAGGTGTCGGTCAGCCCGGCATCCGCGTCGCTGGACGGTGCCCGCGAAGCCGGGCGCTACGAGGCGATCCGCTATTGCATCGACAATTACGGCTCGTCCGATATCGATTGGCTCGACGGCCCCGATGCCGAGGATGGCAGCCTGACCATCGCCAATGACCGTCTGCTTTTGCGCGGCATCTGCGCTCCGCAGTAACACGACCCTGAAAATGGCGACATTTTGCGCGCTACCGGCTTGTGCCGGGGCTTGATATTGCATAGCACGACTATGCTTTCCCACCTGTCGTTCAGATGAACGCAATACGTGGAGAGACCAGAATGCGCGCGATGATTATGGCCTTGATTCTCAGCCTTGCTACAGGCCCCGTGGCGGCAAAGCCGCACTTGCGGGATGTGCCGGAAATTGACGGCACCATCCTGGCTGTCGGCATTGCCGACGAAATCCGGAAAAACTGCCCCAATATTTCGGCGCGGATGCTCTATGCCATCGGTGTCGTTAATGGTTTGAAAGGCAAAGCGCGCGATTTGGGGTACAGCGATGCGGAAATCGACGCGTACCGCAAGTCGAATGCGGAAAAGGACCGGCTCAAGGCCGAGCGGCGCGCCTATCTGGCAGCTGCCGGGGTCAAGGCGAACGCGCCCGAGACCTATTGCGCCCTGGGCCGTGTTGAAATTGAAAAGGGCGGCCAGATCGGCAACCTGTTAAGGATGAACTGACGCATGAGCGACCTTCGCAAGATCATCATCGACGGCAACGAGGTTGAGGTGGACGGGGCCATGACCCTGATCCAGGCCTGCGAGGAAGCGGGGATCGAGATCCCGCGTTTCTGTTATCACGAACGTCTGTCGATTGCCGGCAACTGCCGCATGTGCCTGGTCGAGGTTGTCGGCGGCCCGCCCAAACCCGCCGCGTCCTGCGCCATGCAGGTCCGCGACCTGCGCCCCGGCCCTGAAGGCCAGCCGCCGGTTGTCAAAACCAACAGCCCCATGGTCAAGAAGGCCCGCGAGGGTGTCATGGAATTCCTGCTGATCAACCACCCGCTGGATTGCCCGATCTGCGATCAGGGTGGCGAATGCGACCTTCAGGATCAGGCGATGGCCTACGGCGTCGATTTCAGCCGCTTTCGCGAACCCAAGCGCGCGGTGGATGATCTGGATCTTGGCCCGCTGGTCGAAACCCACATGACCCGCTGCATTTCCTGCACCCGCTGCGTGCGCTTCACCACCGAAGTCGCAGGCATCACCCAGATGGGCCAGACCGGCCGGGGCGAGGACAGCGAGATCACGTCCTATCTGGGTGAAACGCTCGATTCCAACCTGCAGGGCAACATCATCGACCTGTGCCCCGTGGGCGCGCTGGTGTCGAAACCCTATGCCTTTACCGCCCGCCCTTGGGAACTGACCAAGACCGAAAGCATCGACGTGATGGACGCCCTTGGCTCGTCCATCCGCGTGGACACCAAGGGGCGCGAGGTCATGCGCTTTCTGCCGCTGAACCATGACGGCACGAACGAGGAATGGATTTCCGACAAGACCCGCTTTGTCTGGGACGGGTTGCGCCGCCAGCGGCTGGACCGTCCTTATGTCCGCGAAAACGGCAAGCTGCGCGCGGCCACGTGGCCCGAAGCGTTGGGCAAGGCAGCCGAAGCGATCAAGTGCGCGTCGAAACTGGCGGGCCTTGTGGGTGATCTGGCCCCGGTCGAGGCGGCATTCGCGTTGAAACAGCTGGTCGAAGGGCAGGGCGGTATCGTCGAGTGCCGCACCGATGGGGCGCAACTGCCCATGGACAACCGTGCCGCCTATGTCGGGACCGCGGCCATCGAGGACATCGACACCGCGCAGGCCATCATGCTGATCGGCACCAATCCACGTCTGGAGGCCCCGGTGCTGAATGCCCGCATCCGCAAGGCGTGGACCCGTGGGGCGAACGTGGGCGTCATCGGCGAGGCGGTCGACCTGACCTACGAATACGATCACATCGGCGCCGAGGCGACGGTGATCGGCGACCTGATGAAACGCGATCACTCCGCCGTTCTGGAAAAGCCCTCGGTCATCATCGTGGGCATGGGCGCATTGACCCGCGCCGACGGGGCCGCGATCCTGGCTGGGGCGCAGGCGCTGGCCGAAAGCACGAAATCCGGCCTGTTGATCCTGCACACCGCCGCGGCCCGCGTGGGCGCGATGGATGTGGGGGCGACAAACCCCGACGGCATGGCCGCCATCGACGGGGCCGATGTGATCTATAACCTCGGTGCCGACGAGATCGAAATCGCGAAAGGCGCTTTTGTGATTTACCAGGGCAGCCATGGTGACCGGGGCGCGCACCGCGCCGACGTGATCCTGCCGGGTGCGGCCTATACCGAGGAACCGGGCCTGTTCGTCAACACCGAAGGGCGTCCACAACTGGCCCTGCGCGCCAGCTTTGCCCCGGGCGAGGCCAAGGAAAACTGGGCCATCCTGCGCGCGCTGTCGGGCGAGATGGACGCGACGCTGCCCTTTGACAGCCTGACCGCGTTGCGCGACGCGCTGGTCAAGGCGCACCCGCATCTGGGCGACATTGACACGGTGGCCGAAAACACCGGCGACGCGCTGCCCAAGGGCAAGATCGAGGGTGGGGCGCTGACATCGACCATCACCGATTTCTACCTGACCAACCCCATCGCCCGGGCCAGCCAGTTGATGGCCGAACTGTCGGCAGGCGCCAAGGCCCGCAAATCGGAGGCCATGGCCGCCGAATGAAGGCTGCCTGGCTGATATCCCTGATGCCGCTTGCGGCTTGCGAAACCGTGCCCACGGCCGAGCAGTTCATCCCCGACTACCAGGGCGTGGACACACAATTGCTGGCCGAGGATCTGGTGCAGTTCAACGTCTCGATGACCAACGCGATCACCGCCGCAGATGTCGAGGATTACGCCGAATGCGCTGCGGCCGGCTATACCCTGATCCGGGGCTGGGGCTTTGCGCGGCATTTGCGCACAAATGTATACGAAGAGTCTGGCGTGTGGAGTGCGGATGCTGTTTACACCATCTCGCCAGCGCTGCCGCGCGGATTGCGCACCATCGACGCCGAAGTCGTGGCTGCCGCCTGCGCGGAGAAGGGAATTCCGACGGTGTGAGGACTGATGGCTGACTTTTTCACTTCCAACCCTCTGGGCATCCTGCTGCTGATCGTCGGTCAGGTGCTGCTGGTGGTGGTGCCCCTGCTCGTGGCGCTTGCCTTTCTGATGTATGCGGACCGCAAGATCTGGGCCGCCGTGCAGATGCGGCGCGGCCCCAACGTGGTGGGCATTTACGGCCTGCTGCAAAGCTTTGCGGATTTCGGCAAGTACATCGTCAAGGAGGTCGTCGTGCCGGCGGGCGCGGACAAGGGCGTGTTTTTCCTTGCGCCCATGGTCAGCCTGGTGATGGCGCTGATTGCATGGGCCGTCATCCCCTTCAATGACGGCTGGGTCCTGTCGGACATCAACGTGGCGCTTCTGTACGTGTTCGCCGTCTCCTCGCTTGAGGTGTATGGCGTGATCATGGGCGGCTGGGCTTCGAACTCGAAATACCCGTTCCTTGGATCGCTGCGCTCTGCCGCGCAGATGATTTCCTACGAGGTCAGCATCGGTCTGATCATCATCGGGGTCATCATCTCGACCGGATCGATGAACTTTTCCGGCATCGTCAGTGCCCAGGACGGGGACTGGGGTATCTTCAACTGGTACTGGCTGCCGCATTTCCCGATGCTGTTCCTTTTCCTGATCTCGGCGCTGGCGGAAACCAACCGCCCGCCCTTTGACCTGCCCGAAGCGGAAAGCGAACTGGTGGCGGGCTATCAGGTGGAATACTCCTCGACCCCGTTCCTGCTGTTCATGATCGGTGAACTGGTGGCGGTGGTGCTGATGTGTGCACTGGTGTCGCTGCTGTTCTTCGGCGGCTGGCTGTCGCCGGTGCCGTTCCTGCCGGATGGCATTTTCTGGATGGTGCTGAAGATGCTGTTCGTCTTCTTCATCTTCTCGATGGTCAAGGCAATCACGCCCCGCTACCGCTATGACCAGCTGATGCGGCTGGGCTGGAAAGTGTTCCTGCCGTTCTCGCTGTTCTGGGTCGTATTCGTGGCCTTTGCGGCCAAGTTCGAATGGTTCTGGGGCTTTTATGCCCGCTGGACGGTGGGGGGCTGACCGATGAACTCGCTGGCCCAGGCCATCAGGGACTCGTCGCGCCATGATCTGGTCGATCTGGCCGCCTTTATCGTGGCCGAGTGCGAGATGTGCACCCAGACCAAGGACGGCGAGATGATTGATATCGAAAATGATGACGTGATTGCCGCGCTCAAGTCATGGGCCGACATGCACGAAACCACGCCGGACAAAAGGGGCTGAGATGACCCAGATCGATTACGGACGCGCTGCCAAGTACTTCCTGTTGCAGGATTTCTGGCAAGGGATGAAACTGGGGATGAAATACTTCTTTGCCCCCAAGGCCACCGTGAACTACCCGCACGAAAAGGGGCCGCTCAGCCCCCGGTTCCGCGGTGAACACGCCCTGCGCCGCTACCCCAACGGCGAAGAACGCTGCATCGCCTGCAAGCTTTGCGAGGCGGTGTGTCCGGCACAGGCCATCACCATCGACGCCGAACCGCGCGCCGACGGCAGCCGCCGCACCACGCGTTACGACATCGACATGACCAAGTGCATCTATTGCGGTTTCTGCCAGGAAGCGTGCCCGGTGGATGCCATCGTCGAAGGCCCCAATTTCGAGTTCAGCACCGAAACCCGCGAAGAGCTGTACTACGACAAGGAAAAGCTGCTGGAAAACGGTGAACGGTGGGAAGCGGAGATTGCGCGCAACCTCGAAATGGACGCGCCTTACCGATGAATGACGACAAGAACCCCTTTGCCGCGATGCTGGCCCAGATGCAGGAAATGACCAAGGCGTTTCCGCAGATGGCGGCGTTTGACCCGTCCAAGGGGTTCGATCCCAAGATGTTCGAAACCCTGTGGCCCACCATGCCCAAGGACCTGATGGAAACGTGGTTCGGCAACACCGTCAACAAGGACGGGCTGGATGCCAAAACCCGGCTGCTGATCACGTTGGCAGGCCTGACCATGCAGGGTGCGCAAGCCGACACTGCCATCCGCCAGACCGTGCGCCACGCCCGCGAGGCCGGGGCGACCGACCAGCAGATATCCGAGACGTTGGGCATGATGGCGATGTTTGCCGGTGTGCCCGCCATGACCCGCGCCATGGGCCTGGCCCAAGAGGTCATGAACGAAGACGAGGACAAGACATGACCGCATTTGCCTTTTACCTCTTTGCCATCTCGGTGATTGCCGGGGGCCTGTTCACGGTCGTCAGCCGCAACCCGGTGCACTCGGTCCTGTGGCTGATTCTGGCCTTTCTGAGCGCGGCAGGCCTGTTCGTGCTGCTGGGGGCCGAGTTCGTGGCGATGCTGCTGATCATCGTCTACGTGGGCGCGGTGGCGGTGCTGTTCCTGTTCGTGGTGATGATGCTGGACGTGGACTTTGCCGAGTTGAAGGCGGAGATGGCGAAATACATGCCGCTTGCGCTGCTGATCGGCGTGGTGATCCTGATGCAGTTCGTGATGGCCTTTGGCGCGTGGGAAAGTAACGCCGCCGCCGAGGGCTTGCGTGCCCAGGTCACCCCCGTGGATCGGCACAACACCGAAGCCCTGGGCCTGATCCTCTATGACCAGTATTTCCTGCTGTTCCAGCTTGCCGGTCTGATTCTGCTGGTCGCCATGGTGGGTGCCATCGTGCTGACCCTGCGCCACCGCTCGGACGTCAAACGCCAGGACGTGGTCGCGCAGATGATGCGCGACCCGGCGACGGCGATGGAGCTGAAGGACGTCAAACCGGGGCAGGGGCTGTAACCCTTGATCAAACGGTGCGCATATTTTGCAGCGGTTGTCGCGATGCTTGGGGGGGAGGCTGTGGCTTTGTCCCTCACCGACTGTGATCGGACCACGCATATCAGCCACGGCGGCGAAGCGGATCATGTTGATCTGGGTCAGGGCCGGGTGATGTGGCGCGACTGGTGGAGCCAGGAGGGAACGGCGACGTCGTTTGTCCTCGTGGACTGTGCGCCCGGTGCGGCGCTCACCTTTCGCACCGCCGAAGAGAACATGGGCAACCGCTTGCCCTTTGACCGGACAGAAAAGGCACTGGCCGTTATCCAACGCCACGAAAGCGGCGACCGTGCGTTCGCCACCTTTGCCCGCATGGCCGCCGATCTGGACGGCATCGCGCGGGATATCGAAATCACCACACTGACCCAGGAACCCTGCGCCTGCGCGGCCCTCTACCCCGAGGCGCGGGGCGACAAGACAGCATTCAAGCTGGCGGGATGAACCGGCAGCCAGACTAGGAAAGACCGATGATCGGACTTGAACACTACCTCACCGTTGCGGCGACGCTGTTCGTCATTGGCATCTTTGGCCTGTTTCTGAACCGCAAGAACATCATCATCCTGCTGATGAGCATCGAGCTGATGCTGCTGGCGGTGAACATCAACCTGGTCGCATTCTCCAGCTTCCTCGATGATTTGGTGGGGCAGGTGTTTACGCTGTTCGTCCTGACGGTGGCGGCGGCAGAGGCGGCGATTGGCCTGGCCATCCTTGTCTGTTTCTTCCGCAACCGCGGCACCATCGCCGTCGAAGACGTCAACGTGATGAAGGGCTAAAGACTTATGGAAACCATTATCCTCTTTGCCCCGCTGGTTGGCGCGCTGCTGTGC
>JBCBFX010000113.1:0-10914 GCA_038527345.1 Pseudomonadota bacterium | reverse complement strand
ATTCTGCACCGCGCGATGCATCTGACCTTGATCTGGGGGCTGTTCTTTGTCGCGGTGACAGGGTTCCTGCTGGGTCTGACCTCGCCCTTCCTGCTGAGGGCCGGGGGGTTCCTGCCCATCGCACCGCCTCTGGGCTTGCATACCGCGAACGAGATTGTCGGCCAGGTCCATATCATCGAATTCTACGCCTTGGGTGTCGTTGCAGGCGGGCACGCGGCCTTTCACATCTGGCGCCACTACCGGCTGCGCGACAACGCGCTGCGGATCATGCTGCCGAAACGGCTGCACAGGTTTTTGTAGCGGCAACCCATGTCTCGGGGGTGGCTTTGGGCCCGGGTCGAACGTACACAATACCCCAACCATTCGAACCCGAGGACCGCCATCCATGCGCCGCACCGCGACCATCACCCTCCACTGGCTCACGCTGACCCTTTTGCTGGTGTTCATGGCCGCAGGGCCGGTGCCCGTAATCGCATGGGCGTTCGGGCTGAGCGGGCTGGCGATGTGCGGCATTGCACTGGTCAACGGCCTGATGAACGGCCCCGGTCCCAAGCTCGAAGGGGTGCTGCGCACCGCCCATCCGTGGCTCAGCCGGGGCATGTATCTTGCGGTCGGGGCGACCTCGGTCGCGACGATCTGGTATATGCTGGGCGGCACCGTCCCCGGCCCCAGGCTTGAGGACTGGCTGATGTACCTGTTGTCCATCGGCGCACTGCACGGCATCTTTCACCTCTGGCGGCACACCGCTCTGGGGGACGGTGTGCTGCGGCGGATGACACCCAAGTCCATGCACAAGAGCCTATGACCGACCTGCCCCCCGCCCGCGCCGACACGGCCATCGCGGATCACCGCTTTCCCTGCGACAATTGCGGGGCCGATTTCCGGTTCGACCCGGACAAGGGCGGGCTGGTCTGCGATCACTGCGGCAACACGGGGCTGATCGAGGGGACGGGCGACCGCGCGACCCCCATCACGGAACTGGATTACCGCGCAGCCATCACCGCCGAACTGCCGCAGGCCGAGATGGAGGAAACGCGCGTCTCCAAATGCCCCAACTGCGCGGCGCAGGTGGAATTCGACGCCGACATCCACGCCACCGAATGTCCGTTCTGCGCCACGCCCGTGGTCACCGACACCGGCGCGCACCGGCATATCAAACCCAGGGGCGTGCTGCCCTTTGCCCTGACCGAACCGCAGGCGCGCCATGCCATGACCGACTGGCTGGGCGGGTTGTGGTTCGCGCCCAACGGGTTGCAGGACTATGCCCGCAAGGGGCGCGCGATGCAGGGGATCTATGTCCCCTATTGGACCTTCGATGCCGAAACCCGCAGCGCTTATACCGGTGAACGCGGCACCGTCTATCACGAAACAAGGACCGTCATGCGCGATGGCAAACAGCGCCAGGTCCGCGTGCAAAAGGTCCGCTGGCGCGGCACCCGCGGCAAGGTCGCGCGCTTCTTCGACGACGTGCTGGTTCTGGCCTCGAAATCGTTGCCAAAGAAATACACCGACGCGCTGGAACCCTGGGACCTGAGCGAAATGGAACCCTATGCCCCCGAGTTCCTCGCCGGTTTCCGGGCCGAGGGCTACGCGGTCGAGCTTGAGGACGGGTTTGTCGAGGCGCGCGCCTATATGGACCGCGTCATCGCGCGCGACATCAAGTTCGACATCGGCGGCGACCGCCAGCGGATCCACACGGTCGACACCAAACTGGGCGCACTGACGTTCAAGCATGTGCTGCTGCCGGTGTGGCTGGCGGCGTACAAGTATCGCGGCGAAACCTACCGTTTTGTGGTCAACGGCCGTACCGGACGGGTACAGGGCGAACGCCCCTGGTCGGTGTGGAAGATTACCTTTGCCGTTGTGCTGGGCCTGCTGGTGGCCGCAGGTATCGGTTACCTCTACGCCACGAACGCCGGCTGATCCATTTGCGCTGGACGCGGGCCCGCGGCTTGTTAGGTTTCGGCGCATGACCGATGCCGCCCGCACCCTGCATGACCTGATGCACGCCCGCTTTTCCTGTCGCGCCTTCCTGCCTGATCCGATCCCGCGGGACGTGATTGAACGCATCGTGGCCACCGCCCAGCAGACCCCCAGCTGGTGCAATGCCCAGCCGTGGCAGCTGATCATCACCGACGGGACCGAAACCGACCGGTTCCGCGAGGCACTGTATCACGTTGCCAGCACCACGCCCCCTGCCCCAGACATGCCCTGGCCCGAAGGGTATCCAGGCATCTACGGTGACCGCCGCCGCGCCTGCGGCTTCCAGCTTTACGATGCGGTTGGGATCGAAAAAGGGGACCGCGGGGCGTCTGCCCACCAGATGATGGAAAACTACCGCCTGTTCGGCGCGCCCCACGTGGCCATCGTCACCGCACCCCGTGCGCTCGGGCCGTATGGCGCGATGGACACGGGCGGCTTTGTCACGGCGTTCTGCCTTGCGGCCACGGCCCACGGGGTCGCAACGATCCCGCAAGCGGCCATCGCGGCCCAGGCCCCGTTTGTGCGCGACTTCTTCGGCATCGGCGGTGACCGCATGATCCTGTGCGCCATCTCCCTTGGCCGTGCAGATCCCGACCACCCCGCCAACGGCTTCCGCACCGACCGGGCTGCCCCCGGCGAAGTGATCGAATGGAGAACGGGATGAGGGCGATCCTCCAGCGCGTCAGCGACGCATCCGTTTCGGTGGACGGCGACGTGGTCGGCCAGTGCGGCCCGGGCCTGATGGTCCTGGTCTGCGCCATGCCCGGCGACGACATTGATACCGCGCGCGCACTGGCGGCCAAGGTGTCGAAGTTGCGGCTTTTCAAGGACGACGCCGGCAAGATGAACCTGGACGTGCGCGACGTCGGCGGCCAGGTGCTGGTGGTCAGCCAGTTCACGCTGGCCGCTGACACGTCCCGCGGCAACCGCCCTGGCTTTTCCGGCGCGGCCAAACCGGATGCGGCCGAAACGCTGTACCTGCAATTCACCCAAGAATTGAAACGTCTCGGCATCCCCACCGAAACCGGCCGCTTCGGGGCGGACATGGCGGTGCGCCTGACCAATGACGGACCTGTCACGATCTGGTTGGATACGGCGGATTAGGGTCGGCGGGTGGGCGTCTTTGCCAAAGGCAAACAGAGCACCCGACGACCTCAGGGCTCGCGGAACGCTTCGCGGGATTTGTAGAGCGGTTTGAGCAGGTATTGCAGCACCGTCTTGGACCCGGTGTGCAATTCCACCTGGGCCTGCATGCCCGGCCGGATGGCCACGCTGCGCTGCCGGTCGGTCAGGCCTGCACCGTCCACGGCCACGGTCACCTTGTAGTGCGGATCGCCGTCCGCCTTGCGCTCGTCCTTGAACGTGTCGGCCGACACCAGCGTCACCTGCCCCTTGAGCGCGCCATAGATCGTGTAGTCATAGGCGCTCAGCTTGATGGTCGCCTCCTGCCCGGGCCGCACGCCCGCGATGTCTTCGGGCGCGATGCGTCCCTCGACGAACAGTTCCTCGTCCAGCGGGATGATCTGCAGGATCTCCTCGCCCGGACGCACGACACCGCCAATGGTGGTGACGGATAGGTTGTTTACGATCCCGCGCATGGGGCTGACCAGAACGGTCCGGTTCAACTGGTCCTGTGCCGCCTTGTGGGTCTGGCGCAGGGTGTTGAGCTCTTTCAGCGTGTCGGAATAGGCCTGCGCCCGCTCCAGTTCGGTCTGGGTGATGATCTCGTCCAGCTTGATCCGCGCATCGGCCCACGCCTTGCGGGCGCGCGTCACTTCGATCAACGCTACGATCTCGCGCTCCAGCAGGTCTTCAAGCAGTTCCTTTTCCTTCTGCGCCTGATCCAGCACGCGGAATGCCCCCTCGCGGCGGCTGACGAAATCGGTCTGGCGGGCGTTCAGCAACGCCCTTTCGCTGGCAATCAGGCCCGGCATGGGTGTGGCGAGGCCAACAGGCACGTCAAAGTCGAACTGGCCTGCCAGCTCCGCCTCAAGCCGCAACTGCCGCACGGTCAGTGCGGTGATCTGGTCCTGCAAATCATCCGCCTGCGATTGGAACTGCGTCGACTGCAACCGCGCAAGGATCGCGCCGCGTTCGACGATATCGCCCTCGCCCACCGCCAATTCCGCCAGAATGCCGCCTTCCAGATTCTGGATGATCTGCGGGCGCGAGGTCGAGATCATCTCGCCCGAACCGCGCACGATCTCGTCCACCCAGGCAAAGGCCGCCCACAGCACGAACACCAGCACCGCAGCCGCCGTGAGCCAGATCATCCGCGACGGGCCACGCATTTCGGCGGCGAGTTGCGCATCGAACCGGGTGCGGACCATGGTCATGCGATCTTGCCCTTCAGCGGCACGGGGGCCGCATTGCCCAGATGGGCCAGCACGTCATCCCGCGGACCGTCCACGATCATCCGCCCCTGTTGCAGGATCAGCGTCCGGTCCGTCAGCGACAGGATCGGCACCCGGTGCGTGGCGATGACGGCGGTGCGACCCTGCAACCATGTCCCGAGCCGGTTGACCAGGGTGGACTCCAGCGTCTGGTCCAGCGCTGCGGTGGGTTCATCCAGCAGACAGATTTTCGGGTCCTGCAGCCACAGCCGCGCCCAGCCGATGGACTGGCGCTGCCCGATGCTGAGCCCCTGCCCGCCATCCAGGATTTCGAGGTCCAACCCCTTGTGATGCGCCCGGACAAACGGGCCAAGGCCCGCGAAATCCAGCGCGTCCATCAGCCGCGTATCGTCCCGTTCCAGCAGGGTCAGGTTGAGGTTGTCGCGCAACGTGCCCGTGAACAGGCGCACATCCTGGCCCAGATAGCCGATCAGGCGGCGCAGGTCGCGGGGCGCGATCTGCCCCATATCGGTGCCATCAATCAGGATGCGGCCCTTGGTCGGGGCGTAAAGGCCCGTCAGCAATTTCAGCAGCGACGACTTGCCCGCGCCATTGGCCCCCAGCACGGCGACGCGCTGCCCCGGCTTGATCTGCACCGCCGGGATGTCCAGCGTCGGCGCGCCGTCCGCGTCATACTGGAACTGCACCTCGCGCAGATCGAACTGCCCCTCCAGCGCGTCGCGCCGCAGATAGGTGCGGCTGTCCTCGGCGTCCTGCGGGGCGGCCACGATGGCCTCCAACCCGTCGAGCGCCGCCTTGACGTTGCCCCAGCGCGCCATGGTGCCCGCGAGTTGGGTCAGCGGGGCCAGCGTGCGCGAGGTCAGGATGCCAACGGCGATGATCGACCCCACCGTGAACTGCCCGGCAAAGACCAGATAGGTGCCCGCGATCACTGCGGCCACATAGGTCATCTGCTGCATGCCCTGGGACCAGAAGGTCAGAACCGACGCCAGCCGCCGCTGTTCGGAGGATTTCAACGCGCTCAGCGTCGTCAGTTCCTGCCACAGGCGCATCACCCGATCCTCGGCCCGTGTGGCCTTGACCGTGTCGCGTTCGAAAATCGTCTCGTGCAGCAGGCGCGAGGATTTGGCCGACGCCCCCTGGGTTTCCTGCGTCAGGCGCAGCATCTTTTTCTGCATCAGGAAGCCAGGCACCAGCATCAGCACGCCACCCAGGATCAGGACCCAGACGACGGGACCAGCGATGGACGCCACCAACAGAAGAAAGACAAAGATGAACGGGATATCGGCGATGGTCCCGATGGTCGACGCGGTAAAGAATTCGCGCACCGACCCGAATTCGCGCATGGCCGAAAACGTCATCGACGGCGATTGACCGCGCAGGTCGCTGCGCATGCCCATGACCCGGTCCATCAGCAGGCGCAGCACGTTCAGTTCGATCTGGCGGCCCGCCCCGTCCATCAGGCGGGCGCGCGCGATCTTGAGGCCCGCTTCGAACAGCAGCGCAAGACACGCGCCCGCCGCCAGCACCCACAGGGTCGCCTGGCTTTGATGCGGGATCACCCGGTCATAGACCTGCAACGAAAACAGCGCCACGGCGACGGCCAGCAGGTTCGCGACAAAGGAGCCCAACGCAATCTCGCCCAGAGCCGTGCGGTAGTGCAGGAATTCGCCCCAGAACCAATGCGGCTGGCGGGTTTCGGTCTTGTGACGCGCCGCGACCTGTTCCAGCGGTGTATCTGCCCGGATCACGCGGCCTGCGACATGGGCGGCAAAGTCGGTCACAGCGACATGGGCGCGGTTGTCGGGACAGGTGCGGTCATAGATGACCACGTCCTCCTGCGACTGTGAGAGCACCAGCACCACCTGTCCACTGTTCATGCAGGCCAGCGCGGGCCACAGATCAGGCGTGGGTGCGCCGATGTGTTCGACGGAAGACTGCAGGCCTTGCTGCGCAAGTGCTGCAGAGATCCGTTGCGCGTCGTCGCCCGGCTCGGCACCTGCCAGCGCATCCAGCATGTCGCTGCGGCTGGTTTCGATCCCCAGCAGCCCGGCATAGATCACGGCCAGTTCGGCGCGGGCGTTCCAGCGCCCGATGCTGTCGTCGGCCCGGTTTTCGTTGTCCGCCTTCGGTGGGGACTTGACGATTTCCGCAGTCAGGCGCGTCCGGTTGCCGTTGCTCACTGTCAGCGTAAAGGGGCGGCGGTCCGTCAAATCCGGTCTCCGTCCGCCAGCACGCCCTGCACACGCGCCAGTTCGACCTGTAGCCGCAGGGCATCGTATTTCAGGGCCACTTCGGCTGCCTGCCGGTCCGCGAATGTTTCATAGACGCCGACCACGTCCATCACCTGTCGGCGGCCAGCCTTGTATTGCGCCTGAAACAGATCAAGGTTCGATTTCGCCCCGGCGGTCAAGCCGCGTGCCTCTTGCGCCTGGCGGGCGGTGGCAGTGACCTCTCCCTCGAGCCGGCGCAGGGTGCGGTCGCTGTCCTCGTTGGCCTGGGCGACCTGCCGCGATGCTGCCTCCCTGGCCGCTTCGATGGCTTGCATCCGCGCGGGCGTGCCAAGGCCCAGCCCCGGGCCGCCCACCGTGACCCCGGCACCGCCGTTTTCACCCACCGTCGCGCGGGCGTTGATGCCCGGCAACTGGCTGGCGCGGTCGATACGGGCCTGCGCGATGCTGCGTTCCTTTTCCGCTTCGGCCCGGGCCACGGCCAGCGTCTGGGCCTCAAGCCCGGTCAGCGACAACGTCTCAAGCCCGCGCACGTCATTCAGCGGGGCGATGGACATGGCATTCAGCTCGGCCAGCGCAGTGGTTGACGCTTCTTCGCTTGCCGCGGTCAAGGCGCGGATTTCAGCCACCTTCGCGGCGATCACGTTCAGGTCGGACCGGTCCGATACGCCGCCGCGCACCCGTTCGGTCATGATATAGAGAAAATGCTCCATGTCCTTGAGCGTCGCACGGTGCAGCGCGGCCTGTTCGCGGCCCTGTGCCGCTGTCAGATAGAGATCCAACGCGGTCGCGACGCGATCATTGGTGTCTTCGGCCAGCGCCACGGCGGCCACTTCGACATCGGCCTTGGCAAAGGCGCGCTCGCCCTTCTTGCGGCCATTGTCAAAGATCACCTGGTCCACAACGATCTGCGTGATGATGTTACCAAGCGAATTCAGAGAGATATTGGGGCCGATTGTCGGCAACCAGTTCTTTGATGCGGCTTCGGCGCGCAGCCGTGCGGCGCGCAGTTCGGTTTCGGCAGCGCGCGCATTGGCGGCCAGCACGGCCGTGGCCACCCGGTCAAAGGCACCACCGTCGGGCAGCACCGACCGGCGCGCCAGCAGGTTTTGCAGCGTCACGCTTTCGGCGTTCAGCTTGTTGTCATTCCTGGTGGGCGTAGCCGTCAGCGCCGCGACACGGGTGCCGCGTTCCACCGGACCAACGCCGGTGTCCACGCCCGTGTTCAGCCGGGCCACCACCGGGTTGTCGCTAAATGCGCTGTCACACCCTGCCTGTAGTGTGATCGCGGCGCACACTGCCGCTATCTTCAATCCGCTTTGCCCCATGCCTCGCCCCGTTCCGGGTTATTGGTCTTGTTGAAAGGGCGCGGTTACGGAAACCGGTCCGCGCCTCTTGTCTTTCTGGAATGCTCGATATTGTTTTTGTTGATCTTGCCCAGTGAAAGTTACTTGAATTCAGTGTGTTATCCGATGGCAGTATTGACGTTGATGTCGTCGTCAAGGATCACGGTCGCATCCGCACCCAGGCTGTAAACATCGTAGGTCTGCCCATCCACGGCCGTTGTCCCGGTGCGGGTCGCCCCGGCGATGGTCACGGTATCGTCGCTGCCGCCATGGATCGTCAGTGTGTTGGAATTGTCCGACAGGGCGACAAGCTGCGCTTCGGTGATCGTCAGGCTGGCTTCTTCCGCGAATTGCAGGTCCACCTGTTCGATCCGGTAGTTGCCCAGTGCGGAATTGCCCAGGTCGATGTTCGACCCCGCGGATTCGTCATCCAGCGCGACATAGGTGCCGCTGGTGTTGCCTGCATCGTCGGACGCCGTCACGATCAGGTCGGACCCGTCCGGCACATTCGCGTTGAACTGGAACACCGTCTCGCCCAGCACATCCACGTCCACCTGCGTGGCGGCCACGTCGTTGATGCTGCCGTTGTCGGCCACCTGCGCCACAGACAACGCGCCGTCGCTGAGTTCGGTGGAGATGCCGCGAATGCCCTCGCCGTCGCGGGTGAAGCTGGCAATTACCGGTCCGTCCGGCGCATCCGTGTCGATGGCCAGCAAGTCGCTGATCGTGTCGGTGTTGCCCACCGCATCCGTCGCCATGACCACGATTTCAGCGGTATAGGTCCCGCCCGGAATGGCCGAAGGCGGAATTTCCAACGACCAGTTGCCGACCTGATCCACGACCGCGGCCATGACGGTGCCGTTGAAGTCGACCATGACGGTAGATCCGATTTCGACCTGACCGCCCAGGTTGATGCCCTCGCGCGCTTCGGAGCCGCTGACAATGTCATCTTCTGTCACCTGGTCCTGCACGTTCAGTTGGTTGACCAGCGTGTCGACGACGACCGTGTCGGAAACGGTCGCCACGTTGCCGGCGCGATCGGTCGCCGTGACGCTGACGGGGGTGGTGTATTCTCCCACCGGAATCTGTGTTGGGGCGAACGGCGCGCTCCAGTTGCCATTGGCATCGACGATGGCCTGCACCGTGTGGTTGCCAAGCGATACCATGACTGTCGACCCGATCTCGGTCGTGCCGGTCAGGACGACGCCCTGCGCCTGTTCCGCGCCCGAAATGACATTGTCGCCAGCAACCGCATCCGCAGCCAGCGACAGATTGTCGACGCGGGTGTCGACCTGCACGGTGTCCTGCACGGTGTTGGTGTTGCCTGCCGCATCGGTCGTGGTTGCGGTGATCTGCGCCTCGTAGGTGCCGCCCGGAATTTCGTTCGCGCCGAAGAACGCTTGCCAGACACCGCTGGAATTGGCGACGGCCTGGTGGGTGATGCCCTGCATGGTCACGCTGATCAATGCGCCGGGTTCCGCATTGCCCGACAGCAGCACACCGTCCGATGCCTCGGCCCCGTTGATCACATCGTCACCCTCGATCGGGCCTGCGATGGTCAGGTGGCTGGCTTCCGTATCGACGTTGACGGCCTGTGTGACCGACCTTGTGTTGCCTGCCGCATCCGTTGCCGTTGCGGTCATCTGCTTGGTATAGGTGCCGGTGGCGATCTGGTCGCTGGCAAAACTGGCCGTCCACGCGCCCGTAGTGGTAACCACCGCATTCACGATGGCCCCGCCCAGCTGCACGACCACGGTCGCGCCGGGTTCGGCCACGCCGGTGACAACCATGCCATGCGTGTGCTCGGCGGCATTGATCACGCCATCGATCCCACCGGAGGTCGAGGTATATCCCAGCGTGTTTACAAGCGTATCGACCTGCACCGTACCGGAGGCCGTGGTGCTGTTGCCAGCGGCATCCGTGGCCACGGCGGTAACGGTCGAGGCGTATTCGCCCGCCGGGATATCAGAGGCGGGGAAGTCGACGGTCCAGGCTCCATCCACATCAACTGTCGCGGACCGCGTGACGCCCTGGAACGTCACGTCGACGCTTGAACCGGGCTGCGCAGTACCTGTCAGGGTCACACCATCGGCGGCCTCGACCTCGTTCACCACGCCGTCGCCCTCGACCGTGTCGGTGGCGATGCTGACACTCGCCACCGTATCGACGACAAGCGCGTCGGAAATGGTTGTGGTGTTTCCAAAACTGTCGGTGGCCACGATGGTCACACCGGTTGAATACTCACCGTCCGTCAGCGTCCCGGACTGCCAGGTCGCCTGCCATGTGCCGCCTTCGGTCACTGTGACGGAACGGGTCACACCCTGGATCGTGATTTCGAGCGATGCGCCCGGTTCACCCGCGCCGGTCAGGGTCACACCGCCGCTCAACTCTTCGCCATTGACGATGTGGCCCACGCTTTCGGTGCCCGTCGAAACAGAAACGTCCGGCCCTGTCGTGTCGATGACAAAGCCGGGACCATCCAGCACGGTCGTCGTGTCGGTCGCGATATGGGTAAAGGTCACTTCGGACTCGAAATCACCGTCCGACGGAAAGGTATCACCGTCAAAGACGACCTGCCACGCGCCGTTGTCATCGATGGTCGTCGTTTGCGTGACGTCGCCCGCCACCACCTGGACCGCGTCGCCGGGTTCGCCTGTGCCGGTTATGGTAAACTGGTGCGTGGCGGTGTCGTCGCCGCCGATGTTGGTCGAGGTGTCGGCATCGTCGACCGTGGGGGTCGCAGGCCCCGCCGGCGTGACAGTGTCGTCGTCCCCGGTCAACAGGGCGGTGCCGCCGATCACGGCGGCGGTTGCGCCACCGATCCCCAGCAGGCTGCTGCCGCCCAGCAGGGCTGCACCCAGCATTGACACTTCCTCGTCCGCTGCGGCAGACCCGGCATGGGCCACCTCGGTGCGGCCAAGATAGATCAGGTCGTCCGACGGGCTCCACTTGCCCCATTGCTCTGTGGGTCCGTATTGCGCGAACAATGCGCCATCGGTG
>JBCBFX010000112.1:0-10977 GCA_038527345.1 Pseudomonadota bacterium | reverse complement strand
CTGGACTGAGCGTGCCGCGCCGGCAAGGGGCCCACGCACAGAGCAATCATTGACACGCGACCGCATCGCGATGTTCGCAGTTTCGCCTTGACGCTTCAGGCCTTCCACTATTCTTTCCTTCCATGCTCGCCTTCATCATCCGACGCGTTGGTCAATCCCTGCTGGTCCTTCTGGTTGTGGGGCTGGTGGCGTTTTCGATGTTTCGCTTCATCGGTGATCCGATCGACAACATGCTGGGCCAGGAACGCACGATCGAGGATGTGGAGCGGTTGCGGGCGCAGCTTGGCCTCGATCAGCCGTTTCCGGTGCAGTATTTCAAGTTCCTCGAAAACGCCGTGCAGGGCAATTTCGGGGTCAGCTATCGCCAAGGCCGACCCGTGGCCGAAATCATCATGGAACGTGCCCCCGCCACGCTGGAGTTGGCGGCGGTGTCGGGCATTTTTGCCGTATTGTTAGGCATCGCGCTGGGGGTCTTTACCGCGATCCGGCGCGACGGTGTGGCGGCCCACACGGTCATGGCGGCCTCGCTCATCGGGGTGTCGTTGCCGACCTTTCTGATTGGTATCCTGCTGATTTACCTGTTTTCCGTGGAACTGGGATGGTTGCCGTCCTTTGGCCGCGGCGACACGGTGCCGCTGGGCGACTGGTGGACCACCGGGTTCCTGACGGGCAGCGGGCTCAAGGCGCTGATCCTCCCGTCGATCACACTGGGCCTGTACCAGATGACGCTGATCATGCGGCTTGTCCGATCCGAGATGCTGGAGGTGCTGCGCCAGGATTACATCCGCTTTGCCCGCGCCCGGGGACTGCGCGCCCGCGCGGTCAACTTTCACCACGCGCTAAAGAACACGATGGTGCCCGTCGTTACCGTGATCGGCCTGCAGCTGGGCGCCATCATCGCCTTTGCCATCATCACGGAAACGGTGTTTCAATGGCCCGGCGTGGGCCTGCTGTTCATCAACGCGATCCAGTTCGTGGATATTCCTGTGATGGCAGCCTATTTGATGATGATTTCGGTCATGTTCGTCGGCATCAACCTGATCGTCGACATCCTGTATGTCTTTATCGACCCGCGCCTGCGCGCTGATCGCGGGGGGGCGCACTGATGGAAAACATGTCGGTGGAAAAGACGGTCGAGGTCGCGGAACGGGGCAACTGGACCCGCTTTCGCGAGAGCGACTTTTTCTATGCCTTCAAGCGCTCGCCCGTGGCCATGGCGTCCTTTGCCGTTGTGTGCCTGCTGGTGCTGTCGGCCGTCTTTGCCCCGCTCATTGCGCCGACAAACCCCTTTGATCCGGCCAGTCTGAACCTGATGAACGGCTTTACCCCGCCGATGGAGCCCAATGCGTTCACCCAGGACAGTTTCCTGTTGGGCACGGACGATCAGGGACGGGACGTGTTTTCCACCATCCTTTACGGGATGCGCATATCGCTGTTTGTGGGGGCGGCGGCCGTGCTGTTTGCCATGGTGCTGGGCATCGTTCTGGGGCTGGTGTCGGGGTATTTTGGCGGCTGGACCGAGACGATCATCATGCGTGTGGCGGATGTGCAGCTGACCTTTCCATCGATATTGGTGGCGATGCTGATCTTTGGCGTGGCCAAGGGGTTCACGCCGGTCGAATACCGCGACCAGATGGCGATCTGGGTGCTGATCCTAGCCATCGGCCTGAGCGACTGGGTGCAATTCGCGCGCGTCGTGCGCGGGGCGACGCTGGTCGAGAAAAGCAAGGATTACGTGGCCGCAGCTCGCCTGATCGGGCGCACGCCCTGGGCGATCATGCTGAAGCATATCCTGCCCAACGTTCTGTCGCCGGTGCTGGTGATTGCCACGATCTCGCTGGCGCTGGCAATCATTGCCGAGGCGACGTTGTCGTTTCTGGGCGTCGGCGCGCCACCCACGCAGCCGTCGCTTGGGACGTTGATCCGGATCGGACAAGGGTTCCTGTTCTCGGGCGAGTGGTGGATCCTGTTCTTTCCCGCCTGCACGCTGCTTGCGCTGGCGCTGAGCGTGAACCTGCTGGGCGACTGGCTGCGCGATGCGCTGAACCCGAGGTTGCGGTGACCAGCCCCGTCCTGTCCATCCGCGACCTCAGTGTCGAAATTCCGACCCGCGCCGGTGTCGTGAAGCCTGTGGACGGCGTGTCCTATGACATCGCCAGGGGCGAAATCCTTGGCGTCGTGGGCGAAAGCGGGGCGGGCAAGTCGATGGCGGGCAATGCGGTGATCGGGCTGCTGAACCCGCCTGCCCACATCTCGGGCGGAGAGATTCACCTGAACGGCCACCGCATCGATCACCTGACCGGAGAGGACATGCGCCGCGTGCGGGGCAAGCATATCGGCATGGTGTTTCAGGACCCGCTGACCTCGCTCAACCCGCTTCTGACCATCGGGGACCAGATCACCGAAACCATCCTGACCCACCTGCCCATTGACCGGCGCGAGGCCGAGGCCCGTGCCGTGGCGGCGCTGGAAGAAGTGGGCATTCCCGGGGCCGCAGAACGCATCGACAGCTATCCGCACGAGTTTTCGGGCGGGATGCGGCAGCGGGTGGTGATCGCGCTGGCCCTGTGTGCCGAACCCAGCCTGGTCATCGCGGACGAGCCGACCACCGCGCTGGACGTGTCGGTGCAGGCCCAGATCATCGCGCTGCTGAAACGCCTGTGCCGGGAAAAGGGCACTGCCGTCATGCTGATCACCCACGACATGGGCGTGATTGCCGAGGCCGCCGACCGCGTGGCGGTGATGTATGCGGGCCGTCTGGCCGAACTTGGGCCGGTGCGCGACGTGCTGTTGCGTCCCGAGCACCCCTATACCCACGGGCTCATGGCCTCGACCCCGCTGGCGTCGCAGGGGCGGAAACGCCTGCACCAGATCCCCGGGTCGATGCCCCGGCTGACGGCGATGCCCGAGGGCTGCGCCTTTCACCCGCGCTGCCCCCATGCGCAGGCCAAGTGCCGCGCGGCCCCGTGGCCCCGGATCGAACAGGATCGGGCCGCCTGCTGGTTCCCGCTGATGGCGGAGGCCGCGGAATGAGCGCGCATGTGATCGTGCGGGGTCTGACGCGGGTCTTTGACGTGTCGAAACCCTGGCTGAACCGCGTCCTCGAACGCCGGGGCAAGGCGCTGCTGACCGCCGTTTCCGAGGTCGATTTCCAGATCGAGGAAAAGACCACCTATGCGCTGGTCGGCGAAAGCGGGTCGGGCAAGTCGACCATCGGAAGGATGCTGGTGGGCCTGCTGGGGCCGACCGCGGGCGATGTGGAGGTCGAGGGCGTGAACCTGGCCACGGAAACCGACCCGGACAGGGTGCGGGCGGCGCGGTCGAACATCCAGATGATCTTTCAGGATCCGTACGCGTCGCTCAACCCCCGCTGGCGGGTGCGCGACATCATCGAGGAACCGGTGGCCGCGCAGGGCGGCGCGACAGAGGGCCTGGCGGAAAAGCTGTTGCAGCAGGTGGGGCTGCATGCCGGCGATGCGGGCAAGTTTCCGCACGAGTTTTCGGGCGGGCAACGGCAGCGTATCTGCATTGCCCGCGCGCTGGCGTCCGAGCCGCGCCTGATCGTCTGTGACGAACCGACCAGCGCGCTGGATGTGTCGGTGCAGGCGCAGGTGCTGAACCTGATGAGCGATCTGAAGGACAGCTTTGGCCTGACCTATCTGCTGATCACCCATGACCTGACGGTGGTGCGGCACATGGCGGACCGGATCGGTGTGCTGTATCTGGGTCGTCTGGTGGAAGAGGCGGACCCCGAAACGCTGTTTCAGTCGCCCAAGCACCCCTATACCCAGATGCTGCTGGACGCGGCCCCGCGCATGGATGCCTTTGGCCGCGAGGTTGAACCGCCCAAGGGCGAAATCCCCGACCCCATCGACCCGCCCTCGGGCTGCGCATTCCACCCGCGCTGCCCGATAGCGACGGACATTTGCCGCGCCGAACGGCCCGTGAACCGGCAGGTCGGCGACAGCGTCGTGGCCTGCCATCTGGCGGAATAGGCGGCGCGCTGGCGACGACGAAGGTACGTGTGATCAACATCGTGGAAGCGCTGTGTTTTGACTGTCGCAAGGCCCGCGGCGTCACACCTGCATGCCGGATTCAACGCAAGGCGAAACCCAACAAAACCAGGCAAAAAACAGCCGTCAAAACCCAGACCACCAATGACAGCCGGTGTCGCGATGTCATCTGGCGCAATCGATCAATCATAGTCGAACCGCTCTGACAGAATGTGATCGGTCAGTGTGCCCCGGCTGATCAAGTGGTCTTCGACGGCATCCATCATTTTGGATGGTCCGCACATGACAAAAACCCACTCCGTGAATTCCTCTTGCGAAAAGACGCGATCCAGAAGGTCCGGATCGATGCGGCCGGTTTCCCCCTGCCAGTTCTCGGGTGGCTCGGACAGGACATATGATACATCCTCGCTCTCCAATTCATCCCGGTAGGCGATCTGGCTGATGCTTCTGTTGCCATAAATGATCTTTACCTGACGCGTATCGCCGGTCAGGCGCATCTGCCGCAGGATACCGATCAGCGGTGCAAGGCCGATCCCACCAGCGATCAACGCTACGCCGGGTTCCTTGCGGCCATCGACCACCAGACTTCCATATGCCCCGTCAAGATAGGCGACCGCGCCCGGCGCGATCCGGCCAATGGTCCGGGTGAAGTCGCCCAGTTCCTTTATCATGAACGAAACCGCCGAACCGGATGCGGGCGCCGATGAAATAGAAAACGGGTTCTCCCTGAGCGAAAACGGGCTGTGCCCGACATTGAGCCATGCAAACTGCCCCGCCCTGTAATCAAGGCCCGCGTGGTCGGTGGGCACAACCGTCAATTCCCATTGCCTTGGCGTCAGTTGCGTGACGCTGGTCACCCGCCATGCCCGCCGCTTTTCCAGAAACGGCACAAGCAGATAGACATAAATCAGCGACCCGACAGACACGACTGTCAACGCCAGCCACAGCCACGTCATGAACGGTTGCGAACCGTAGCGCCCGGCATAGACGGTGTGATGCAGCAGCAGGAGCGCGATCAGCGCCGCGCCAATGCCATGCATCAGCCGCCAAGCCTCGTACTTGTAATCCAGTTGCGTGCGGTAAATCGCAAACAGCACAAAGCTCGGCAACAGCAGGTAGGCTGCGATGCCGGTAGAGAGCACCGAGAAATCGGTTGTGACGGTCAGTTGACGCGTCGGGTCCCACGGGCGCGTCCCGCCAGCCGGGGACCCATCATAGAGAAAGGGATGCAATAGGGCAAAGACCAGCGCCGTACGGGCGATCAACTGATGAAACCGCATCGTCTGATCCATCCCGATGTCGTTCGAAATGCTCTTGAAGCGACCCGAAAGCACAAATTCCACAAGGATTATGGAAAACGCGAGGATGCCCAGACCCGACGCAAGCTCTTGGACGACGGCGCGCGGTGGGCCGCCAACCACCCACGAGGCGACCAAGGGCAGCAGCACAACGGCCAGATAGGCGACGATCAGAAGGCGCGGATTCACAACGGCCGTCCGATCCGCGTTCCTCGCTGAAAAAATTTGGCCCGAAGGTGCAGATATCGGTCCATGTCTGACCTCTCCTTTACGTGTCGGTCCTAGTTCTCCTGCGCGACGGATCGCCGAAATAGCACTATGCTTGTCGCCAGAAGTGCGGTGCCCAGCGCGGCCATCCACACGAATTCGGGCCAGACCGTTTCGATCCCGGCCCCCTTGAACACGATGGCCTGGCTGGCCGCCATGTAGTGGCGCGACGGAAGAATAAGTGTACCTGCCTGCAGCCAGTCCGGTTGGCTTTCCACCGGGGTTTCGCCGCCCGACAGCATCAGCATCGGCAAGACAATCAGCATCACCAACAGGGCGAATTGCGCCATCGAGCGGGCCAGCGTGGCGAGGAACACGCCAAGTGCAGTCGCAGTGAACAGGAACAGCGCCGTCCCCAGAAGGAACAGGACCGTTGACCCCGCGATGTCGATCCCGAGGGATCCCTGCATCACGAAGGTCAGCGACAGCCCTGCCGCCACAAGAACCACGGCGGCATTCGCCCAGATCTTGGCCACCGCGATGTCAAAGGGCGCGAGCGGCATGGCCAGCAGGTGCTCGATGGTGCCATGCTCACGCTCGCGGATCATGGCGGCCCCGGTCAGGATGGTGGTCAGCCACATGATCTGTCCGATCAGCGCCACAATCCCGGCAAAGCGCACAGTGTCGCGGTTTGGATTGAACGCGCTGCGCAGAACAAGATCGACAGGGGCGGGCTGGACAAGGTCCGCGCCAATGGCAAAGCGGCGGATTTCAGTGCTGAGGATGTTGGTGATGTAGGTGGCACCGATGCCCGCCTGTTCCATCGCGGTCGCATCGATCAGGACCTGGATTTCCGGAGTCCGAAGCGCGCGCATGTCCTTTTCAAAACCGGGCGGAACCGCCACGATGAACAAGAAGTGCCCGGCATCCATCTGTGCCGGCCCCGACCCCGGTTCGATCTGCACGACGGGTTGGAATTCCGGCGGGAAAAACGCGGCACTCAGCGCGCGCGACAGGGGCGAATTGTCCTCGTCCGCAAAGGCAATCGAG
Source organism: Pseudomonadota bacterium (assembly GCA_038527345.1). GTDB lineage: Bacteria > Pseudomonadota > Alphaproteobacteria > Rhodobacterales > Rhodobacteraceae > Tateyamaria. Next base: position 4,409 of record JBCBFX010000112.1, on the reverse strand, counting down.
GCGTTGTTGACCGAACTGGCGACCCCGGTCGCCTCCATCACCGGTGCAAGCGTGAACGACCAGACCAGAAGCGCCATCATCACCCAGTCGCGGCGCAGGCTGATCATCTCCTTCAGACCCAGCCAGAATATGCAGACCACCCGTTGCATTCATTTCTCCTGCGCGCGCAGGGACAGCGCGGCGACGGCCGTAAACGCAGGTCCGAAACAGGCCAGCGCCAGGATGTCGGGGCCAAGCGCGTCCCAACTCAGCCCCTTGGTAAAGGCCCCGACATTCAGGTGCAGGAAATATGACGACGGCCAAAGGGATCCGATGGTCTGCGCGCCCCCTTCGAGGGTTGAGACCGGTTGCAACAAGCCCGAAAACTGGATCGTCGGCACGACCGACGCAATGGCCGTGGCAAAGGTGGCCGCCACCTGGCTGGACGTCATGGTTGCGATGAACAGCCCATAGGACGTAGTGGCCCAGACATAGAGGAGCGCACCAATGGCAAGCGGGATTGGATCGCCCTTGAGCGGTACGCCGAAAACCCAGACAGTCATGCCGGCCAGCAGCAGGAAGTTCGCAAAGGCGATGGCGATATAGGGGATCTGCTTGCCGATCAGGAACTCCAGCCGGGTGGTCGGCGTGACGTAGAAATTGGTCACTGACCCCAATTCGCGTTCCCGCGCGACGCTGACGGCAGCCAAGACAGCCGGCAGCATGATCAGCAGGATCGCGGGCATGGCAGGGGCCATGGCCGCGATGCTCTCGAAACTCTGATTGTAGCGGAAACGCGGCTCGATCCGGGCAATCGGCGCGTGGCGAAACCCGCTTTCGCGCGCCAGGTCTTCCAGAAAGCTCTGGTGCAGGCCCGCGACGTAGCCCTCTACCGTCTCTCCCTTGAAGGGGATCGCACCGTCAACGGTTGCCAGCACGTCGGTATGTTCGCCGGTGCGCAGCTTGCGCCCGAAGTCGGGGGGCAGTTCAACGACCAGCGAAACCTCACCCGCCGTCAGGCGCCGCCGCCCGTCTGCGGGGTCGGCCAGCGGTGGGGTCGGCCTGAAATAACGCGAGCCTGATATTTCCGAGATATAGGCTCGGCTTTCGGGGCTTTGCGACAGGTCGAGCACGGCAAAATCCAGTTCTTCGATGTCCAGCGTGATGCCAAAGCAAAAGACCAGCATCAGCAAAGCCGAACCCAGAAACGCAAAGCTGAGCCGCACGCGGTCGCGCAGGACCTCGACCGCCTCGCGACGCGCGTAAGCCAGGGCGCGACCGATGCTGTTTCCGCTTGCATCGCCAACCTCTGCGACATGGACGTCCGGCGCGCGGACAGGTCCGGGCGGATCAGCCGCTTCCAGTATCGAGATGAACGCACCCTCCAACGTATTGGCGTTCTCGGCGGCCATCAAAGCGTCCGGCGCGTCCTCTGCCAGAACCCGGCCAGCATGCATGAACGACACGCGGTCGCAGCGCTCTGCCTCGGCCATGAAGTGGGTCGAGACAAAGATCGTCACGCCCTCGTTGCGCGACAGCTCGATCAGCAGCGCCCAGAACGCATCGCGCGCTTCGGGATCAACGCCGGACGTCGGCTCGTCCAGGATCAGCACGCGGGGACGGTGGATGACCGCAACGGCAAGGGACAGCCGTTGCTTGATGCCAAGCGGCAAGGCCGACGCCAACGCATCGCGATGCACGTCCAGGCCGAACCGTTGCATCAACGCGTCGATCCGCGCCTCCTGATCCTTGATCGCGAAGATCCGGGCGTGAAGCTGTAGGTTCTGATGAACGGTCAATTCGCCATACAGCGAAAACGCCTGGCTCATGTAGCCGATATCGCGGCGCAGTTCGCGGTTGCGCGCATCAACGGGCCTGCCGAACAGTGAGGCCTGCCCCGCGCTGATCGGCAGCAGACCGGTCAGCATTTTCATCGTTGTCGACTTGCCACAGCCGTTCGATCCGAGAAAGCCGAAGATTTCCCCGCGCCTGATCGAGAAATCAACGCTGTCCACCGCGACGAAATCGCCAAAGCGGCGGGTCAGTCCGCGTGCGGTGATCACCGGGTCGCCGTCGACCTGTCGCGGTGGCATGTCTGCTGTTTCGGAGGGTCCCGCCGTGCGCGTCTGGAGCGCCCGATAGGCCGTTTCGACATCTTCGGCCTCTCCCTTGAACTCGGCCGGGGTGCCATGGAACAGGATGCGCCCCTCGTCCATGGCGACGATCCGGTCAAAGCGTGCGGCTTCTTCCATGTAGGCCGTGGACACCAGCACCGACAGACCCGGGGACACATCGCGGATTGCGTCGATCAGGGACCAGAACTGGCGGCGCGACAGCGGATCGACCCCGGTGGTGGGCTCGTCCAGCACCAACAGCTTGGGGTCGTGGATCAGCGCACAACACAGCCCCAGCTTTTGCTTCATGCCGCCCGAAAGCTTGCCCATGAGCCGGTCAGCGAAGGGTGCCATGCCCGTAGCCGTCAAAAGCGCTGCGATCCTGATGTCTCGCTCTTGCGCGCCCTGGCCAAACAGACGGGAGAAGAATTCGAGGTTCTCGCGCACGGACAATTCCGCATACAGGTTGCGGCCCAGGCCCTGTGGCATGAACGCAATCGCGGGACACACCCTGCGTCGATGCCCCGGATCCTCGATTGGCCCGCCAAGCACATGCATCGTGCCCGATTGCAGTTTCTTTGCCCCTGTTATCAGGCCCAGCAGCGTCGACTTGCCCACGCCGTCCGGCCCGATGAACCCCACAAGTTGCCCCGCAGGCAGTTCAAGCGAATGTACGTCCAACGCAACGAGCTTGCGGTAGCGGTGGGTGACGTCCGCGATACGAATTGCGGACGCGCCGCCCAGCCCGGTCATTCGAACAATTCGGGCGGGATGCGCCTGTCCAGGGCTTCGGGCCATGCCGCATCGGGATCAAGCCGGATGACGGCAACGCCGCGCAAGCCGGTTTTGACATGCTCGATCCGGCCCGCGACCAGGTCCCCGGGGATGCGAACGCGCACGCGGAACACCAGTTGTTCGCGCTCGCTGAGGGTTTCGACCTGCTTTGGGGTGAATTGCGCCTCGGGAGAGACGAAACTGACATGTGCAGGTATCGCGAAATCCGGTAAAGCATCCAGAACGATGCGCGCTTCTGTCCCGATCGGCAGCAACCCCGCCTCGCGCGCGGGCAGGAACACCTCCATATACACGTTTTCCAGGCTGAGTAACGTCAGGATCGGCTCACCGGCACCCACCACTTCGCCGGGCTCCGCCAGCCGATAAAGGACGCGGCCCGGCATCGGTGCAAAAAGCGTGCTGTCCTCGAGTTGCGAGGCGATGCGGCGCACCTCGGCCTCCGCAGCGGCGATCTGAGCATCGGCGGTTGCCACCCGCGCCTGTGCCGCACCCAGAACCGCCTCGGCCACCTGGTGCGCTGTTTCACGATCCTCGAACACTGTTTCCGAGATGTTCTGGCCCGCCAGCAAGGCGCGCGCGCGCCCAAGTTCCTGTTCCGCGCGGCGTTTTTCGCTCTTGCGCTGCACAACCACGGCTTGCGCTTCGACCTTGCCCTGGCGCGCCAGCGCCGCTTCCGCCCGGGCGCGGTCCAGCGCTGCCGTCAATTCGTCGGTGTCCATTTCGACAAGGACGGCACCTGTTTCGACAAGGCTGCCCTCTGCCGCCATGACCCGGGCGACGCGCCCGGCCAGCGTGGGTGCGATTTCAACCTGTTCCGCCTCGATCCGTCCGTTGCCCTGAACGAAGCTGTCGGGCAACTCGTCGACATTTTCCGTGGCAAAGACATAAGCCCCCAGCGCTCCGATCAGGAGCACCGCGATAACCAGATATGTGCCACCTCGCTTGCCCATGTCCCACGCCCCCAATTGACGACAAATGGACCATGTTCCGATTCTGGATAGAAAGCCTTGCGCTATATCAAGGCGCGAGCCTCTTGAAACGCATGCAGTTCGGGGTGTTGGGGTGCTTTGCCTGTGCCGGATTGCATCGGCACAGGCCTGGTCAGCGGCGATCCGTTCGAAAATCGGTTCTGCAAGGACGTGGATTTATTGCGTGGATTGGACCGGCCCCCAGCTTGGCAGTACCATTGCCGTGTGTATCCGGCATCTGCACGAGGCGGAAAACCACATGGTCAAAGACGAAAGCCCACCGATGAAAGGGACCGCGCCGACGGCGGACAAAGATGTGCGCGCATGTCTCGAAAACCTGACCGGTCCGTCCCGCGGACGGATCCTGTGGCTGTCTTCGGACACTGCGCGGGTCAATGTCGATGCGGGCGGGATATTGCAGGTCGGGCCGGACACCGGTGTGCCGCATGGACCCACGTCACGGGCAGGTTTGACCTGGTCAGGCGAGACATATGCATTGGAGGCGCTGCCCGGTCAGGACATCTGGGTCAACGGGCGCAAGATCAGTGCGGCG
>JBCBFX010000111.1:0-10999 GCA_038527345.1 Pseudomonadota bacterium | reverse complement strand
CGGCAGCGCGGGCGATGATGGCGTCCAACTCCCCCTCGAAGTCGGGGAAATCGAGGTGGCAGTGGCTGTCGGTGATTTCGGGTGTCATCGGTTGGGTGCCGTCGCAGAAAGCTTGAACAGCGTATCTAGGACCAATGCGGCGGGGTCAAGATTGACCGCCCGGCCGTGGCGCGCCCGGTCGAGTGCCGTTTGTGCGGTATCGGCCCAGGCGCGCGCTTGTGGCTGGTCGGCGGCGAGGCGGACAAAGGTCTCGGCCTCGTTCGGGGCGGCTTGGGTGGCGGGCGGTGACCCGGTGGCCCCTGTGCGCGCGAGCCGGTTCAGTGCGGTGTCGATCAGGGTGTAGAGCAGGTCGAGCTTTTGTTCGGCCCCGCGTTGGCCTGCGGCTTCGGCCAGCGCCAGTGCGCGGGCGCGATCGAGGTTGGGCATGGTGGACATGAGGCCGATCACCTCGGCATAGATCTTGAGCCCGTCGAGCAAGGCAAGCCGCAGCGCGTCGCCCACCGAGCCGCCGCTCAGTTCGGCCAGGGCCGCGCCCTGCTGACCTGAATCGACCCCCGCCTGCGCCATGGCTGCGGCCATGTGGTCAGGGCTGAGCGTGCCCAATCGCAGCGTGCGGCAGCGCGATCGGATCGTGGGCAAGAGCCGCGAGGGTCGGTGACACACCAGCAGGAGCGTGGTGCGGGCAGGCGGCTCTTCAAGCATTTTCAGCAGGGCGTTTGCGGCGTTCGGGTTCATTTCGTCCGCAGCATCGATGATGACCACACGGCGGCCGCCATCGGTCGCGCTGAGCTGGAAGAACTGGCCGAGCGCGCGAATGTCGTCGATCACGATCTGGTCGCGCAGGCGCTTGGTTTTTTCGTTTTCTGTACGGGTGACGATCTTGAGCCCCGGATCGGCACCGGCAAGGATCCTACGGGCGACGGGGTGATCGTCGGCCACATCGAGAGACGCGGGCGCAGGCGTGCCGAACATGTCATCAGGGTCGGGATCGGGGGTCGCAAGAAGGAAACGCGCGATGCGCCAGGCCAGCGTCGCCTTGCCCACGCCACGTGGACCGGTCAGCAGCCACGCATGGTGCAGCCGTCCGGTGTTGAAAGCATCGAGAAACGCCGATTGCGCCGCGTCCTGACCGAAAATCCGGGCCGTTTCGCGCGGGTGCGGTGCGCCGGGGACGCGCGTGGGATCTGGGGTATCGTCGGCCATCTGGTGCGGTGTAGCAGAGCGATGCGCGCTGTGGAATGGCTTGCGCCTGCGGCGGGCGGGAAGGGGGGCGCTGCCCCCCGGCCTGCGGCCTCCCCCCTTGGTATTTTCAGTCAGAAGAAAGGTGGGCTGTCACTGTGATGTGGACGTCGCGCGCCACCTGATCGATGTCGCGGGCGCCGTCGATGGTGCGGAAACGGTCAGGGAATTCCTGCGCGAGGTCGAGAAAGCCCTCACGCATTTTGGCTTGAAGGTCGGTGCCGAAATCCTCGAACCGTTCCTCGGTGCCTTGCCGTCCCCTGGCCCGGGCGAGGCCGGTTTCCGGGTCCATGTCGATCAGGATCGTCAGGTCCGGTTCGCGCCCGATCATCAGCGCGTGCAACTGATCGACGGTGCCGCGCAGATCGCCGCGGCTGAGCCCCTGGTAAAGCCGTGTGCTGTCTGCAAAGCGGTCGCAGATCACGATTTTGCCGTCCGCCAGCGCCGGTTCGATCAGCCGTTCCATGTGATCGCGGCGCGCGGCGGTGAACAACAGCAGCTCGGTTTCCGCCGACCAGCGGTCCGGGTCCCCTTGCAGCACGAGGGCGCGAATTTCCTCGGCGCCGGGGCTGCCGCCGGGTTCGCGGGTGAGCACCACATCGTGCCCTTCGGTTCGCAGCCTGTCGGCCAGCATCCTCGCCTGCGTGGATTTGCCGGAGCCGTCTATGCCTTCGAAGCTGATAAAGTGGCCACCCGCGCTCACGCGCCACCATTGGCGCTGGTCACCTGGTCGATCAACGCCTTGGCCGCTGTCGATACGGTGGCGAGAAAGCCACCATGCGAAATGTCATTTTCGGCCACCAGCGGGAACCGCTGTTCCGGCAGTCCCTCGGGCTGGATCACCAGTTCGGCCAGTTCGGTGCCCGCGGCGATGGGGGCCTGCACGGGGCCGGTATAGACGACTTCGGCGGCGACACTGTCACCGCTGAGGACGGGCAGAAGAACAGAAATATCAGCGGCGGGCACCAGTCCGACCACGGGTTCGGCCCCTTCCCAGACGTTTGCGGTGGCGATGCGAACGCCCTGTTTGGCAATCGTGCGCTGCGCAAACTGGCGGAAGGCCCAGTTCACGATCGCTTCGGCTTCCTGCGCGCGGGTTTCGGGGGCTTGCAGCCCCGACACGACAAAGATCACCCGGCGATCGCCCTGTTTGGCGGATCCGGTCAGGCCGTAGCCCGCTTCCTGCGTGTGCCCGGTCTTGAGGCCATCGGCCCCGATGCCCAGACCCAGCAATGGGTTGCGGTTATAGCGGTTGGCGCTTTCCTTGGCGTCGAACAGAAACTCAGTTTCCGCGAACATCGGGTAGTATTCGGGGTAATCCTCGATCAGCCGACCGGCCAACAGGCCCAGATCGCGCATCGACATGCGGTGTGTAGGGTTGGGCCATCCGCTGGCGTTGGCAAAGGTCGAGTTCGTCATGCCCATTTCCTGCGCGCGCCGGGTCATCAGGCGGGCAAAGCCGCCTTCGGTTCCGTCGGGGCTGAGGGCTTCGGCGATGACGACACAGGCGTCGTTGCCGGACAGTACGATAATGCCGCGCACGAGGTCCTCGACCGTGACCCGTTCGCCCTGTTGCAGGAACAGGGTGGAGCCGCCGAAGCTGGCGGCGTGGGCCGACACGGGCAGTTCGTCCGTCATGCGCAGCTGGCCGCGTTCCAGCGCCTCGAACGCCATGTACAGCGTCATCAGTTTGGACATGGACGCCGGCGGCAGCGGTTCATCCGCATTCTTGTTCAGCAGCACCGTGCCGGTCGTCTGGTCGATCACATAGGCCGCCGACGCGCGCGTTTCGAACGCGGCGGCGGGCAGGGTGGTCGCGATCAGCAGGGCGGCGGCAGCAAGTGTGCGGATCAACTGTGGCTCCTATCGTGCTTAGTTGGTGACGGCGTAGGCGTCGGTAAACCCTTCGGCCTTGACCTTAGTCAGCAGTGCGCCGCGTTCGTTCGAAGACGAGGCCGGGCCGACGACCACGCGCCAGAACGTCTTGCCGTCGCGGTCGAATGTCTTGACCAGCGGGATGATCCCGGCGCTGCGCATCTGCTTGGCGGTGCGTTCGGCGTTGGCCTCGACCGAGAAGATGCCGATCTGGATGAATGGTTTGGACAAGCCCGACCCGGTCGGACGGGGTGCTGCGGCGGCCTTGATCGGTTCGGGCTTGGCGGCGGGTTGAATGGTGGGCGTCGCGGCTGGGGTTTCCGCGGGCGCGGCGGCGTCGATGGCGGCCGCGGCACCTGCGATCGGGTCAAGTGTCGACGTTTCCACATCGGCCGGCATGGCGACAGCGTCGGTCTGTTCGATCTCGGCCTCGGGCTCGATCGCGACCTCTTCCTTGCGCAGGGCCGTCACGTTCAGCTGTGCCGGTGCACCTGCCAGCATGCCCAGGGCTTCGGCCGCATCGGAACTGATCTGCAACCGGGGGCCGGGGATATCGCGTTCGCGGCGGAACAGCGCGCCAACGACGAATTTGTCATTGTCGGTGTTGCGGATGATCACGCGTTCGGGTTCGGACACATCAGGGTGCGCGACCCACACACCGCCCAGGGACGGGCGGCCATCCCACAGCCCCGCTTCGGTGGCGGAAAAGACATCGGGCGCTTCGACATCGCGTTCCGTTGTCTTGATCTGTGCCCCGGGTTCGGGCGCGCCTTCGGTTTGCGTGTTCGGCTTGAAGGCCTGCATGGCCACGAACTGGCCGGATTCATCACACCCCGACAGAAACGCCAGGGCCGCCAGAATTGCTGTGCCTTTATAGGCCTTGGAAAAGGAGAAAGCTCTGCTCATGGACCGCGTCCTTGCCTGCTGTTGCCTCGTATCGGTCTTTTGCGACCTGCGCCATTTTGCGACGCGTTTGTTGCCCCGCTGAGCGGAGTTCTGCCATGACCATAGACGCAACGGGGCGTTGTGAAAAGCGCAAGCACCGCACGTGCGCGATTTTCCACGGATGTTTGCATATTTGCCGAATCGCACAGGCCCCCCTAAACGAACGGCACCGGAGGTTTGGCAGAGTGGTCGAATGCGGCGGTCTTGAAAACCGTTGGGCGTGAGAGCGTCCCGTGGGTTCGAATCCCACAGCCTCCGCCACTTTTTCTGCGTTTCAGCACAGTTTCGCGCGGCGGTAGTGTACCGGCAGCGCCGAAGCGCGCGAGAGTGCGTGGATTTCCTTTCGGAGCCGTGAGAGGCGTCGAATCCAAGACCCCGTGTTCGAAATTGATTCGCTTTTCCATGGTCGAAACCGGGGAAGATCCCGGCAAAAACCGATTGAATGCCAAGGTATGCGAAATTTTATTGCGCGACCAAATTCGAGTATAACGCGTATCTGACCGGTGGCGTTCTAAGGAACTTATGCTTATCAAATATGTACTAAAAACAATATTCTGTGATAAATTCGTCGCCCTGACGATGTTTTACACTAAGGGCCTTGCAGTTTAGTGCATTGCCATCTTGGTGTACAAAAGTATTCTTTGGGCCGTCGTATTGAAATAAAATTTCGTGCCGCCTAAAGCCGTTCCACCACATGACGGGAGCCACAGGTCAGCCTTGTTGCATCCCGATGGTTTTGGAGGAGAAATGACATGACTTTGAGCTTCAAGCGCCGCACCGTTCTGGCGATTACCGCGTCCGCCTTGATGCTGGGCAGCAGCGTCGCTGCCTTGGCCGACACCTGGAAACCGCAAAAGCCGGTCGAGATGGTTATCATGGCCGGGCAGGGTGGCGGTGCCGACCGCATCGCGCGGCTGTTTCAGTCGATCATCCAAAAGGAAAACCTGGCCAATATGCCGATCCTGCCTGTGAACAAGGGCGGCGGTTCGGGTGCAGAGGCGCTGCGCTATCTCAAGGACAAGGAAGGCGACGCGCATGTCATCATGGCGACGCTGAACTCGTACTACACGACCCCCCTGCGGACCGACATCGGCGTTGATATCGAAGAATTCCAGCCGCTGGCGCGGATGGCCATGGACACCTTCGTGTTGTGGGTGAATGCCGACAGCGACATCCAGACCCTGGATGATTATGTCGCGGCCGTGAAAGCGGCCGGCGGTTCGTGGAAGATGGGCGGCACCGGCACCGGGCAGGAAGACAGCCTTGTCACCGCGATGCTGGAAAAGGAATTCGGCATCAAGCACACCTACGTGCCATTCAAAGGCGGCGGCACCGTGGCCAAAAACCTGGTGGGTGGTCACATCGACGCCACCGTGAACAATCCGGCCGAGCAGATGGGTTTCTGGCAGGCAGGCAAGGTGCGTCCGATCGTGGCCTTTACGCCAGAGCGCCTCGCCGTGTTCCCGGACGTGCCCACCGCGACCGAAATGGGCCACGACATCGTTTACTGGATGCAGCGGTCTTTCGTGGCACCCAAGGACATGCCGGCCGAAGCCGTCGCTTACTACACCGAGATGTTTGAAAAGCTCGCCGCAACCGAAGAGTGGCAGACCTATGCCTCGGAAAAGGCGCTTGTGGCTGACATGATCACCGGCGACGCGTTGCAGGCCTACTTCCTCGAAGAGCGCGCCAAGCACGACAACATTCTCAACAGCATGGCCGGCGAAAGCTAAGCCCGCCGTTGGTACGGATGAAAAGCGGGCTGCCCCGGTCTGGGGCGGCCCGAACAGTCTTTGCACGACAAAAGTACGGGAGACGCAGATGCTGGTTGCGGATCGGATCATTGCCGTGGGTATCATGGTGCTGTCGGCCTATTTCATGTGGCACGCTGTCGACCTGCCCATCGGCTGGAACGCCATGACAGGCGGCCCGGGCGGCGGCGCGTTCCCTTTCTGGTTGTCGGCCATGATGATGCTGGCCGCAGGCGGAATTTTCCTGCGCAGTTTCCAGCGCGCGGACCCGGACGAGGGCGCGCCGTTCTTTGATCACGTGATGCTGCCGTCGGTGCTCAAGGTTACGGCGGCGCTGGTGATCACGGTTGGATTGATCCCGTTCGTGGGTGCCTATGTGGCTCTGCCTGTTTTCGTGTTCTGGTACATCAAGATCTATGGCCGCCACGGCTGGACCGTGACGCTGGCGCTGACGCTGGGCCTTCCCGTTTTTCTGTTTTTCTTCTTCGAGGCGACGCTCAAGATCCTTCTGCCCAAGGGCATGACCGAGCCGCTGTTCTTTCCGCTTTACGCGATGTTTCTGTAAGGAGGCCGGATCATGGATACGCTTGCACTGCTGGCTGACGGGTTTGCAACGTCGCTGTCCCTGCTCAACCTGACCATTGTGATCCTTGGGGTGACGGCGGGGCTGTTCATCGGTGCGATGCCCGGGCTTGGATCAGTCAACGGGGTCGCCATCGTGCTGCCGCTGACCTTTATCGTGCCGCCCGCGTCGGCGATCATCCTGCTGGCCGCGATTTATTACGGTGCGATGTATGGCGGGGCCGTGAGTTCGGTCCTTTTGGGCATTCCCGGCGCGTCGACGGCCGTGGCCACCACCTTCGACGGGCGGCCCATGGCGCAGCAGGGCAAGGCGGGGCTGGCTCTGATTGCGGCGGCCACGGCATCATTTGTAGGCGGCACGATCTCGGTCGTGTTGTTCACCATCTTTGCTGTGCCACTGGCCGATCTTGCGTTGGCCTTTGGGCCGGCTGAAGAATTCGCGCTGGTGCTGCTGGCCTTTACCACCTTTGTGGGGCTGGGCGGCGATGACGTGCTGAAGACCATCGTGATGATCTGTCTGGGCCTTGTGCTGTCGACGGTTGGACTGGACCTGATTTCGGGGCAGCCGCGTCTGATATTCGGCGACATGCCAGGGTTCTATTCCGGCATCTCCTTCCTCGTGCTGGCCATTGGTGCCTATGGCGTGGGCGAGATCCTGTATACGATCGAACAATCGCGCACCTCGCCCAGCGTGACACCGGCCAAGATCACGTTCCGGGAGCTGGGTGCGGGCCTGCGCGCCATGAACCGGATGTGGAAGACGATGTCGCTGGGGTCTTTCCTTGGTTTCTTCGTCGGCATGCTGCCTGCTGCGGGGGCCACGCCGGCGGCTTTGATGGCTTACGGCGTGGCGCGCCAGACTTCGAAAGAGCCCGAAACATTTGGCAAGGGCAACATCGAAGGGGTCGCGGCACCGGAAACGGCAAACAACGCCGCCTCGACCGGGTCGCTGCTGCCCATGCTGACGCTGGGTATTCCCGGCTCGCCCACGACCGCACTGCTGCTGGGTGGCATGGTGATGTGGGGGCTGGTGCCGGGGCCGATGCTGTTTATCGAACAGCCGGATTTCGTCTGGGGGCTGATTTCGTCGCTGTACACGGCGAACTTCGCGGCCGTGCTGATCAATATCGCGCTGATCCCGCTGTTTGTGTGGGCGCTGCGGATGCCGTTTGCGGTGTTGTGTGCGATTGTGATGGTGCTGTGCATCGTGGGCGGCTTTGCCCCCAGCCAGAAGCTGCATGACGTCTGGCTGATCATCGCGTTCGGCGTGGGTGGCTATCTGCTGCGCAAGGCCGATTATCCGCTGGCCCCGCTGGTGCTGGCGCTGGTATTGGGTCCGTTGATGGAAAAGAGCTTTCGCCAGACGCTGATTGCAGAGCAGGGCAACATGCTGGCGTTCCTCGAACGCCCGCTGTCGGCGACGTTCATCGTGCTTGCGGTGATCTTCTTTATCTGGCCGCTGGTTGGGCTACTGTTCACCCGCGACCACAAGGAACACCCGCATGTGCCAAGTAAACGGCCAAAGTTCTTGAAAAGCAAAAAGACGTGAGAGACGGAACCATGATCACAACACTGAACGCGCTGGTCGCTGAACACCCTGCGGATGCACTGGCCCTTGGGGCACCGGGGCGGGAATGGCTTTGCTATGGCGGGCTGCGGGATCTCGCGGCGCGTACCGAAACGGCGTTGCGCGGCTTTGGCGTCGGAGCCTCGGATCGGGTGGCCATCGTGCTGCCCAACGGTCCCGACATGGCGTCCAGCTTTTTCACTATCGCGCAGGCGGCCACGACCGCACCGCTGAATCCGAATTACCGCGAGGATGAGTTTGCGTTTTACCTCGATGACCTCAAGGCAAAGGCGCTGGTGGTCGAGGCAGGATATGAAGGACCCGCGCTCGCAGCCGGTCAAAGGCTGGGCCTGACGATCCTGCGCCTGACGGCGGGTTCAGCGGCAGGTGACTTCACCTTGCAGGCCGAGGGCGACACCAGCCCGGCAGCCGACGGCACGCCCGGCGACGACGATGTCGCGCTGATCCTGCACACCTCGGGCACCACGTCACGGCCCAAGATCGTGCCGCTGCTGCAATCCAATGTCGCAGCCAGTGCGCAGAATATTGCGGACTCCCTGGCGCTGACGCCAAGTGACCGTTGCCTGAACGTCATGCCGTTGTTCCACATCCATGGCCTTGTAGCGGCTGTTTCGGCAACCTTTGCCGCGGGTGGGTCGATCTTTTGCACCGCCGGTTTCAACGCGATGAACTTCTTTGCCATGATGTCCGAGGCCCGGCCGACCTGGTACACCGCCGTGCCAACCATGCACCAGGCCATCCTGTCGCGTGCGGCCCGCAACGCCGATGTGGTTGCGGACGTGCCGCTGCGCTTCCTGCGCTCGTCCTCTGCCTCGTTGCCCGCACAGGTCATGGAGGCGCTGAACGAGACGTTCGGCGCGCCCGTGGTCGAGGCCTACGGCATGACCGAAGCCGCGCACCAGATGTGTTGCAACCGCCTCGACAAGCAGAAACCCGGTTCGGTCGGCGTGGCTGCGGGCCCCAAGGTCGCCATCGGGCACGAGGCCGAGGACCGACTGATCGACGGCACGGGCGAGGTCTGCATTTCAGGCCCGAACGTGACCCCCGGCTACGAAAGCAACCCCGAGGCCAACGCCAAGAGCTTTTTTGACGCGGACGGCAAGCGCTGGTTCCGGACTGGTGATCAGGGCGCGTTTGACGCGGACGGCTTCCTGCACCTGACCGGACGCCTGAAGGAGATCATCAACCGTGGCGGCGAAAAAGTGTCGCCGCTGGAGGTCGACGGAGTCCTGATGGACCACCCTGCCATCGCACAGGTCGTGACCTTTGCCCTGCCGCATCCCAAGCTGGGCGAAGAGGTCGCCGCGGCAGTGGTCCTGCGCGACGGGCAAGACGCCGACGAACGCGCCATCCGCAAATTCGCTGCCGAACGCATGGCCGACTTCAAGGTGCCGCGCAAAGTGGTGATCATGGACGAGATTCCCAAGGGTGCCACCGGCAAGATGCAGCGGATCGGCATGGCCGAAAAGCTGGGCCTGGTCGAACCGGCCTGAGGAGCGCGCCATGAAAATCTGCGTATTCGGTGCCGGGGCAATCGGCGGGTATATGGGCGTGAAACTGGCGCAAGCCGGGGCGGATGTCAGCCTTGTGGCCCGTGGTCCGCACCTGGCAGCCATGCAGGCCAACGGTCTGCGCCTGATCGAGGAAACGGGTGATACGACGGTGCAGGTCACCGCGTCGGACACCCCCGCGGACCTGGGGCCACAGGATTACATCATCGTCACCCTCAAGGCGCATTCCGTACCCCCGGTTGTCGACAAGATGGCACCGCTGATGGGCGGTAACACCACCATCGTCAGCGGTGTGAACGGCGTGCCGTGGTGGTATTTCCACAAGATCGGCACAGACCTTGAGGGCACGCGCCTTGCCTCGGTTGATCCCGGCAATGCGCAATGGGACGGCTTTGGCCCGGACCGTGTGTTGGGCTGTGTCGTCTATCCTGCGGCGGAAGTGATCGAACCCGGCGTGATCAAGCACATCGAGGGCAACCGGTTCAGCCTGGGCGAACCTGACGGCAGCAAGTCGGACCGCGCCCTTGCGCTTTCCAAGGCATTGAGCGCGGCGGGTCTGAAGGCGCCCGTACGCCCGCGTTTGAGGGACGAGATCTGGGTCAAGCTGTGGGGCAATCTGTCCTTCAACCCGATTTCCGCGCTGACCCATGCCACGCTGGACGTGTTGTGCACTGATCCCGGCACGCGGGCCGTTGCGCGCGGCATGATGGTCGAAGCACAGGAAATCGCAGAGAAGCTGGGCGTGAAGTTTCCAATCGACGTGGAACGGCGCATCGACGGCGGCGCGGCCGTGGGCGCACACCGTACGTCGATGCTGCAGGACCTCGATCAGGGTCGGCCGATGGAAATCGATGCGCTGGTCACTTCCGTGCAAGAACTGGGGCGGATCACCGATACGCCGACACCGACCGTTGATACGGTTTTGGCGCTGATCCAACTGCGCGCGCGGTCTGCGGGGCTGTACGGCGCATAAATGCGCCTGGCTGTCAGTTCCTGGTACTGCATTCTGCCAAAAGGGGCGCAAAACACCTTTGAACCGTTTCGAACAGCGTTTGGGGACGGGCCGGCGCGCGGTGCGGTGCGTGCCGATGTTCCGGATATGGGCCGGAGTTTCCGACGGGGTGTGACGACGACAGCGCGCTTGGGTCCACATCCTCGTGCTTTTCGGAAAGCTCGGGGATTTCAGACGCTTGGACGAATATCCGGCGGCCTTAACTTGTTTGTTGGGTTTTGCTGGACGCGCGCCGATCTACAACGGAGACGCAGGTATTGAGTGTTTTGCCTTTCCCGCGTTTCTGCCAAAAAAGTTCACGCATGTGTGGTGGAAAGCGCTATTTGTCCAGCGCTTTCATTCCGTTTCGAACCGCTTTGATAGCGCTTATCTGATCGTTTCCATGACGCGAGCGAGGCTTTTTGAGTGAGCCTGTGACTCGTCAAGTGCAAAGCATTTTGAGACGACTATTGAATAAATACCCAAGTATTCGGTTCCGGATATCCGCAAATCCAAT
>JBCBFX010000110.1:0-11092 GCA_038527345.1 Pseudomonadota bacterium | reverse complement strand
ATCAGCCACGGTGCCGCCATGCGCCTGACAGGGTCCGGTCATCACCGCTGAAGAGCAGCCCGAGCATGCGCCGACACCGGTAGAGGCGGATGCGTGCGAGACAGAGAAAGGCCAGGCCGCGTTCCTTCAGGCCCGCAACCCTGTTCGACCGGGCGATCCGCACCACCTCGGCCAGCGGTGACGCCGCCAGCGCAAGCGCCCGCACGACCCAGCGCACGCGGTCCCCTGCCCCGCGCAGTTCGGCATGGTCGTGGCCGATGTGCCGGTCCCACTTGCGGGCAAGTTCCCGGAACGTCGCGCGCGCCGGCGTGGCGATCCGGATGTCCGGCACATATGCGATCCGCACCCCCATAGCCGTAGCGCGACGCCCCCAGTCCACGTCCTCGGCAATCGCGATCCCGGCAAAGTCCCCGACCCTTTCAAAGATGTCGCGCCGCACCGCCATGTTGCAGGTCGCCGTATAGCCATCGCGCTCGACATAAAGCTTCATGCGATAGCCATAGACGCTTTCATAGGCCTCGATCATGGTCGGGTGCGCGGGATCGACCCTGTGGATCAACACCTCGCCGCCGACCACCTCGGCCTCTGGGTGGGTGTGAAAGTGGTCGACGATGTTTTCGATCCAGCGCGCATCGGCGATGCAGTCGCAGTCGATAAAGGCCAGCAGATCGGCCGCGGCCAGGTGCGCGCCACGGCTGCGCGCCGGTCCCGGCCCGGGCGTGGGTTCCTCGGCCAGCCTGACGAAGCCGAAACCGTTGCAGACCGCGTCAGGCAGCACATCCGATCCGTTGTCGACGACGATCACCTCAAAGGGGATTTGTTCGGTGCGTTGCGCGGCAAGCGCCGCAAGACACCGGCCCAGGGCATCGGGCGCGTTGAGATGTGGAATGATGACGCTGAGGACAGGCTTGTCCGGCATTCTGAGGTCCCTCTGGACACCACGCGCAACCAAAAGGCACGGGCTGGATGTGCACGCGACACCCGCTTGGGGCGATCCGGGGGCAATTGCATCAGCCGGGCCAACTTTGACAAGGAACCCGCCGCGACCTTCGGGCAACTGCCTTGAACAGTATCACTTTTTCGGCCCGACCTGGCAATCGCGTTCTGGCCGCACGGGGGTTATGCTGATAAAGTGCCCGGCAATTGCAGGCAGGGTTCCGGCGGCACGATCACGTGCCGGGCGTTTGCCTTGGACGAATGTATTTCGCTGGAGCGGCCAATGGTTGCAAACGTGTCGGTCATATTGCCGGTCTATAATCGCGAAAAGAGCCTCGAACACGCGATGCGGAGCGTTCTCGACCAATCCTACAGGGATCTGGAACTGATCGTGGTCGACGATGCCTCGACCGTCGATCTGCGGCCCATTGTCGACAGTTTCGACGACCCGCGCGTCAAGTATATCCGGCAAGAGGAAAACGGCGGCGCATCGGTGGCCCGCAACACCGGGCTGGCGGCAGCAGAGGGCAAGTTCATCGCGTTTCAGGACAGCGACGATCTGTGGCTGCCCGAAAAGCTGCAGATGCAACTCGACCTGCTGGAATCCTTGGGTCCGGAGGTTGGTGTGGTTGTCCATTCCAAGGTGCTTTACGGCAGCGGTCCGGACGGCTCTTACGGGGTGGGTCTGGTATCGATGCGCCCACCGCCGTCGCAGGTCATGAAACCCGAAGACGACCAGGTGCACACCTATCTGACCGGCAACAGGATCAGCCTGCAGAACGCGCTGTTCCGGCGCGACTGCTATCCCGAGCCGATCTGGTTCGACAATGTCACGCGGTCCAACGCCGACTGGGCGTTCAGTTCGTCACTGGCACAACATACCAAAATCGCGGAATTTCCCGAACCCGTGGTAATGGCGTTTTCCTCGCCCGACGGCATATCCAAACTCAAGCGCGCCAAGGCGATCGGCCTGATCCGGATCGTAAAGCGCAACCGGTCCGCCTATGCCCGCTATCCGGACGCCTATGGCATGATGATGTGGCGCATCGCGCGCATCCTGACCCGGCATGGCAAGCGCAAGCTGGCGCGGCGCTTCTATCTTGCAGGCATGCGGCACAACCCCGGTTATGCGTGGCACATGCTGAAGGAAAAGATACACAAACTCCGTCTGAGGAGTGCCTGACTTCATGCGGTATCGGTCAAACGCCGTGGCGCTCGTCCTGCCATTTCTGCACCCGGCGCCGGATGCGGGTGGCCAGCCGGTTGACCGACCGGTTCGCACGGGCGCGCGCCGCGGCGTTCCGGGCCGCGAATTCCGGGCCTGGATCCGGCGCGGGGGCCAGCGGCATCTTCTGATCCGGCACATAGCCGAAACGTTCGAAATCAGCCGCATAGAGATCGGCGATCAGCGCGATCTCTTCTTGTGTCGGTGTCACCGGACCGGCCTTCGGCGGCTCCGACCGCAGGGCGTGGCCCATGGCGCGCGGCCCGGAGGCAGAACCGGCAAGCTCGTCGAGATAGGGGATCACCGCATCCAGCCCGTGTTCGAGATGAAAGACCGTGCAATGCGCAGCGTCCGTCGGCGGCAGGAACTCGGATTGTGGCCGACTGTGGTTGTCACTGTGATGGGGGTCGCTCTGCCGCGTCCCGGCCTCGGCGCGCAGCCATTGCGCGAATGTCGTTCCGGCCGGAACGGTGCCCTCGACCTCGGACTGGAAGCGATAGGCACTGACGGCCCGGTCCACCGGATGCCGGACCACGGTAAAGATGTCGTCGAAGAAATCCCCCGGAAACATCCGCATCAGAGACGCCCAGTCCACATGCTGCGGCGAGGTTTTCGACCAGCGTTCCTGCGGCGCGATCAACAGATATTTGCGGTCGAGCAGCGCAAGCCTGCCGAAACGGTCCCGCAGGTAGTTCTCGATCGAACTGCCCGCGCATTTCGGGACATGGGCAAAAAAGACCAGCTTGGTTCCGATCCGGGCTATCGGCATGAATTCTGTTCCAGGTCACATCCCTCGGACAGGCAGACCCGTCTGGATCGGGCGCGTGCCGCATCCGATGGTAGGCGCGGCACAGATGGAGTTCAACACAATCCCGTCGGGACCTGTGTTGGATCGTGGCACCATGCATAGCGCAACGGATCCGGCGGACTTCCCGGCCCGCGACGCCAGGTCGTCACCGGCCGAGGCCAAGGCCCCCGAACAACGGGAACGCTTTCCGTTCCTGACCAAGCTGGTTCTGATCTCGCTGCTGATCCCGGCCTATTTCTCGGTCGGGTCGCTGGCGCTATCGCCGTCACGCCTGCTTTTTCTCGTCATCGTACCGATCCTCACGATCAACCTGCTGCGCGGGGCCTATGGGCGTCTTCTGGCCACCGATTACCTGATTTTCGGGTTTGCCGCGTGGATGACCCTGGCGATGCTGGCCAATCACACGCCAGGCGTTGCGATCGAATACACAGGATCCAGGACCATCGTCATTCTGGGCGGATATCTGACCGCCCGCGCGACCATCCGGTCCAAGGCCGCCTTCGTGGCGATGATCAGGTTCCTTGCCCTCGCCGTTCTGGTGACCCTGCCCTTTGCCCTGCACGAAGTCATCACGAGCAAACCGCTGATTTCCAACTGGCTGGCGCAATTGCCCGGGATTTCGTCCAACGTCGACATCAACCACGATCCGCGTCTCGGGCTCTGGCGTGCACAGGTGGTTTTCGCGCACCCGATCCATTACGGCATATTCTGCTCCATGGCGTTTTCGCTGGTCTATGTGGGTCTGGCGGATCGCATGGGTTGGTTCAGGCGTGCCATCACTTCCGGGCTCATCGGCCTGTGCTGCTTTTTCTCAGTCTCGAGCGGACCGGTTCTTGCGTTGGCGGCGCAACTGGGCCTGATCGGTTGGGGGGCGGCGCTCCGCGGCACCGTGCATCGCTGGACCATCCTGTGGTCCTCGGCTCTGGTTCTCTACATCATCGCCGAACTCGCCTCGAACCGCGGGGCCATTTACGTCATCGTCTCCAAGATATCCTTTTCCAGTTCGACCGCATTTGCCCGGCGCATCCTGTTCAATTACGGGGTCGATCAAATCGGGCGCACGCCAGTGTTCGGCCTGGGCTACAAACCGATGCCGCTGCCGCACTGGATGACCGGCAGTGTCGACAATTTCTGGCTGTTCGTGGCCGTGCGATTCGGCATGCCGGCATTCCTTTTGCTCGCGGCGGCCTTTCTGGTGGCGGTCATCGTCGCGGGACGTCGGGACTTCTCGGCCGATCCAGAGCTTTATCCGTTGCGGCGCGCCTGGATCTTCACGATCGTCAGTCTGATCCTGGTCCTCGCGACGGTGGCGATCTGGGGGGAACTCTATTCACTGGTGATGTTCATGCTTGGAAGCGGCATGTGGTTCCTGACCGTGGCGCCGAAAAAACAGATAGCCGCGTCAGAGACGGCAAAAGCCGATCCGAAGCGTTCATCGCGCTATACGCGTTTTGCGGAATCCGGTCGTCGCCATGACCGGGGTCTGCCGGTCTCCGGCAACACTGTAACAAGGGGCCGCTGAATGGGGTTTTCCGGAAACACCGACACCTCGCCGATGCCGGTCAGCGGCCGCGCAGCAGATACCGCGGTCGCAAGGCAGCATCGCTCGATGCCGCTGGACAGCATCCGCACCGTCGCGATCCTCGCCGTGCTGATCTACCACGTCGCCTCGCGCTACCCCACGGCCGATCTCGACCCTGTCGCTTATGTGTTCCGCCGCTACGGTCTGCTCGGGGTCGATGTCTTTTTCCCGCTCAGCGGCTATCTGATCACCAGCTTCCTGATCCGGCGCTCCGGGACCGAGGATATCAAGGTCTTTTTCGCGCGCCGGTTTTTCCGGATCGTGCCGCTCTATTTTGCGGCGGTGACGATCTTCCTGCTGATTGTCTGGGCGCTTGACCTGAAAGGAGAGAACACCGGGCTGATCTGGCAGACCTACCTGTTTCTGACCGGCTGGTTCATCTTCTTCGAGGGCACCGAGGCCGTCCCCTACACCATCACCTGGTCGCTGTCGGTCGAGGAATTCGCCTATATCCTGTTCGGTCTTGCCGCGTGGCTCATGCGACGGAATTTCCTGGCCTTTCTCATCGTCCTGAGTGTCGGTGCCATGGCGCTGCGGATCTATCTGAACCTGAATGGGTACGCCGCGGTCTACAACTTCCCGCCTGCGCGCCTCGATTCCATCGCGATCGGCGGCATCGTCGCATTCATGGCCCATCGGGGCGCACGGGGCATGATGCCGGTGCTCGCAGCGCTTTCGCTGGCGACCTACCTGATTGCGCTGCTGATGCCGGAGTTGTGGAGCTCGCTGAAATACACGTTCATCGCCTTCGCCACCTGCTTCGTGATCGTGCTGTTCGAGACGCACTTGCGCAACGCACGGAACCTGCCGCTGTCATGGTTTTCGGCGATCGGGTTCTATTCCTACTTCATCTACCTGTTTCACATGTTCAACATCGAGTTCCTCATGGTGGTGAGCGAACGATTTTATGGTGATGCAGACCCGCCGTTCTGGGCCGTGGTCCTGGCCGCGCTGGCGATGACGCATGTCCAGGCGGTCATTTCCTTCCGCTACTTCGAGGGTCCGGTGATGCGTTTCGGGCGCAGCCTGGAACGGAACGCCAGACATCCGAACCTGGCTTAGAACGATGTCCGACGATCAAACTCCAAGGAGCAACCCGGCCGGGGCGCCCCCCCGAAACAGCGCGGGCCTCTATGTCGTCAATGCGGCAAGCTCCGTCATCACGACGCTGCTGCGGATGTCCGCTCTGGTTTGGGTCAATCAATACCTTCTGCGGCGGGTCCCGCCAGAGGAGTATGCCCTTTTCCCGGTCATTGCCTCGCTGATGGTGGTGGCCGAACTGTTTCCGACCGTCTTTCTGCGAGGTCTGGCAAGGTTCATGGTCGAGGCCGATGCCCGCGAGGACAATCGCGAACTGACAACAATCGTTTCTTCGATGACGCTGGTGCTGTTCGCTGTTGCCGCGGTTTTGCTGGGCGCGGGTATCCTGGCTGCAATCCGGATAGATGACGTGATCATGGTGGCCCCGGAACAGCGATCCGATGCGCAGATCATGCTGCTGTTGCTGCTGTCGGTATTGTGCCTGCGCGTCGCCACGACGCCGTTCCGGCTCGGACTACATGTCCGCATGCGTTTTGTCGAACAGAACCTCGTGCTGCTTGCGACCGAAGTGCTGCGCATCGTTCTGCTGCTGTCCCTGTTGCTGGCAGTCAGCACGCAGGTGCTGTGGGTCGCGGTCGCACTGGCGGTGGCCAACATGGTGAATGTGATCATCATGATCGTCTATACGGTCCGCATCCTGCCCGATGCCCGGTTCAGGGTTGGCTGCGTCTCGCTTGCCACGATCCGGCGATTGCTGGGCTTCAGCCTTTGGACGATGTTCCAGGGGTTCAATAACCTGGTGCTCAAGGCTCTGCCGGCACTGCTGCTCAACCGGCACAGCAGCGCCGTCGACGTGGCCACGTTTCACGTCGGCAGCCTTGCCGATACACAGATCCGCAGGCTTGTCGTGGCCGCATCGACACCGGCAAAACCGGCGCTCACGACCATCTACGCAACCGAAGGCGAAAGCGCGTTGCAGAGCTTTTATTACCGCGGGGGGCGATATTACCTGTGGGCCGCAATGTTCCTGGTGCCGCCCCTGCTGGTGTTCGCCTATCCGCTGATCGATCTTTATGTGGGCGAGCGCTATCTGCAGGCGGCCACGGTGATGATCGTGCTGCTGGCGGCCTATCCCTTCACCTGGGCCAGCGGGATGTTCTACGAGATCGCCTATTCCGTGGGACGGATCAGGGCATTCAACATCTGCCTTCTGATGCTCAGCGTGACGGCGCTTGCCGGCATGTGGTATTTCGTCGTCATGCGCGACATGGGGGCCATGGGGGCCGCGCTCGGCCTGGGCGGGGCGCATGTGCTGGTCTATCTGTTCATCATGTGGCCGACGGGGCTCTGGCTGGTCAAGGGCGCCTGGTCGGTCTTCATACGCAAGACCCTGGTGCCGGGGCTGGCACCGTTCGCGACCGCGGTCTTCGCCTGCCTGGCCTACGCCCAGGCGTTCCCGATCGACAGTTGGCTGGGGTTCTTCGCCGGATGCGGTCTCTCGGCGGTGGTCTATGTCTTTGTCCTGGTCGCGATCTGTCTCGACGACACCGACCGCAAGCTGATGAAACGGGCCGGGCACAAGATCAGGGCCCGCCTGTCCGGCAAGCGGAACACGGCATGATCCGGTTCCGGCGGAAACAGCGCAGCTCGGGACGTGCAGCAACACCGCAAAAAGTTCGGCGCGGAGCGGCAGGGGTTGCTTGCGCAAACCGGAGCCTTGACCATATCCTGCGCCCCGACACCAGAGGGACAGGCGCGTCATGACTGGGACATCGGGATTTTCTGCGGGACGCCGGGCTCTGGGACGTCTTTTGCCCGGCCCGCAACCGGGCAAGATTTTCGCGATCGGCGAAAACAAGACCGGGACCACATCGCTGCACAAGATCTTTCAGGGCATGGGTTACCGGTCCTATCACGGCATCAAGTGGCGCGACACGACGCGGACGATGATCTTTCGGCTTTATGACTGTTTCACCGACGGTCCCCCGGACGACTTCCGCAAGCTGGACCGGGTTTTCCCCGGATCGAAGTTCATATTGCAGGTGCGCGATCTGGATGCCTGGATCGACAGCCGGCTGGAACATATCAACCG
Source organism: Pseudomonadota bacterium (assembly GCA_038527345.1). GTDB lineage: Bacteria > Pseudomonadota > Alphaproteobacteria > Rhodobacterales > Rhodobacteraceae > Tateyamaria. Next base: position 3,408 of record JBCBFX010000110.1, on the reverse strand, counting down.
TCTTCCCAGCAAAAAGAAACGCCACCCCCTCTGGTCGGCCAAGGAAAGCTCGATCCGGGTGTGGGTCCGCAGGCGGAACACCTATCACCTCGATGTGCTGTCTCATTTTCGCGACCGGCCCGACGACCTGCTGGTGACCAACTACATCCGCGAACCGGACGCCGCCAGCAAGATCGCCACGTTCCTCGGGCACCCGCCACCCGACGAGAAACCGCATGCCAACCGCAACGTGAACGCGGCCAAGACCCTGACGAACCCGGACCTGATCGCGCAAGCCCTGACCGGCCTCGGCATTCCCGAAGACCAGTGGCGAAACGACATCTACTGCCCGGCGCTGGATCCGGACGCCTGGGAGGACGGCATGCGGGCAGACACCGCACAGGCTGCGAACGGGAACTGAAGACAAAGACATTTCATAGCCCGGCAACAAGATGGGGCCTCGCAGGCGACAGCGTTGGACCAGTTTGCCGAGGACAAGTGAGTGGAAGGAATAGGTAATGGGGCGAATTGTCCTCGGACTGCCGGTATTCAACGGCGAGGAATTTCTGGAGGAATGCCTGAATTCGATCCTGGCGCAAAGCCGGGATGACTTCGAACTGGTCATTTCGGACAACGCATCCACCGATCGCTCCGCCGAAATCTGCGGCGACTATGCGGCCAGGGACCCCAGGGTACGGCTGTTCGTGCAGGAGGAAAACGTCGGTGCTGCGAACAACTTCAATTTCGTTTTCTACGATTCAACCGGCGAATATTTCAAATGGTGCGCCTGCGATGACCTTCTGGAGCCCGACTTTCTGAAGAAGACCTACGCAGGCCTCGAACAGGACCCGGACGCGGTCCTGTGCCACAGCCACACAAGGATCTTCGGCGACGCCGGTGCAGAGGAGGTTTTCGTCCCCGAATTCGACATGTCGGGCAAGTCGCCGTCCGGGCGTCTGTGGGACATGGTGCTGCACGGCCAACGCTGCTACGAGGTGTTCGGGCTGATCCGGCGCAGCGCCCTGGACCGGACGAAACTGATCGGTAATCACCGCGGCGGCGACAATGTCCTGCTGTTCCGTCTTGCCCTGCTGGGCCACTTTGCGATTGTTCCGGAACCGCTCTTTCTTTTGCGCCGACATGCCAAGCAATCGACCGCTCTGGTGTCCAACAGCCAAGCCTATCAGCAGTGGTTCACCGGGCGGAGCCGGGACATATCTTTCCCCGACTGGCACTTCATGAACGAGGCGTGGAAAACCCTGCGCGGTCTCGACCTTCCGACGGCGGAAAAGATGCGCTGTTACCGGGCGCTGTGGCACGAAACCTTCAAGCGGCGGCGGCGGCTTCTGCAGAATGTCCGGGTGGCCGCGGAAACCGCTGTCTTCGGCGATTCAGATCCTATGAACCGGCGCCGGCTGCGCGACCTGTTCGGGAAATGACCCGGCCCGCGGCCTCGCGATCTATGGTCTTCTGAGGCGAAGCAGACGCGGCCATATCGCACCTGCTGCACAGACGAGGGTATCCCGCGCCAGCACCGGTCCCTTCAGCCCGCGCCAGCTTTGGCGACGGGCATTCGCAAGGTCACCGGTGCGCGCATAAAGCCTGGCGCGGTTTGTGCGCAGCTGCAAAATCCGGCGGGCCAGGGCATGCAGGCAATCCCGCGACCGGGGACGCGGGTCGGCCTGCACCCGTTCGAGAATACGGATGATATTGTCGAGGTTTTCGGCGAACCATTCCGACGACTCCGGTCGGGTCAGGTTGTTCTCGTTTTCATTCCCTCCCCTGATCAGGAGAATATCCGACAGGATCGCGAACTTCCCCTCGTCCGCCATGCGAAAGATCAGGTCCATGTCCTCGCTGATGCGCAGGTTCGTGTCGAACCCACCCAGGTGCTGCAACAGGTCGCGGCGGCAGATGCAGGTCTGGATGTTGATGCCGTGCCCCCGGTGCCAGCACAGCCGCGACAGGGGTTCGTCTTCGACAAGAACCTTTTCGCGGGTCCCCAGCAGGATCTTGCTGTGTTGGTCTGCTGTCTCCGCCCCTTCCCAGGCCCAATTGGTCGCGGACAGGACCACATCGGTGTCCGCCATGACCGGTACCTGCAGTTCCAGCTTGTTCGGCATCCAGACATCGTCGCTGTCGAGAAAGGCAACCAGGTCCCCGCCGGCCCGTTCAATGCCGGTGTTGCGCGCCGCGGAAACGCCCCCGTTTTCCTGCCTGACATAGACGATGCGCTTGCCGAAACGGTCTGCCAGAACCGCGTCTGTTCCATCCGTCGACCCGTCATCGACCACGATGACCTCGTCCGGGGCAAGCGTCTGGGACAAAACACTTTCCACCGCCCTGCAGGCCAGGGCACTGCGGTTATATGTGGGGATCACGACGCTGATCTTGGGGCGGGTCAACGGTGGCATGGTGCCGTCTCGGGAAAGGCGGCGGGCGCCCCGATCTGCCGCGGCACCTTCATTCGCTGGATCGGGTCACGTACCGGCCCGGAAATACGCTCAGCCCCAGGATCGCGGCCAGCCCATAGAATATCTCGACCGGACCCGGCACCACCAGGGCCAGCAGGACCCCTATGCCCAGCACCACGCCGACGCCGATCCAGCCGGACAGACCGATATCCCGAAACCGCTTGGCCAGAATGTTCAGCGCCGCAAAGCACAGCAGGGCGGACACCGGGATATAGAACGCGGCCCACCCGGCGATACCGCCGGTCATTCCAAGCCCGACCGATATCGCCAGGAACACCGCGACGATCAGGCAGAGCCGCCAGAAAAACGCGCCGCGGCCCAGCTGCCCCCCGGACAGGCCGCCGAAAAAGGTGGCCAGGACAGACCCATGCTTCATCGGGACACCGTTTCGCCGCTGTTGCCGGACAAGGCACCGACCAGGCCCGCGATGGCCACCTCGGTTTGCGACAGTCTCCAGCCGTCCACCACGACGATGCGCCCGTCGCGAAAGTCTTGCCGCATCTGGCGTGCGAGCAGGGTGCGCAGATCCGCATCAGGCAGAGCCGCCAGGTCGGACATGCCAAGCCCGTGCGTCGTGGTCACCCGATCGAGGGTGTCCGCGCAAAGCCTGTAAAGGGTGTCGCCCGTGCCCGCGACCCGGCCGACCACCAGCGCGCTGTCGCGATGCGGCAGCAGGGCGGAAAGCCGCTCGGCAAAGGCAGTTGTGGCATCCGTGATGGGTCGGCCCGCCAGCGGCTGCGCACCGCCCGCGGTCGCCACGGTCAACGCCCCGACACTTCCGACGAAGACGCGGCGCGAGAGATCCGATATCGTCATGCTGCCATTCTCCCTTTGAGGTGATCCGCCAACCGCTGGGCCAGTGCCACGATCATGAGGGTCGGTGTGCCCCATCCGGACGTCGAAAACACCGAACTGCCGGCGATGTACAGGTTATCCATGCCGTGAACGCGGCAAT
>JBCBFX010000109.1:0-11348 GCA_038527345.1 Pseudomonadota bacterium | reverse complement strand
ACGCCGCCGTGCACGTAGTTGAGCCGGACCGCGACGATGTTCTGATCTGCGAGGGTCTTGACCTGGCCGGCGCTGGCCCCGTCAGGCAGCAGGCCCACGCCCTTGAACCCCTCGCCCATGGCGCGCACCGCCTGCGTCGTGACGGTGTTGTCCGTGCCATAGAGGATCGAATGCACGATCAGGGCCTTGTCGCATCCCAGGGCGCTCAGGTGCGCGCGGAACCGGTCGAGCCAGCCGTCAAAGTCGATGCCCGGCGCGGGGTTTTCGGCGCGGGCAGGCGACAGGGGATGTTCCGGGCCGCCCAGCATGTGGACATGCGCGTCCCATGCGCCCTTGGGCAGTGGGGTGCCGGGTGTGGTCGGGGCGAAGGGAGGGGCGGCGTTATCCATATGTCCTCAGCATGTCGTTCAGATCGTCCAGCGTATTGGCCTCTTGCATCGGCTTGTCCTGCCGCCAGCGGCTCATCCTCGGGAACCGCAGGGCGACGCCGGATTTGTGGCGGGTGGAGGCCTGAATCCCCTCGAACGCAATCTCGAAAACGTGGTGCGGCGTGACCTGCCGGACCGGGCCGAACCGTTGCAGGGTGTTTTTCTTGACCCATGCGGTGATCTTGCGAAACTCGTCATCCGTCAGACCCGAATATGCCTTGGTGAAGGGGATCAGGTCGTTGCCCTTCCACACGGCAAAGGTGAAGTCGGTAAACAGGTTGGCACGCCGTCCGTGACCCGACTGGGCATAGATCATCACTGCGTCGATGGTCAGCGGATCCAGCTTCCATTTCCACCAGTCGCCTTTCTTGCGGCCTGTGAGATAGGGGCTGTCACGGCGCTTCAACATCAGCCCTTCGGCCTGGGCGTCACGGGCGGTGGTGCGGATTTGGGCCAGTTGCGCCCAGTCGTCGAAGGGGACCGTGGGGGACAGTTTGACGGGGGCGTCATCGGGCAGGGATTCGCAGAGATGTTCGAGAGTTGCGCGGCGGTCTTGCAGCGGGGTGCGGCGCATGTCGCTGCCGCCCCATTCCAGCAGGTCGTAGGCATAAAGGATCACGGGGGCGTCCTGCAGCAGCTTTTTCGGCACCGTCTTGCGGCCGATGCGCGATTGCAGGGCGTTGAAGTTCTGTGGTGCGCCGTCGCCCCAGGCAAGCAGTTCACCGTCGAGCACAGTGCCATCCGGCACGAAATCGCGGGCACGGGCCAGTTCGGGGAAGCGGTCGGTCATCAACTCTTCGCCCCGGGACCAGACAAAGTGGCCGCCGCCCCGCACGATAAGCTGGCCGCGGATGCCGTCCCACTTCCACTCTGCCTGCCAATCCTCTGGATTGCCTAAGCTTTCCGGGTCATCGTCCAGTGCATAGGCCAGATAGAAAGGATACGGGCGCGAGGCGTTGGCGGTGGGGTCGTCCGCCGTGATCAACGTGTCCCATGTGGTTGTGGCCGGGTCCCAGTCGCCCATCAGGCGGTGCGCCATTTCGGCCTCGTCCCGGTCGGTGGCGCGGGCCAGCGCGCGGGTCATCAGTTTTTGGCTGACCCCGATGCGAAAGCCTCCGGTCAGCAGCTTGTTGAACAGGAAGCGTTGCGTCGGATCAAGGGTGCGCCATGCGTCGAGCACGAAGGCTTTGCGTGCCGCTTCTTCCCGGGTGGCGAGGGTGCGCAAGGCGCTGATCCAATGGGACAACCCATGGTCGGATTCGCTGTCGGGCGGGGGCAGGACAAGCGCGATGGTTTCGGCCAGATCGCCGACGATGGGGTAGGCTTCTTCGAAGAGCCAAAGCGGGATGCCCGCCTGCTCCGCCGCCCATTCGCGCAATTTCGTCGTCGTGACCGCCCGTTTGGGGCGGCGACCCGAAAAGATGGCGATGGTCCAGATGCGGTCCTGTTCGGGCGCTTGCGTGAAATAGTCGGCAAGTGCTGCCACCTTGACGGTTGTTTTCGTGGATTGGTCGATGGCGTTGAACAAGGCGGCAAAGCGTTTCATGCCGCGTCTTCCTCGTCCCCGCCGAATTCGGTGGGAATGACTTGGGCCGCCCAGCCGTTTTCATTCAGGTATCGGCTGAAGATATCGGTGTAACCATGTGTAACATATATGTTTTCAGCCTGGGTTGCCCTGATCGCATCCAGCAGGCCGGGCCAGTCGGCGTGGTCCGAGATCACAAAGCCCCGGTCGCCCGCACGCCGTCTGCGGATGCCGCGCAGGGCCATCCAGCCGCTGGCGAATGCGGTTTCCTGCGCGCCGAACTTGCGCGCCCAGGCCGAGCCGATGGCCGAGGGTGGCGTGAGCACGATCGCACCCGGGTGGTCCCGGGGCGCGAGGTCCGGGCCGGCCTGAACCGTGGCGGGCAGGGTGATCCCCTGGCCGCGCAGCACGGCGTTGGTGTTTTCCACTGCCGTGTGGGTCAGGATCGGACCGATGGACGCATCCAGCATGGTCAGCAGGCGCTGCGCCTTGCCGAGGGCGTAGCAGCCCAGGAACGCGGTCTTGCCCGCTGCGGCACAGGCGGCCCACCAGCCGTTGATCTGGTCCGCGACCGCCTGTTGGTTCTGCCAGCGAAAGACCGGCAGGCCGAACGTGCTTTCGGTGATGAAGTGGTGGCATTTCACAGGCTCGAACGCGGTCGACAGGCCGTCATCGGCCACCTTGTAGTCACCGGAGGCAACCCAGACCTCGCCGCCCACTTCGACCCGGATCTGGGCCGAGCCCGGCACGTGGCCCGCGGGGTGAAAGCTGACCCGCGCGCCGCCGATCTGGCGCACTTCGCCGTAGCGGATGGTGTCAAGCGGGATGTCCCCCAGCCGGTGCCGCATCACGGGTGCCGCGATGTCGGTGGCAAGATACGCCCCCATGCCGGAACGTGCATGGTCGGCGTGGCCGTGGGTGATCAGCGCGCGGTCCACCGGGCGCCACGGGTCGATGTAGAAATCGCCCGAGGGACAGTAGATGCCTTTGGCGGTGAAGGTCAGCGCGCTCATGCTCGCGAACCTAGCATGTCGGGGGGGCTTAGCCAGCGTGCGTGGCGAAGAAGCCGGTCATCCGGTCAAAGAGCAGCGCGCGCGATCCGGCGTCTTCCATCATGACCTCGTGTTCGCCGTTCGGAACCATGACCAGTTCGCCCTTGGGCCAGTTGGCCATGCGGTCGTGGATGCGGCCCGTGTGCACGATGCGTTCGTTGTCACCCAGGAACGTAAGGCAGGGCAGGTCGGGGGCGGGCTTGGCGGCCAGCGCGTTGGTTTCGTCCAGCGCCTCGCGCAGCCAGACATAGCTGGGACCGCCCAGCGACAGTTCGGGATGCGCCTTGAGCTGCTCATGCATCATGTCCCACATCGCCTGGTCGCGGGTCAGCATGTTGTCCTCGAACGGGGCGGCCAGCACATATGGGTCGGTCACGGTGCCGGGGGGCAGGGCATGGCCGCGCCCGATCACCGGCATGACGCGGCCCAGAAACCACGCCACGGGACGCAGGGCCGGGGCCATTCGGATGCCCCACATCGGGCCGGTAAAGGCAGCCGCCGCAACAGGCAGCCCCTCGTATAGGGCGCGCAAGCCGATGCAGCCGCCCATGGAGTGCCCGATCATGAACAGCGGTTGCGGCAGGTTGAGCGCCTCGACCGCCTGGGTCACCGCCCGCACATCAAGCTGATAATGCGGGAAGTCGAGCACGTGGCCCACATTGGGGTCGTCCAGCAACCGGTCGGCCAGACCCTGACCGCGCCAGTCGATGGCCACGCTGGCATAGCCGCGTTCGGCCAGGTCCTGTGCCACGATGCCGTATTTTTCGACATATTCCGTGCGTCCGCAAAAGATCAGCACGGTCCCTTTGGGGGCGCTTGGCGCCCAGACGCCGATGCGAATCCGCACGCCGTCTTCGGTATCAAGCCAATAGGCTGCGCCCTCTTCCGGGCCAGCGCCGATATCGGTGAAGAGGGGCGCAGCCGTCAGTGTCATGGTTCAGGCCAGCACCGAAGCCAGTTTCATCGCCATGCCCATGTCGCCATCGACCTTGAGCTTACCGGTCATGAAGGCGGAGGTGGGGTTTGTTTCCCCTTCGAGGATTTCGCGGAAGGTGTCGGCATCGGCCGACAGGGTCACGTCGGCCGGTTCGTCGCCCGCACGTGCGCCCGAGGCGTCCATGGTAATCGCGCCTTCGCCTTCGATGTCGAACTTGGCGGAGCCGGAGAAATCGGAACCGCTGAGCTTTTCGTTCAGCAAGGTCACGGCTTGGTTGATTGTATCACTCATCTTTTATGCCCTTTTTGTTGGGTGGCCCCGTCGGCTCTATGGAATTTACCGGTTGGACTGTTACATTCCCTGTTATGGGCATTCGGATACGCAAACTCTACCCTGTCGTCACGGCACTTTTTCTGACAGTGGGGAATTCCTTACCTGCGGCAGCGCAGTCGTCGGTTGACGAGATGCTGGAGGCGCTGCGCAGCGCCGAACCGGCCGAGGCCACGCGCCTGACCCGAGAGATCGAGCGGGCCTGGGCGCAGTCAGGCTCGACGTCGCTGGATATGCTGCTGCGCCGGGGCCGCGATGCCCTGAAGGAAGAGCGGCTTGATATCGCGATCGAGCATTTGACGGCCGTCACCGACCACGCCCCCGATTTCGCCGAAGGCTGGCACGCCCGCGCGACCGCCTACTACATGAAGGGCCTGTATGGCCCTGCGCTGGATGACCTGCAGCGCGCCCTGATCCTGAACCCCGACAATTACAACGCCATCTTCGGCCTTGGCATCATGTTGCAGGAATTCGGTGACTATCGCCGGGCCGAGGAAGCGTTTGACCGTGTGCTGGACTTGCATCCCAACCACGAAGACGCCAACACGGCGATGGATCAGCTGAAACGCCGCGGAATCGGGCGCGAGCTCTGAACTTTCAAGGGGACGTGCCCATGGCACAGGGCAGGGTGGTGGCCGTTCTCGGCCCCACCAACACAGGCAAGACCACCTATGCCATCGACCGGATGCTGGGCCATCGCACAGGCGTAATCGGGCTGCCGCTGCGCCTGCTGGCGCGCGAGGTCTATGACCGTATCGTCGCCCTGCGCGGCCCGTCCGTGGTGGCGCTGGTCACAGGCGAAGAGCGAATCGTGCCGCCCCGCACGCAATACTGGGTCTGCACAGTCGAAGCGATGCCCGAGGGCATGGGCTGTGACTTTCTCGCCGTGGATGAAATCCAGCTCTGTGCCGACCCCGAACGCGGCCATGTGTTCACCGACCGCCTGCTGCGGTCCCGTGGCCTGCACGAGACACTGTTTCTGGGATCTGACACGATGCGCGGGCCCATTGCCGAACTCGTGCCCGAGGCCCAGTTCATGCGCCGAGAACGGATGAGCCAACTGGTCTATGCGGGCCAGAAAAAGATCAGCCGGATGCGTCCCCGGTCGGCCATCGTCGGATTTTCGGTCGACAGCGTCTATGCCATTGCCGAGCTTCTGCGCCGCCAAAAGGGGGGCGCGGCTGTGGTCATGGGCGCACTGTCCCCCCGCACCCGCAATGCACAGGTGGACATGTACCAGCAGGGTGAGGTTGATTTTCTGGTCGCCACTGATGCCATTGGCATGGGGCTGAACCTGGACATCGACCATGTCGCCTTTTCATCTGTCACGAAATTCGACGGGCGGCGGATGCGGCCCCTGGCGCCCAACGAACTGGCACAGATCGCGGGCCGCGCGGGCCGCGGGCAACAGGACGGCACATTCGGTGTGACCGGCGATGTGGCGCCGCTGGACGACGGGGTGGCGCAGGCGATCATGGATCACCGGTTCACCCCGCTGAAAAAGCTGCAATGGCGCAATCACGCCCTGCAATTCGGCAGCATCGACGCGCTGGTCCGCAGCCTTGAGGCCCCGCCCGATCACGAGGTGCTTGTGCGCGCCCGCGAGGCCGACGACGTGATGGCCCTGAAATCGCTCTCTGAATCCGCCGAGGTCACGGCGCGTTGCACCGATGCGCCGTCAGTCCGGCTGCTGTGGGACGTGTGCCGGGTGCCCGATTTCCGCGGCATCAGCCATCAGGAACATTCCAGCCTGCTGGACGCCATTTTCCGCTATCTGCACGAACGCGGGTCCATTCCCGACGACTGGATGGCCCGCCAGATCAAGCGGATCGACCGTAGCGATGGCGATATCGACGCCATTTCGAAACGCCTCGCCTTTATCCGCACGTGGACCTATGTCGCACAGCGCAAGGGCTGGGTGGACGATGAAACCCATTGGCGGGACGAGACCCGCCATGTAGAAGACCGACTGTCAGATGCGCTACACGCGAAGCTGACGCAAAGATTTGTGGACCGGCGCACCAGTGTTCTGCTGCGCCGGCTGGGCCAGAAGGAGGCCATGGTGGCCGAAGTAAACGACGCAGGTGAGGTAACGGTCGAGGGCGAATTCGTCGGTCGGCTGGATGGGTTCCGGTTCAGCCAGGACAAGGGGGCGGGTGCCGCCGAGGCCAAGACGATCAAGACGGCGGCCTTGCAGGCGCTGGCTCCGCATTTCCATTTGCGCGCCGACCGTTTCTATAACGCGCCCGATACCGAGATCGACTTTACCGAACAGGGGGGGCTGATGTGGGGTGCCTCTGCCGTCGGCAAGCTGGTGGCGGGGCAGGACCCGCTCAAGCCGCAGGTCGAGGTGTTTGTCGATGACGTGGCCGGTCCCGAGGTCGCCCAGAAGGTGCAGCGCCGTCTGCAACATTTCATCGACCGCAAGGTGGCCGCACTGTTCGAACCGCTGCTGGCCATGCAGAGGGACGAGGGCCTGACCGGACTGGCCAAAGGCTTTGCCTTTCAGATGGTCGAGGGCATGGGCGTGCTGCCCCGCGCCGCCGTCGCCAACGAGGTCAAGGCGCTGGATCAGGACGCCCGCGGCGCGCTGCGCAAACATGGTATCCGTTTTGGCCAGTTCACCATCTTCATGCCCCTGCTGCTGAAACCCGCGCCAACCCGTCTGCGTCTGGTGCTGTGGTCGCTGGCGAACGGTCTGGACGTGTTCCCGGAATCGCCACCCCCCGGTCTGGTCACCATTCCGGCAATGAAGGATGCCGTGGCGGGTGCCGACACCATGGCCGGGTATCGCAATGCGGGAGAACGCGCGATCCGCATCGACATGCTGGAACGTCTGGCCGACATGCTGCGCACCGAGGACACGCGCGGCGGCTTCGAGGCCAAGGCCGACATGCTGTCAATCACGGGTATGACACTGGAACAGTTCGCGGGCCTGATGGAGGGCTTGGGATATCGCGCCGAAAAGGGCGAGCGGGAAAAGGTCAAGCCGACGGATGCCGTGGTGACCACTGACGCGGGCGCCGATGCGACGGATCAGCCGGTGATAGATGCCGCCCAGCCCGAAGTGCCCGCTGCCGCGACCGGCGAAACGGCCCCCGCCGATGTGCCCGAAGGCACGGGCGAGATCCCAGACGAAGGGCAGGCGCCGATCATCGCGGAAGCGCCCGCGCAGCCAGAGACCGCCGCCGCGGTTCCCGCGAATTCCGAGGGTGAGACCGATCCGGGCGCTGCCGCTGACGAGGCTGTCGCAGGCCCCGAGATGGAAGTGTTCTACACCTTCACATGGGGCCGCCCGGCCGGAGGTCGTCGTCCGCAACAGGGCGGCAAGCCCCGGGGCAAGGGCGCGCCGCAGGGTGGCAAGCCCAAGGGCAAGGGCCCGCGTCGCGACGACGGTGGCAAGGGTCAGAATTTCTCGGCCCGGCCACCCCGCAAGGAAAAGGCGATCGACCCCGACAACCCCTTTGCCGCAGCCCTCATGGGGTTGAAGGACGGCAAGTAAGTGTCTGACGGAACAAGCAAGCTGCGGCTGGACAAATGGCTGTGGTTCGCCCGTTTCTTCAAGACACGGTCGCTGGCGGCCACGCGGGTGGACGCCGGCGATGTGCGGGTCAACGGCACGCGGGTCACCAAACGGTCCACCACGATCCAGGCCGGTGACGTGCTGACATTCGCCATCGGAACACACGTTCGCGTGATCGAAGTGGCGTCCCTTGGCACCCGCCGTGGCCCCGCAATCGAGGCGCAGGCGCTTTATGTCGACCGCTCACCGCCACCCCCGCCGCGCGAAACGCCGCCGCCGCAAAATCCCGGCTTTGACGGAAAGGGGCGCCCCACCAAAAAGACGCGGCGACAGGCCGATCTTTCGCGCACCCGCCACCTTGAATGACGCCTGCCGCTGGTCTAGCTAGACCGTTGAGACATCCGAGGAACCCCGCCGCATGACCTATATCGTCAATGACGCCTGCATCGCCTGCAAGTACACCGACTGCGTCGAGGTGTGCCCTGTCGATTGCTTCTACGAGGGCGAGAACATGCTGGTGATCCACCCCGACGAATGCATCGACTGCGGTGTGTGCGAACCCGAATGCCCCGCCGACGCAATCCGTCCGGACACCGAACCGGACATGGAAAAGTGGGTCGAATTCAACCGGAAATACTCGGAAATGTGGCCGGTGATCATCACCAAGAAGGATCCGCTGCCCACCGCCGAAGAGATGGACGGCAAGGACGGCAAGATGGAACTGTTTTCCGAAGCGCCGGGTGAGGGCGGCTGACGCCACGAATCGTCAATACGCCCTGTACGTCACCTGAGCGCCCCCCGATATTCGGTTGAAAACACGCCAGAAATACAAACGTGACCCTAGGTAAACTTTAAATGGGTCAGGAATTGTGCTATGGTTTTGACACAATTGACATATGGACGTTGCTGACCCCGGCTTCACACTCATGCCGGGGTAAATGGAATTCGGCCCGAACCGCACCGAGACGAGGCACTGCTTGCCCCGCCTGATGCGGTTTTGACTGTCTCGCATGTGCTGGCTGCCGGTGTCGCTATGAGGATCTGGAATGACAAAATCTAAAAAGCTCGACTTCCGCCCGAACGAATACGTGGTCTATCCCGCCCATGGCGTGGGCCAGATCATTTCGATCGAGAGTCAGGAAGTGGCTGGTATCTCGCTCGAACTGTTCGTTATTTCATTCGAAAAAGACAAGATGACGCTGCGGGTGCCCACCAACAAGGCCACCGATATCGGGATGCGCGCCCTGTCCAGCCCTGACGTGATCAGCCAGGCCATGAAGACGCTGAAAGGCAAGGCCAAGGTCAAGCGGGCCATGTGGTCGCGCCGGGCGCAGGAATACGAGCAAAAGATCAATTCGGGCGACTTGATCGCGATTGCAGAGGTCGTGCGCGACCTGCACCGTACCGACGATCAGCGCGAACAAAGCTATTCCGAGCGCCAGCTGTACGAAGCAGCCCTTGAACGGTTGACCCGCGAAGTGGCCGCCGTGTCCGGCGGCGACGAGATTGCGGCGGCCAAGGAAGTCGACGAAGTGCTGATGAGCCGCGTCGCGGCCTGAGCGCTCGCCAACCAGACTTTGACCGCGCCCCAGATCGGGCGCGGTTTTTTCATGCCAACAGGGTGTTGAGTGTCAGCAGAACGCCGACCTCACACAGGATCTGTGTGCCACCCAGGATATCACCGGTTTGTCCGTCGATCTTGACCTGTGCCAGCCATCCCATCCCCAGCGTGATGCCGCCCACGACAAGGCAGGCCAACAAGCCCGCGCCGCCACACAGAAACACCGCAAAGACTGCTGCAATCAGCCCGCCCGACACCACCGTGCCGAAACTCGGGGCACCGACGCTGTGCGACAGGCCATTGGCCCGGGCAAGGGGCAGGGTCAGCATCAGCACCGGCATCGCCGCCCGGCTCAGCATCAGCGCGGTGATCAGGATGGCCGGTGTCGCGTCGGCGAGGCCCAGCCAGCGCAGGCCCATCGTCACGATCAGCGCCAGTACGCCGTAGGCCCCGATGCGGCTGTCTTTCATGATCTCGAGCCTTCGATCCCGGTCGTGCCCGCCCCACAGCCCGTCGGCCGTGTCGGCCAGCCCGTCCTCGTGCATGGCACCGGTCAGCAGGATCAGCGCGGCCAGCATCAGGCCCGCGGTGGCCGAATCGGTCAGCCCCGCAGAGTTGCTCAGCCAGGAAAGCGTTGCCACCACCAGCCCCAGACCCAGTCCCACCAGCGGATAGGCCCAGACGGCCCGCGCGCCGTGCGCAAAGGCGTGGTCGGGCAGGGCAGGCAGGGGCAACCGCGTCAGCAGAACGAAGGCTGCGGGGATGTCCCACAGCCGCTTCATCGGGCTTTGGTCGCGATCTTGCGGTGTCATGTCCGGTCCAAGGCTTGCGGGCGGGTCTGCATTGGGTAAAGAGCATGTCACCAACAGGCAAGAAAGATGCGATGATGAGTTTTGACAGTCTCGATGCGCTGCGCGCGCTTTTGGCCGACATGCCCGGTCCGGACCCGTCTGCTGCCGCCGCGGCGGCGGACCGCAACGGACAGTTGACCAAGCCGCCGGGCGCATTGGGCAGGCTCGAGGACCTGGCGCAGTGGTATGCCGCATGGCGTGGGAATCCGCGCCCCACCATTGCGTCCCCCCAGGTCATCGTCTTTGCCGGCAATCACGGGGTGGCCGCGCGGGGTGTGTCGGCCTTTCCCCCCGAAGTCACCGTGCAGATGGTGGCGAATTTCGAGCATGGGGGGGCTGCGATCAACCAGTTGGCGCAGGCATTCGGCGCACGGATGGACGTGGTGCCCCTGGCGTTGGAGACACCCACGGCGGATTTCACCGCCGGGCCTGCGATGACCGAGATCGAGTGCGTGGCCGCGCTGCGTGCGGGTTGGGACGCCGTGGACGAGGCGGCCGATCTGCTCGTCGTGGGCGAGATGGGCATCGGCAACACGACATCCGCTGCCGCACTGGGTGCTGCGCTGCTGGGCGGCGATGCGGCCGAATGGACCGGACGCGGCACGGGCGTCGACGACGACGGGCTGGCGCTGAAGACGCAGGTGGTTGCCGCGGGTGTGGCGCTGCATGGCGCAGCGACCGACGGTTTGGACGCGCTGTCGCGGTTGGGTGGGCGCGAATTGGCCGGGATGGCCGGCGCCATCGCCCGTGCGCGCAGCTTGCGCATTCCGGTGATACTGGACGGGTTCATCTGCACCGCTGCGGCGATCTGCCTGGAAAAGACGGTTGCGGGGGCGTTGGATCACGCGGTCGCCGGGCATCTGAGCGCCGAAGGCGCGCATGGCCGGATGCTGGACGATCTGGGAAAAGCCCCGCTGTTGGCGTTGAACCTGCGTCTGGGCGAAGGCTCCGGTGCGGCACTGGCCATCGGCGTGCTGAAAGGGGCCGTCGCGTGCCATTCGGGCATGGCGACCTTTGCCGAAGCAGGGGTGTCTGACGGATAGGGACGCGGTCGCGCAGGCAGACGCGGCCCGGACAGATTTGTGAAAAATCTGACGTAGGGCGGGGGCGATTTTTCGCTGAAAAATCGGGGCGGGTGCAG
>JBCBFX010000108.1:0-11434 GCA_038527345.1 Pseudomonadota bacterium | reverse complement strand
CGCATCCAGCAGAACGGCTTTGCGAAACGGCTTTTGCAGAAATACGACCGCCCCGCTGATTGCGGTCGCGACGTCACTTCAACAAAGCTGATCCTTCAGTTGAATTGCGTCGATAATGTTGCTAGTAGCAATGATGTATCAGTATACAAGTGTGTTCAGGGAGCCGACCATGCACGAGACAGCCAAGGACGCATTGTCAGAATCCTATTCGGTCCTCGTTGAATTGATTCATTTTCTGCGGACGGTCGAAACATCCGTCGATCCGAAATCTCGGTCGGAACTGGCAATTATCGGACAGAACCTGGAGAGCGTCGCCAACAGAATCGCCAAACACGTGGACGAGATGCGCATCCGCAGCGTCTGATCCCCGTCCCAGCACATATCCGAAAGTTCGGATTGCATCCCGGTTGGTGGCAAATGCGCCAGCATCCATTCGACACAGTGGCCTTGGGTCCAGCCCCGGGACACACTTTCAAAGGCACCTGATTTGAGCATTGAAATCATCATCACCGACGATGACCCCCAGTTCAGAATGATGATGCAGCAGATGCTGGAACCAACCCCGCACCGCATCACGTTGTGCGAAAACGGGAACGTGCTGATACAGGCCCTGCGTCAGTCCGATGGACCGGTCGTCGTCTACCTGGATCTTTACATGGACGTCTGCGACGGGATCAAGGCGCTGGAGCCGATCCAATCGGTGGACCGTCTATTGCGGCTGCGTCTCGTCACGGGCGGCGAAGAGTATGCGGCGGCCGCCGCAACCCTGATCGCCAAGTCGCACGGCATGAACCTTGGTGAGACGCTGTTCAAACCCTTTTCCAAGGACGCATTCATGCGCGCCCTCGCCGAAGATACGGCATCCTTGCAGAGCCAGTCGTAACAGCGCCATCTCAGCTTTGCCGGGCTACGTTTCCGTAATCGCGCCCGCTTCCTTGTCGCCCGTGTCGGCGATATCCATCAGGTGGCGAATGTGCCGGGCGAAATACCACGTGGCCGGGACGCCGATCAGACACCCAAGCCCGATGGACCACCCCGTCGAGGCGACAGGCCCCCCAACCCAACTGAAAATCAGCGATGCGAAAAAGACATTCACCGCGGCCGCACCCGCGCCGAACGGATAAAGCACAAGCGCAATCCTGATCGTGGACCAGCCGCTGCTCATCGCCGCGAAACCAGTCGCTGCACCGCGATCATGGACACGACCAGCGCAAGGCAGGCCAGCGCATACCAGAACTCTGCCGTGGCTGATTGCGGCTGGGGGATCGGGCGGTCAAAGCCCTCTGCCAAAAGCGGTGATGCCGTCAGCAAGGCAATCAAAAGGGTTGGTCCACGCATGTCATGTCTCCTGTGTCAGGGTGCGATAGATGTCGGGCAGCGCCCGGGTCAGGCGTTCGGGATCGGGCAGCAGGGTAAAGCCGCCGCGGCCAAAGATGCGGGCGAACCAGTCCTGTCCGTCCTCGTCGATGATGATGCCATGCAGACTGTGCCCGGCGGTGCGCGCTTCGCGCACGGCCATGTGGCTATCCTCGATCCCGTGCTGGCCTTCGTAGTGGTCAAGGTCGTTCGGTTTGCCATCGGTCAGGACGATAAGCAGCTTGCGCGCGCTTGGTTCGTTGGCCAATTGCGCGCTGACGTGGCGGATTGCGGCGCCAAGGCGGGTGTAGTGGCCCGGTGTCAATGCGCCGATATTGGCGGTGACGTCGTTGCACATCGGGTCACCGAACGCCTTGCAGCGGGTCAAAAACACGCGGTCGCGACGCAGCGATGAAAAGCCCCAGATGCCAAGCCGGTCGCCTGCCGCATCAATCCCGCAGGCCAGTGCGGCCATGGCTTCGCGGGCCACTTCGATGACGGACGTGTCGCCAATTGCCGCTTCGGTTGAGCGTGAGGTGTCGAGCAGGAAGGCGACGGACAGGTCCCGTTCCGTCTGCCGTGCGGATTGCCATATGCGATCCGACCCGCGCCCGGTGGCCGCCATGTCGGCGCGCGCCGTCAGCAACGCATCCAGGTCCAGTTCGGATCCGTCGACCTGACGGGGTTGAAGGATACGGCGCGGCCGCAGCGCCTCGAACTGTCGACGGACCTCTCGTGACCTGCGCGCGTCGGGCACAAAGGGCGTTGGGCCCTGCTGCGCCGGCGCATCCAGCACGCGGCAGTGATCTGGCATGTAGCTGCGCGACCGGTGGTTCCATTCGGGGTAGGTATACGTCCCTGCCAGCGCCTCGTGATCGGCATCGGCAGGCGACAGGTCCAGATGCAGACGCAGCCGCGTCGCGGCCTTGCGGTCCTGCTTGGACAGGGTGATGTCGTCCTGATCGTCGGCGGCCTTCTGGGCGTTGTCGTCGTCGTCATCGTCCACGCTGCGGTTGATGTTCATCGACTCAACCCAGGACAGGATCGATTCAAAGCGGTGGATGATAAAGCTGTCCTTGCGGTTGTGCTGGTCCTGATCCTTGCGCTGGCCCAGTTTGCGCGTGGTCTGTGCGGCACCGGGGGGTGGTGCCGCGGGTTCGGGGTCTGCATCTTCTGCCGCGGTGCCGGTTCCGGGTGCTGCGAAACGCAGCCAGATGGGCACGGGGGCGGTTGGCATATATCCGCGTGCAGCCGGTCCCGGCATCACATCCGGTGTTCCGCCACGCAACTGCTCGCAAATGGCGGCCTCCATCGCTGCCTCCTGTGCGGGGCGCAGCACCTGCGGACGCGCGGTGGCGCAATGCTGCGCCATCCGGCCATGGGCGTTGCGCAGCCCCGGACAGGCGGCAAGAGCCGCCCGGGCCGCAACCGCATTGGCCCGCATCTGGGCGCAATCCTGTGTCGGCCCGTCACCTGCCCAATCGAACTGCGCCACATCCACCACAGCCGCCAGTGCCGCCAGCCAAAAGAACGCGGCCCGGTTCAGAACCGGATCCGGAAAGGCCGCGATGACCGGCGGCAAGGCCAGTCGTTCCCCATCAAACCGTGCCACCCATTCGCGGTCACGGTCCGTGCCCAGTTTGCGCCGCATGGGCTGGCGGTGCCGAACCGGGGTCGGTGCCATCTCGACCAGCTCGACCCCGGGCGCGCCGCCCAACGCACGAAACAGGATCGCAAGGCTGGGCCGTACCGATGCCAGCGCGATGGCCGCATCGGGATGCAGCACATCCGCGCCCAGACCGCTGGCCATGTCATGCCACAGGTTGCCGACGGTCTCTTCCGGTTCCATCAGATCAAGCAGGCGCATGGGGCTAACCGTAGATGGTCGAGACCAGGTCGCGCAGCGCCTGCTGCACATCCGGCTCGTCGCTGAGCGGTTCGATGACGGCGGCCTCCAGCGCCTGTTCCACGCCCATGCCCCCCGCCATCAGCGTGGCGGCATAGATCAGCAGCCGGGTCGACACGCCTTCTTCGAGGTCCATGCCCGACAGCCGCCGGATATGTCCGGCCAGCCGCACCAGCGGGGCCACACGCCCCGGCTCGAGCCGGCTTTCGGCTGCCACCACGGCGACCTCGGTCTCCGGGTCGGGAAAATCGAACGAGATCGACAGGAAACGCTGCCGGGTCGACGGCTTCAACCGTTTGAGCACGTTCTGGTAACCGGGGTTGTAAGAGGCCACCAGCATGAACGGGGCAGGGGCCACCAATTCCTCGCCCGTCCTGTCGATCATCAGGGTGCGGCGCGTGTCGGTCAACGGGTGCAGCACGACGGTGACGTCCTTGCGGGCCTCGACCACCTCGTCCAGGTAACAGATACCCCCCTGCCGCACCGCGCGGGTCAGCGGCCCGTCGACCCAGACCGTTTCGCCCCCTTTCAACAGGTAACGCCCGATCAGATCCGCCGCCGAAAGGTCGTCATGGCAGGCCACGGTATACAGCGGCTTACCCAGCCGTGCCGCCATATGTTCGACAAAGCGCGTCTTGCCGCAGCCTGTCGGCCCCTTCAGAAGAAGGGGCAAACCATTGTCGTTGGCCGTTTCGAACAGGTCGCATTCGCGCCCTGTCGGGTGGTAGAACGGCAAGGTGGGTGTGGTGACCATGTTCATCGCCTATTCCCCCGGAACCGAAGCCGCTGGACCGGGTGCGATGACCTCGTGCTTGCGCACCACCAGCATGGAATAGATGAACAACAGCGCACCGATCACCACAGCCGCCCCCGCGCCAAAGCGCATCAGGTAGAAGACCGACAGGCTGTCCTGCACCTCCATGTAGTAGTCACCGATGACGCGCTGCATGTGTGTCTGGATCGTGCCCGCAAAGGTCAGCACAAAGGTCATGAAGGCCATGCCACCCGTCATCAGCCAGAACGACGCCATGTTGAGCACCTGGTTATACGGCGCCCGTTCCCGCAGCATCGGCATGGCGTAGGTAAAGACCGCCAGGTTCAGCGCCACATAAGCGCCATAGAACGCCAGGTGCCCATGGGCGGCGGTGATCTGCGTACCGTGGCTGTAGAAGTTGACCCCGTGCAACGTGTGCAGAAACCCCCAGACACCCGCGCCAAAGAACGCAACAGTGGATGACCCGAGGGACCAAAGCAAAGCCGCCTTGTTCGGGTGGTTCTTGCGCCCCTTCCAGACCATGACGAACGCAAACGACATCATCAGGAAAAACGGGATCACCTCGAAGGTGGAAAAGATCGATCCGACCCACTGCCAGTATCCCGGCAACCCGATCCAGTAAAAGTGGTGCCCGGTGCCAAGGATGCCGGAAAACAGCGCAGTGGCGACAATGACATAGAGCCACTTTTCCACCACCTCGCGGTCCACGCCCGTCAGCTTGAGCAACAGAAAGGCCAGGATGGCAGCCATCACCAGTTCCCACGTGGCTTCGACCCACAGGTGCACGACAAACCACCAGTACATCTTGTCCAGGCTGAGGTTGTCGGGATTGATGAAGGCAAAGACCCACAGCAGCGACAGCAGCCACAGCCCCATCAGCAGCACATTGGTAATGGCCGTCTTCTTGCCCGCCAGCACTGTCATCGAGACGTTGAAAAGAAAGATGAGGGCGGCAACGAGGATGCCGAACTTGACCCACAGGGGCTGTTCCAGAAATTCGCGCCCGCCATGGATGCCAACCAAGTATGACACAACGGCCCCAAGCGTGCCGACCAGCAGGATGATCAACTGGACATAGGCCAGCTTGGTCGAATAGATCTCGCGCTCGGCCTCCTCGGGTATCAGGAAATAGGCCGCGCCAAAGAACCCCAGCAGCAGCCACACGATCAGCGCGTTGGTGTGGATCATGCGTATGATGTTGAAGGGCAAGAGCTCTGACAGGAAATTGGGCGAGACATAGACCCACCCAGCGAGCAGACCGCCCAGCACCTGAATGCCGAACAGTGCCATGGCGGCGAGGATGTACCAGTACGCCACCTTCTGAGATTGATATTTCATCGGTTCGTCTCCTTATCCGGCGTCATTGGGCGGCCAGCCCTGCGTGTCTGTCTGATCGGCCCACCGCAGGAATTCCGCGAGGCCGCGAATGTCTTCGTCGCTCAGGTCATAGGCTGGCATCTGGCGGCGGCCCTCGATGCCGCTGGGCTGGCTTTCGATCCACGCCCCAAGCACTGCGGCCGCATCCTCGGGGCTGTCCAGCACGCCCCAACGGGTCATCACGTTGCCCAATTCGGGCGCGAAATACGCGCCCTCGCCGTGCAGGCTGTGGCAATTGATGCAGGAGTGCTGTTCCCATACGTGCTTGCCGTGGCGGACATCGTCGCTGAGCGCCATGCCGGCGGTCGACGTCTGCACCACGTACCTGTGTGAATGGACGGTCATCCCGATGAAAACCACGACAAAGAATATCGAGCCTCCGTAGAAGATGTTGCGCGCCCGGGATTTCGTGAGAATTTCAGCCATGATCAGGCCTCCTTGAATTCCGGATGCCTGATGTCTAGCCGCGCGTGCGGCGTCAGAGTTTGCGCCAGCGCAACGTTTCGCGCGATTGCGTGCCTAAGGTGGTCGGTGAAAGGAACCTGTGATGGGCCGCGCCCGCCTTGACGATCCCGACTTGCCGCTGGCCGATCTGATGGCCGAGTGGCCGCAGACGATCCCGGTCTTTATCCGCCACAAGATGCTGTGTGTCGGGTGCCTTGTCAGCCCGTTTCACACGGTCACGGATGCCTGCATGGAATACAATCTGGACGAGGACGTGTTCCTTGCCGAACTGATGTGTGCGGCCGGGCTGGCATAGACGACGTCAGCTTTGGCTCAGAACCACAAGCGCATGGGGGTCGCACACCGTGATGCGCTTGCGCTTGCTGGTCACAAGTCCCTTCTTTTCCCAGGCACTCAGCAAACGGCTGACCGTGTGCAGCGTTGTGGCCGTCAGTTCCGACAGATCCTGACGGGTGATGGGAAAGTCGATCTCGATCCCGCCATCTACCTTGCGCCCGGTCTGGTGGATCAGGCGCAGCAGCGCATTGGCCACGCGCTGCTCGACCTGTTGCGTGGCCATTTCAACGATACGGGTGTTCATCTCGCCGACCCGGTCGCCGACCGTCTTGTAGGTTTCGGTAGCAAAGCCGTCATATTCCGCGATGAAGGCGTCCCACAGGCGGGTGGGCCAGCTCAGCGCGAGGGATTCCGTCGCCGTGACAGCCGTTGCCGGATAGGTGTCGCGCCCGATGGCCTTGGCGATGCCCAGCAATTGGCCGGCCGGGATGTGCAGCGCCGTCACCTGTTCACCCGTCGGCGTGATCCGCACCACGCGCACATAGCCATCCAGCAGCATGTAAAAACGCTCGGCCGGGTCCCCTTCGTTGAAGATGGCAGTGCCCACATCGAACCGTCTGGACACCGCCTGATCCAGGATCATGCGGATCTGACGCGTGTCCAGCCGCGCAAAGGGCGGCAGATGCGACAACAGGCTTTCATCCAGCCGGGGCAGCACTTTGCGGATGGGCATGTCGTCCATGATCCATGTCATGCCACACATCGCAGATATGCGCCATCGTCGGTTCTTGAGACCACCGGACATCAATCGGTCCAAAGTTTGTCCCAGAGCAAATTGGCCATCGTCCCGCTTCGGTATTCTTCGGCCAACGCAAAACTCCAAATGAAAGGAAGACGACGATGCTTCGAACTGTGGCAACCGGACTGGCCTTGGCCGCCCTCATGGGCAGCGCGGCCTTTGCCGAGACCTTTGAAGTCAAGATGCTCAACAAGGGCAGCGATGGCGAGCGCATGGTGTTCGAACCCGCCTTCATCCAGGCGGCTCCGGGCGACACGATCAAGTTCCTCGCCACCGACCGGGGACACAATGCCGAGGTGAGCAAGGGCATGCTGCCCGACGGTGCCGACGCATTCAAAGGCAAGATCAACGAAGAGATCGAAGTCACGCTGGACGTCGAAGGCGTCTACGGCGTGATCTGCAAACCGCATTTTGCCATGGGCATGGTGATGACCATTGCCGTGGGCGACGTCGAGGCCCCTGACAGTTTTCTTGAAGGTCGGGTGCCCCGCAAGGCCAAGGAGCGCTTTGAGGCGCAACTGGCCAGTTTCTGACTGAATTCCGGTGCGCACCGCGCACCCATTTCGATCATTTGATGGAGGAAGACATGACCAAATTCGCAAACCCCGGCCTGATGAAAACAAGCCGTCGCAATGTGCTGCGCGGCTCCGTTCTGGCAGGTGCCGCCGCCGTCACGGGGACCGGTGCCATGGCCGTGCCACGCGCGCCCAGGATGAAGGCGATCAACGCCACCTCGGCCAAGCTGTACAAGGCCGCCGGCGAACAGACGGCCGACAGTACCGCAAAACCGGCCGACCTGTCCGGCTATACCCGGGTCAAACAGGAACTGGTGGCCCCGCCCTTTGCGCCCGAACACGAACAGGTCGCCACCGGTGGCCCCAAGATTGTCGAAGTGACCATGGAAACCACCGAAAAGCTGATGGTGGTGGACGAAGACACAGGGGCCGAGGTCTGGGCGCTGACCTATAACGGGTCGGTCCCCGGTCCGCTGATCATCTGTCACGAGGGCGACATGGTCGAACTGACCCTGCGCAACCCCGTCGACAGCGTGATGGAGCACAATATCGACTTCCACGCCTCGACAGGTGCCTTGGGCGGCGGTGGTCTGACCCACGTCTATCCCGGCGAAGAAACCGTGCTGCGCTGGAAAGCGACCAAGGCGGGTTGCTTTACCTATCACTGTGCGCCGGGCGGCGCGATGATCCCCTACCACGTGTGCCACGGCATGAACGGGGCCATCATGGTTCTGCCGCGGGACGGTCTCAAGGACAGGGACGGCAATCCGCTGCAATACGACTCCATCGCCTATATTGGCGAGCAGGATTACTACCTGCCCAAGGATGAAAACGGCGACTACAAGACCTACGAGGCTGCGGGTGACGATTATGCCGACAGCATCGAGGCGATGCGCACGCTGGTGCCGACGCACCAGGTCTTTAATGGCGCCGTGGGTGCGCTGACCGGCGACAATGCGCTGCGGGCCAGGGTCGGTGAAACCGTCCTGATGATCCACAATTCCTGCAACGTGGACAGCCGTCCGCACCTGATCGGCGGGCATGGCAACTATGTCTGGGAAACCTCGTTCACCGATCCGGCGCTGACCGGGGTCGAAACCTGGTTCGTGCGCGGTGGATGTGCGGCGGCGGCGATGTATACCTTTGAACAGCCGGGGGTCTATGCCTACGTCAACCACAACCTGATCATCGGTGTCCTGCTGGGGGCTACCGCACACTTCGTGGTCGATGGCGAATGGGACAACAACCTGATGGAACAGGTCGTCGCGCCACGCGAGTTCTCGACCTGATCAGGGATGCTGACCATGACCGTCGCCAAGAAAACCAAACCAACGACAACGCGTTCCCGCATGGCGGTTGGCATCGCGGTCCTGGCGGCGGTCACGTTGGGGGCCGCGCTATTCTGGCGCGGCCCCGATCCTGCGTTCTTGCCGGACATGGCCGATCAACCGATCATTCTGTCCAGCGGCAAAGCGATCTATGTGCAGCGCCACGAGGTCACGATTGCCGAATGGAGCGTTTGCGCAGCCGACGGCGGTTGCGCGTTGCAACTGCGCGCCCGGCCGGACCAGAATGCCATCGATACGCCCGCCACCGGCCTCAGCTATGTGGACGTTCAGCAATATGTGGCATGGATCAACAGCAAGACCGGCCAGAGTTTCCGGCTGCCCACGGCAAGCGAATGGGCCAAGATGGCCGAACCCGTGCTGCCGGACGAACCGGACCCGATCTTTACCGACCCGTCGTTGACATGGGCGTCGGCCTACCTGATCGAAGGCAACGCGCCCCGCGCGCTCAAACCCCAGGGCAGCTTTTCAACCTCGCCCCAGGGTGTGGCCGACCTCGATGGCAGCGTGTGGGAATGGACGCAGGACTGCTATGCCGGGTCCGCCGGAACCGCTGACCCCACCCGTTGCCCCGCGTTCTTTGTCGGGGGCGAGCATATCGCGGCGATGTCATACCTGGTTCGAGACCCCGCGCGCGGCGGATGTGCCGTCGGCACGCCGCCTGCGCATCTTGGCATGCGCCTGGTGTCGGATGAACCGGTATGATGCTGGCGGACCCGCCCCTGCCGCGCCCTGCCGGCAAGGACCGGGTCCGGATCCGTCAGCGTCGTGTCCCACGGGCGGATCGGAATCGCTGTCTGACGTGGTGATGATGACATCGGGAGTTTCCATATCCCGGCAGGCTCGCAAGGCATCCCGGGCGCGATCGCAAGCCGTTTCATCATTGTGTGAAACCGACAACCGGTGCCGATCCGCACGCATCTCTTTTCCCGAAGGTCGAGGCAATGGCGACAACATCTGAACACATCCGGACCTGGACCGGCCCCGCGATCCTTTCCTTTGGATTTCGACCGTTCTTTCTGCTGGGCGCGGCCTGGGCGGCACTGGCGATGGCGCTTTGGCTCGCCATGCTGACTGGTGGTCTTGCCTTGCCCACGGCGTTCGACCCCGTATCGTGGCACGCGCATGAATTTCTGTTTGGTTATCTTGGTGCTATCGTAGCTGGCTTCCTGCTGACGGCAGTGCCCAACTGGACGGGGCGGTTGCCGATTGTCGGGTGGGGCCTGGGCGGGCTGGTGCTGCTGTGGTTTCTGGGGCGGTTGGCCGTGGCCGTGTCCGGGATGTTGTCGGCTTGGGGTGTGGCCGCCGTCGATCTGGCCTTTCCGGTTGCACTTGCGCTGGCCATCGCGAGCGAAATCGTGGCCGGTCGGAATTGGCGGAACCTGATCGTTCTGGGAATGCTGCTGGTCATGATCGTCGGGAACACCGTTTTTCATGCAGAGGCCGCAGCAGGAGACTATGCGGTCGGGGGATACGGGTTCCGGATCGGATTGGCCGCTGGGGTCATGATGGTTTCGGTGATAGGCGGGCGCATCGTCCCTTCGTTTACGCGCAACTGGCTGGTCAAACACGATCCGACACGGTTGCCGACGCCGCCGATGCAGCGCTTTGACAAGGTGGCCTTGATCGCTTTGTTGATGGCCCTGTCGGCGTGGATCGCTGTTCCGGACAGCGTCATGACCGGTGCCCTGCTTCTGGTGGCCGGTGCCTTGCATCTGCTGCGGCTGGCCCGGTGGCGCGGCGTGCGCACCACCGCAGAGCCGCTTGTCATGGTTCTGCACCTTGGATACCTGTTTGTCCCACTTGGCGCGTTGGTCATGGGGACGGCAGGCGTGTGGCCGCAGATCGTCGGAATGGCCGTGGCGCAGCATGTTTGGATGGCTGGTGCGATTGGCCTGATGACCCTTGCCGTGATGACCCGCGCAACCCTTGGCCATACGGGCAGGGCGCTGCACGCAGACGTCGGCACGGTGGCCTTGTATGCCGCCCTGATCGTTGCTGTGCTTGCGCGGCTGGCGGCAGGGATGTGGCCCGCACTGGCGTCCGAACTGCACGCAGTGTCGGGGATTGGATGGATCGCCGCCTTTTCCGGCTTTGCCGTGATCTATGGCGCCCTGCTTCTCAGGCCCAAGCCGGATTGAGCGCCATGGGCTGGATGGAATTCGTATCCTCGCTGCTGGTGTTCTTTTTCAGCCATTCGGTGCCTGTGCGCCCACCTGTCCGGACCAAGCTGGTGCGCGTGCTGGGGCAGCGTGGCTTTACCGTGGCGTATTCCCTGCTTTCGTTGACGGTGCTTGGCTGGGTAATCGGGGCCGCGGGGCGCGCGCCTCATGTGCTGCTATGGGACTGGGCGGTCTGGCACGGCCATCTGGCCCTCGTTGCGATGTTGCTGGTGTGCCTGATCCTGTCGCTCGGTGTCGCGGCTCCGAACCCGTTTTCCTTTGGCGGTGCACGCAACGATGCATTTGATCCCGCGCGGCCCGGATTGGTGCGGCTGACGCGGCACCCCCTACTTGTGGCCCTGGCGGTCTGGGCAAGTGTGCATGTGGTGGCAAACGGGACTCTGCCCTACGTCATCCTGTTTGGTGGCTTTGCCGCGTTCGCGGTGCTGGGGGTCCG
>JBCBFX010000107.1:0-11471 GCA_038527345.1 Pseudomonadota bacterium | reverse complement strand
CGGACGCGGGGCAGCGCGATGGTGATCAGACGGTCCAGGAATTCATACATGCGGTCGCCGCGCAGCGTGACCTTGGCACCCAGCGGCATGTCTTCGCGGACGCGGAAACCGGCGATGGACTTCTTGGCCTTGGTGGTCAGGGCCTTCTGGCCGGCAATCGCCGTCAGATCTTCCTGCGCCGACTTGGCTTTCTTGCTGTCACGGACAGCTTCGGCACCGCATCCGATGTTCAGGACGATCTTATCCAGACGCGGGATCTGCATGTCGTTCTTGTAGCCGAATTCCTCTTTCAGGGCAGCGCGGATGCTGTCCTTGTACTGGGCCTTCAGGCGCGGGGTATAGTTGGCTGTGTCGAGCATCAGATCACGTCCCCTGTTGTCTTGGCAAAACGCACCTTCTTGTCGCCGTCCATCTTGAAACCCACGCGGGTGGGTTTGCCGTTGGCGTCCAGCAGCGCGAGGTTGCTCAGGTCGATCGGCATCGCCTTGGGGATGCGGCCGCCCTGGCTCTGTTGGGTTTGACGGGTGGCGCGGATGGCGATGTTGATGCCGTCAACGACAGCCTTGTTCGCCTTGGGGTCAACGGAAGAAATGGTGCCTTCCTTGCCCTTGTCCTTGCCCGCAAGCACGACGACCTTGTCGCCGGTTTTGAGTTTTGCAGCCATCTTACAGCACCTCCGGGGCGAGCGAGATGATTTTCATGAAGCTCTTGGCGCGCAACTCACGCACAACCGGGCCAAAGATCCGGGTGCCGATCGGCTCGTTATTGTTGTTCAGGATAACGGCCGCGTTGCGATCAAAGCGGATGGCGGTGCCGTCGTCACGACGGACCTCCTTGGCGGTGCGCACGACGACGGCCTTACGGACATCGCCCTTTTTCACGCGACCGCGCGGGATGGCTTCCTTGACCGACACGACGATGACGTCGCCGACGGATGCGTATTTACGCTTGGAACCACCCAGAACCTTGATGCACTGCACACGGCGCGCGCCGCTGTTGTCAGCAACATCCAGGTTTGTCTGCATCTGGATCATTTGGTTTCTCCCGACCTTTGGGGGGCTGATGCGGCCTGATCCCCAGGGTTTCGATTAAACGGCAAAATGCCGGAGGGTTTACGCCTCCAGCACTTCCCATCGTTTTGTCTTCGATTTCGGCGCGCATTCGATGATGCGGACTGTGTCGCCGACCTTGAAGGCATTCCTTTCATCGTGCGCCCGGTATTTCTTGGACTTACGAATGGTCTTTTTCAGAACCGGGTGCGTGAAACGGCGTTCCACCGACACGGTCACGGTCTGGGCATTTGCGTCGGAAGTCACGACGCCGGACAGGATACGCTTGGGCATGTCGTTCTTCCTTATTCAGCAGCTGCGCGGGCTTTTTCGCCCAGGATGGTGTTCACACGGGCCACGTCACGGCGGACCTGACGCATGCGCGCGGGGTTCTCAAGCGCGCCGGTGGCGGCCTGAAAGCGCAGGTTGAATGCTTCTTTCTTCAAGTTCGCCAGTTCATCACGAAGCTGGTCCGGGGTCTTGTCCCGAAGTTCCTGGGCGTTCATGCGCCTTTTTCCTTTCAACATCACGAGGGTGCCGCAAACGCGCGTCACACCGATTCCCGTGGAGTGGGTGAATAGAGGGGCCGTATAGGGGGGTACGCCGGGTTATGCAATCATTGTTTCTGCTAATCTTCCAGGTCATTGGGCACCAACAACCTGAGCTGGTCGCGAATGCACCCTGTCGATGCATCCGGCGCTCCGCAGTTCTGATAAATCCCCAGAACAATCACACTGCACAACACAAACCAAAAGAGCATTGGCCCCAAGGGCAGGTAGGCGTCGCGCCATGCAGTCTTCCCGTTGCCGCCCGCACCCTTGATCGCGGGCAGAAGGCCAACAGGAGCCACTATATCACGCAGCCTAGTTGGCAAATAGCGCGCATTCGGGACGTCATAATATACGTGGGTCTACTTTTCAGCGGTCTTTTCCATTGCATCATCTGCCGCGCGCACACTGACGTGAGTTGTGATGCTGCAGAGCAAGCCGACCGCGCCAAACACTAGGGCGACAGCAGCATTGAAAGATCCATCTCCACGCGAGGCAGATAAGGCCAGTGCGGAAAAGAGGAAAGCCAGCAACGCCACGAAACGAGATGTAGGTTAGTCAGTGTGTCCTCGTGCGAAGCTTTCTCGCGGTACAGTCTGTATGTCTCAAGAGACTGATCATGGACTGTGCATGTTTCTGGGCCAACGGTCCGGTAAAACCACCACGCATACGGATAATCCTCAAACGCGCGTTTGGCCATCTGGCCAGTCGACGCGGCAGAGCTTAAAACATCACGTTGCATCCCAGGGTCAGGCGAAGGGCGGCAATCAGTTCGTCCAGCGTCTCGGCGCTGACGTATTTCCCGCCCGTCGCATCCGCCAGGCAGCGCGACACGGTTTCGGCCTCGACATAGTCGGTGTTGCCCTGGCTTTCCCAGGAAAAGTGCTGGCCGCGCACCTTGAAGCCGATCACATGCACCGTCAGGTCCGGCCCGTCATGGGCCAGCAGGGTCGCCAACTGGCAGGGCGCACCGCCGCAGGTTTCCTTGCCGTCGGTCACCAGCACGATGGTGCCCGGCTTGCGCTGATACTCCAACGTCACGGCCGCCATCTGCACCGCTTGGGTCAAGGCGGTGTCGCCAGATGGCTCCAGCCCATCGACATCCGCGATGATCCGATCCGCAGCCCCCGCCTGCGGGGCAAAGCGCAGGTCCAGCCCGGTGCAGCCGTCCACCCCGCCGGGGCCATAGATGATAAGGCCGAGACGCCGGTTCGCGGCCAGGTCCGGCATCACGTCACGCATGGCCTGCCGGGCCGCGATGATGCGGGGGCCGCCGATCTGGTTGAAACCCATCTCCGCCATGGACCCCGACCCGTCAAAGACGACCATCGCGTCCTCGGTACAGTCATCGGTGGCGGCGGCGGGGGTGGCGGCCAGGGCGGCGCACAGGATCAGGTGTCTCATGTGGGACATGGTGGCACGGGTCCCGCGCGCTGTCGATCAAACCAAGGTCTACCGCAGGGCCACTTTCCGGGATATGGAGCCGATATGCCCATCACCTCTCTCTTTGCGACCCGCCTCTACCACGCCCCGCTCTCCGACTTCGGCCCCAAAGTCGCGGCCTCAGAGCTGGAGCAACACTGCTACGCCATCGCCGAAGATGACGAGGCCGGGCAGAACTGGTGCGAGGCCGAAGGATATCCCGGCTACACCTCCTATGCCTCGCTCGACGATCTGCCATGGCGGTTCCCGATCTTTGCGGACGTGGTCAAGGCGCTCGACGCCCACGTGGCCGCCTTTGCCAAGGAACTGGCCTTCGATCTGGGTGACAAAGCGCTGAAGCTGGACAGCATCTGGATCAACATCCTGCCCGAAGGCGGGATACACACCAGCCACATCCATCCCCACTCGGTGATCTCCGGCACGACCTACGTAGCGATGCCCGAAGGGGCATCCGCCCTGAAACTCGAAGACCCTCGCCTGCCCATGATGATGGCGTCACCGGGCCGATTGAAGGACGCGCCCGAGGACCTGCGGCAGTTCCACTACGCCAATCCGTCCGTCGGGGATTTGCTGCTCTGGGAAAGCTGGCTGCGGCACGAGGTGCCGATGAACATGGCCGAGGATGAGCGGGTGTCGGTGAGTTTCAATTATGGGTGGGAGTGAGACCCGGTCCGTGTCGCGCTCCGTAGGGTGCGCATTCACTGCGCACCGCGCGCGCCTGCCCCAATGCGCCAAGCCGAACCATCGACAGGCCGCGGACTGTCGATCCGACCGAAGAGCGGCAGCGCTTTATGGCTGCCAAGAACTTCTTCGATCTGAACGAGTCGCTGGTGGCAGCCATATCGACAGGCCGGGGGATGGTCTGTCGATTGCGCGGCGGCTCAGAGTGAAATGCCTGCGCCCGGTTGACCGCAAGAGGTCGCGCCGAGGCATTCTAATCAGACGGCCCTTCCAGGGTGTATGAAGCGGATCCTAGCCATGGCACTCCCCCGCAATCAGGAGACAATGCTCGATAGACACAAATCGCGGCAGCTTTTTCAAAGAGCCAATCGGGGCTGTCCACTTCGTGAAACTCTAAGTGGGTGAGAATAATGCTGGCGCCTTCAAAGCCAGCTTCTTCGAGAGCTGCACTGGCCCCTTTTTTGTCCGGGCGCTTTGCGCTTCGGAAAGCCTGACCCAAGGCAACGCACTTTCCAGCCGGTATCCCCATGCGTCGGTGGACGCATCAATCAACAGACGTAATTCGATATACTCGCCCGGCGCTTCTCCCGCCTGTTGCGCGTGTAAATAACAGTTTTGACCAACCATATGTTGCACAACAAAAAAAGTCCCCGACGCTCTCGCGCCGGGGGCTCTGAATACTCTACCGGGTGCCGCTCTCGCGCACCGTTGAGAGAAGACTTACCAGTCTTCCCTGACAACAACACGCGTCTTGATCGGCAGTTTCATCGCCGCCAGACGCAGGGCCTCGCGGGCGATATCGTCGTTCACGCCGTCGATCTCGAACATCACGCGGCCGGGCTTGACCTTGGCCGCCCAACGGTCGACCGAGCCCTTGCCCTTACCCATACGCACTTCGATCGGCTTTGCAGTCACTGGCACGTCGGGGAAGATCCGGATCCAGACCCGGCCCTGACGTTTCATGTGACGTGTCATCGCACGACGCGCGGCTTCGATCTGGCGGGCGGTGACCCGTTCGGGTTCCAGCGCCTTCAGGCCGTAGGTGCCAAAGTTCAGGTCGGACCCGCCCTTTGCCTTGCCCTTGATCGAGCCCTTGAACTGCTTGCGGAACTTGGTCCGTTTCGGTTGAAGCATCTCTCAAACCTCCCTTAGCGGCGGCCACCAGCGCCACGGGGCGCAGGACCATCCTGGAGTTCTTGTGCCTTACGGTCACGTGCCGCCGGATCGTGCTCCATGATCTCGCCTTTGAAGATCCAGACCTTGATCCCGATGATGCCATAGGGCGTCATCGCTTCGGAATGTGCGTAATCGATGTCGGCGCGCAGGGTGTGCAGGGGCACACGGCCCTCGCGGTACCATTCGGTGCGGGCGATCTCTGCCCCACCCAGACGGCCAGCGACGTTGACACGGATACCCAGGGCACCCATGCGCATGGCGTTCTGCACGGCGCGCTTCATGGCACGGCGGAAGGAAACACGACGCTCCAGCTGCTGCGCGATGCTCTCACCCACCAGGGCCGCATCCAGTTCAGGCTTGCGGACCTCGACGATGTTGAGGTGCAGTTCGCTGTCGGTCATCTTGGCCAGCTTCTTGCGGAGCACTTCGATGTCCGCGCCTTTCTTGCCGATGATGACGCCGGGGCGGGCCGTGTGGATCGTGACGCGGCACTTCTTGTGCGGACGTTCGATGATCACGCGGGCCACACCGGCCTGCTTGCATTCGGTTCCGATGAATTCGCGGATCTTCAGGTCTTCGAGCAGAAGGTTCCCGTAGTCCTTGGTGTCGGCGTACCAGCGGCTGTCCCAGGTGCGGTTCACCTGCAGGCGCATGCCGATCGGATTGACTTTCTGACCCATCAGGCTTGCTCCTCGACTTGGCGGACCTTGATCGTGATTTCGGCGAACGGCTTCATGATCTTGCCGAAACGGCCACGGGCGCGCGGGCGACCGCGCTTGAGGGTGAGGTTCTTGCCGACCCAGGCTTCTGCCACAATCAGTTCGTCCACATCCAGGTTGTGGTTGTTTTCAGCGTTGGCAATGGCCGATTGCAGGCACTTCTTGACGTCCTGCGCGATCCGCTTTTTCGAAAAGGTCAGGTCCGTCAGGGCCTTGTCAACCTTCTTGCCGCGGATCATCTGCGCCACCAGGTTCAGTTTCTGAGGGGACGTACGCAGCATACGGGTCTTGGCCATCGCTTCGTTGTCCGCCACGCGGCGGGGGTTCTTGTCCTTGCTCATTTGCGTTTCGCCTTCTTGTCAGCGGCGTGACCGTAATAGGTCCGCGTGGGCGAATATTCCCCGAACTTCTGGCCGATCATCTCTTCGGACACGTTCACGGGAATATGCTTCTGGCCGTTGTACACACCAAAGGTCAGCCCCACGAACTGGGGCAGGATGGTGGACCGACGGGACCAGATCTTGATGACTTCGTTGCGACCCGACTCGCGGGCCGCTTCCGCTTTCTTCAGCACATAGCTGTCGACAAACGGACCTTTCCAGACAGAGCGAGACATATCTTAGCGCCCCTTCTTCTTGGCGTGACGCGAGCGGATGATCAGCTTTTGCGACGCTTTGTTCTTGTTACGGGTGCGGGCACCCTTGGTCGGCTTGCCCCAGGGTGACACCGGGTGGCGACCACCCGAGGTGCGGCCCTCACCACCACCATGGGGGTGGTCGATGGGGTTCATGACAACGCCGCGGACAGAGGGGCGGATGCCCTTGTGGCGCATGCGGCCCGCCTTGCCGAAGTTCTGGTTGCTGTTGTCGGGGTTGGACACGGCGCCCACGGTGGCCAGGCATTCCTGACGGACCAGGCGCAATTCGCCCGAAGACAGGCGGATCTGGGCATAGCCCCCGTCGCGGCCCACGAACTGGGCATAGGTGCCGGCGGCACGCGCGATCTGACCACCCTTGCCGGGCTTCAACTCGATATTGTGCACGATCGTCCCGATAGGCATGCCGGAAAAGGGCATGGTGTTGCCAGGCTTGATGTCGGCCTTTTGGCTCGAAACCACGGTGTCCCCAACGGCCAGACGCTGCGGAGCCAGGATATAGGCCTGCTCGCCATCGGCATATTTCACCAGCGCGATGAATGCGGTCCGGTTGGGGTCATATTCGATGCGCTCGACCGTGGCCGCCACATCCATCTTGTTCCGTTTGAAATCGACGATCCGATAAAGGCGCTTGGCCCCGCCGCCCTTGCGGCGCATCGTGATCCGTCCGGTGTTGTTGCGGCCACCATTCTTGGTCAGACCTTGGGTCAGCGCCTTGACGGGGCGACCCTTATACAGCTCCGAACGGTCGATCAGAACCAGCCCACGCTGGCCCGGCGTCGTCGGCTTGTACGACTTGAGTGCCATGTTACTGTCTTCCGTTTTGCTAAACGACGGTCGCCCGGTGGCGCCGCCTATGGTGAAAGGCCCCCGAAGGTGCCCAGAGTACGGTGCGCGGAGACCGCACACCCTACACCGACGCCGTAGGGTGTGCCCTTGGGGCGCACCAAACGTAAAGCCCCGGACGAATCCGGGGCCTTGCGGATGGGCTCGTTTAAGTCAGCGCTGGGACAGCGTCAACCCTGCGGGTCCCAATAAACCAAAGGGCAACCCAAGCCGGGCGTGCGCCTCACCGTGGGCTGGTGCAGCAACGATGGAACGACGCACTTTAGGGCAGCCAAGCACGTCCCCAGTTGTCTTCGGGCAGCGCACGGTTGGCATAGCGCCAGACCGCCGGGACGTGAACAGCTAGAGCGAAATGAAATTGACAGCGCGCTTGAGACAGCAAAAGAAATTCAGGAATGGAAGAACCTTTTTGGCACAAATCTTATCAAGGACGCTGAAGAGTGCTTAACCCGTTCCACAGGAATTCAATGGAAATATTTCTTCACGAGATCAGGCTTTTTGTCAGGGGATAAAGCGCAAGAGGAGCAAGATTTTATTGATGGTTCAGAAGCTCGAAAGGCACGCCGTGAGGAAGAACTACGCCGCCAATCGCGCCGGGTCTTTCAGCTTGAGGATCAGTTAGCCGATCTTGAGATTCGCATGGAGCAGCTTAAAGAAAAGCAAAGGCTGGAAACCACTCTAGCGACATGGCAGGCGTGCAAAGCGAGTTATGCGCGCAACAAAGAAATCGCTCTATTAACACCCGTATGCCAAGAACTGTTCTTTACCCTCGGTCTGCCTGATAGCGCTTACGATATTGACCCCCTCCGTGTTCAAAGCGCGCGAATCGAGCTAGCTCAAGAGCGTCAGTCGCTAGAGAAATTGAGAAACCCAGAAAAGGAAGCCCAAAAGCGCTCTACAAGTGCGTTAACCCACTGCATTGGCTACGACGACTAAAAAATCCCGACCGCTCACACAGCCCGGGCTCTAAAATCTCACCGTAGGGTGCGCCTTCACGGCGCACCGCACGTTACAACCCGGTCGATACGTCGATCGTGTTGCCTTCTGCCAGCGTGACATTTGTCTTTTCCACCTCCTCCCGCTTTCCCAACTGGCCGCTTCCCCGCACACGATCCAGATCAATTCGCCCCCCCCTAAAACCCGCTACACTACGGCCATACCTTCCAGCAAAGGACACCCCATGCCCAAATCCAAAACGCCCAAGACCGACCCCATGCCCGCCGCCCTCGCCGCGTTCAACCCTGCCGCCGCTCAAGCGTGGATGGAGATCACCACCCAATGCTCGCGCTTTGCCATGGACCGGGTGCAAAAAGACTTCGAGGCGCAGCGCGCCATGATGGCCTGCACTTCGCCCACCGAGTTGATGACCCTCCAGTCGAACTACTGCCGGGACGCCGCACAGGACTACACTGATCAGGCCACGCGCATGGTCGAGTTGCTGACGCAAGCCGCGTCCAAAACCATCCCCGGCGGCACATCGCGCAAATATGATGACATCCCCCTCTGACGTCGGGGCGCCTACGGAACCCACAAGCGGCCTTACCCCGCGACAGGGCAAGGCGGGCTAAAGCCCGCCAAACCCGACCGCTCACCGCACGACATACACCGACATCGGTGCATGGGACGCGACGTAACCCGCGTTCGACGACAGGATATGCTCCACCAACCCCGGCACGTGGCTTGCCATCACGATCAGGTCGCAGTCCGTCTCCTTCGCCGCCTCGATCACGTCCGATCCCACGTTCAGGTGAAGATCGCTGCGCAGCGACACGTGCACCTCGGTCTTGATCCCATGCACGTCGCCTTGGGCGGCCGCGAAGCGCCCCAGCGCCTCGGCGGCCCTGGCCCCCTCCTGCACCTTGCCCACGGTGGGTACGGCATCGACCACGCCCACGTAGACGACCATGGCGTCATGCTCGCGCGCAATGCGGGCGGCGATGGTCAGCGCCTTGGTCAGCTTGTCGGTGTTGTTCAGGTCGACGGGAACAAGAATTCGGGTGCACATTGGTGGTCTCCTTTGAGTGGAACGACGCTACGCTTTGCTGTCGGACCACGCGTTGACATCGGTCAATGCAGCGCGGGTCGGACGGGCAGCCCCTTAACGCCTCCCTCATTCGCCTCTTTAGCCCACTGATTTTTGGCGGCCTGCCCGCCTGTCCCACTATGGGACACGAAAAAACCCCGGCTGCGGATGCAGCCGGGGCTCTCAATTCAAAACGCTTTCTCCGGGGGCCGTTAAAGCCCGGTGGTCACGTCGATCGTGTTGCCTTCTTCCAGCGTGACATAGGCCTTTTTCACGTCCTTCCGCTTGCCCAACTGGCCGCGGAAGCGTTTGACCTTGCCCTTGGTGATGGTCGTGTTCACGGCCTTTACCTTCACACCAAACAGGGCCTCGACGGCCTCCTTGATCTGGGGCTTGCTGCTGTCAATCGACACTTCAAAGACGATGGCACCGTTCTCGGACGCCATGGTCGCCTTTTCCGTGATGATCGGCTTGCGGATCACGTCGTAATGTTCTGCCTTGGCACTCATTTCAAACGAGCCTCCAGTGCTTCGACACCCGCTTTCGTGATCACCAGCGTGTCACGCTTGAGGATGTCATATACGTTGGCACCCATCGTCGGCAGGATATCGAGGCCTTCGATGTTGCGCGATGCGGCGAGGAAATCTTCGTTGACCGAAGCGCCGTCGATGACCAGCGCGCGTTTCCAGCCCAGGTTCTTGACCTGTTTGGCAAGCGCGGCGGTTTTGCCCGCCGATGCCGCATCCTCGATGATCACCAGCTCGCCTGCCTTGGCCTTGGCCGACAGCGCGTGCTTGAGACCCAGCTTGCGGAACTTCTTGGGCAGGTCGTGGCCGTGCGAACGCGGCGTCGGACCCTTGTAGATGCCACCCTTGCGGAAGATCGGCGCGTTGCGGTCACCGTGGCGTGCGCCACCGGTGCCCTTCTGGCGGTAGATCTTCTTTTTCGAATAGCTGGTTTCCGAGCGCGTCTTGACCTTGTGGGTGCCGGCCTGCGCGTTGTTGCGCTGCCAGCGGACCACGCGGTGCAGGATGTCGGCGCGGGGGTCCAGGCCGAACAGGTCGTCGGACAGGTCCACCGAACCGGCCTTGCCGCCGTCCAGTTTGATCACATCAAGTTTCATGCTTCACCTCCTTCGGCGGGGGCTTCCTCTGCGGGGGCCTCTGCCGGAGCAGCCGCCGATTTCAGCGCCGCCGGGAACGGCACGCCATCGGGCAGTTTCTTTTTCACGGCGTCCTTGACGGTCACCCAGCCACCTTTGGAACCGGGGACAGCGCCCTTGATCATGATCAGGCCGCGGTCCGCGTCCGTCTTCACGACTTCCAGGTTCTGCGTGGTTACGCGGGCAGCACCCATGTGGCCAGCCATCTTCTTGCCCTTGAACACCTTGCCGGGGTCCTGGCACTGGCCGGTGGAGCCATGCGAACGGTGGCTGATCGACACACCGTGCGAGGCGCGCAGACCGCCGAAGTTGTGGCGTTTCATGGCACCGGCAAAACCTTTACCGATCGAGGTGCCGCTGACGTCGACCTTTTGACCTTCCAGGAAATGCTCGGCCGAGATTTCCTCGCCCACACCGATCAGGTTGTCCTCGGTCACGCGAAACTCGACCAGCTTCCGCTTCGGCTCGACCTTCTGGGCAGCGAAATGGCCGCGCATGGCCTTGCTGACACGTTTCACTTTCGGCGAACCGGCACCAAGGGTCACGGCAGTATAGCCGTCCTTGTCCGAGGTCCGCTGGCCAACGACCTGAAGACCGTCCAGTTGAAGCACGGTCACAGGGATCTGCTTGCCGTCTTCCATGAACAGCCGCGTCATGCCGACTTTCTTTGCGAGAATTCCAGAGCGCATTTTCATACCCTCCTTACGACTGCAGCTTGATCTCGACGTCCACGCCAGCGGCGAGGTCGAGCTTCATCAGCGCGTCCACGGTCTGGGGGGTCGGATCGACGATGTCGAGCAGACGCTTGTGCGTCCGGATCTCGAACTGATCACGGGATTTCTTGTCGATGTGCGGTCCACGCAGAACGGTGAACTTCTCGATCTTGTTCGGCAGCGGTATCGGCCCGCGCACCGACGCACCGGTCCGTTTGGCCGTGTTGACGATCTCTTGTGTGGATGCATCCAGCACACGATAGTCAAACGCCTTCAGACGAATGCGAATGTTTTGGCTTTGAATGGCCATTGTCGTGTTCCCTTGACTTAGGGCTTCTAACGGAGAGGAGGAGCATCGCGCATCGACACCCCTCATCGCGTCTTTTTCCATGTGGCAAGGCGGACGGCACGTCCGCCTTACGTAAGGCGCACCTGCTGGTGCGCCCTGCCTGTCAT
>JBCBFX010000106.1:0-12203 GCA_038527345.1 Pseudomonadota bacterium | reverse complement strand
CCGGAACTGGGGCCGCAAACACCCATGCAAGGGCAAGCGCCAAAAATGCAAAACTCCAACTGCGCACTGCAAAAATCGTCATGAAAGGCCTCTTGGTGGTCGATGGCACTGAATCTGGCCCATGGTTTCGGCACGGGTCCTGTTCTGTCTAATCACAACTGGATGATTGCGCAATCTTGGCGCGTTCTGGTGCCCGGACGCATCGGTTTTCAGGGGCTGCACCAAATCGGCAACTACTGCGCAGATTTCCGCCACCCCGATATGAATTCACTTTGAGCGCACATTAACGGCTTGGTTAACGAATCAACATATGACATAACGATGTTGCATCTGGGGATGAGATGACAAAACCCGTGTAACATCTCGGGTAGGCAGGCGTACGGACGGCGCAGTGAAATGAAAAAAGTTACCTCTACGGGCATAACCCGCCGAGCAATTCTTGGCGCATTCGCAGCAACGGCAGTGACCGCGGCCCCGACGTATACCAATGCGGCGGGGTTCCTGCGTGGGTCGGGCGATATCCGCCGACTGCGGATGTATTCGGGACGCACCGGCGAACGTATCGACATGATCTACTGGATCGAGGGCCAGTACATCAAGGAGTCGGTCAAGCAGATCAACCACTTCATGCGCGACTGGCGCACCAATCAGGTCAAGGGCATCGACCTGCGCACAGTCGATATCATGGCGGCCGCCCACAACCTGCTGGATGCGGACGAACCGTATATGCTGCTGTCGGGCTATCGCAGCCCGCAGACCAACGCGATGCTGCGGTCCCGCAGCCGTGGCGTGGCCAAGAATTCGCTGCACATGAAGGGTCAGGCGGCCGATTTGCGCATGTCGACCCGCTCGGTCAGCCAGATGGCGCGTGCCGCACAGGCCTGTCGCGGTGGGGGTGTCGGGAAATACTCCGGCTCGAACTTCGTGCACATGGATTGCGGCGTCGTGCGCAGTTGGGGCGGCTGAACCACCCCCATCCGATCTGTAGTCAGGCGCCCCAGGGGCGCCTTTTTTGTTTCCGCCGGATCATTGACGCCCCTGCCCCCTTGGCGCTCAATGGCCATGGCAAACGGGGACAGGCATGAAGTTCCAACAGATCACGCCCGGTGTTTTCATGGCCACGCGGTCAGGCGTGAACGTGTTCGCCCTGCAGACCGGTTCCGACATCACGCTGATCGACTGCGGCACGCCACGCTGCGCGCCCCATATCCTGAATGCCGTGCAGAGGCTGGGAACCGTGCGCAATATCATCGTGACGCATGCCCATTATGACCATGCCGGAGGCGCAGCACAGATCGCCGCAGCCACCGGCGCGCCGGTCTGGATGCACCCCGCGGATGCACAGCTTGTGGCCCGGGGGCGCTGGCGGCGGCCCGCGCATCCGTCCGGCTCGGCGCTGGCGTGGGTGATGGTCAAGCTGCTCGGGCGGCTATATCCCGATACGCTGCCGGCGGTGCCGAACATCAAGCCCACGGGCGACACGCTGGACATCGCAGGCGGGATCAAGGTGCATCACATGCCCGGCCACTGCGCGGGACAAATCGCGCTGGAATGGCACGCACCGGACGGGCGATGCGTGATCTTTGGTGCCGACGTGTGCATGACCAGCCTGGGGCTGATGCAACCGCTGTTGTACGAGGACACAGCCGAGGGCCTGAACAGCATCAAGCGGCTGGCCGATCTTGCGCGCACTGCGACGGTCGTCGTGTTCGGACACGGCAAACCGCTTTGGGAACCGGGCCCGAAGCTGGCAAGGTTCGCATCCGGCTAGACCTTGGCCATACCTGTGGTATTCGTGCCGGGAGTCACAGCACACCGGAACCGCATCGTCATGACCAGCAACCGCCGTATCGTTCTTTCCAGCGACCATGCCGCCATCGATCTGCGGCGCGCCGTGGCCGACCATGTGGCGGCCAAGGGATGGGAGGTCCAAGACATCGGCCCGACCACTCCGGAAAGCACGCATTATCCCGAACGCGGCCAGGCCGCGGCCGCGCGTGTGGCATCGGGCGATTGCGCGCTTGGCATCGTGCTGTGCGGCACGGGCCAAGGCATCATGATGGCCGCCAACAAGGTCAGGGGCGTCCGCTGCGGGGTCTGTTCCGACACATTTTCGGCCCGGATGATCCGGGCGCACAACGACGCCAACATGCTGTCGCTGGGCGCGCGTGTGATCGGTACAGGATTGGCTTTGGAAATCGTGGACGCATTCCTGGCCACAGAGTTCGAAGGCGGACGGCACGGCACCCGCGTCGACATGATCAGGGCATTGGAACAGTCGCGTGAAAGTGGCGGACCCTAGAGGATTCGAACCTCTGGCCTCTGCCTTCGGAGGGCAGCGCTCTATCCAGCTGAGCTAAGGGTCCCGCTGGGCGGCGGTATAGCGGCAGTCAGGACATGCTGCAATCTGAAATCCGTGCTGATCTGTTCTGGCACCGAAGGCTCAGCAACCTGCACGCCGGTCCAATCAACCAACGCCGCACATTTTCCGATTGATCGTCGTCAATTCCCGCTTTGGGGGAACCGCTAACCTTTCGTCCATTGACCACTCACAGCGTTGGAGGAATCCATGGACCGCGATGACATCAGTCAGAAGACTTATGAAATGCGCCGCAAGGGGCGCGAAATGCACCTCGAATTTCAAGGGATCGACACACGGAAACTGCGCCACCTCGAAGCGAGCATCGACGGCGGATTTGTCGAACTGGCCGAAGCCGTGCGCAAGGGACTGGGTGGCACTGGTGGCGAAATTGCAGAACGGCACAAACTCTCACGGGATCGGCATGTCAAAATGTACCAGAAGGTGGCGGAAGGTGTGATTTCGCCCGATATCGGGGACTTGCGGCCGCGCGCGCA
This sequence comes from Pseudomonadota bacterium, assembly GCA_038527345.1. Lineage (GTDB taxonomy): Bacteria > Pseudomonadota > Alphaproteobacteria > Rhodobacterales > Rhodobacteraceae > Tateyamaria. The sequence goes on along the minus strand of JBCBFX010000106.1, from coordinate 9,347 downwards.
CTGCATCTGCCTGTCTTTCAACCTTGCCGGTTCGGTAGACAACGGCAACGACCCGGTCGTGCTTGGCCCGCCGACCGGCGGCACCGGCAGCGCCAGCGTCACATTCGATCCGACGGGGTGCGTGAGCCATCCAATGGCCGAAGCGCGCGGTGCGGGCACCGGCACAACCAACAGCGCCGAGATCACATCGTGGTGCCGGTATTCATTCATGCCCTCCATTGACGGAATGTACTGCATCCGGCCGCTGGTTTATCTGAACGGCCACTATCTGCTGTGGACCTGGGGATCGTGCAGCGGTGATGCCGAAGATCTTGGTTCCGGGCGTATCAGCGCCAAGGTGACGGTTCAGGTCGACCAGCTTTCGTTGCCCGTAAAAACCGTTGAACACACAGTGTTGGATCACAGCGCCGCGGGCGGCTCCGACACGCAAAGCGGTTTTGCCTACGATTCCGGCACCGAAGGTGGCCTTGGGACCAGCGTCTATCTCGAAGGCGGTCACGAGGCGGTGGTCTGGATCAAGACCACATGCCTTGCCGAGGTGACCAATCACGGTCGGGCCTGGGTGGATATGCAAACCAGCCCGCAGTTCTATTCCCGCGTGGACGAAGTGCGGTGGGGGCGCATCATCTGCTTCCCGTGGTACGCGTCGATGGCCCAAGCAACGCCCATCACGCTACCCGCCCGGGCCTGATCCGCTGACGGTTTGGTCCGCCGCGCGATGCGCTCCGGGCCAGTGTCCCCTAGCCGAACAGATCGTGCGCAAGTTCCAGCGCATCGACCAACGCGTCCACCTCGTCGGTGGTGTTGTACATCCCGAACGACGCGCGGCATGTGGCCGTCAGTCCCATATGCTCCATCAGTGGGCCGGTGCAGTGTTGGCCCGCCCGCACCGCGACCCCTTTCTTGTCGAGGATGGTCGAGATGTCGTGCGCGTGCCCTGCCCCGTCCAGCGTAAAGGAAAAGATCGCCCCCTTGTCCGGGGTGGTGCCCTGCACCTGCAACCAGTTCAGACCGCCAAGCCGTTCCACGGTGTAGTCGCGCAACGATGCCTCGTGCGCGGCGATGGCGTCCATCCCGTGGCCCATCATGTAGTCCAGCGCGACGCCAAGCCCGATCATCTGCACGATGCCGGGCGTACCGGCCTCGAACTTCATCGGCGGATCGTTGTAGATCACATCGTCCTTGAACACGTCCTTGATCATGTCGCCGCCGCCGATAAAGGGCTGCATTTCGGCCATGCGTTCGGACCGCACATAGATCGCCCCGGAACTCGACGGACCATAAAGCTTGTGGCCGGTGATGGCATAGAAGTCGGCGCCGATGTCCTGCACGTCCACTGGCATGTGCACGGCGGCCTGGGACCCGTCGACCAGAACCGGCACGCCCTTGGCGTGGGCGGCCTCGCAGATGGTTTTCACGTCCACGACCGTGCCCAGCACGTTGGACATGTGGGTGATGGCCACCAGCTTGGTCCGGGGGCCGATCGCGTCGATCACCTTTTGCGGGTCCAGCGCGCCGGTGCTGTCCACATCAACCCATGTCAGCTTGACCCCCTGCCGTTCGCGCAGGAAATGCCAGGGCACGATATTGGCGTGGTGTTCCATCACGCTCAGCACGATTTCGTCCCCGGCTTGCATCCGCGGCATCGCCCAGCCATAGGCGACCATGTTGATGCCTTCGGTCGTGCCCGAGTTGAAGATGATCTCGTCCTCGGAACCGGCATTCAGGAACCGCGCGATCTTGGCCCGGACGCCCTCGTATTTGTCGGTGGCGAGGTTCGACAGGTAGTGCAGACCGCGATGCACGTTGGCATATTCGTGGGCATAGGCCGTGGTGATCGCGTCGATCACGACCTGCGGTTTCTGTGCTGACGCACCGTTGTCCAGGTACACCAGCGGCTTGCCGTTCACCTCGCGGCTGAGGATCGGGAAATCGGCGCGGACCGCGTTGACGTCGTACATATCAAATTCCTCCGGCTGTCAGACCCAGAAGGGTGATCAGCAGCATCAGACCCAGCAACAACCCCGCGCTGACCGTGATCAGCAGGCCAAAGGCGCGCAAAAGAGAACCAAATCGCAGTGCGGCGCTGATGAAATGCAGCATCAGCCAAAAGGCCGCAACCATAACCACAAGCGCCAGAAGATTGCCGATGACCGGCACGGCAAGGCCCACCACCAGAACAGCCAGTTGGGCCGCCACGCGCAGCGTTTGCAACCAGACCAGCAGCACCAGAAGATCGCTCAGATCCCCCTCGCCGCCCATGGCCTTGCCCGCCCAGTATAGCGCATGCACCATCACGATCAGACCGCCGGCGGTCAGCACGAACAGCGCCAGCGGACGGCTGAGCAGGGAAATGGCGGGCACCGCCTCGACCAGTGCGGGGTCGGGTTCTGGTCCCAGCGCGGCCATGCCACCCACGATGAATGCGGTCACGGCACACACCGCGATCAGCGCCATGTAAAGCGTGGTGCGGTCGATCTGCCAGTCCATGATGCGCTGCGCCGTGGCTTGCGGTTCGCGCAGCGTGTCCATGGCCAGATCCGTCAGGAATTTCATGCCGCACGCTCCTGCGCGATGGTGCCGCCGATCCAGAACCACAGGAACACGACCAGCCAGACGAACCCGACGAACTGCAATTCGATGCCGGAGCCCACGAACCCGGCGGTCAGCCCGTGCAGCAGCACCAGGGGGGACGAGGCCAAGAGCGCCCAGAACAGCGCCAGCCGCGCCCCATACGCACTGCCCTTGCCGCCCAGAACCCGCCCGACAAGCCGCGCCAGAAAGGCAATCGCATAAAACAGCAGCGGCGCGATGAACACCCACGCCATCAGCGTGGCGCCCATTTTCATGTTCAGGTCCTCACCCGTCAGATGCGCCTCGCGCGCCAGTCGCGGCAGTTGCGCCACAAAGATCAATACGCACGCCCCCATCAGATAGGCGATGGCGCGATCCTCGCGCTGGCCCAGCGACAGCAGGCCGCGAATGACGCGGCCCGGTCCCCGGTACGTCGAGACGATGTTGCGCGAGATGGCCATGTCAGCCCCGGTGCCGCTCCAACCAGCCTTGCAGACGTTCGACCAGCGCATCGCGCAGGGCCTCGTCCTCGATCTCTTCGACCGCTTCGGCAAGAAAGGCAAGGGTCAGCAGGTTCGTCGCCTCGCCCTCGGGCACGCCGCGCGAACGCAGGTAGAACAACGCCTCGTCATCGATGGCCCCTGACGTGGACCCGTGCGAACAGGCCACATCATCGGCATAGATCTCAAGCTCTGGCTTGGCCAGGAACTGACTGTCATCGTCCAGCAGCAGCGACTGGCTGATCTGGTAGCCGTCGGTTTTCTGCGCCCCTTCCTTGACCAGGATCTTGCCTTGGAAGACGCCGATGGCCCCGTTGCGCAGCACCTTCTTGAACACCTGGCGGCTTTCGCAGCGCAGCGCGTCATGGGTGACGAACACCGTGTCATCGTGGTGGAAATCGCCGTCGCCCACGCAGGCGCCGGCCACATGGGCCACCGCGTCGTCGCCGGTCAGTTCGATCACGCATTCGTTGCGCGTCAGCCGCCCGTTGACAGTGAGGGTAAAGGACTTGAACACGCTTTCCGTGCCAAGCCGCGCAAATGTGTGCGTCACCGCACGGCGTTCATGGTCGCGCCCCTGCGCCCGGACGTGGTGAAAGGTTGCCCCATCGCCGACCGCGACCTCAATGCACTTGTTGAACCGTGCCGCCGCCGGACCGGTTTCCAGCAGGGTCAGTTCCGCCCCGGCATCCAGCTTGACCACATGGTGCAGGACCGCATCCGATGTTTCATTCTGATGCAGGTAGATCAGGTTGATCGGCTTTTCCGCCTTGGCCGTCACGTGGATCAGCACGCCGTCGGTCGCATAGGCAGTGTTGAGTGCAGCAAGCGGGCGCGGCACGTAATGGCCGTCTGCCTCGAGCGTGCCGTATACATCCGCGGCCCAGTGTATGTCCGCCGCCTCGGCCAGCCGGTCAATCCTGACCCCGGATGCGGTCAGATCATCGGATTTGTCGGCATCGAAAACCCCGTCGACAAAAACGATCCTGAGCCGGTCCATATCGTCAAACAGCGGCCCCTCGTCATTGTGGAACAGCGCGGCCTGCGGCGCATCCGCCTGCACCAGCGTGTCGGGACGGGTGTATTTCCAGTATTCATCGCGGCGGCCCGGCAGACCCATCTCGCGCACGCGGGCCAGTGCGGCCTTGCGCGCAGGGGCCGACCAACCGCCATCGGGCAGCCTCATGGTGGCCAACCGGTGCTCGGTCGGGTTGGTTTGCTTGGCTGGTTCCGCCATTACGCCACCTCGGCCAGGATATCGGCATAGCCGTTGTTTTCGACTTCCAGCGCCAGTTCCGGACCACCGGTTTTCACGATGCGGCCATCGGCCATGATGTGCACGACATCGGGTTTGATGTGATCCAGCAGGCGCTGGTAGTGCGTGATGACAAGGAACCCGCGGCCCTCGCCACGCAGTGCGTTCACGCCCTCGGCCACCAGCTTCATCGCATCGACATCAAGGCCCGAGTCCGTTTCGTCCAGCACGCACATCTTCGGTTCCAGCATCGCCATCTGCAGGATCTCGTTGCGCTTTTTCTCACCGCCCGAAAAACCCACGTTGACGGGACGCTTCAGCATGTCGGCGTCGATCTTGAGCGCCTTGGCCTTTTCGCGGATCAGCTTGAGGAAATCGGCGGCGCTGATCTCATCCTCGCCCCGGGCCTTGCGCTGTGCGTTCACCGCCGTACGCAGAAAGGTCATGTTGCCCACGCCGGGAATTTCCACCGGATACTGGAATGCCAGGAACAGGCCGGCGGCGGCACGCTCTTCGGGCTCCAGTTCCAGCAGGTCCGCGCCATCCAGCGTGGCCGAACCTTGCGTCACCTCGTACCCGTCGCGGCCCGACATCACATAGGACAGGGTCGATTTGCCCGAGCCATTGGGCCCCATGATCGCATGGACCTTGCCCGCCTCGACCGTCAGATCGACCCCTTTCAGGATCTGCTTGTCCTCTTCTTCAAGCTGCACGTGCAGGTTCTTGATTTCCAACATCTTTTCTTTTCCTTCTCTGGCAAGACGCGGCGCGTCCTACGAAATCACCACAGCCGTGCCCGAGACACTGACCATCAACATGCTGTCGCCCACCACCTCGTAATCGAGGTCGATGCCCACCACCGCGTTGGCCCCGATGGCCCGCGCGCGTTCTTCCAGTTCGGCCATGGCCGTGTCGCGGGCGTCCTGCAACTTTTGCTCATACGCGCCGGACCGGCCACCGACGATATCCGTGATGCCGGCGAAAAAGTCGCGCACCACGTTTGCGCCCATGATCGCCTCTCCCACGACGATGCCGCGGTAGTCGGTGATGCTGTGCCCTTCGATCGTAGGCGTTGTTGTCAGGATCATTTGCCTCCCCTCCAGTGGTCACTGACGTTGCGCCACTGCCCGCCGGTAAAGGACCAAACGAAAGCCACCGGAATCGAAAGCAGCAATAGCGCGCCAATACCGGCGAAAACCCCGTTTGTTGTCACAGCCGATACGGCAATGATTGTCGCCAACGCAAATGACGGAACGGCGATGCGCCGGAAATACGCGGCAAAGGCGACTGCGCGCACCCCTTCCCCGGCGTTGTATTCAAAGACCGTAGTCTCGCGTCTTGCTTCATCCGTCATCGGACGCCTCCGAACCCGCACGCGCAAACAGCCGCTGCGCCCCGGCGGCCAGTGCGGCCGACATCATCAGCAGTGCAAACCACACCCAGAACGAGGTCAGCGCGCCGGGGGCCAACATGGCGGCAAGGATCATCCCGCCGATCAGCGAGATGACGAACACAAGCCCGCCCTGCTGGGTGCCGTCCAGATCCGACACTGTGTGCCGTTTGATCTTGGGCTCTTCCGGTGCGGGCGACGTCAGTCCGGTCATTGGCCTTCTCCGGCGAACAGGAAAAAGGCGGCGCCGACCGCAGCAGCCGTCATGGCACCACCAATGGCCAGCGCTGCGGCAAAGTCGGGCAACGCAAGCACACCCAACAGACCACCGGCCGCTGCACCGCACAGCGCCGCAACGACCATGGTCAAAGCAGCCGACCTTTTTCCGTTCTCAGCGGCCATGGTTCAGCCCACCGACCCTTCGAGGCTGATGGCCACCAGTTGCTGCGCTTCCATCGCAAACTCCATCGGCAGCGCTTGCAGCACATCCTTGCAGAAGCCGTTGACGACCAGCGCCACGGCCTCTTCCTCGTCCATGCCACGGCTGCGGCAGTAGAACAGCTGGTCGTCGTCCACCTTGGATGTCGTCGCCTCGTGTTCCACGCGGGACGAGTTGTTCTTGACCTCGATATAAGGCACCGTATGCGCCCCGCACTTGTCGCCGATCAGCAGGCTGTCGCACTGCGTGTAGTTGCGCGAATTCTTGGCCTTGGGGTGCATGGACACCAGACCGCGATAGGTGTTTTGCGCTTTCCCTGCGCTGATCCCCTTGGACACGATGCGCGACTTGGTGTTGCGCCCCAGGTGCACCATCTTGGTGCCGGTGTCGGCCTGCTGCATGTTGTTGGTGATGGCGATGGAATAGAACTCGCCCTGGCTGTCGTCACCGCGCAGGATGCAGGACGGGTATTTCCACGTCACCGCACTGCCGGTTTCGACCTGCGTCCACATCACCTTGGCCCGGTCGCCCCGGCAATCGGCGCGCTTGGTCACGAAGTTATAGATGCCACCCTTGCCGTTCTCGTCCCCGGGGAACCAGTTCTGCACGGTGGAGTATTTCACTTCGGCATCTTCCTCGATCACGATCTCGACCACGGCGGCGTGCAATTGGCTGGTGTCGCGCTGCGGGGCGGTACACCCTTCGAGGTAGGACACATAGCTGCCCTTGTCGGCGATGATCAGCGTGCGCTCGAACTGGCCCGTGTTCTCGGCATTGATGCGGAAATAGGTCGACAATTCCATCGGGCAGCGCACGCCCGGCGGGACATAGACGAACGAACCGTCCGAGAACACCGCAGAATTCAGCGTGGCATAGAAGTTGTCGGACACCGGCACCACCGACCCGAGGTACTTCTTGACCAACTCGGGGTGTTCCTTGATCGCTTCGGAAATCGAACAGAAAATGACGCCGGCCTTCTTCAGTTCCGCCTGGAACGTCGTGCCAACGGACACGGAATCGAACACCGCGTCCACGGCCACCTTGCGGCCCTCGGCGGGCGCATCCTCGGCCCCCTCGACACCGGCGAGGATCATCTGCTCTTTGAGCGGGATGCCGAGCTTTTCATAAGTGGCCAGCAATTTCGGGTCGACCTCGTCCAGCGATTTGGGCTTCAACTCCATCGATTTGGGGCGGGCATAGTAGTACTGGTCCTGAAAATCGATTTCCGGATAATCGACCATCGCCCAGTCCGGTTCGCGCATCTGCAGCCAACGGTCATAGGCCGCCAGACGCCATTCGGTCATCCATTCGGGCTCTTCGTTTTTGTCCGAGATCAGCTTGACGATGTCCGGGGTCAGCCCCTTGGGGGCGTATTCCATCTCGATGTCGGTTTCCCAGCCGTATTTGTAGGTGCTGACATCCTTGACCGCATCGACCGTTTCCTGATCGACACCTTCCTTGACCACAACATCTTCGATCACATTGTCCATCTCAGACATTCCCCTTGCTGCTGCTCGGCTCAGGCCGCGCGCGCCTTATGTTTCCTCAGCTTTTGCGCCCACGTTTCGGCAAAACGCAAAACCTCGCCTTCTGTTGTCTCCAGTCCCAGCGATACACGAACCGCATTGGCCGCCACATCGCCCAGACCCATCGCCTCCAGCACCCGGCTCGCCTTGACCTTGCCACTGGAACAGGCAGACCCCGCCGAAATGGCGAAACCGGCCAGGTCCATCTGCATCACCTGCGTCTCGCCCTTCCAGCCGGGCGTGGCAAAGCACGAGGTATTGGGCAGGCGTGGCGCATCTTTCCCGACAAAAATAGTCGTATTGCTGGCATCAGCAAGGGCAGTTTCTAGAATATTTCTAAGTTTCTCGACCCGGCCCCACTTGCCATCGGCCACATCCCGTTGCGCGGCCGCGGCCGCAGCGCCGAATCCGGCGATACCAATGACGTTCTCGGTGCCCGAGCGACGGCCCATTTCCTGGCCCCCGCCGCGCAAGATCGGTGCGGGATCGTCACGCGTGAAATTGATCAGTGCACCGACGCCTTTCGGGCCACCCAGCTTGTGGGCCGACAGGACCATGTAGGCCGGGCGCGCACCATCATCGTACGTCACCGCCACCTTGCCCGCCATTTGGGTGATATCACACACAACGGCATAGGGCACCGTGCCCGCGCGGGAGGAGCTGACCTTGCCGTCAGGCACGACCGCGCGATTGTGCAACATGATGCCGGTTTCGCTATTGGCCGCGGACATGGCAACCAAAGCGACATCGCTGTGCGCCGCAGACCAATCCGACCCGCCCAGCTTGGTCACCCAACCCAGCAACGACGAAGCCCCTTGCGGATCCAAAGCCCCGGCGCTGCCAAAAACAGAAGGCAACGCGCCTTCATCCCAATCCAGGAAACAGTCATGCTCGGTCGGCAGCGCCGCAAATACCCCGCCATGCCGGTGCTTCTGCGCCACGGCCAGCGCCGCAGCCTCTGTAGCGGACCCGGTAAACACCACCTGTGTCGGCTCACACCCGACCAACGCCGCCACCTGCGCCCGCGCCTTTTCCACGATCGCCTTCGCCGCCCGTCCCTCGGCATGCACGCTCGACGGATTGCCCACGGCATCCATCGCCGCCAGCATCGCCGCGCGCGCTTCTGCCCGCAAAGGCGTCGTCGCGTTATGATCCAGATAGATACGGTCCATCACGTCTCTGTTCCAAAGAAATCCCGGGGGAGTCGCGTCAGCGACGGGGGCTGGCCCCCAGCAACATCACCCATCATCAACCACCGAAAACAGGCTGGGCACCGCCGGACAGGGGGCCAGTTCGTTGCCGATCACGTCCGACAACCGGGTCTGGTGCAGGAACACATAGACATGCGCGCTCAGCCCCTCCCACAGCCGGTTGGTCAGCGATTGCGCCCTCGATCCGGACGCCGCACCGGACGCCCCTGCGCCCTTGTGCATGGCATCCACGGTTTCATCGACGGCCGACAGCACATCGACAACCCGGATCTCGGACGCCGGGCGGGCAAGGCGATAGCCTCCGCCCGGCCCGCGCACGGATGTCACCAGATCGGCCCGGCGCAATTTCACGAACAACTGTTCCAGATACGGCAGCGAAATGTCCTGACGGGTCGAGATATCGCCAAGGCTGACCAGCGTGTCCAACGGTTGCAGCGCGATGTCGGCCAGCG
>JBCBFX010000105.1:0-12354 GCA_038527345.1 Pseudomonadota bacterium | reverse complement strand
GAGGTTTACGGCCTGCCGCATGTCTGGGGCACGAGCGGCCTTGTGGTGAACACGGCGATGGCAGGTGATGTGCAGGATTATACAGACCTGTGTGATGCGTCCGTGGCGGGCAAGGTGTCGTACCGCCTGAAGCGTCCGACGCTGATCGGTTTCGCCTATTCCATGGGGCTGGACCCTTTTGCCGCCTACAATGACACGGCCAAATATCAGGACATCCTGAACCAGGTCGAAGCCAAGCTGACCGAATGCAAACCGAACGTGAAAACCTATTGGGGCGGCGGGGACGAGATCAAGAACCTGCTGCGTTCGGGCGAGGTTGTGGCGTCCATGGCGTGGGATACCGGCGGCTGGCAGTTGAACGCCGACAATCCCGACATCACCTTTGTGGCCCCCGAATCCGGTGCTTTGGGCTGGATCGACACCTTTGTCCTGCCTGCGCGTGGGCGTGCGGACGACGCGGCATATGATTGGATCAACTTCGTGATGCGTCCCGACATCGCGGCGATGATCACCAATACGGCCGGCAACTTCACCGCCGCGGTCGATGGTGATGCCGGGGTCAGCGCCGATCTGAAGGCTCGGTATCAGGGCAGCTTTGATCAGACGGCAATCGACAACATCAAGTGGTACCCACCGGTGCCTGCTGGTCTGGAAACGCTCGAAGGTGCCACGCTCGACCGCATCAACGCGGCGAACTGAACCACCGACACGTGACGAAAGGGGTGCCAATCGGTGCCCCTTTTCCCACTGCGAGGCCGCATTTTGTCCAACACCGACCCCGATCTTGTCTGTCGTGATCTGACCAAGGATTTCGACGACTTCCGCGCTGTCGATCACGTCAGCTTCGAGGTGCCTCGGGGGTCGTTTTTTTCCATTCTTGGACCTTCGGGTTGTGGCAAGACCACGCTCTTGCGGATGATCGCGGGCTTCCAGTCGCCCACCAGCGGCGATCTGCGGATCAAGGGCAAATCGATGATTGGCGTGCCGCCCAACAAACGCCCGGTGTCGATGGTGTTTCAGCACCTTGCCCTGTTTCCAACCATGAACATCGGCGACAATGTAGGGTTCGGATTACGCCAACGCGGCGTTGGACGCGCAGACATCGCGCGTCGTGTGGACGAAGTTCTGGCCCGCGTGGGGCTGCCCGGCGTGTCGGCGCGGCGCGTCGATCAGTTGTCCGGCGGCCAGAAACAGCGGGTGGCCATCGCCCGCTGCATGGTTCTGGAGCCCGACGTGTTGCTGTTGGACGAACCGTTGGGCGCGCTTGATCTGAAGCTGCGCGAACACATGAAGGTGGAACTGAAATCGCTTCAGGCCGCGTTCAACACCACCTTCGTCTACATCACCCACGACCAGTCCGAGGCGCTGGTGATGAGCGACAATATCGCCGTGATGAACCATGGGCGGTTCGAACAGATCGGCGCGCCGCACGAGGTCTATCACGCGCCCGACACGGCGTTTGTCGCGGGCTTTGTCGGCGATGCCAACCGGATCGACGCAAAGGTCGCGGCGGTGAACGGCGCGATGCTGACACTGACATCGGATGCAGGCACCGAGATGAAGGTGGAGGCCGCCGGTGCCGGTCTGTCCGTCGGACAGGACGCACAGGTTTTCCTGCGGCCCGAAGCGATTGAACTGTCGACGTCCAAGGACAGTTTCGCCGAGGACCGGAATGCCAGCCAGTGCACCGTCAATTCGGTTTTGTTCAACGGCGCGAACAGTTCCGTCATCGTGCGCGATGCGGCCGGCAACCTGATCAGCGTGGCCATGCCCCAAACCGGCACCATTGCGGATTTGCGCGCAGGCGACACAGTGTTCACCGGATGGCGTCCGGACAAGGCACGCTGCTATCCCGCAGCCGGGGCCTGACCGACCATGGGCTCCGACACATCAAACCACGCATCGAAATTCGGCTTCTACTTGCTGCTTGCGCCCATTCTGCTGTGGCTGGTCGTGTTGATCATCCTGCCGCATGTCGGGTTGTTCGTGGTGTCGATCAGCGAAAAGGTCGGCCCACGGGAATACGAGACAGGCCTTGGAAACTATGCCACCTTCTTTGGTGAACCGCTTTACTGGCGGACTTTCGCGCGCACCGCCATCATGTCGGTTCTGGCGACGGCGCTGACCCTGATCCTGGGCTTTCCCATTGCCTATTATATCGCCAAGCTGACGCGGGGGCGCACGAAAAACACGCTGTTTCTGATGTGCATGATCCCCTTCTGGGTCTCTGAACTGGTGCGCACATTCGGTTGGATGATCCTGCTGCGCGAAACCGGCGTGATCTCGACGGTGCTGCAACGGACCGGGCTGATCAGCGGCCCGGTCGAGCTGCTTTACAACGATGCCGCCATCATGGTGGGCCTAGTCTATACCTCGATCCTGTTCATGGTTGTGCCCCTTGTCACCACGCTCGACAGTCTTGACGACAGCCTGATCGAAGCGGGCTACGATCTGGGCGGCACCAGCACGTCGATCCTGCGCGAGATCGTGATTCCGCACGCAATGCCCGGCATCGTGTCAGGCTGCATCGTGGTCTTTATGCTGTCGCTCGGAAATTACCTCACACCGATCCTGCTGGGGGGCAAGGACAGCCTTTGGTTCACCGGCATGATCTATACGCAGTTCATCACGCGCTTTAATTGGGAGCTTGGGTCGGCCCTGGGGTTCCTGCTGCTGGCGCTGTCGTCGGGCATCGTGTTCCTTGGCCTCAAGCTGTCCAAACAGTCCCTGTCCGACACCATGGGGCGCACATGATCCCGACCGTCCCCCAGCCCATTTTCACCAAATGGTGCTACCGCGCTTATGTCACGGTGTTTTTCATCTATCTCGCTCTGCCCCTGACCGTGGTTTGCGTGTTTGCCTTCAACAACAGCGTCTTTCCGTCCCCCCCGTGGGAGGGGTTCACCCTTGCATGGTTCTTCGGCACCGAGGCACCGTTCATAGGCGTATTCAATGAAAGGTCGATCCTGCGTGCCATCGGGACATCGACCTTTGTCGCGCTTTGGGTGTCCGGGTTGGCCGTCGCCGTGGGGACGTGCAACGCGTTCCTTTTCGTGCGGCATGATTTCAGGGGCAAGGCGCTGCTTTATATGCTGATGCTGCTTCCGTTCATCATTCCAGGCGTCATTCTGGGCATCTCGATACTGGTATTCTCAAGCGCGATCGCAAACACGCTGGAAGACGCGACCGGGCTGTGGTTCGATGGCTTGAGGCCCGGATTGATCCTTGTCATTCTTGGCCAGTTCTCGTTCATCACGACCTTTGCTACGCTCGTCATTTCGGCGCGTTTGCAAAAATTCGACACCAGCCTCGAAGAAGCGGCTCTCAATCTTGGCGCGACCAGATTGGGCGCTATCCGGCAGATCACGCTGCCCTTCCTGATGCCGGCCATATTGGCGTCTGCCATTGTCTCGATCCTCATGAGTTTCGAGAACTTCAACACGACGCTGATGCTTGTGGGCTCGGATTCCCCTTTGACGATCACGATGTTCGACAAGCTCAAGCAGGGGTCGACGCCGGTTTTGAATGCGGTGTCCCTGTTGCTGATCGTAGTATCAGCCACGCTTGGGTTGTTCGCGCTGTTCTTTCCACAATCCCGGAAATGACGCGCGGAGAATGAGAGATCTATCAGGGCCGGTGAACCGCTTCGGGGTCCCTTGGTTTACGCCATTGGCGTCAGGGACCCCTCTGGTCACTTGCTGAACAGGACGGGCAAACGCGCGTCACGCAGCAGCGCCGTGCTGGTTGCGCCAACCACGAAATCATAGGCGTTCGAGTGTCCGAAGGCCCCGGTGGCCACCAGATCGCAACCCTGTTCGAAGGCGGCGTTCACCAGCACGTCGGCGATGGATTGACCGTCGGGGCTGAGGTGACGCAGTTCAACCTTGTGACCGTGGCGGGCCATGGCAGATGTCATATCGAGCAGATCGGAGTCCCGCATCTCGTTCGATGCATTCGGCTGGACGCGCAGCACGACGACTTCCGCTTGGGGTTCGGCAACCGACAACAGATCGTGCGCGGCGCGCGCGGCCTCGCGCGTGTCGCTCCATCCCAACAGGATCTTCTTGCCGATCTCTGGGCCGTCATAGTCCAGCGGAACAATGATCACGGGCCGCCCGCTTTGCCTGATCACGTCGGACTGTGCGCGGCGCTGGTCGAACCGGTCGGCGGTCTTGTCCTCATGCGCCATGATGACAAGGTCGGCCGCCCGCGCGCTTTCGATCATGCGTTCGGACGCGGTGTTCGATTGGGCCTGCACAAGCCGGTATTCGCTGACGAAATCCTCGGCCCGGGTATGGTCATTGAATATCGCTTCGATGGCGTCGGCCTCGGCCTGCTGGCTGGCGTTGAAGGCCCGGAAGGATTCAGCCGGAACATGCATCGCGATGCCGGGATACACTTCCAGCGCTTCGAGCGTATGCAATCCGATCAGATGCGCACCGGTGCGCCGGGCCAACGGAACGGCCACCTTCATCAGGGTGGCGGCATGTTCCTTTGTCGTCAGGCACACAAGGATGGTTTTCAGTTGCATCGGATCACCTCCGGTCATTGGCATGAAGGCCCGCCCGGGTGCCGGACGGGCCGTGCGGGTCAGGGTTTTCCGATCTCGATCTTCTGAACGCCTGACGGCGCGTCCTTGGGACGTGCGATTTTCAATGTCAGCACGCCGTTTGCAAAATCGGCGTCCACGGCACCGGCATCGGGCACGAAGCCCAATGGTATGTGACGACGAAAGCTGCCGCGGCGGCGTTCGACCAGGTGGTAATCCTTTTCCTTTTCCTCGCGATCCATGCTTTTTTCGCCCTTGATCACAAGCGTGTCGCCATGGACCGACACATCAAGGTCACCTTCGCTGACGCCCGGGATGTCGGCTGTGATTTCAAGGCCCGCGTCGGTTTCGGCCATGTCCACGGCCGGAACCAGCATACCGCCATTGTCGAACAATCCTTCGGTCGGTTGCGGAGCGGCCGTTCCGCGCAGGTGATCCAGCATTTGCGCCATCTCCTTCTGGAACGATTGAAAGAATGGCGGATAGAAGTTGCCTCCGCGCGTCGGAAGATTCTGGTTGGTCATTGAAAGCCTCCTTTCCGGCTGTTGTTTTCGGGGGATGTAGCATTGCCTAGCAAACTGCGGCCCTGTCGGATTGATCGTTATCAATCGTGATCGGGATCTACGCGCTATCCATGCCTCGATTTCAGAGGAGTGGTAATGATGTGCAACCGGATCTTTTCCGCCGCCGCGCTGGCGATGCTGCTGACCGCTGCGTCCGCAGGCGCTGAGACCGTCCTGACCGAACATGGCGGCGACACGTTTGTAGCCGGAGAGACGGTGACCCAGACCTTGGATACGGATGGCGATGTGTTTGTCGCCGGGCGGTCGACAACGGTTCTGGGCCAGATCGAGGGCGACTTTCATGCGGCGGGATTCGATGTCGTGGTTGACGTTGGCGTGGGCGAAGACGCCTATGCCGCCGGGGCGCATGTAAGCCTGAAAGGGACGGTTGCACAGGATCTTGCCGCCGCCGGTTTCACCGTGAGGACCGAAGCCACATCCCGTGTTTCCGGGAATGCGCGTCTGGCGGGCGGCACGGTGGTCGTGGACGGCCCCGTCGATGGTGCGCTGTCCGTTACCGGCCGCGATGTGCTGTTGAACGCGCCCATCGCCGGTGATACGCGCATCATGGCCAAGACACTCCGCTTCGGACCAGAGGCGGTGGTCAGCGGGCGACTGGTCTATACCACCGAAGAGCGGATCGAAGTACCCGAACGCGTGGCCCCCGCATCACGGGTCGCATTCGAGGCGTTGACCGCCCAAGGGCTGCGGCGCGAATGGGCGGGAATGCGGGAAATGCCGGTCTTTCCCACGTTCGCGTCGATGCTTTTCGGCTTTCTGATCACGCTGCTGTTCTATGTATTGCTGGGTGCCATTGCGCTGGGGTTCTTTCCCAAACAGACGTCGTGGCTGCGCAAGTCGATCGGCGCGGCCCCCGGGCGCACCTTGGTGCAGGGGGTTATCGGGCTTTCGGTCCTGTTTGGTGCGGTGCCTGTCACCGGCCTGACCATCGTGGGCCTGCCCTTTGTGCCCATTGCGCTGCTGGGCATCGTTGTTGTCTGGGTTCTGGCCTATGCGCTGGGGGCCTATGCGGTGGCGATGCGGCTTTGGATTGCGTTCGGTGGTGACACGGACCCAGCCATTCCATCGCGGCTGGTGGTCTTTGCTGCCGCTATTGTTGCCGTGGCCTTGCTGAACTTCATCCCGTTTGTCGGCTGGGTGGCAAATTACACGCTGGTGCTGCTGGGGGTCGGGGCGATGACACAGGCGGTGTTTCTGGCGCTGGTTCCCGACATCGACCCGGCCGTGGATGAGGATATGCGCCCCTATGACAACAATGGAAACGGCACCTGAAAGGAGGCATCACATGTCCAATCAAGGTCTCGAAGTCATCGACCACACGGTTCACATCACCCATGAGTGGATCAACGAACTGGCCGAGCGGGTCGGCTATACCTCGAAGCGCAGCGCGTTGCGGTTGCTGCGCACCACCTTGCACATGGTGCGCGACCGGCTGCATCCGAACGAGATGGCGCAGTTTTCGGCCCAACTGCCGATGCTGATCCGGGGGATGCTGTTCGAAGGCTGGCAGCCCAAGCATGTGCCGAAACGGTCCGTACATTTCGGCCCCGCCATCACCGAAGCGATGGACGAGGCCGAGGAGTTCCGGGGCGAGGACGACGCGCGCTACGTGTTCGATCTGCTGAATCACAGGATCAGCCGGGGCGAGGTCGAGGACATTCGCGCAAGCCTGCCCGAAGAAATCCGTGCGTTCTGGCCCGCGCCTTGACCTGACGGGCGGGATTATTCCTGCCCGGCCGCCATATCCTCAAGCACGTCGGGTTGCAGAACAATGATGGTTTGTGCACCGTCCAGCGCGATCACGTCCGCCTTGCGCAGCGCGGTAAACGCGCGGCTCACGGTTTCGGTGGTCAGTCCCAGGAAATCCGCGATGTCGCCACGGCACATGGGCAGGTCGATCTGTAGATAGGCACCGATCCGTTCGCCATACCGTGCGGTGATCACGCTTAGAAACGACGCCACCTTTTCCGCGGCGGATTTTTGCCCCAGCATCATCACGTGGTCCTGCATCGCGCTGATTTCGCGCAAGGCGGCCTGAAGCAGGGCCATGTGCAGTTCCGGGTCGCCATCGCCATGATCCAGTGCGGCACGGCGGTATGCGCGCAGGGTGGTATCCACCAGGGCATCGCAGTCGGTGTGATGGCTTCCATCCGCCGGGAACCCGATGATGTCACCGGGATAGCCAAAGGCGATCACCTGCCTGCGGCCGTTTTCGAGCACCCGGGTCAGGCGCACCACGCCTGTCACCACCTCGTATACACGCCTGACGGCGTCGCCTTCGTGGTACAGATAACGCCCGGCTTTCAGTTGCGTGTGCCGCGCCTTGGCCATGGCGCTCTTGGGTGCCTCCAAGGCGGGCGCTGGGCAGTTTTCCGCGGACAAAGTGATGTACATCGATGGATCCCCCTTAATTATGCAGGGACCTTGTTGAACGTATTGTGTATGTTGAATATCATCTGCCCGAGACGTTTTTGTATCAAATTGTAACAGCACCTTGGCCAAAGCACGCGCGACCAGGGCAGTCAGACGCAAGTCGCGTTGAGGTTTGGAGTGTGACGTGATCGATCTGCCAACGGTTCTGGTCGTCGAGGACGACGCCAAGGTGCGCGCGCTTCTCAGGAACGTGCTGGAAGATGACGGATTCGCTGTGCGCGAGGCACACGACGCAGCCAGCGCATTGGCCGAACTCGATACCTGCGATCCCAGCCTTGTCACGCTTGATCTGTATCTGGGGGCCGACAACGGTCTGGATCTGGCGCGCGAGATCAGGAAAACATCCGCCGTGCCCATCGTGATGGTCACCGGAAAGGACGATGTGATCGACCGTGTCGTCGGCCTTGAGGTCGGGGCGGACGACTACATCACCAAACCCTTCCACGTGCGCGAGGTCATTGCGCGCATCCATGCGGTCCTGCGTCGCGAACGCAAGCACAATGCAGGGGCAAACGACACGCGGGACACGGACACCGAAGCGGGCTGCGCCGCCTACCGTTTTGACGGCATCACCGTGGTCCCCGACCGTCTGCAGGTCATTGACCGCAACGGTGCGGACTGCGCGCTTACGACAGGGGATTTCAATCTGCTGATGGTCTTTCTGGAACGACCCGGGCGCGTGTTGTCCCGCGATCAACTCATGGACCACACGGGCGGTGCGGAATGGTCTCCGCTGGACCGCACCATCGACAATCAGGTTGCCCGCCTCCGGAAAAAGATCGAACGCCATCCGTCGCAGCCACAACTGATCAAGACGGTGCGCGGTATTGGCTACACCTTTGCCTGCGCGGTCGAGCGCAGGCCGACGAACGGTTCGGTCTACAAAAGCGCCTGAAGCCGTTTTGCCAGTTCCGATTGGCGGTAGGGTTTGTGCAGGATCTCGTGTGCGCCAGTCGCTCCCATCCTGGTGGTGATCACGTCGCTGGCATAGCCAGAGGTCAGCAGGATCCTGACCTGCGGATACATCTGCGCGACCTTCGCAGCCAGATCGTAGCCGTTCAACGCGCCCGGCATGACCAGATCGGAAAAGAGGATGTCGACCTGCATGCCGCTTTCCAGGATCTTCAGCGCTTCGTCTCCGTCGCTGGCCTCTTCCGTGCGGTATCCAAGGTCCCGGACCCGTTCGAGAGACAGCTTTCTGACGCGCGGGTTGTCCTCGACCACCAGAACCACTTGGCCATCCCCTCTGGGCAGATCCTGCGCCCCCGGGCTGGCACTGCCGGACGCTTGTGGATCGACACCGTTGAAGACCGGGAAATACAGCCCGAAGCTGGTGCCGTGACCCACCTCGCTGTAAAGCGTGATGTGCCCGCCCGATTGCCGCACAAACCCATAAACCATCGCCAGCCCCAGGCCGCTGCCGCCGCTGTCGGCCTTGGTCGTGAAGAACGGCTCGAATGCGCGGCGCTGGGCCTCGACCGTCATCCCCTGACCGTCGTCGCTGACGAACAGGCGCACATAGTGGCCGGGTTCGATATCGGTTTCCTGTGCCATGTAATCATCATCGATGGTCACATCGGCGACCGAGATCAGGAATTCGCCCCCGTCCGGCATCGCGTCGCGGGCGTTCAGGGCCATATTGATCAGCGCCGATTGCAATTGCACCGGGTCGATCATCACGGGGCTCAGGGTGTCGGCAAAATCGGTTCGGATCGTGTAGCGGGCCCCGATGGTGCGTTTCAGGATCGCCAGCGCGTCGCGGCATTGTTCGCGCAGATCGACCTCGAGGGGTTTCAGATTCCCCTTGCGGGCAAAGATCAGCAGGCGCGAGGTCAGATCAGCCCCCATTTCCGCGGCGGACAGGGCGTCGTCGATAAGGCCGGTCTGCCGTTCGTCCGCGCCGCGCATCTGAAGCAATTCCAGGTTCCCGATGATGACCGTCAGCAGGTTGTTGAAATCATGCGCGATGCCGCCCGTCAGTTGACCCACGGCGTCCAGTCGCTGCGACCGGGCCAAAGCCTCTTGCGTGGCGTGGCGAATGCTCAGGTCGTGCAGAATGCCGATGAACATGGGCTGCCCATCCATCTCTGCATGACCGACCGACAGGTGCAGCGGAAAGACGGATCCGTCCTTGCGCAATCCTTCGACGTCGCGGCCCGTGCCGATGATCTTTTTCTCGCCGGTTTCCAGGTAGTGGGCCATGAACCCGTCATGCAGGTGCGCCAAGCTGGCGGGCATCAGCATATTGACGTTTTGCCCCACCAGCGTGCCTTCGGCATAACCGAACAACCGGGCTGCTGCCGGGTTGACGCGCTGCATGGTCCCATGACGGTCGGCGACGATAATGGCATCGACGGCAGCCTCGAGAAGTGTGGCGAACAGCGTTGTGTCGGGTGTAGGGTCCAAGGGTCGCCACGTCGGTTGGTTGCACGTCGATGTTGCATGCAGTGTTGGCGCGTGCATTGACGTGGGTCAATATACGGTCGGTACCGTATGGCGTTAGGGGTGAACGGCCTTTAGCCGGTTCTTGCCCAGGCTCGCCACAAGTCCAAGGTGTCGGGTCAGATCGGACAGAGAAATAACCCCGACCAGACGCCCGTTGTCCACGACCATGTACTTGCGATGCCCGGTTTGCGCGATGCGCTCGAACAACTCGGGCACCGGAAAGTCAGGGGGCAGGCAATCGCTGTCGCCAAGGCCCACAAACACATCGCCCACGGTCGTGTTGGCCCAGTTTTCCCGGTCGATCCCGGACAGCAGGTTGATGTCGATGTGGCCCAGCAGCGTGCCCTTCTCAACCACCGGAACAAAGCTGACGCGTTTGCCCAGCATGATCCGATTAACCAGAGTGGCCAGCGTTGTCTGCGGATCGGTCGTGATCGGCGCAGCGGTCATCAAGTCGCGGATCGTATGTGTGCCCAACAGGCTCTTGATCCGCTGCGCTTCGACGCTGCCGCGCGCTGCGGCCAGCACGAACACCCCCAGCAGGATTTGCCAGAAGCCACCGATCATGGCCCCCTGAAACAGGGCAAGCACCCCCAGCAGGATCAGCCCATAGGCCAGCGTGGCACCCGCCTGCGCCGCCTTTTCCGTGGCGGCCAGCATATCGCCGCCCCGGTGCCACAACCACGCCCGCAGGATGCGCCCCCCGTCCAGCGGAAACGCGGGCAAAAGGTTGAACACGGCCAGCACGAAATTGATCAGCGCCAGATAGCCCACAACCTCGGTTGCGGGACCCGCGCCCAGCATCAGCACGCCCATCCCCGCGATCACCCAGAACACAAAGGCCAGAAGGAAGCTCATCGCGGGTCCGGCCAATGCGATCCAAAACTCGTGGATGGCCCTCGTCGGTTCCTTGGACAGTTCCGCCACGCCGCCGAACAGGAACAGCGTGATGCCGCGTGTTTCGACCCCGTAGCGGCGCGCGGTCAGTGCGTGGGCCAGCTCGTGCCCCAAAAGCGAGGCGAAAAAGAGCAGCATCGCTAAAACCGCCATCGCCACATAGGTGCCCTGCGACAGGCCCGGAATGGCGGCGGGAAAGGTGTGCTGGCACAGGCTCCAGGTGATCAGGGCCGCAATCAGCAGCCATGATGGGTCGATCCGGATCTCGAAGCCGAAGACCTTGGCGATGGTTCTGGCGTTTGAAAACATGGCATCTGGCCTTTCGGGTTCAGACTAGCGGTATCCAGCGGCGTGCCATTGATTTTGCTCAAGCTGCCGGGCGCGTGCAGCGGCTTGAGAAATATCAGTGTAAGGATGGGCCAAACGCGTAAGGCACGCACATGCCGTTTCTGACAAGTTCGCTTTCGCTGACCCTTGCGACCTTTGCTGTCAGCGCCTTTGCGGTTTGGGTGGCCGGGGCGCGGCTGGCATATGTGGCGGACGCGCTGGCAGATCGGTTGAAGCTGGCCAAGTCGGTGGTGGGCCTGGTGTTCCTGTCCACGGCGACGTCCTTGCCGGAAATCGCGACTACGCTGACCGCGGCGGTGCAGGACGCCAGAGAACTTGTGCTCAACAACCTGTTCGGCGGGATTGCGCTGCAAACCGCGATCCTCGCGATGTCCGATTTTTGGGCGCGGGGGGCCATCACCAACTACCCGCGCAAGGCCAATCACGCGTTGGAGGCGACTTTGCTTGTCCTGACGCTTGGCCTCGTGATTGTGGTGTTGATGGTCGGTGAACCACTGGCCGTTGCCGGCATCGGCCTCGGCTCTGGGCTGATCGCTGGTGTCTATCTTGGGGCGCTGTGGCTGTTGCGGACCTATGACGACGCGACCGACTGGGTTCCGGTGGACCTGCCGGATCCGGACCCCTTGCCCTTTCCCGCCCCGACAGGCCTGACCGAGGCATCGAACCGGTCCTTGATGGCGCAGGTATTTGTCGCCTGCGTCCTGATCCTGATCTTTGGCGTGCTTCTGGTCAGCAGCGCCGAACAAATTGCGCTGCAAAGCGGGTTGGGCACCAGTTTCATCGGCGTCACCCTGCTGGCCGCAGCCACGTCACTGCCGGAACTGACCACCAGCATCACGGCGGTGCGCATGGGGGCCTATACGCTGGCCATCTCCAATATTTTCGGCAGCAACCTGATCATGCTGGTGCTGGTGTTTCCGGCCGATATCCTGTTTCGGTCCGGGCCGGTGTTGCGCACGGATGCGCCCATGGTTCTGGCGTCGCTTGGCTTTGCGATCATCGTCACTGCGATCTTCCTGACCGGTCTGCTGATCCGGCGCAAACCCAAGATCGGCAAGGTGGGGTTGGATTCCGTGCTGGTGCTGATCACCTTTGTCG
>JBCBFX010000104.1:0-12408 GCA_038527345.1 Pseudomonadota bacterium | reverse complement strand
ATGTGGACGAAGCGATGCTGACGGGCGAGCCGTTGCCCATACACAAGGCACCCGGCGACACTGTTCACGCAGGCACGCTGATCACGACCGGAACGCTGCTGTATCGGGCGACACATGTGGGGCACGACACGGTGCTGGCGCGGATCACGGATCTGACGCAACAGGCGCAATCCGCCCGACTGCCGGTCGAAGCGCTGGTCAATCGCATCACTGCGTGGTTCGTCCCGGCGGTGCTGGTCATTTCCGCGCTGACCTTCGCCGTCTGGTGGGCACTGGCCGGACTGGCCCCGGCGGTGGTGTCGGGTGTGTCGGTCCTGATCATCGCGTGTCCCTGCGCCATGGGGCTTGCCACGCCCATGTCCATCATGGTGGGCACGGGCCGTGCGGCACGCATGGGCGTGCTGTTTCACAAAGGCGCGGCGTTGCAACGGTTGCAGGATGCGCAGGTGATAGCCTTTGACAAGACGGGCACGCTGACACTGGGTCAGCCCAGTTTGACGGACGTGGCGACGCATATGCCGCGGGACGCGCTGTTGCGGCTGGTGGCGGGGGTCGAGGCGGGGTCGGAACATCCGATTGCAACAGCCCTGCGCGCAGCTGCGCCGGACGTGCCGCTCGACGTGTCGGGGTTCGAGGCCGTGCCGGGCGAGGGGGCCCGCGCCATGGTCGGGCAGCAGCATGTGGCCGTGGGCAATGCGACCCTGCTGGCGGGTATGGGTGTCGCCATGGATGATGATCTGGCGGCACAGGCTCAGGCTTGGGCCGCGCAAGGTGCAACACTGGTCCATGTGGCTGCCGACGGAAGGCATGTTGCCAGCCTCGCCGTCACGGACACGATGCGCGACGGTGCTGCCGATGCCGTGGCCGCGCTGACCGCCACCGGGCGGCGCATCGCCATGATCTCGGGCGACACCGAACCGGCGGCGCGGCACGTGGCGGAATGCCTTGGCATCGGCGAAGTGATTGCGGGCGTGCGCCCTGACGGCAAGGTCGCCGCCTTGGAGCGGCTGCGGGCGTCCCACGGTCCCGTGGCGTTTGTCGGCGACGGGATAAATGACGCCCCTGCGCTGGCAGCGGCGGATGTGGGCCTTGCCGTTGGTGGTGCAAGCGACGTGGCGATCGAGGCCGCGGATGTGGTCCTGTTGTCACCAGACCCGGGTGCTGTCGTGCGGGCGGTCGCGATCAGCAGGGCGACCCTGCGCAATATCCGGCAGAACCTGGTCTGGGCTTTCGGCTACAACATCCTGCTGATCCCGGTGGCGGCGGGTGTGCTGGTGCCCATGGGCGGGCCGCAACTGAGCCCGCAACTGGCGGCACTGGCCATGGCGCTGAGTTCCGTGTTTGTCGTCAGCAACGCGCTGCGCCTGCGCGGCAAGGAGGTAACATGAATATCTCGCAAGCGGCCAAGGCCACGGGCCTGCCGGCCAAGACACTGCGGTATTACGAGGAGATTGGGCTGGTCAGCCCGGAACGGCGTCCCAACGGATACCGGGACTATTCGGAAACGACGGTACACACGCTGCGGTTCCTGGCACGGGCGCGGGCGCTTGGTTTCGGGATCGAGGATTGCCGGTCGCTGCTGGCCCTTTGGGCCGACAAATCGCGGGCCAGCGCGAAGGTGCGCCGGATCGCGCAGGACCACCTGTCCGAGATAGAACGCAAGATCGCGGCACTGACGGACATGCGCGCAACCTTGCAGCACCTGGTGAATACATGCGCGGGTGATGATCGACCGGAATGTCCGATACTGCAGGGTCTTGCCCAACCGCAATGCGGGGCGGAGGACACCTCCGCCTTACGAAAGTAAAGCGCACCTGTGGTGCGCCTGCGCCTTCAGCGGCGGCGGTCGCGGCGGGATGACATGGGCTGAAACGCCACGCCCACATGCGCTTCGCAATAGGGCTTGCCCTGCTGCACCGGCAAGCCGCAAAACCAGAAATCCGGGGTGGCCGGATCGCCCACGGGCCATTTGCAGGTCCGTTCAGTCAGTTCCATCAGGCTGATCTTCTTGGCCTTCTTCTCGACTTGGCTGACCTTGGCCAGGGCCTCGGGGCTGATCTCGTTCGCTGACGGCTGCGGGGGCAGTGGCTGGCCCGCGGGAATGATCTGTTTGCGGGCGGGCAGGGCGGCCTTGGCCTCGGGCGCGGGTTCGGCTGCCTTGGCTTCGGGTTGCGGCTTGGGCTGTGCCTTTGGCTTGGCTTCGGCCTTGGGCGCGGGTTTCGGCTTGGGTTCGGCCTTGGCCGCGGTCGAGGCGCCACTGCCACCAGCGCGGTTCGACAGGCCCAGACGGTGCACCTTGCCGATCACGGCATTGCGCGTCACGCCGCCAAGCTCCTTGGCGATCTGGCTTGCCGACTGGCCTTCGCCCCACATTTTCTTCAGAAGTTCGACGCGCTCGTCAGTCCAGGACATGGGCAGGCTTTCCTAGCTAAAAAGCGGCCTCGCTCAAGGGGCCGCTCCGGAATTCAGTGTCAGCGCTCCATTCTATAGGCCCAAACCAAAGTTACAAGGGTGCGCGCCGCGAAGTTTTGCGCCCCTCGCGCCAGGCCAGCAGCAGGGCGCCCGCAAGGATGATGCCAGCGCCAAGAATTGTCACGCCGTCCGGCACCACATCGTAAAACAGCCCGTCATAGAGCGCGGCAAAGATCAGGGTTGCGTAGCTGAACGGCGCGACAAAGCTGGCATCGGCACGGGCCATCGCATTGACGAAACAGGTCTGCGCCGCAGCCATCGCCACCCCAAGCGCTGCCAGAAGGCCCCATTGCATCGCCGTTGGCCACTGCCAGACCCAGATCACGGCCAGACCGGCGATGCACACCCCGATCGCATTGTTGAACAGCAGGATCGATGGCGGCGACTCGCGCCGTGTCAGCATCTTGATAACATTGATCTCGAACCCCAGCACCACAGCCGCCCCCAACGCCAGCAGCGCTGCGGGTTGAAAACCTTCTGGCGTTGGGCGCAAAAGGATCACCGCGCCGATCAGTGCAATGCCCGCCGCCAGCCAGCGCCATGGGCCCACCCGTTCGCCCAGCAGTGCAATGGCAAAGATCATCGCAAAGACCGGGTTGAGAAAGGATATGGCCGTCGCGTCCGCCAGCGGGATGTAGCTGACAGCGGCAAACATCAGCACCAGCCCACCCCAGCCACCCAGCGTGCGTGTCACATGCAGCCACAGATGCGGACGTTGCAACGCGGGCCGCAGCATCAGCGTGGCAAGCCCGATGGCCAGAAAGGCAAAAAAGAACCGTCCAAACACGATCTGGAAAGGATGCAGCGGTGCGCCGAACTGGTCGGTGCCAAGGGCTTTGGCAATCAGCATCGTGGCGGCAATGAACACGGTTGCCAACGTGATCAGGGCGGCGGCCAGTACCGGGTTATGTGCCTTGACGTGTGACATCCGTGCCGCTTGGGGTGAATCCGTCCCTGCCGCAAGGCAAAAAATCGCTGGTCACGGCAGGTGGCGTCGGGTAAGCCGCCTGCATGATCGACGCGTACACCTTCCGACGACTGTTCCGCCGCGGCTAAGGCTGCCTTCGATCCCGTGCGCGATGCGCACACCCAACTCTCCATTCGTATTGACCCCGCCATTGGCCCATGCACAGTCGTGCGGACACGCCCATGGCCCCATCCAAAGGAAGATCCCGATGATCGCCTCCGTTCTGCCGACCTATAACCGTGCGCCCCTGAGCTTTGTGAAGGGCGAAGGCACCTGGCTGATCGAGGCGGACGGGCGACGTTTTCTGGATCTGGGGGCAGGGATCGCGGTGAACGCGCTGGGTCACGCCCATCCCGCGCTGACGCAGGCGCTGACCGATCAGGCGGGTGCGCTGTGGCACACGTCGAACCTGTATCACATCCCGCAACAGCAGGCGCTGGCGGACAAGCTGGTCGATGCGACCTTTGCCGACACGGTGTTTTTCACCAACTCGGGCACCGAGGCCTGCGAACTGGCGGTAAAGATGGCGCGCAAGTACTGGTACGAAAAAGGGCACCCTGAAAAGGTCGACATCATCACCTTTTCCGGCAGCTTCCATGGCCGGTCCTCGGCCGGGATCGCGGCGGCAGGGTCGGAAAAGATGACCAGGGGCTTCGGCCCCCTGTTGCCCGGCTTTACCCACCTGGCATTTGGTGACCACGACGCGCTGGACCCCGCCATCACCGACACCACAGCTGCGATCCTGATCGAACCGGTGCAGGGCGAGGGGGGCATCGTGCCGGTGCCCGATCAATGCCTGAAAGGTTTGCGCGATCTGTGTGATGACAAGGGTATCCTGCTGATCTTGGACGAGGTGCAGTGCGGCATGGGCCGCACGGGCAAGCTGTTTGCCCATGAATGGGCAGGAATCGCGCCCGACATCATGATGGTGGCCAAAGGCATCGGCGGTGGCTTCCCGCTGGGTGCCGTTCTGGCGACCGAAGAGGCCGCGCGCGGCATGACTGCGGGCACCCACGGCTCGACCTATGGCGGCAACCCGCTGGGCTGTGCGGTCGGCTGCGCTGTCCTGGACATCGTCAGCGACCCGGATTTCCTGGCCGAGGTGAACCGCAAGGCGGGACTGCTGCGCCAAAGGCTCGAAGGGCTGGTGGCCGCGCATCCAGACGTTTTCGAAACCGTGCGGGGGTCCGGCCTGATGCTGGGGATCAAGTGCAAGGCTACGAACACGGATGTGGTGAATGCGGGCTATGACGAACACATCCTGACAGTGCCTGCCGCCGACAACACCGTCCGTCTGCTGCCTCCGCTGACCATCACCGACGATGAAATCGCCACAGCCGTGGATCGGTTGGACGCGGCTGCGCGCAGCCTTGCCGCCTGAAAGGTCTCTGTTCAAAAAATACTCGGGGGTCGCCATTGACGCGCCATTGGTTCAAGCGACAATGGCGACCGGCAGACAGCCCCCGGGGCTCTCCAAAAAGAGTTACGCATATGACCCATTTCCTCGATATCCACACCACCGACCCAAACGATTTGCGGGGCATCATCGACAACGCGCAGTCCATGAAGCTGGCCCGCGGCGGACGCCCCAAGGGCGCGCCCGATGACGACCAACCGCTGGCCGGTCACATGGTGGCACTGATCTTTGAAAAGCCGTCGACCCGGACCCGCGTGTCCTTTGACGTGGGTGTGCGGCAGATGGGCGGACAGACCATGGTGCTGTCGGGCGCCGACATGCAATTGGGGCATGGCGAAACCATCGCCGACACCGCCCGCGTGCTCAGCCGCTATGTCGACCTGATCATGATCCGCACCTTCGAAGAGGCCACCCTGCTGGAGATGGCCGAACATGCCACCGTGCCGGTCATCAACGGACTGACGAACCGCACCCATCCCTGTCAGATCATGGCCGACGTAATGACATTCGAAGAACACCGCGG
Organism: Pseudomonadota bacterium; assembly: GCA_038527345.1. GTDB lineage: Bacteria > Pseudomonadota > Alphaproteobacteria > Rhodobacterales > Rhodobacteraceae > Tateyamaria. Next base: position 7,029 of record JBCBFX010000104.1, on the reverse strand, counting down.
CCCAATCAAAGGGAAAAAGGTCGTGTGGTCCGGCGACGGCAACAACGTCTTTGCCAGTTTTGCCCATGCGGCAAAGCAGTTCGATTTCGACCTTGTCTTTACCGGGCCGGAACCTCTGGAACCGGAACCGGCGCTGCAGGGGCTGTATCAGACGGTGCGCGATCCGCATGAGGCGGTCGAAGGCGCGGACCTTGTGGTCACAGACACATGGGTCAGCATGCACGATCCGCAATCCGCGCGTGAGCGGCGGCACAACCAGTTGCGCGGCTACCAGGTCAACGCCGACCTGATGGCGCGGGCCCGGCCCGACAGCCTGTTCATGCACTGCCTGCCTGCCCACCGCGATGACGAGGCCACGTCCGAGGTCATGGACGGCCCCCATTCAGTGATCTTTGACGAGGCCGAAAATCGGCTGCATGCGCAAAAGGCGATCATGCGCTGGTGCCTCGGGGCCTGAGGTGGCGGGACCGCGCATCGCCGTTGCCGGAGCGGGCAGCATCGGCTGTTTCGTGGGCGGGTGCCTGGTCGATGCGGGGTGGGACGTTCGGTTCCTGGGGCGTGCTCGGGTCGCGGATGCCTGTGCAGCAGACGGTTTGCGGCTGACCGATTACGGTGGTCTGGACCTGCATCTGTCCGATCTGAAGGTGCACGTCGATCCGGGGGAAGCACTGCAAGGGGCGGATATCGTTCTGGTCTGCGTCAAGTCCGGCGGGACGTCGGATGTCGCCTCGCTCATCGCGGCCCATACTCCGCAAGCGCAGGTCATCAGCCTGCAAAACGGCGTGACAAATGCGGCCAAGCTGCGTGCGGCCTTGCCCGGGGCAGATGTACGCGCCGCGATGGTGCCGTTCAACGTGGCGGTCAAAGGCCCCGCCGCCTATCACCGCGCGACCTCTGGCGATATCCTGTTGGAGGCGGGGCCGATGCCCGACCTTTCCTCGGATCACCTTACCTTTGCCCAGCATCCCGATATCGCCGGGGTGCAATGGGGCAAGTTGCTGATCAATCTCGGCAATGCAATCAACGCGCTGTCCGATATGCCGCTTCTGGAGCAGTTGCAGGACCGCGCATGGCGACGGCTGATGGCCGATCAGATGGCCGAGGCGCTGCGCGTGCTCAAGGCCGCGGGCATCCTGCCGCTGGGCACAACCGCCGTGCCGCCGCGCCTGATCCCGTACATCCTACGCCTGCCCACACCGCTGTTCCGCCGGATCGCTGCGCAGATGCTGACCATCGACGCGCAGGCGCGGTCATCCATGTGGGATGACCTGACCCAGGGCCGCCCGACCGAAGTGGACGCGTTGCAGGGCGCAATCCTGGAACTGGCCGCCCTGCACGGGCGTCAGGCCCCGCTGAACGCGCGGATGCGCGCACTGATCAAGGATGCCGAAGGGAAAGGTCCGCCCGGGTTCTCGCCGACCCAAATCCGACAGGGGTAGGGCGGGGCTCGCCCCGCTAGTGCTGCCGGTCGGGGCGTACCACAGGTACGCCTTACGCAAGGCGCACCTGCCGGTGCGCCTATGTGCCGCGCCGCTTGGCGCGCAGTGTGGGGTCGGCCTGGGTCGGGTCTTCGGGCCACGGGTGCTTGGGGTACTGTCCGCGCATGTCCTTGCGCACATCCGCATAGGTGTTCGCCCAGAACCCCGGCAAGTCTGCGGTCACCTGCACCGGGCGCTGCGCGGGCGACAGCAGCGTGACCTGCAGCGGCGTGCCGCCCACCATCGGATGGCGCGTGACGCCGAACATCTCTTGCAGGCGCACCGCGATGCCCGGTGTCTCGGCGTCATAATCAATCGGCACCTTCCGCCCCAGGGGCGTCGTGAAATGCCCCGGCACTGCGGCGTTCAGCTTTTGCATGTTGTCCCAACCCACGTGCAGCTCAAGCGCCGGTCGGATGTCAAAGCCCTTCCAGTCCGCTGCTGTATGTACGCCGTCCAGACAGGGCAACAGCCAATCCTCCAACCCTTCCAGCAACGCGGATTCGGACAGATCGGGAAACCCGTCGCCCATCAACGCGGCCCGCGCCATCAGCCGTCTTGCACTCTTTGACGGTTTCAGGCCCAGCTGGCGCACACCCTCCAACATCGCCCGTGCCACCGCGTCCACCGGCGCATCCGACCATGGGCGATCCTCCAGCGCCAGCGCGCCAAAGCGCAACCGACGCCGGGCCTGCACGCGGCTGTCGCGCCGGGACCAGTCACAGGTCTGGGTCCACGCGATCTGATCCGGGAACAGATCAAGAAGCTCGGATTGGGCAATCGGTGTGGCCTGTCGGATGCGGGCCTCGCGCGGGTTGCCATCGAGATCGGTGGCCACGATCAGGCGATGCCCTGCCAGGGCGTCGCCTTCGGGCAAGACCGCACCCTTGCCTCCGGACAGAATGTAACGCGCCGTGTTGCCGCCGCGGTGCAGACCCACGCGATCAGGGTATGCAAGTGCGGCCATGGCCCCAAGGCTCAGCCGCTCGCTTCCTGTCCGTCCGCGGCGCAGACGCCTTGCCTCGGACCGGATACGTTCGACTGCGCCACGATGCACCGACCCGCCGAAATCGCCCGGCCGCGCGATGGCACGCATCCTCAGGCCCAGATCGGTGCCGCGGTCGCGCAAGGGGTCGCGTTCCGCCAGCAGTGCGGCCAGCGTGGCTGCCTGATCCCCGGCCCGTTCCAGCATGTGGGCCAGACGCGGATGCAGCGGAGCCTTGGCCAGCGCCCGCCCGTGGTCGGTGATCCGGTCCGTGTCGTCCAGCGCATCCAGCATCCGCAACAGCGCGCGCGCTTCGGCCAACCGCCCGGCATGGGGGGGCGAGACAAAGCGCATGTCGCCCTCGGCCCCACCCCACAGCGCCAATTCCAGGGCAAAGCCCGCCAGGTCCCCGGCCTCGATCTCGGGCGGGGGAAAGGCCGCCAGCGCGCCGTCTTCGCCCCTTGTCCACAGCTTGTAGGCCACGCCCGGTGCCAGGCGACCCGCGCGCCCGGCCCGCTGCGTGGCTTCGGCCCGCGTCACCCGTTCCGTCACCAGCCGCGACATGCCCGAGGCCGGATCGAACAACGCCCGCCGTGCCTGTCCCCCGTCCACCACGATGCAAATGTCGGGAATGGTCAGCGAGGTTTCGGCAATGGCCGTGGCCAGCACCACCTTGCGCTGCTTTGATGGTGTGACCGCTGCGCGCTGCGCTTTGAAATCCATCGCGCCGAACAGCGGCTGCGCCACGCAGCCGGACGGCAGACGGGGTTCGATCAGGGCCAGCGTGCGGCGAATTTCACCCTCGCCCGGAAGAAAGGCAAGCAACCCGCCTTCGGCCTCTGTCAGGGCTTGCAGGATCAGGTTGGCCATGGCGGTTTCAAACCGCATGTCCTTGGGCACGGGCCTATCCAGCCAGCGCGGCTCCACGTCGAAACTGCGCCCAGCAGAGGTGATGATCTGACAGCCCATCACCTCGGCCACCGGCGCGGCATCCAACGTGGCGGACATCGCCAGCAGGACCAGATCATCGCGTAGCGCCTCGGCCACCTCAAGGCACAGGGCCAGTCCGAGATCGGCGTTCAGGGACCGTTCGTGGAATTCGTCAAAGATCACGGCACCCACGCCCGGCAGGTCCGGCGCGTCCTGCAACATCCGCGTCAGGATGCCCTCGGTCACCACCTCGATCCGCGTGGCTTTGCCCACCGCGCTTTCGCCGCGGATACGGTAGCCGACGGTCTGGCCCACGGGTTCGTCCAGAGTGATGGCCATCCGTTCGGCCGCGGCACGGGCGGCCAGCCGCCGCGGTTCCAGCATCAGGATGCGGCCCGGCACATGATCCAGCAGCGCCAGCGGCACCCGCGTCGTCTTGCCTGCGCCGGGCGGGGCCTGCAGCACGGCACGTCCGTCGCGGCCGATCGTGTCGACCAGCGCGGGCAGGATTGCGTCGATGGGCAGGGCAGTGTCCGTCATGCCGCGCCTTATGGCCCAAGCGCTGCGTGCCGCCAACACTGGACATTTGCCGACCCGCTGACCAGAAAGCGGGATATGGGACAGGTGACAGACCCCGCCGATCTGGCCAAACGCATCGCGGCCGGCGACCGCCGTGCCCTTGCGCGCGGTATCACGCTGGTGGAAAGCGCGCGGGACGATCACCGCGCGCAGGCGGCGCAGGTGTTGGCGGCGATGCCAAGCGATCGGCAAGCGCTGCGCATCGGTCTGTCCGGTACGCCCGGCGTGGGAAAATCCACATTTATCGAAGCCTTCGGAATGATGCTGATTGCCAAGGGCCTGCGTGTGGCGGTGCTGGCGGTCGATCCGTCCTCGACCCGGTCGGGCGGGTCGATCCTGGGCGACAAGACGCGCATGGACCGGCTGAGCCGGGAGCCTGCCGCCTTTATCCGCCCCTCGCCCAGCCAGACCCATCTGGGTGGCGTGGCGCGCCGCACGCGCGAAGCAGTGCGGCTGTGCGAGGGTGCGGGCTTTGACGTGGTGCTGATCGAAACCGTGGGCGTCGGGCAATCCGAAACGCAGGTGGCCCACATGGCCGACCTGTTCCTGTTGCTGCTTGCCCCCGCAGGCGGGGACGAGTTGCAGGGGGTCAAGCGCGGCATCATGGAGATGGCCGACATGATCCTGGTGAACAAGGCCGATGGCGACCTGAAGCCCGCGGCCACGCGCACCTGCGCCGACTATGCGGGCGCCTTGCGCCTGCTGCGCAAGCGTGTCCAGGATCCGGACGGCTTTCCAAAGGCGATGATGGTGTCGGCGCTGCAAGAGGATGGCATTGCGGCGGCCTGGGACGAGATGCGGGCATTGACAGACTGGCGAAGCGCGCAGGGGCATTTTTCGGCCAACCGCGCGGCGCAGGCGCGGTATTGGTTCGAACAGGAGGTGCAGGCCGCTTTGCTGGCGAAACTGCACACACCGTCCGCCCGCGCGGCACTGGATGCATTGGCGGCGGACGTCGCAGCCGGTGACCGCACGCCCACCGCCGCGGCGCGCGCCTTTCTGGCCGATCACCTCGATGGCTGAGACGGCGACGCGTGTCTTTGACGGCGATCTGTTGCGCGCCGACCTGTTCAACCCGGGCGGCAAGCGGCTGTTCGTCAGTTTCCGTCAGCGGGTGCAACAGGACGGTGGCTTTTTCGACGCGAAGCCGGTGCGCAGCTTCACGGACGAGGATTACGCCCACCTGCACCTGCAATCGCGGCTGAACGACTGGTACATCAACCCCGAAACAGAGGCGCTGGAGGCCTGCCTGACAGCCGCCACCCTTGGCTATGGGCGGCGGGTGGCGATGGGGTTTTCGATGGGGGGCTATGCCGCGCTGCGGTTTTCGCGGTGCCTTGATTTGCGCCACGTGATCCTGGTGACGCCGCAGGTGTCGATACATCCCGGTGTGGTGCCCTTTGACCGGCGGTTCCGGGACTGTGCGGGTGGGTTCGACCGCGATCTGGGGGATCTTAGGCGGCACGGGCGGCGGCAATTGGCGGGGGTCGTGCTGAGCGATCCGTTCCGGCGGCTCGATATGCGCAATGCCCGTATGATACAGGCGCTGTTTCCGCGCATCGGACTGGCGCGCGCGGCCTGCGGGGGCCATCCGGCCAGCCGGGTGCTGCATCACGGGCGCCAGTTCCCGGCGCTGCAAGGGTTGTTGCTGGACCCGCCGGTGCGCGCGCGGGATGTGACGGCCCTGCACCGGGCGGCCCGTGCGGCGGCCCCGTTTTACTGGACGCAACTGGCGCAGGTGGCCGAGCGCCGTGGCCGGGCGTCCCTTGCCCGTGATGCCGCGTCCCGCGCCGCCGCTTTGGAGGTTGCGGGGGGTTGACGACTCGTACTCAGGCGCATAACAGCCACGGACCAAGTTTCCGGCGCTGCCACTGCGGCGCCTTTTGATATTTGCGAGGGTGTGCCCTTCGCCGCACGAATGAGGACAAGCCGATGTCGCGCGTATGCGAACTGACCGGAAAAGGCCCGATGACTGGCAACAATGTCAGCCACGCCAACAACAAGACCCGTCGGCGGTTTCTGCCGAACCTGAACGATGTGACCCTGCAGTCCGAAACGCTGGGCCGTGGCGTCAAGCTGCGCATCTCGGCGGCGGCTCTGCGGTCTGTCGATCACCGCGGTGGGCTTGACGCTTATCTGGCCAAGGCCAAGGATACCGAATTGTCCGACCGTGCCCGCAAGGTCAAGAAAGAGATTGCAAAGGCGCAGACGGCAACCGCCTGACCCGCTTGCATGTGAAAATCGCGGCCCTGCCCGGCGAAAGCCCGGCGGGGTCGTTTCGTTTTGCCGCAGTTGCAGCCATTGCGCAGCGGGCATAGTTTCGATGCAATGACGCATATTCCAACTCTGCTGGTTCTGATCCTGTCGTTGCTCACGACGGCTGTGTCGGATGCCTATGCCCGCGGGGCCGCTCCGGCGGTGGACCGGATGGTCATCTGTTCCGGCATGACCACCAAGGTCGTTCATTTCGACGCGCAGGGTAAACCGACGACCCCGCCGCATCATTGCCCGGATTGCACATTGGCGATGCAGGATGCCCTGCTGCCGCCGCTGGATCTGGTTGTTGCGCCTTTGGGTGTCTCGTCGATGGATTGGACGACCAGGGCCGAACACATTGCGCAAAAGCCGGCCGCACAGGCCATCGCCCGCGGTCCACCGTTGCCGGTCTGATATCCGACCACTTTTCAGATCGATACCAAACGACAGGATCAGACATGCCTATTCGCACGATTTTCGCGCTTTCTCTCGCTTTTTCCTCGCCTGCGATTGCAGGGGACATTGCGGTCATGGACCCATATGCCCGGGCGGCCAGCCCTTCGGCCAAGGCCGGGGCGGCCTTTATGATGCTTCAGAACACCGGTGATACGGATGACCGCCTGATCGCGGCCCGGACCGATGTGGCCAAGCGGGTGGAACTGCACACCCATGTCGAGACCGGGGACGGCATCATGAAGATGCAGGAAATCGAGGGCGGAATCGCCCTGCCCGCCGGGGGAACCCACCACATGATGCGTGGCGGGGATCACGTCATGCTGATGGGGCTGACCGGCCCGCTGG
>JBCBFX010000103.1:0-12464 GCA_038527345.1 Pseudomonadota bacterium | reverse complement strand
CGGCACTGACGACCAATGTGACCCATTTCTATCGCGAACCGCACCATTTTGCGCTTTTGACGGAACATGTACTGCCCGTCATGCGGAACAAGATCAGGCAGGGCGCGCCCATCCGCCTGTGGTCGGCTGGGTGCTCGAACGGTCAGGAACCGTATTCCATCGTCATGCATCTGTTCCTTGAGGAACCCGCGCTGCGGCATGCGGATTTCAAGCTGCTTGCGACGGACATAGATCCCAAGGTGATCGAACATGGACGCGCAGCCCTTTACACGACGGCGCAAAGCAAGCCGTTGCCGGACGAAGCTGCACAATTCCTGCTGCCCGGCGAACGGGACGGGCAAATCCGGATCAGCCCGGACATCCGCGAGCGTGTCACCTTCAAAGAACTGAACCTGCTGTCGGACTGGCCCATGCGCGGACAGTTCGATGCCATTTTCTGTCGCAACGTCGTGATTTATTTCGATGTTGAGACGCAAGAACGGCTTTGGCCGCGGTTTGCATCGGCATTGGCTCCGCATGGGCTGTTCTTTCTCGGGCACTCCGAGCGGATCGTCGACCCGGCGCTGTACAAGCTGAACTGCATCGGACCCACGACATATGCGCACACCGCGCATGCGAACCAACAACACTCATCAGGCTAGGAGGGGCTCATGGCTCTGCGGGACCAGATACGAATTATGGTGGTCGACGACATGTCCACCAGCCGAGGTTTGATCACACAAGCGCTTGACGCCCTGGGTGTACGGCATGTTTCGACAGCCGATGACGGGGCGGATGCACTGAACACGCTGGCGCGCGCGCCCGTCCATCTTGTCATTTCGGACTACAACATGCCCAATATGGACGGGCTCAAATTGCTGCATCATCTGCGCAGCAATGGAAAAACCCAATCCATCGGATTCATTCTGATCACCGGTCGCGCCGAACAACAGATCATCGACTACGGCCGCAAGCTGGGCATGAACAACTACCTCAAGAAACCTTTTGAGCCTGCCGAGCTGCGCAAATGCATTGAATCGGTGGTCGGCCCGCTTTGACGGTGGAGCACGACAGTGGCGGCGTATCCAAGGAGGTGCTCTGGAACCTGTCCGAGCACCTCAAGGGACTGACCGAAGACGTGACCCGCATCGAACAGGCGATCACGTCCTTCCGGGACGCGGATACCGCCGTAGAGCCACAGGCGCTGGTCGACTTGCAGCGGATCGATCTGGTGCTGCAAACCCTGCATGACCTGGCCACGCTGACCGGCCTCATGGCCAACGGGTCTGCGACAGCCGACAAGGTGGCACAGTCGCTGAAACTCGCCGCAACGCGCGCTTTGGTCAGCGAAGCCGGCAATGCCGCAGACAGCGAACCGGGACACCTGGACCTGTTCTGACAGATCCCGTTTCGTTGATCAGAACAGCTCGAGACCGTTGCCCGGCGACGTCGGTCGCACCTCGACTTCAGGCACATTGGCATCCGTCACGCGCTGCATGACCCGGCCGCTGCCGGGCCAGAAACGGATCGTGCGCGCATGGGTGCCACCGAGCGATTGTGTGACCAGCGGAATCCCTTCCTGGGCGAGGAATTCCGTGGTGAAATCCGCATTTTGCGCACCGATGTCCGAAAACCCGGAAATCATGCGCGCGCCGCCGAAGGCCTTGGCCTTCAATCGGTCGCGCTGCGCACCCAACTTGGTCAGGTCGTTGATCAGGCGTTCCATCGCTGCGATGCCGGACAGGGTTTGGGTGTGGCTGCCATCGATCCGCTTTGCCAGCAGCATGTGATTCATCCCGCCGACCTGTGCGTGCGCATCCCACAGGCAACAGGACACACATGATCCCAGAAGCGTGGTGATCACGACGTGATCGCCCTGCCCCGTCGCGTGTTCGCCTTGGGTGATATGCAAGCGCTGCCCCATCATGATTGAAAACGCGCCCGGCGCGACTGCGCCATCATGTCGAGCAACGATGGCCCGATCACCTCGATATCGTGTTCCGTCTCTGAACCCCCGATCGCCTGCGCGGCGGACGGCATACCGTAGACCGCACAGGTCCGTTGCGATTGTCCGACGGTGCGCGCACCGTTCCTGTGCAAAGCCAGCACACCCTGCGCGCCATCCCGCCCCAAACCCGTCAGGACCGCCGCACCGACACGGTCCGCCCACGGCACCGCGGAATGAAACAGGGTATCGACCGACGGGCAGTATTCCTGATCGTCCGAATCGTCCGTCATCATTGTCATCCAGATGCCGTGATCGGCGAACATGACTTGCGTCTGTTGCCCACGCGATGGGGCCAAGACCACGTCGCCAGCTGCCAATAACAGACCATGCCGCGCAAACCGTACCGGACGCGGGAGGCTGGAATCGAGACGTTGAACGAAACCGGTCAGAAAACCGTGTGGCATGTGTTGGGCAATCACAATCGGTGGGCCATCATCCGGCACCGTCCGCAGCAGTGTTTCGATGGCAGCCACACCACCTGTCGAAGCACCAACCAGCATGATCTGTTCGCGCCAGCGTCCCTGGGCAGCAGGTTCCAACTGCGCATGATCACCGTACGAAACCTTTTGTGCGGCGGCGACAATACAGTCGCACATCTGTGCCAGGGATTTCGGCGTGGGCAGGTGAGGTTTGCGAATGCAGGCGGCCGCCCCAAGCGACATTGCCTTGCGTTTCAATTCACCATTGTCATCCAGCACCGCCGACAGCACGACAACCGGCAACGGGTGCAACCGCATGAGCCGCGCCAGAAACTCCAACCCGTTCATTCCGGGCATTTCCAGATCAAGCGTGACCACATCCGGCACTGTCGCCTTTATCGTTGCGCGCGCCTCGTCGGCGGTGGCGGCCAGACCGACGACGTTCATGCGCGGGTCACGGTCGATGATGCCATGCAACAGCCGCCGCATGCTCAGGCTGTCGTCGACAATCACAACCCGTTGGGGATGCGTCTTGCCCGGACCTGGCGTTGCGGCCGCGTTCATGAGGTCCGCGCGCCGCGTGTTGCATGATACCCTGACATGTGGCGCAGGTGGTCGTTGGCGAGGGCAACCGGGCTTGGGATCTGGCGGGACCGGGTCAGGCTGGCCCGCATCGCGCTGGCCATGCGAACCACCACAGCGGCGCGCAGATCGTCAACCCAAGTGTCCACCGCGCGCAAGCCGGCAGAGGTCACTGCCCGACGTCGCGCCGCGCCCTTGTCGAACATCCCGCACCTTGCAAAAACAAAGAGGAAAAGGGCGCACAAAAACAACGCCGTAACGACCAAAGCCGTCATAAACCACGGCAATGTCCACAACAGTCGGAAGATTGAAATGCGCCTCATCGCGTGCCTGCCTTTGGGTCGTTGCGGCACCCTAGGGCAGCAGGCGTGAACGCCGCATTAATCCGGACCATCCGATCAGAAGCGATTGCACCCGTGCGTCAATTTTCCGCGTTTCGGCAAGGTAGAGGGTCCGGACCGCCCCGCAACATGCGCAGGCCGTCCGGACCGGGGGGGATCAAGCCTGAAAAATGAAATCGGTTGCGTCCAGGTCGGCAAGAACCGTGTTGACCAACAGGATCGAGTTGCCCGCGCCCGTGTCAATCAGCACATCCGCGCCGCTTTGGGCCGCGGCCCCGCCCGGACCTGTCAGATCCGTGACATCGGTAAACGCGCCAACAGCGGAAAGGTCGATCTTTTCCAGTGCGCTGAGCGCATCAAAGTCCTGCACCACATCGTTGCCGTGACCATCCGCAAAGACAAAGATGTCGGCCCCGGTGCCACCGGACAACGTGTCGTTGCCCGCCCCACCGATCAGCACGTCATTGCTTTTGCCGGCCACAAGGATGTCCTTGCCTGCGCCGCCGTCCAGCGTGTCGTGGCCCTTGCCGCTGCGCATGTTGTCGTTGCCGTTGTTGCCGAACAGGCTGTCGTCGCCCAGTCCCCCTTCGAGCCGGTCGCGCCCCTTGCCGCCATTCAGCGAGTCGTTGCCGTCACCGCCTTCAAGCCGGTCGCGTCCGCCGCGGCCGCGCATATCGTCGTCGCCCGCGCCGCTGGACAGAATGTTGGCGGCATTGTCCCCCCAAAGCACGTCGTCATGGGTGGTGCCGTGCCATTCCTCGATCCCGGCAAAGCTGTCGCCGGCGGCATCGCCCTGATTGCGGGACAGATCGCCCAGGTCGATGCGCACCATGCCCGTTGCGCCGGAATAGTCCGCGATATCATGGCCTTCGCCACCGTCCATCATGTCGCCGCCCGTACCACCATTCAACGTGTCGTCGCCGGTGCCGCCGGACAGCAGGTCATTTCCGCCCTTGCCGCTGATCGCATCGTCGCCGCTGAGGCCGAGGATGTAGTCCGCCCCCCCGTCGCCCTGCAGCGCCTTGGTGCCCTGGTCGTGTTCATAGCCCGCGTCCTTGACGTCTCCGAACTTGGCGAACACGCCCAGCGGGTCGCCGCCCAGTGTCTTGACGGCGGTATAATCCGTTTCACCCATCATGATGTCGTGATTGTCGAAATCCTGCACCAGCCCATCCTTGGCCAGCAGGCCCAACATGGCCCAGTACAGTCCGTGATCGTGTTCGGCACCGAACCCGTTCTCGGACTCGCCTTCCGCCACTTCGTCATCGGGTGCGATATGCGGCAGGTTGATCGACACCAGACCGTTGTCCAGGTTTTCGTTCCCGTTCAGGACAAAGTTCGGGATCAGCGGCAGGCTGGTCGGATTCTCATCCGAGAAGGTGACCGTGTCGTTGCTGAAGCTCAGCCCGACGTAATAGCTGGGTGCGGTCAAGGTCATGTTGCCGTCGGCATCGAAGGACACCAGGCTGTCGTCGTACTGGTCCTTCATCCCTTGCCAGAATGCGCTGTCCTTCAATGCGTTCGGATCCAGACCGGCCGAGGCGATGGACACGACCGTCAAATCGACGCTTTCGTCCAGACGGTGCGCATCGACCAGCGTGAACAGGTCCGCCGTGGCCCCGCCCAGGCTGTGGCCCGACACGATCAGCTTGTCGATGCCGTTGCTGGATGTGTTGGCATAGGCCAGGGCCGCGTCGATCAGCGGGCGCATCGCCTCGTAGTAGTTGTAGATGCCGTCGCCGGTCCAGGACTGGCCCAGCCCCGCATCGAGCCCGTCGTCTTCATCCGTCCCGCGGAACGTCAGGGTCAGCGTCTTTTGCCCGTTGGGCGAGGTGCCCACCGCCAGCAGGCCCTGCGCCGCCCAGCTGCTGAAGATGTTGATATCGTTGGCATCCCCCATGAAAAGGCCATCGCTGGTGAAATAGCCCTTGTCGTTGAGGGGGCGGAACATCTGGCCCAGGTCACCCTGGTCCAGAACGGTCCAGCCATGATCGGCCAGATAGCCGCGGTAATCGTCGTTGATGCCATTGTTTTCGGGGAAATCGCCGCTGCCGTTGGTCTCGCGGAAGGCGTCGGGCAGTGCGTCTTGTCCATAGATCGTGTGGACAAGGAACGAGGCCATCTCGACCTCGAATGCCGAATTGTCGAGCGTTTTCTGGTTGCCCGCAACATCGTGATCATTGCCGAACTGCTCGGACCAGCTGTTGTTGGCGGTGCTGATTTCAGTATCATCGCCATAGACGCGCACGCCAATATCCACCGGCCCGTCGGAGTCCAGGGTGTATGTGAAGTCTTCCCAGTCGCCCGCCAGCGGCGTCAGGCCCCAACTCAGGCTGTCGCTGCCGACAACGGCACCGTTGACGGTATATTCGACCTTGATCGACCCTTCGCCAAGCAGGTTCCAGACGTCGGTGCCGATGTTTTCGATAAAGGCGTTGATTTCGATCTCTTCGCCAGCGCCCCAATCGCCCAGCACGCGCACGTCGGACACCACCAGATCGGGACGCCCAAAGTGAAAGATCTCGGTCCGGGAGTTGTTCGAGGTGTCGATGTCATCCGCACCGGCAATGCGCACCGTGACGTTGTTGTCGCCGTATTGGTCAAAGGTATAAAGCTCGGTTTCGTAATTTACCTTGTTGCCACCCAGGCCAAAGGTCAGTTCGCTGGTGCCAATGACGCTGCCGTTGACCAGGTACTCGATCTCTACCTTTTCGCCGTAAGCGATATCGCCGGTATTCTCGATCCAGGTCTCAATCAGCATCGGTGTGCCGACCTCGTAGCCGCCGACCCCCTTGAGCTTGATGTCCTTGACCTCCAGATCGGCGGCCGTGTTGTAGTCGACCCAGACCTCGAGGTAGTTCAGGTCCAGCGTGATGCCGGTCTGATTGTCGATACGCAGATACCAGTTTCCCTGCACCGGATTGCCGTCCAGCCCGAACTTGATGCTGGATTTCAGATCGGTGCCGTAAAAATGGATGTCGTGATCATCGGCGCCGTCGCTGTCGTTGCCGTCATCGGTGTCATCGCCAAAGCCGTCGAAATTGTAATAGATGCGGTTCTTTTCACCGTCCGGGGACACGATCCAGATGTCCACGTCGCCCAGGTCGAACTTCTTGCCTCCGTTATGGTCGATGTGGAACCGGAACCGGACCTCCTCCACCTCGGACCCTGCGGGATCGCCGCCGGGATTGAACCTGATATTGCTCAAACCCTTCGCAATCGTCAGGTCGTGATTATACTCGCTTGCGTAACTGTCATAAAAATATGCGGTTCCCATACCGGGTCTCCCAAGTCTCAATAATTCCCTTGTGTCAACATTAGCCGCCCATCGCCGCCGCACATATGAGGGAAATACCTCATTCGACGCGCAAGGCGTTGGAAAACCTTTGCGAAACGGCTGGGCGCCGCCTTATCCTGACGTTGGGTAAGGGAATGGATTTGAGACACTGCATTCATACTGCGCTGTATTTGGCGTTGCTGGCCGTGATCGGGCTGATCGTGCTGTCCGGGACACCGGGTCACGCTCAGCTTGTGCGTGACTGCCCCGTGGCCTCGCTGTCCGGGTCCGCCGAGTTTGAGATCGACCTTGGCCCCTATGCCTGTGCGTTTCCCGATGACGGGCGCACGCTGACGCTGAAGGACGTGCTGAGCGAACGCGACGACGTGGCGTTCGCGCCGCTTCCGGGCGGTCTGGTGGATTTCGGCTTTGGCGACAGCCGCTATTGGGTCGCCGTACGCTTGCGCAACGATACGGACACCAACGGGTCATGGTGGATCACCCATGACATACCCGTGGCAAGCACCCTGAACGTGCACCTGATCCCCGAAGGCGCCGTTGCGGAAAGGCTGCTGACGCTGACCGACCAAAGCCCGTTTGCCGCCCGCCCCATACCGCACCGCCACCTTGTGTCGGAGATTACCCTGCAAGCGGATGAAACGGCCCTTTTGCTGATCGACTATACCTCGGATCAGGCGACCGAGATGCCGCTATTCGCCGAATCCGTGCCGCAGTTCTTTACCCGCACACAGGCCGAAACGGTCGAAATTGCGGCCCTGACCGCGCTGGTGCTGGGGATGGGGTTCATCAGTACGATTTACCTGTATGGTCTCGATGGGCGCCCTGCCCTGGTCTATGGAGTCTATGTTCTGGCCGGGGTGGCGCTGCTGGTGCACATGGAAGGCTATACGTTCCAGTATGTGTGGCCCCGGGCACCCGGATTGAACCAGATGGCGCTGGCCTATATCGCGCCGACGCTGGTGGCGCTTGGCACCTTTTTCGTCGACCGGTTCACGCAGGCGCGGCGGCACCATCCCGGACTGCACCTGTTTGCCGTTTTCATGATCGGCGTGCTGGTGGCGCTGGTTGCGGTGGCCCCCCTTCTGATCACCTTTGTCTGGTACAAGAACTCGGTCCTGTTTGCCGTCTGTTTCGGCACTGCCATGCAGGTGGTGCTGGCGGTGGCCGCGATGCGGCGCGGGCAGTCGGGTGCCGGGCTGCTGGTTCTGGGGTTCGGGGCGCTGGCGGCAGCCATCATATTCGGGGCGGTGGGATACCTGACCGAAGGACTGTTCGAACAGGAACTGGCCGGGCTGGCCATCCGCCTTGGCTTTCTGCTCGAAGCGATTGCATTCTCGGCCGCGATTGCCCTGCGGGTCCGGGCGGCACGACGTGAACGCGATGCCGCCCTCAAAGCGCAGATCCGCCTGTCCGAAGAACGGCTGAACCTGTCCGAAGCGCTGCGGCGGGCCGAGGATGACCGCCAGACCGCCGCAAACGCCGCCGTCCGCAGCCAGGAGGCGCTGGCCAGCACCGCGCACGATATCCGCCAGCCGCTGGCATCGCTGCAACTGGCCCTGTCCAGCGGGGACGCGGCCCAGGAACGGATCACCAGCAGCCTGAACTACCTGGAGGAAATCGTGCGAGCGGGCCTTGAGGAAAACAGCGCCCCGCTGGGGGCCGGCGACAATGATCCGCCGATCCACAACGCACGCGAACGATTTCGCGCCGATATCGTGCTGAACAACATCGCCGCCATGTTCGGGGCCGAGGCCGCGCGTCAGGGCGTTACCTTGACCGTCATGCCCTGTGCCGCCCACCTTGTGGCCGACCCGCTGGCCCTGATGCGCAGCCTTGGCAATCTGGTGTCGAACGCCCTGCATCACGCACAGGCGCGGCGCATTCTGGTCGGCTGTCGCCGCAGCGACGGCACCTTGCGCTTCGAAGTGCACGATGACGGGTGCGGCATGTCACACACTGAACTGGCCCGCGCCCTGCATCGCGGGAACAAGGGCGCGGGGTCCAACGGGCATGGCCTTGGCCTTGCCATCGTCACGGACATTGCGGGCGAAAACGGGTTCGGCTTTGACATCAGATCAGACCCCGGCCGCGGCACGGTTGCCCATGTCACGGTTCCGCTGACCCCCGCGATCCCGGCAAAGGAGACCGCATGACCCATCCCACCGCCGTCATCGCCGATGACCACGCCATGATCCGGCAGGGCATCCGCCAGATCCTGACATCGGCCCAAGTCGATGTGGTGGCCGAGGCTGCCGACGGGCTGGAAGCCATCGCCATGGTCCGCAAACACCGCCCTGCCGTGCTGACGCTGGATCTGGCCATGCCCTATTCCCGCGGAATCGAGGTGTTCGGCGAGGCGCGGCGCTGGTCGCCCGACACCCGGATCATCGTGTTTTCCGGCCTGACGTCGTCCGGACTGCTGGGCCAGCTGGCCGAAGCCGGGGCCGATGCGATTTTCCTCAAGCGCGAGGATCTGAATGCCTTTTCCGATGCGATCCCGGGGATCATTGCGGGCCAAAGCATTCACGGCCCCGGCGTGGCCGAGCTGTTGGAAACGTCACAAGGATCGGCGCTGACCGCGCGCGAGCATCAGATCGTGGGGCTGGTTGTGCAGGGCCTGAACAACCGCGAAATCGGCGAACGGCTGGGCGTCAGCACAAAGACCGTCGACAACCACCGCACCAACCTGATGCGCAAGGTGGGGGTGCATTCGGTGGCCGAGCTGCTGGCTTTTGCCGTCCGCGAGGGGCTGCTGGAGGCCAGCCGCGAAACCTGACGCTCAGGCGCGGTTGCTCAGCACCGCAGCGCTATGCACGACCCGTTCCAGTGCCGCATCGATGGCGTCCGCCATGGGCATGGCGGGTTCGGGTTCGATATGGCGCGCCAGCCCCAGATCGGACCGTGCCGCCCGTTTCACCGCTTCGGTGTCGCGGTCCAGGTCGGCCAGCATGGCGTTTGCCGACTGGATCAGGTTGTTGGCGGCCATCGACAGCGCCGCGGCATCCTCGGAGGCGCTGTCCTGCATGGCACCTGCCGAGGCGCGCAAGACGTTCGCCAATGCAATGACGGCGCCCACATGGGCCTGTTCCGGCTGATCGGGGTTCAGGTCCCCGGCCTGCGCGTCACAGGTCACGGCCGTGACCGGGCCGGAGGCAACGGCCGCCACCGCGCGCGGATCGGCCCACGGCGTGCCCCCTTGCGGCGTCAATGTCACCGCATCGGAAAAACCGGCTGTCCAGAACTGCGCGAAATACTGTGTACCGCCGCCCACCAGCCACCAATCCGGGATCACCTTGTCGACGTTGTTGCGGGCGGGCTGGGATTCGATCTCGCCCATCCAGCATTGCAGCGCATGTCCGGCATTCACCGTCAACTCGACCACGTGTGTGCCGTCGTTCCATGACGGCTCCACCGCGTTCGTGCTGCGCCATTCCCCTTGGGTCGTGTTCGCCTTGGGCGGTTCGGGTGCCCAGAATCCCCCCTTGGGCCTGGCCGGTCCGCCATAGACGCGGTACAGCTTGTCGCCCCCCGTCAGCGTGATCGGCGACGCCTTGGCAAAGGTCACGGCCTGCTTGCCGAGCAGCGTGAAATACCCCGTGGCGGTGATGTCGCGATCCGGCAGGCCGATCAGCAGCATGGGGTTTTCTTGTGCGCCGGGAAAGGGCGCCGATGCGTTCAGTTCCATAATGGGTCTCCTTCAAATATGCCCTCTTTGCAGGCGCGGGCGGGCGGTCAGACGTCGTCGTCCCTCAAGGCCCAGGGCACCGGAATGGTGATGCCGCCGGCACCCGCCCGTTCCGGGCTGGGATGACCACGCAGGTGAAACGGGTCTTGCGCGGCGGCGGCGTTGCTCCAACCGCGCGCGGGGCCGGTCCAGTCCCGGATATCGTCGGCGGCTTTGCGGGCCACGCGCGGGGCCGCAACGCTGGTGCCGGACAGGCGCACCCATGACCCGCTGCGCGAACCCGCGCCAATCACGCCGCGCATCGCGTAGCTGTCGTCGCCGAGGGCCGTCAGGTCCGGGCCGTCGCGTTGCGGCGTGGGCGGACGGTCACGTTCGACAAGGGGACCAGCGGCGGAATACGGCGACACCTCGGCGTTGCGTTCGGTGAATGCGGCCACGACAACGGGCGACGCACCGCCAGCAAAACCGCTCAGCGATCCGGCCCGGCGCACCGGGCTGGTTGTGCCGGGCGGGTCGACGGGCAGTGGTGCGCCGAACCTGCCGAAGCGCACGTAGTCGTCGTTGCTGAACCACGCCTGCCGCCCGCCGGACCGGGTGCCGGGCAAGGTTTCGTCGCGCCGGATCCACAGGTGGATGGTGCCTTGATCGCCGCCGGTCACGTCCAGCGCCCATGTGCCCGCCGGAGCCACCGGCGCGGCCCCGTCCTGCGTGGCGGTCGGCACCATGGACAGGGTGATCAGGTTCCGATCCGTGTCGCCGGCCCCCACCTGGCAGGCAAGGCGCGCAATCTCGACGCCCGCGTCATTGACCAGCGTCGCGCTTTGACCTGGAACAGAGGAGATCGCTGCGCTTTGCCCCGACGGGGTCTGCACCCGCACTTCTGCCAGGGGGACAGGCGTGGTTTCGGTGCCGGTGGGCATCCACACCTGCACGACCGTGGGCGTGCGGTCATCGGGTTGCGTGGTCAGATCGAAACGTGTCGTTTCATACGCCGCGACACCATGCAGACGGCCCAGGTTGATATTGCCCGCAGGCAGGGTCAGCCACGCCGTTTGCGGCTCGTCCCGCAATTCGGCCTGAGCGCCGAAATAGTGTTCGAACAGCGTCGCAAACAGCCCGGTGCCGTCATGCGGCCCGCCCGAATTTCCGAAGGAGAAGTTGAACACCACCGGCGCCAATGGCCCGTCGGTACTGCGAAAGCGGCGGGCCTGCTTGGTCAGTATGTGCAGCGAAAGGTACAGCGTCGGCAGGGAATCGAGGCCGGTTGTATCTTCGACCACGCGCTGCGGCAGCGCCACGCAGATAACGGGTCGGTCGGTACAGCCCTGATCCATCAATTCGCCCGCGGCCATCGCGGTCACATAGGTCCCGTGCGACGCCCGCATCGCCACGGTCGAGATATTGTCGGCGGTCCAGTTCACGATGCCCACATCGCGATAGAACCGATCTTCGTCGAGCAAGTCGTTATGGGTCGCCGCTTGCAGATACGCATCGATCTCGTGCGCCTCGAGCGCCCGCCCGACCGACGCATGGGCTCCGAACACCGGTTCGGCCGCAAGGATGGTGGCGTGTTGTACCCGCGTCGACACAGGCCCCTTGCGCAGCAGGTCGTGCGCGATGGCGATGCCGTCGTCGATCACCGCCATGACGGTCGTTTCGGGGCTGACGGGGATCTCGCTCAGGTCGGGCGAAGTGGCGTCGAAATCCAGATGGTCTTCGGGTGTGATGGCCCCAAGGTGCAGCGCCACCACGTGCAACGCATTGTCGGTGCGGTTCATCTCGTCGATCAGACGCTTGCGGGCGTAGATGGCCACTGGCTGCTGCCTGCGCACCGGCGCACGGTCGGCGGTGTCATAGGCCACGGGGATCAGCAGATCGCTGGCAAAGTCCACCGCCGCCGCCTCGAACAGGTCAATCGAAGTGTCGGACAGAACGATCAGCACGGACCACCACGTGTCGTCTGCAATTCTGGGGTTCTGCGCCCCTGCCAGGGTCAGGCGAAAGTCGGTGACCTGATCCAGCAGGATATGCGGCGTGTCTGGCGTTGTGTCCGTCCAGGAATACATGACCATGTCCCTATGCCGCGCCCGTGCCGATGTCCTGCCATTCGGCCAGCGCCTTGGACCACAGCCACGCCAGCACGGGCGACGGT
>JBCBFX010000102.1:0-12520 GCA_038527345.1 Pseudomonadota bacterium | reverse complement strand
GGCCTGACCCTGCCCGCAGACAGCATGATCAGCGACCTGCACGGCACAGCCGCATACCGCGCACACCTGTGCAACGTCCTGGCAAAACGCGCCGTGGGGGCCTGCTAACGTCTACCGGATTGCAATGAATTGCAGCGCCGCCCCGTGGGGCGGCGTTTTGCGTTAGAGCCTACGGACGTCTCCGGCTGGATCGACCAGCAAAATTGCCTTGACTCCGGGGGTGGTGCGCACCGTTGCGACGGTGTCGAACGGGGCATGGCAGAGGCCGGTGGAAAGCCCGTCGGCCAGAGTGGCGCTGTCCGCCATGACGGTGACCGTTGACCATTGCGGCACCTCGCCAAACGGCGACAGGATGTGGCCCTGTGCCCCGGCTGGTGTCGCCAGCGGGCTGGAGGTGGCCACCGCGCTGTTGCGCAGGGTGATATTGCCGACAAGGCCGTGGACCGGATCCTCGACCCCCAATTGTCGTGCCGGGCCGTGCGTCCGCTGTTCGCCGACATTCACGTGGATGTCGGTCAGGCCGGCGACACGCAGTGCATCTGCGGCGCGGTCCGTGGCGAAGCCCTGTGCAATGCCGTTGAAGGTAAGCGACTGGCCGTCGTGCAGGGCGATGCGGGTGGCATTGTACCTGACGCGCGACCATCCGATTGCGGCGCGGTTCTGACCCTCTGGCCAGATCGTCTGTACCGTGGGGTCGAAGCGGCCCTTGGTCAGATCATGCACACGGTGGGCCGCGCGAAACAGGTCGAGCATGGCAGCGTCCGGTCGGTCCAGCCTGCCGGTGGCGTTGAGCCGGGACAGGGCCGAAGCGGGATCGTAGAGGCTGAACAGCGCTTCGATCCGGCGGATCGCATTGAGGGCGGCGGCGAGCGCCGATCGGGTGATTTCAGCTGGGCCCTGCAGTTCGAAGGATGCGTTTGCCCCCAGAGCGATCCCGTGCCAGCGCAGCGGGGCGGCACCCATTACGGGCGTGGCAAGCGCTGCCGCCGACAGGGTGAGGAACCGCCGCCGCCGCATCATTCCGCCGCCACCTTGCGCCCGTTCCGGGCGCGGTCAGCCAGGATCAGCGGCACGCACCGTGCGCGGTCGTCGTGAATCGTGACGCAATCGAGACAGTGGAAGCATTCGGAATAGTTGATTGCCCCGTCGGCCTTGATCGAGCCGTACTTGCATTTGACCTTGCACAGCTGGCACGGGCTGCCGCAATCCACGCGGCGGGGGATCCACTTGCGCCCGCGCAACAGACCGCCAATGGCGAGGAACGCGCCAAGGGGGCAGACATAGCGGCAGAAGCCCTTGAACAATACCATCGACAGCAGCAGCCAGAACACGGCGTAGGCCACGTAGTACCATTCGCGGACAAAGAAGGTGGTGATGGCGGTTTTGAACGGTTCGACCTCGGCCGCCTTGTCGGTGTAGTCGGGGGCGACGAACACGACACCCACCAGTGCAGCGAGGATGGCGTATTTCAGCAGGCCCAGCCGCTGGTCCCATGCGGTGGGCAGCGTGATCTGGCGGATGCGCAGCAGGCGGCCCAGGTGGTTGGCGAATTCCTGAAGTGCGCCGAAGGGGCAGAGCCAGCCGCAGAACAGCCCGCGCCCCCAAAGGAAAAGGCCCACGAGCGCGAAGCCCCAGATCACCAGCGAGAACGCATCGTAGATCAGGAAGGTGAAGGATCCGCCCTCGATCGCGGCGCGCAGGGTTGCCAGCGGGGTGACGATGGACAGCTGCCCCTGGCCCCACCAGCCGACAAAGCCCGTGACCACGGCCAGGATCGAAAGTCGGATCGCTGTGTAATGCCGCATCGCGGCCAGTTGGCTTTGCCGTGCCAGCAGAATGGCCAGCAGTGCGGTCAGGGCGACGGCGGCTAGTGCCATGTCGGAAGCCCGTCCTCGCAACGCTTCGAGCCAGGGCGGATTGGGCTTGACCACTTGCGGCCGCGAAAAGAAGCGCGCGTCCGTCACGTGCGGCACCTCGATGGTGGCGGACCCGATTTCGGGTTGGAAGATGCCGTGTTCGCGGATTGCCTTGACCTCAAGCACCCAGTCCGCTGTCGGATCAAATCCCAGCCGCCGGTCGGTGCGCAGGATCAGGCCCGCGCCGAAATCGACCGCTTCGTGCAGGGCGTCGGGCACATCGTCGTTCAGTTCGATCAGCAGGTCGCCATCCCGCAGCGCGATGGGAAAGCCGCCCTGCGCCGCACTGATCCAGTCGGGCGAGGTGTTGCGCACAAACTCTTCGGACACCAGCCCGTGCCGTCCGGTTTCCACCACGAGGATGGGTTCGTCGGAGGTCGAGATGGACATGAAGTCCTGTAGCGTTTCAAACCCGTCCTCGGACAGGACCGCGCGCGCGATGGAAGGCGGCCCGAGGTCCACCAGCCACAGGTCGAGATAGGTGCCGTCGGGGTCGTCCTGTGCCTCTGGGTCGTCATCTTCCCATGTGGTGCCGTCGAACAGAGCCTGCACCTCGGCGTTGGTGATCGTCTTGCGGGTGACGAGACCCTGGGCCACCAGATCGTCCCATGTCAGATCCTCGGCGTGGTCGCGGTTGGGATAGGCGGGTGGGCCGGTGGATATGCCGCCCATCTTTTCGCGGGCCACCTGAAGCGCGGCGGCGAGTATGCTTTCATGGGCGATGCGGACGCTGGCGGTGCCCTTGGTCACGCCATCGAGGTAAACCAGTGCCGACCCTTCGGACCCTGCACCATAGGGCGAGCCCACCACCAGGCTGTCCGAGATCGAATGCCCGCGATATTGCTTGAAGAAGTCGAAGAACAGCTTTTCCGGCAGGCCAGAGACAAAGATCGGTTCGTTATGACCCAGCAGTTGCACGTCCAGAAACCGGCCGTCCAGGTCCAGCACCACCAGCACGTTGATCGACGCACCGGAAAAGCCGGGCAGGGGTGCAAGTGGTTCCGTTTCAAAGACATAGCCGGCGTGGGCGCCGCCGGAATTGAGCAGTTCATACACGCCCTTGTCGTTGATCTGTTCGCCCAGCGACATGGGCGGCACGATGAGCGGCGCGAGGTCCGCGCGCGGGGTGGGGTCCGCCCATGCCGAACCTGCCCAGACAACGAGCATGACCCAAGACAGAAGCAGGCGGAGCGCACCGGGCATGGCGCAAAGACTGCACCGTGACGCGGGCGGTCCAAATGCGACTTTGGTCGGGTGCCTGGGGTCAGAGCGTCAGGTGCCGAGCCCGCGCGCCGCGTTCGATGGCGGCCGCGTGCAGGCGGTCGATGTTCAACTCGTAGCGGATTTCCTCGAGCAGGCGCAGTTCCGTTTCATCAAGCGTGCCGTCGGCGGCGGCCACATCGCAGGCCAGCGCATAGGCGGTTTCGAACAGCCGTTCGGGCAGGGCAACACGGACAAGGCCAAAGAGCGCGTCCAGCCCATCCTCCTGTTCGAACAGGTCGAACACGGTCTGTGCCACGGTGTTCAGGCGGTCCACGTCGTAATCCGCAAAGACTGGCAGCATGTTCACGGCCGAAGTGATCTTGACCAGTTCGGCGGTGCGGATGTCTTCGTCCGATGCCGACACTGCAATCATCATTGCGACCAGCGCGTCCTGGGGGTTCAGCGACAGGGTGTTGAGTTCGGGCATGGGGTCATCCTCTTTCCGGCAGTGTCCTCAATATTGACCCCTCTGGCCACCCGCAATAGGTAGCGGCGGGATCGCGCCCCGAAAGGTGCGGTTCAGACAGGCGGCGCACGGGGTGCTGCCGATACCTTGGGACCACAACATGTCGACTTTCATGGACGCCGCAATGACGAGCAAGGCCTGGCCTTTCGAAGAGGCGCGTCGGTTGCTGAAACGGTATGAAAAAGCGCCGCCCGAAAGGGGGTACGTGCTGTTCGAAACTGGCTATGGCCCCAGCGGCCTGCCCCATATCGGCACCTTTGGCGAGGTGGCGCGCACCACGATGGTGCGCCGTGCGTTCGAGGCGATTTCCGACATTCCTACCAAGCTGGTGTGTTTTTCCGACGATCTGGACGGGATGCGCAAGGTGCCGGGCAACGTGCCGAACCCCGACGCGTTGCAGGAATACCTGCAGATGCCGCTAACGTCCGTGCCGGACCCGTTCGAAACCCACGAAAGTTTCGGCCACCACAACAACGCCATGCTGCAACGGTTCCTGGACACGTTCGGGTTCGAGTATGACTTTATCTCTGCCCGGGAATTCTATGCTTCGGGGCAGTTCGATGAAATCCTGCTGCGCTGTGTCGAAAAGTACGACGATCTGATGAAGATCATGCTGAAGTCGCTGCGCGAGGAACGTGCGTCGACCTATTCCATCTTTCTGCCCATCCACCCGGATACGGGCCGCGTGCTTTATGTGCCGATGAAGCATGTGGATGCGGCCAATGGCACCGTCACCTTTGACGATCCTGACGGGCAGGAGATGACCCTGCCGGTGACAGGCGGCAATGTGAAGCTGCAATGGAAACCTGATTTCGGCGCCCGCTGGGCCGCCCTTGGTGTCGACTTCGAGATGTATGGCAAGGAACATGCCACCAACGAAAAGATATACGATGCGATTTGCCGGACCCTGGGCGCGCGCCCGCCCAACCACTTCAGCTACGAGCTGTTTCTAGACGATCAGGGGCAGAAGATTTCGAAGTCGTCCGGCAACGGCGTCAGCATCGACGAGTGGCTGACCTATGCCAGCACCGAAAGCCTGTCCTATTTCATGTATCAAAAGCCGAAGACGGCCAAGCGCATGTTCTTTGACGTGATCCCCAAGGCGGTGGACGAGTATCACCAGCAGCTGCGCGCCTATCCCGGTCAGGATGAAAAGGCGCAATTGAACAACCCGGTCTGGCACATCCATTCGGGCGACGTGCCCGAAAGCGATATGGTGGTGCCTTTTGCCATGTTGCTCAATCTGGCGTCGGTCAGTCAGGCCGAGACCAAGGACACGCTGTGGGGCTTTATCCAGCGCTATGCGCCGGGCACGGGGCCGGACACGCATCCGGGCATGGACAAGGCCGTGGGCCATGCCGTGCGGTATTACAACGACTTCGTGAAGCCCGCCAAGGTCTATCGCCTACCCACCGACGCCGAACGCGAGGCGATTGAGGCGTTGCGCGCGGAATTGTCGGAATACGATGGGCCGGTCGAGGATGAGGCGCTGCAATCGGTGGTCTATGCCGTGGGACGTGACCGGTTCGATCCGCTGCGTGGCTGGTTCACCGCGCTTTACGAGGTGTTGCTGGGGGCCAGCCAAGGCCCACGTTTCGGCGGGTTCATCGCGCTGTACGGGGTTGCGGAAACCATCGCCCTGATCGATAGCGCGCTGGCCGGAGAACTGGTGGACTGACACCCGCGTTTGCCCTATGCGCCGCCCGCGCTACCGTTCTGCCCAGCAAACGGAGGACGGACAATGCGGAAATGGATGATCGGAGCGTTACTGGCCGTGGGCATGGTCAGCAGTGCGATGGCACAAAGCCAGGACATCGAGACGGTGATCGGCAGCCAGATCGAGGCCTTCAAGGTCGATGATTTCGAGGGTGCGTTCGAATTTGCGGCGCCGTCCATCCGCAACATCTTTCGCACGCCGGAAAACTTTGGCGTCATGGTCCAGCGCGGCTATCCGATGGTATGGCGTCCGGCCGAAGTGACGTTCCTGGACCTGCGCGAAGTGCCGCAGGGCTTTGTCCAGACCGTTCAGATCGTGGATGCCGAGGGGGCGGTGCATTACCTTGCCTATGCCATGACCGAAACACCGGCGGGGTGGAAGATTTCGGGTGTGCAGCTTTTGAAGGCCCCCGGCGTAAACGCCTGATCGCTTACGGTTTGCCACCGTACCTGGGGCGCTGAACGCCCGGATCCCAACCCCTTTGCGTTGCCCGCAGCCTGCGGTCTGCGTACGGCGGTCTGACCGCCCCTTAACCCTTTGTTGATACTTCCCCGTCCCGCGACGCCTGAGGCTGTGGCCCGCTGCGCGCGACAGGCGAAAAACCGGGCGGGTGACGCCCTGCGACAAAAGGGATTTTTGGATGAACAAGGCGATCACTGAGGGTGTGCTGTTGATGCCGCCGGCATTTGCGGACGGGTTGGATGTTTGGTCGAGCGGGGATGGAACGCCCGGTTCTGACACCTATGACAACGCGACGAACGCTGCATTTGTCCCGGCCGATCAGGATTTCGGCGGCTGTCTGGAATTGCAGAAGACCGCCAGCACGACGCGCGTGCGGTACATGGGGCAAACGCCGATATTCCCGGGCTGTTATTTGCAGATCAAGGCGCGCGTCAAAGCGGTCAGCGGCAGTCTGCCGTCGGTGCGCATCGCGGGCTATGCGGCGCAGTCGAACGGCAACCCGGTGCCGGGTGTCGATTTGACCGCCACCAGCGTCACCCTGACCAATTATGGTGTGGTGACCGAAATCACCGCCATCGTGGGCACCGGCAACCGGGGCGGTGTGGATCTGGTTTGGGGTGTCGACGCGATGTACGGCCATTTCGGTCTGGACCTGACCGGCCCGAACGGCGGTATCGTCCGTATCGACGACCTTGAGATTACCGATATCACCGGTGCCTTCCTGCGCGACATCGCGTCGGTGGTGGATGTACGCGACTATGGTGCCGTGGGGGATGGCACCACCGACGACTCGGGTGCCTTTGACGCAGCCAACGCCGCAGCCAATGGCCGGACCGTGTTGGTGCCCGAGGGGACATTCCGGTTGAACAGCGATGTGGCCATCGACCACCCCGTCCGGTTCGAGGGCACGCTGTCGATGCCGACATCCGCCATTCTGCTGCTGCGCAAGTCCTATGATCTGCCCACCTACATCGAGGCGTTCGATGACGAGGTCCTGGCCTTCAAGAAGGCCTATCAGGCGCTTCTGAACAGTTCGGACCACGAAGGTCTGGACATGGGCGGACGCCGCATCGCGGTGACGGAACCCATCGACATGGCCGCCGCCGTGCCCAACCGCGAGACATATGCCACCCGCCGCGTGATCCGCAACGGCCAGTTCGAGGCGCAGGGCAACGGCTGGGACACCGAGGTTGCGACGAGCCAGGGCACCTATAGCGCGTCCAATTCGCGCCGCCTGACCAACGTCACCAATGTGGCCAACATTCCGGTGGGTGCGCTGGTCGAAGGCGTCGGCGTGGGCCGAGAGATCTATGTGCGCAGCAAGAACGTGGGCGCGCAGGAGGTCGAGTTGAACGAGCCGCTGTTCGATGCCGAAGGCACGCAGACCTTCACCTTTACCCGGTTCCAATACCTGCTTGATTTCAGCGGCTTCACCAAGCTGACCACGCAGATCATCTCGGACATCGAATTCCAGTGCAACAACAAGAGCAGCGCCGTGATGATGCCGTCGGGCGGGTCGGTGAATTCGTTCCAGGACTGCTTTTTCAGCCGGCCCCGACATCGTGGGATCACATCCATCGGGGGTGGCTGTCAGGGCATGCTGATCGATCGCTGCCAGTTCCTGTCTGCCGAAGAGTCTCTGGACGTGGCGGACCGCGTGTCGATTGGCCTGAACGTCAACACCAACGATGTGAAGCTGCGCGATTGCCGCGCCACCAAGTTTCGCCACTTCGCGCTGCTGGGCGGGCAGAACCACGTGATCAGCGGCAACCACTTTTTCCAGGGCGACAGCATTTCCGGCGGTCTGCGCACGGCGGGGATCGTGCTGCAGGAAAACTTTACCTCGTCCGTCATTGTCGGGAACTACGTCGACAACACATTCATCGAATGGACGAACGAGCGGGATGCCACGCCGAACTTCACGAACGGCTTTTCCTTCAGCTCGCTGACCATCAACGACAACGTGTTCCTGTCGGGCGATGTGGCGCCGTGGTTCAGCTATATCGTGCTGAAGCCGCATGGCACCGGGCACTTCCTGAACGGGGTGACTGTGTCGGGGAACCGCTTCCGCTCGACCCAGGGCGCCATCACGCGGGCCGAACGTGTCGACAGCAGCTTTTCCGATCTGGATCACCGGCTGAACAGCAAGGTGGCGTTCCACAGCAACTCTTACCACAACGTCAGCCGCAAGTCGGCGAACCCGCTGGTCGTCTACCATAACCAGGCCAGCAATGCGCAGGTCTGGACGGTGGAAACGAACGAAGAGCTGCCGTTCGAGGGCTTTTGCATGGATGTCGATTCCGTCATGGCCGTCAGCCCGATCCGCAACACCAGCAGCGTCAAGGAATTCCAGGCACCGTTTGCGGACCCCCGCATCGGCCCCGACCAGGATCAATTCACGCTGGAGTGGGGAAAGGAAGTGCGCGGCGAAATCCGTGCCATCGTGCGGATGGACCGGTAAACCACTTGGCGGCGGGTCCGGTAGGGCCCGCCGTCAGAACGACTTCCACAGCCCGACGCGCAGGGCGATTGCGTCATCCTCGTATTCAAGACCGATCTGGTAGCTGGGCCTGTCCGGCTTTGGCTGCCAGATCACCGATGGTGCCAGCGTGGCCGAGGTCGCGTCGCCCGCACCGCTCAGAAACACCTGCATCATTACCTTGAACCTGTCATTGACCGCCAGACCCACGGTGGTGTCCAGCTTGAACGTGTCGGGGCTGTCGCCCAGCGACCATTCCACCGCTCCGTCCAACGCCAGCCATCCGTTGCGCTTTCCGACCGTCAGGCCACGCCCGTAGCTCAGGCCGGTGCGCAGCAGCGTGTCGCTGCTGTGGCCAAATGTGGTGCCGATCCCAAGCTCATACGCCATCTCGAAGGGTCGTTCCGCCCCGCCCAGCGGTTTTCGGGCAAAGACAAAGACCGTGCCATCGCCCATCTGCCCCGCCGTCATGTCGGCATCCGCCATCAGCCCAAGCGTCAGCTTCGGGCGCAGACCGTATTCCACATACAGCGCCGCGTCCGTCTCTCCTGTTTGTTGCTGTAGGGCCGAGGCCGAGACGAAGCCGGTGCCTTCTTCGCGCAGCCATGCACCGGACCACGCCGGTGTGGCGCAGATCAATGCGACGAGTGATGGCAAAAGGCGCAATGCGGACCCCCGTGATGCAGGCCCGGTCAGTTGCACCCGTTAAGGTTAACAATTCGTTAGGTTGGGTGGTCGGGGGAATGGCGCGGCTTATCTGAGCGCTATGACCTTGCCGATAGAAAACGTGCAATCCTATCCACGTCCCCCTGCACTGGAACCCGTTCCGCAGCGGCTGACGATCCGGTTTGGCAAACAGGTGATCGCCGATACGGTGGCGGCGTTGCGTGTCCTGGAAACGCATCACGCCCCCACCTATTACCTGCCGCCATCTGACATCACGGCGACCCTGACGCGGGCCAGCAATGGGTCGTTCTGCGAATGGAAGGGGCAGGCGCGATACTGGACAGTCACAGCAGGCGATGCCGTGGCAAATGCTGCGGCGTGGAGCTATCCGGACCCCAGTCCGCGCTTTGCAGAATTGAAAGACCACGTCGCGTTCTATGCCGGCCAAATGGACGCCTGTTACGTGGGGGACGTGCTGGTCACGCCGCAACCCGGCGACTTCTATGGCGGGTGGGTGACACCCAACTTGCAGGGCCAGATCAAAGGCGCGCCCGGCACCCGTCACTGGTAAGACCGCCACCCGCGCTGCGCGGTTCCGCGCAGTGGTTTTCTGCCCCAATGCCCCCATATCGGGGCAAAGAAGAAAAAGGAGATCTGCACATGCAATGCCCTGTCGACGGAACTGCCCTTGTCATCACCGACCGCAGCGGGGTCGAAATCGACTATTGCCCGACCTGTCGGGGCGTGTGGCTGGACCGCGGCGAGTTGGACAAGATCATCGAACGCTCCGCCGCCTATACCCCACCTCCGCCCCCGCCTGCACAGGGCCGGGGTCATCCGCAAGAGGTCAGGCATGGCAAGAAGAAACGCCGTGGCGGGTTTGCCGACATGCTTGACGATATATTCGACTTCTAGGCGACCGGGGCCTTGGTGCAGGCACGAAAGGCCTGCACCGGTTCTGCGGCCCCGTCCAATGACACGGTGACAGATGCCGTTTCGGTGAATGCCGTGGCGGTCCTGTTGAATTCCAGCCCATCCAGCACGTTGCCAAAGCCGCTGTCGGTCACGGTCAGGGTCTGGCCCGTGATGCGGTGCCGGGTGGTCGAGATGGTATTCGGTTGCGCCCCGTCGAAGCGGATCGAAAAGCCTGGCGCGCCGGGCCATCCATCCGGACCAGTGACGGCAATCGCATATAGTCTGGTGGCATGGTCATAGGTGACCGTGATACCGGCACCGCCCTCGCTGTGGGACAGGGTGCAGATCGGCGACGGGGCAAAGTCCCAGGCCGAGGCCGGGGACGCGAGAAGACCGAGAAGCACAAGCATTCGCATGGCGCAAAGATAGCGTCGCAGCGCGGCGCGGCCAGTTCAGGCGTTCTTGAGCCGTTGGAATGGATCGTTCGCGGCCCCGATGGACAATGCGGCATGACTTGCAATGGCACCGGCCCCGGCCAGCAGGATGGCACCTGAATATGCCCCCGCCAGAAGCGGCACCAGGATGTCCCAGCCCGAGGCGGCCAGCACCTTGCTGCCGCCCAGCGACAGGGCCAGCAGCCAACTGGCCGTGGACACCGCGGCCACCGTCCCCAAAGTCAGCTTTTGCGAGAGAGAGAAATGCAGCGGCACGGCTCCCATCCGGGTCCGCATCAGCGGCAGGGCAAAGGCCCCGATGGCCGTGGCATTCAGCGTCAGCACCGTGACGACAATGAGCTTCGAAAAGAGCTTGGGCGAGAACTCGGACAGCTGAAAGCCGGTGCGCAACCAGATCAGCGCCAGCCCGGTGATCCACACGAGCGCAAGGGTGCCCACGACGAAGCGGTGCAGGTCGTCAAACAGGCCCAGTTCGCGCGGCGCGATGGGCCTGTGGATGCCGCCGAACATTCGCCAATCGGCAAAGAACGCGGCCCCCATGGCGAGGATGACGGCAAACAGATGCGCGATACGCATGAGATCGGAGGCAAGCAGCATGTCCATGGGCGCAGCGTGCGTGTGGGTTTGGGCGAAATTGCGGCGCGAATTGGGCGCTGTTGGGTGCATCGGCGGGGGACCGCCGAGGCGGGGCGTGACCAGCCCTTGGGGTCTTGGCAGCCTGTTTGGGGAACGTGCACCACATGTGGGTCCGATGGGCTGCGGTGTGCCCCGGATCGCCCAGGTGCGGCACAGTCCGCACATACGATTGCTCTTGTGTTTGTGCCGGGATGCTGTATGCGCAGGCGGGCATAGCCTTTCTACTCGATGTTCTGATTTTCCTTCACGGCGACCAGTCTCTCGATCAAGACGCCTACGCCGGACCGCTGCATTCCGTGAGCGGTATATACACAAGGAAGACATCACATGGCCACTGGCACAGTGAAATGGTTCAACACCACCAAAGGTTTCGGTTTCATCGCTCCCGATGGCGGCAGCAAGGACGTGTTCGTCCACATCAGCTCGGTTGAGCGTTCGGGCCTGACGGGTCTGGCCGACAACCAGAAGGTCACATTTGACCTCGAAGCAGGTCGTGACGGCCGCGAGAGCGCGGTGAACATCGCCCTGGTGTAAGTGCATGATGGGGTGAAACCCCATCCTACGCTTCGAGATTTGACGCGGGTCCCTTGCGGGAGCCGCGTTTTTTCGTGTCGCGCCGCTTTCTGCTATGCTGATGGCAAGGAGGAGACCGATGCCCCAGATTGACCCGAGTACCGATTGCCAGACCGTCATTACCACGTTCGAGTGTTCCCCCGGCACCTGCGCTGATTTGTTGGACCGATTGCAGGACGCCTATCGTGACTTCATCTCGCAACAGACAGGGTTCATTGCCGCCGGTCTGCACGTGAACGACGCCCAGACGCGGATCGCGAATTACTCCCAGTGGCAGCGGCGCGAGGATTTCCAGGCGATGCTGCGGACACAGGAGATGCGGGACCGGAACCGCGAGATTGCCGGGCTGTGCACCCGGTTCGAGCCGGTGATGTACGAGGTGGCGGGGGTGTTTTGAGTTTTCACCGCAAGGGTTGTCGACAGACCTGCCGCGCGTTTCCTGGTCCCGTTCTCAGGCATGGCGGCTGAACAGGATCATCGCCGCGATCGCGCAACCCAGCCCGACATATTCCCGGGTGTGCAGGGTTTCGCCAAAATAGACGACCCCGATGACCGCCAATGCCAGCAGGCTGAACATGGAATAGGCGACACCCGCCTGCACCAGCGTCACGTGCTGCACCGCGTAGAACCACAGCAGGCCCGAAGTGGCATAAAGCAGACAGCCCCCAATCACGAGGCCGGACCACATGGATTTGTTGTCGTCCGCAGCCACCTTGATCCCGGAATCCGCGATGATGACGATAAGGGCGCAAAGAAGCGCAAAGCCGAATCCGGCAGCGAGCTGGGTCATGGAAATCACCCTGTTCTATGATTTGGGCCCGATCGTTTGGGCGAATAATGGAATGGGGAGAGGGTAACATGGGAGGGCCTGCCTACGTAGTGGGGTTTTCCGGACCTGTGGTGGAGCGCAGGTTCGGAATATTTGCCGCTGGTCAAACCGGCGGCCGCCGGGAGGGGTTTAGCGCAGAACTC
>JBCBFX010000101.1:0-12533 GCA_038527345.1 Pseudomonadota bacterium | reverse complement strand
GTACCTGTGGCCCGCATTCGCCACCTTTCTCGCCGCCGTCATGGACCGGCCGCAGCTATACGTGATGGACGACCCGCTGGCGGGCCTGAACGTGCTGGAATACCGCGCGGGCGAGGCGCTGAACTGGCATTTCGACCGCTCGGTCTTTACCACCACGCTGCTGTTGCAAGAGGCGTCGCAGGGCGGGCATTTCGAATATGTGCGCGATCTGCGCAGCGACACCGACCCGAACCATGCCGGCATCGCCGACCTGCTGGCGGGGCACATCGCGCCCACGACCCTGCATCAGGCGGCGGGCACGCTGAATGTCTTTCTGGGGGTCAACACGGCGCACCGGGTGTCGCCGGTGGCTGGGCCGCAGTCCCGTATCGTAGCGGTGCTGTCCCACTATGACCAGCCCGGGCGCACCTTTTCCGACAGTGAACGCATGGGCTTTTTCGGTCGCACCGGATAGGGCGCAATGAGCCTTTGCGATTGAATTCGGTGTGCGCCACGCTTTATATAGTAGCAGGGTAAAGAGGATACGGATGACCGAAGACGCGCAACAGATTGGCAGCACATGGCTGACCGGTGCCGGGCTGCGCCCGACGCGCCAGCGTGTCACGCTGGCATCCTTGCTGATCGGCGACGGCCAGCACCGCCATGTCACCGCCGAAAGCCTGTTCGAGGCCGCCAAGGCACAGGGCGAGGCCGTGTCGCTGGCCACCGTCTACAACACGCTGCGCGCGTTCTGCGATGCGGGCCTGATGCAGGAAGTCACAGTCGACGGCTCCAAGAGCTATTTCGACACCAACACCCACGATCACCCCCACTTCTTCTGGGAGGACGAGGACCGGCTGTCCGACGCGCCGTCGGACCAGTTGGTCATCGCGCAACTGCCCGACGCCCCCGAGGGTGCGGAGATCGCATCGGTTGACGTAGTGATCCGCTTGCGCCGCAAGGGCTGAACCCTTGATCACTGCCGACGATATTGCCACCTATCAGGCCGATGGTGTCGTGCTGGTACGTGGCCTGTTTGCCGACCACGTGGACACGCTGCGTGCCGGTGTTGCCCGCAACATGGCGGACCCCGGTCCCTATGCGTCCAACAACGACAAGGCGGGCGAAACGGGGCGCTTCTTTGATGACTACTGCAACTGGCAACGCATCCCCGAATTTCGTGCGGTGATCGAGGGGTCGGATGTGGCGCGGGTGGCGGGCGCGCTGATGCAGTCGGACCGCGTGCAACTGTTTCACGATCACGTGCTGGTCAAGGAACCGGGCACGTCGATGGCCACGCCGTGGCATCAGGACGGGCCGTATTACTTCGTCCAAGGGCGGCAGACGGTCAGCTTCTGGTCGCCGCTGGATCCGGTGCGCGAGGCAACGCTGCGCTGCGTGGCCGGATCGCATGTGTGGCCGAGGGACGTGGTGCCGACCCGCTGGGTGTCCGAGGCCGCGTTTTTCGAAGGCGACTACATGTCCGTCCCGGACCCCGACGCCGAAGGGATGCGCATCGTCGAGTACCGGATGGAACCGGGCGACGCGGTGGCCTTTCATTTCCGCACGCTGCACGGCGCACGCGGCAACCACAGCGATGCCCGGCGCCGCGCCTTTTCCTTGCGGCTGGTGGGGGACGACGCACGCTATGTCGAACGGCCCGGACCCACATCACCGCCCTTTCCCGGGCATGGGATGGACGCGGGCCAAAGGCTGCGCACGGACTGGTTTCCGGTATTGGCCTGAGCGCGGGATCAGTTCGTCAGAACGCCGACGCCGGCCCCGACCACGGCGCCTTCGACGCAGCGGCCATTGACCAGCACCTCGCCTGCCGCGCAGCCGATCGCGGCTCCGACGATCGCGCGTTCCGCGTCCGAATCCAGATCGTCACAGGCCGACAGCCCCATCATGCAGGCCGCGGCCGCCAGTGAAACAAGTGTTCGCATCGTCTTTCTCCTGAAAGTCCATGGAACACAGATTATCACGGTGCGGAGCGCACGATTGACATAGCGCAATCGCGCGCCGAATTCCGCCGACCGTGGCCGCCCGTCAGAACCACTGCCCCGGTTCCATCAACCCAAGATCCAGCAACTGACGCGAATGCCATTCGAACGGCGCGGAGTTGTGCCATTTGAAGGTTTCGATGTCGTATTTGCTGCCCGGGTTCTGCTTCAGCGCCTTGGCAGTGCGAAAAGAACACACTGCAGCGGTCAGATTGTGATGCCATTCGCAGGAATAGGTGTTGTATTCCTCGTCGTTGAAGGTGTGGTCGTCACGCAGTTTCAGTCCGGGCTTGGTCTTGAACAGCGAAATCCGGTCGATCTTGCGGCGGGCGGGGGGCACGTGTTCCTCGTACCGCCATCGCAGACCGCCAAAGAAATCAAGCTGCCGTTCCATCGGGTGATCATGCGGGCCGCCCTTGCGGGCCAGCGCATAATATCCCGACCGGTCCAGATGCGCCCGGTCCAGCGACACGGCGTTGGGATGCGCCCACAGATCATCCGAATACAGATCGATCACGTATGTCAGCATCGCATCGCGCCGCTCTTCGGTGTGAAAGGCCAGCATCTCGCCCACGGACCGCGTTTCGCAGAACGGATAGAACAGGTATTCGGCGTTGAAACAGTAGAACATCCACGTTCCGGCGGGCACCGCGTCGATCACGGCGTTGACCGCCTGTGCAGTGGCCCCCTCCCGGGTCACGTCATAATCCACGCGGGTCACGGTTTCGGTCAGGTCGCGCGGCAATTCGAACTGCCTGGGCATGAACGCCACGATGCTCTTGAAACCGGCTTGCTGGTGGTGGCGCAGTGCAGTGTCGACCTCCACCTCGTCCTCCACCAGCACCAGCGCAACCGGCCCCTTTTGCGGGACGATTGCGGTGTCGGCGGTAAACGCTTTCAGATTGTCGAACTGCATGCTGCCCTGCCCGTACCCTTTTGCAGTGCAGATTCGTTTAATGTCGGTTGCATTGCAAGATGTCAGTGGGGCTGGTAAGCGCGCACCTGTTCCCGCCCTTGCATCGGATGCCCGCCATGACCGCGCCGAAGAAGCTTTTTATCAAGACCTATGGCTGTCAGATGAACGTCT
The DNA here is from genome assembly GCA_038527345.1 of Pseudomonadota bacterium. GTDB lineage: Bacteria > Pseudomonadota > Alphaproteobacteria > Rhodobacterales > Rhodobacteraceae > Tateyamaria. The sequence continues at coordinate 9,464 of JBCBFX010000101.1, read as the reverse complement.
ATGACAGTGAACGCATGGCCGAGGCGCTGGGCGGGCAGGGCTATGTGGAAACGGCTTCGCCCGACGATGCGGACATGATCCTGCTCAACACCTGCCACATCCGGGAAAAGGCCGCCGAAAAGGTGTATTCCGAACTGGGCCGGTTCAAGGGGCTCAAGGCCGAAAGGCCCGATCTGAAGATCGGCGTTGCAGGGTGTGTGGCCCAGGCCGAAGGGCAGGAGATCATGCGCCGCCAGCCCATGGTCGACCTGGTTGTCGGACCCCAAAGCTATCACCGCCTCCCCGAGATGGAGGCGAGGACGCGCGCCGGCGAAAAGGCGCTCGACACCGACTTTCCCGAAGAGGACAAGTTCGAAAAGCTGAAAAACCGCCCCAAGGCCGCGCGCGGCCCCACCGCGTTCCTGACAGTGCAGGAAGGCTGCGACAAGTTCTGCGCCTTCTGCGTGGTGCCCTATACCCGCGGGGCCGAGGCCAGCCGCCCGGTGGACCGCATCGTGGCCGAGGCGCGCGATCTGGTCGAACGCGGCGTGCGCGAGATCACCTTGCTGGGTCAGAACGTGAATGCCTATCACGGGGTGGGGCCGGACGGATCGGACTATACGCTGGCCAGGCTGATCTGGGACCTCGACAAGGTGGATGGGCTGGAACGCATCCGCTTTACCACCAGCCACCCCAACGACATGACGGATGACCTGATCGAGGCGCACGGCACCTGCCCCAAGCTGATGCCGTATCTGCATCTGCCGGTGCAATCGGGCAGCGACCGCATCCTGAAGCGGATGAACCGCAGCCACACCGCCGAAAGCTACCTGCGGCTCATCGAACGCATCCGCGACGCGCGCCCCGATATCCTGATGTCGGGCGATTTCATCGTCGGTTTCCCCGAAGAGACCGAGGCCGATTTCCAGGCCACGCTCGATCTGGTGGAGGCGGTGAACTACGGCTACGCCTACAGTTTCAAATATTCCACACGCCCCGGCACGCCGGCCGCCGAACGCGCGCAGGTGGACCCTGCCGACGCCGACGAACGCCTGCAACGGCTTCAGGCGCTGATCACCCGCCAGCAACGCGACATCCAGCAGGGCATGGTCGGACGGACCGTGAATGTCCTGTTCGAAAAGCCCGGTCGGCTGGCGGGACAGATGGTTGGCAAAAGCGAATACCTGCATGCCGTGCACGTGGCCGACGCCACAGTCACTTCGGGGCAGATCGCACCGGTCAGAATCATCGAAGCCGGGGCCAACTCGCTCGCAGGTGCATTGGTCTGACCGCACCGATCAACCGTAGATAGAGCATACCCCCCATGGCTTTAGCGTGTGGAACCGTTTTCGCCCACAATATCTGGTAAAAAACGGGTTCACAGATGCCAAAAAGTTGCCTACCCTCACGTCAGTGAAGCGGGGGTGATGTGCGAGTATGTGCAAAGACCTGTACCGCGGGGGACAACAACATAAGGACAGGGCTGTGGTTAATTCCTTTTCCAAAGCGGCGGGCCGACTATTTGCGGCGGCCGCCATGGCGGCGGTGGCGCTGACGACGGTGTCCGCAACCGATGCAGCGGCGCAAACCAAGTCGCAAGAAGGCCGCGACAAGGGCCAGTACATCCCGACGATCTGGGTTGATCCGGATGGTTGTGAACACTGGGTGATGGATGATGGCGTCGAGGGCTACATGACGCCCCATGTCAGCCGCCAGGGCATCCCGGTCTGCCGTCGCGGCAACACCTGCGGCGTGATGAATTCGGACCAGTTCTTTGCCACCGACAGCGCCCGCATCCACGCAGCGGGCCGCCAGCGGCTGGCGGAATTCTTCCAGCAGGCGGATGCCACCAGCTACATCATCACCGGCCACACCGACAGCCGGGCGTCGGACGCCTATAACCTGCGCCTGTCGCTGAACCGGGCCAATTCGGTCGCCAAGGTGGCGCAGGCGTCGGGCGCACGCATCGCGGATGTAAGGGGCTATGGCGAACGGCTTCCGGCGGCATCCAACGCCACGGCGCAGGGGCGGGCCAAGAACCGTCGCGTCGAAATCATCTGCTTGCGCTGAGGGGACGGGACAGTGAACATCATCAAGACCACATTCATCCTGGGCGCGGCCCTGGGCCTTGCAGCCTGCGAAGACGCCTCGTTCCGTGAACTGGGACCGGACAAAACCCTGGACCGCGGCATCGACACCAAGGACCTCAGCCAGCTTCAGGCGGGGATCTGGGTCGATCCCAACGGCTGCGACCACTGGATCATCGACGACGGCGTCGAGGGCTACCTGTCAGCGCGGCTCGACAAATACGGCAAACCGGTTTGTTCGGGCGTGGCACCGCCGACCCAGACCGTGGGCGACTTCAAGCAGGGGGCGACCAACGGCTTCGGTGACCCGATCTGATTTGTCGAACATCACACATCGCAAAAGGCCGGGGTACACATGTTGCCCCGGCCTTTTTTGATTCATTTTTGCGAAAAGCCGGGTCCAGCCGTTGCGCCCGGCCCGCGAACTTGCCACCCTTTCACCAGGCCTAGACTCAGGAGCAGGTATTGACCCTAGATCAACCGACCCGCGAAGTGGTTCTTGAATTTCCCGACAACCGTTTGCTCATTGATCTGTGTGGGCCCTATGACCAGCACCTGACGGCCATCGAAACCGCGCTTGGCGTTCAGATCGTGCGCCGCGGCAACGTGCTGGCGGTGATGGGCGAGGACGAGGCGCAGAAACGCACCGGCGACGTGCTGAATGCGCTCTATCTGCGGCTGGAATCCGGCAAGGACGTCGAACCGGCGGATGTGGATCGGGAACTGCGCATGGGCGCTTCTGAAACCGGCACCGGGTCCCGTCAGGGCGATCAGCTCGAAATGCCCGTGGGCGACCGGATCGAAATCAAGACCCGCAAGAAACTGATCGAACCGCGCACGGATGCGCAAAAAGCCTATGTGCAGTCGCTGTTCGACAACGAAATGGCCTTTGGCATCGGCCCTGCCGGGACCGGCAAGACCTATCTGGCGGTGGCGGTGGGCGTGTCGATGTTCATCTCGGGCCATGTCGACCGCATCATCCTGTGCCGCCCCGCGGTCGAGGCGGGCGAGCGTCTGGGCTTCCTGCCCGGCACGCAAGAGGAAAAGGTCGACCCCTACATGCAGCCGCTCTACGACGCGCTGAACGACTTCCTGCCGGGCAAGCAACTGGCCAAGCTGAAAGAGGAAAAGACGATCGAAATCGCGCCGCTGGCCTTCATGCGGGGCCGCACGCTCAGCCGCGCCTTCGTGGTTCTGGACGAGGCGCAGAACGCTACCACCATGCAGATGAAGATGTTCCTGACCCGTCTGGGCGAAGGGTCCCGCATGGTGATCACCGGCGACCGCACCCAGATCGACCTGCCGCGCGGGGTGTCTTCGGGCCTTGCCGATGCCGAACGGCTGTTGAAGGCCATCCCGAACATCAGCTTCAACTACTTTACCTCCAAAGACGTCGTGCGCCATCCGCTGGTCGCCGCCATCATCGAAGCTTACGAGGCCGACGCGGAAAGCGCCTGAGTTTCTTCTGGCTGAAAATTCCACGGGGGTCCGGGGGTGTGAAACCCCCGGTCCGACATATGCCACATGATATCGACATCCTGATCGAAGATGCACGCTGGCAGGCTGCGGGCCTCGAAACGCTTGCAATGCGGGCGGTAACGGCCACGCTCGACCAGTGCGGTATTCCATTCGCGGACCTGTCGCTTCTGGCTTGCGACGACGCACGCATCGCCACTCTCAACGCCGAATTTCGCCAAAAGCCCACCCCCACCAACGTGCTCAGTTGGCCCGAAGAGGATCTCGCACCCCAAGAGCCCGGGGGTGCACCGAACGCACCCACCCCCGGACCCGATGGCACAATCAGCCTTGGCGACATCGCCATCACCTATGACACCTGCGCCCGCGAAGCGCGCGAGCAGGGCAAGCCGATGGCCGACCATGTCGCGCACCTTCTGGTGCACGGCACCTTGCACCTGCTGGGCTATGACCATATTCGCGACGGCGACGCCGCGCGGATGGAAGCGCTCGAAGTCAAAATACTTGGCAAGATGGGCATCCCTGACCCATATTAGGGCCACGGTGCCCACATGCGTACCGCGCACCGCGTAAACTGGACCAGGAGCCCATGGGCGAAAACGACGGATCGTCTGAGGCAGCGCAGCGCGCGCAGTCAGACAATGACACGAACTCACCTTCTTCGAACGGCGGATTTCTGGCGCGCGTGATTGGCGCGCTCAGCCCGGCGGACACGGCCCAGGAAACTGCGCCCGTGGACACGCCGCGCCCGCAAAGCCACGGCATGATCAACCTGCGCCGCATGCGGGTCGAGGACGTGGCCGTCCCCAAGGCCGACATCACCGCCGTGCCCGACACCGTCACGCTGGACGAGCTGGTGGCCATCTTCAAGGAAAGCGGCCTGACCCGGATCCCGGTATTCGAGGGCACGCTCGACACGCCCATCGGCTTTATCCACCTCAAGGATTTTGCCCTGAACCACGGCTTTACCGATGGCAACGGCGATTTTGACCTGCGCGCCCAATTGCGTCCGCTGCTGTTCGTGCCGCCGTCGATGACCATCGGGGTGCTGCTGACCAAGATGCAGACTGAACGGCGGCACATGGCACTGGTGATCGACGAATATGGCGGGGTGGACGGCCTTGTCACGATCGAGGACCTGATCGAACAGGTCATCGGCGAGATCGAGGATGAACACGACGTGGACGAGGGTGTGCTCTACACCCGCGAAAAGTCGGGTTGCTACCTTGCGCTGGCCAAGACCCCGCTGACCGAGTTCGAAGAAGAGGTCGGCGTGTCCCTGACCACCCATGACGACGTGGACGAGGAAGAGATCGACACGCTGGGCGGCCTTGTCTTCATGCTGGCGGGTCGCGTGCCTGCCCGGGGCGAGGTGGTGCCGCATCCCGATGGCCCGGAATTCGAGGTGATCGATGCGGACCCGCGCCGGATCAAGCGCCTGCGGGTGCGCCTGCACGGACGGGAAGCCGCTGAATGACAGACCTTGCGGCCCGCTTGGTCGCAGCGCCTGTTGCGGTCCGGCGGTTGCTGGCCGTGGTTGCGGGGGCGGCCGGAGCGTTGGCCCATGCGCCTTTTGATCTGGCCCCCTTTGTCCTCGTGCCATTGGTGGCCGGGTGCTGGATGGCACCCCGTTGCCCATCCATCCGCGATGCCGTCTGGACCGGCTGGTTGATCGGGTTCGGCTATTTCCTTGTCACCCTGACATGGATCACCGAACCGTTTCAGGTGGATGCCGCCGCCACCGGTTGGATGGCCCCCTTTGCCCTTGTTCTGCTGGCGCTGCTGCTGGGCGCGTTCTGGGCGCTGGCGCTTGGCGTGGCCCGCGGGCTGGGCAGTGGTGCCGTGGCGCTGGTCGCGGCATGGGCCGGGGTCGAGGTGATCCGCGCCTACCTGTTCACCGGCTTTCCCTGGGCGACCCCGCCGCAGGCGCTGGTGGACGGGCTGGCCGGGCAGGGGCTGGCCTGGGGCGGGCCACACGGGATGACGGCGCTGATGGTGGCTGTGGCGGCGCTGATCGCCAAGGCGAAACGGGTGTGGATCAGCGCCGCCGCAACGCTGGTGGCCTTTGGTCTGATCGTTGCCCCGGTGCCCTGGGAAGTGTCCGCCATGACGGGCAAGACCGTGCGCCTGATCCAGCCCAATGCCGCCCAGCACGAGAAGTGGGACCCGCAGATGATCCCGGTCTTTGTCAACCGGCAGATCGACTATGTCGCCTCTGGCCCCGTGCCGGATCTGGTGCTGATGCCCGAAACATCGCTGCCCTACCTGCAACAGAACGCACAGCCCGTGTTCGACATCTTGGCCGAGGCCGCGCGCGGCGCGCCTGTGGTGCTGGGCATCCAGCGCCGGGTGGACGGAGAATTCTTCAACGGACTCGTGGCGCTGGATCCGGGCGGGCAGGTGACGCAGACCTATGACAAGCATCACCTTGTGCCGTTTGGGGAATACATGCCGCTGCCGTGGTTCTTTCGCCGGACGGGGATCCGGGCGCTGGCGGAACGGGCCGACGGCGGCTATGGCAGCGGGCCGGGCCCTGCGCTGATGGACCTGGTCGATCTGGGCCGCGCGATGCCGTTGATCTGTTACGAGGTGGTCTTTGCCCACAACATGTTCGGCACGGACCAGCGGCCCGATTTCCTGATGAACCTGACCAATGATGCGTGGTTTGGCGCGCGGTCGGGGCCGCAACAGCATATGACGCAGGCCCGGATGCGAGCCATCGAACAGGGCCTGCCGATGCTGCGGGCGGCCAATACCGGCATTTCGGCAGCCATCGACCCGCGGGGGCGGGTGCTGGATGCGCTGGCACTGAATACGGCCGGTTTCCTGGACGTGCCGCTGCCTGCTCCGCAGCCGCCTACGCCTTATGCCCGCACCGGCGACATGCCCTGGATCCTGCTTTTGGCGCTGATGCTGCTTGTGGCGCGGTTGCAGCACAGACGCCGCGCCCGCTCACACCCCATTGACGGCACCGGGCGCGGCGCGTAACCCGGTCTGGATCTGTCACAACGGCTTCCTGACGTGACAGTTTGACATTTTTATTGGAGCACACATGTCCCGTCAAAATTATACCTTCACCTCGGAATCCGTTTCCGAGGGCCACCCCGATAAGGTCTGTGACCGTATTTCGGATGCCGTCCTTGATGCCTTTCTTGCCGAAGAACCCGAGGCGCGTGTCGCCTGCGAGACCTTTGCCACCACCAACCGCGTGGTGATCGGGGGCGAGGTCGGGCTGAGCGATCAAGACAAGCTGACCGACTACATGGGCCGCATCGATGATATTGCGCGCGCCTGCATCAAGGATATCGGCTACGAGCAGGACAAGTTTCATTACGACACCTGTGAAATCACCAACCTGCTGCACGAACAGTCGGCCCATATCGCCCAGGGGGTGGATGCGGCCGCCGACAAGGAAGAGGGGGCGGGCGACCAGGGCATCATGTTCGGATACGCCACCAATGAGACGCCGGCACTGATGCCGGCCCCCATCCAGTACGCCCACGCGATCCTGCGGCGGCTGGCCGAGGTCCGCAAGGACGGCACCGAACCCACCCTTGGCCCCGACGCCAAATCGCAGCTTTCGGTCATCTATCGCGATGGCAAGCCGGTGGGGGTCAGTTCGCTCGTGCTGTCGACCCAACACCTGGACGAGGACCTGAGCAGCGCCGACATCCGCGCCATCGTCACCCCCTATATCGAGGAGGTCCTGCCCGAGGGCTGGCTGACCGACGACACCGAATGGCACGTGAACCCAACCGGCAAGTTCGTGATCGGCGGGCCGGATGGTGACGCGGGCCTGACCGGACGCAAGATCATCGTCGACACCTATGGCGGGGCAGCCCCCCATGGCGGCGGCGCGTTTTCGGGCAAGGACCCGACCAAGGTGGACCGCTCGGCCGCCTATGCCGCGCGCTACCTGGCCAAGAACGTCGTGGCGGCAGGTCTTGCCGACAGGTGCACGATCCAGCTCAGCTATGCCATCGGCGTGTCGAAGCCCCTGTCGATCTATTGTGACACATTCGGCACCGGACAGGTCGAGGATGCGGCGATCGAAGCGGCGGTGGAAAAGGCCATGGACCTGACCCCGCGCGGCATTCGCGAGCACCTGCACCTGAACAAGCCCATCTACGAGCGCACGGCGGCTTATGGCCACTTTGGCCGCGCGCCCGATGCCGAAGGCGGCTTCAGCTGGGAACGCACGGACCTGGCCGACATGCTCAAATCCTCGGTCTGATTGTGGGTGGGGCGCACCGACAGGTGCGCCTTACGGGTCCGATCACCAAACGGTGCTTGGCGTTTTACCGGTTCGTGACCTAGCCTTTCATCATGTGATGAAAGGGATTGGATCATGGTTCGCACTCTGTCCGTTTTGGTGATGGCTGCCGCGCTGCTGGCGGCACCTCAGTCCGCTCATGCGCAGGCAACCCCCGATGCGCCACCTGCGGCAGAAGGTGAGCCGCCCATGACGATGCTGCGCATGGCGCGCATCATCCGGGCCATCGACCCCGAGGCCGAGGCCCAGGGCAATTCGATCCGCCTGACCATCGACGATATCCCGCTGATCGTGATCGCGGACCCCACCGCCAACCGGATGCGGGCGATGGTGCCCATCCGGTCGGCCAACGGCCTGTCGTCCGCAGAGCTGATGCGCCTGATGCAGGCCAATTTCGACACCGCACTCGACGCCCGCTATGCGGTGGCGCAGGGGCGGCTGTGGGGGGTGTTCATCCACCCGCTCAGCCCGCTGGAAAAGGACCAGTTGCTGTCGGCGCTCGTGCAGACGATCAACGTGGCCCGCACCTACGGGCAGACCTATTCCGGCGGTGCACAGATATTCGGCGGCGGCGACAGCAACGGAATATACGAAGAGTTGCTGAAAGAGCTGCGGGAACTGGGCGAGGAGATTTGAGGCCAAGCGCGGTCACCGGGCATCCGACTTTTTCACGAACGGTTGGAATGTGGAAAACCGTTGCAAGTCAGGTGTGCGGGACGAATCTGACCTTCTTTGTCTCAGGCTGAATGTCTGCTTTTTATTGGCAGGGGCTACTTGTGCCGTTTGGCAGCCTGTTTACTGCTGCAACCCGCAACTCGGTTTGATCATCATAATATGCGAATACTGACGTTAACTGTCCGTCGCCACGGCAAATGATACGGACAGGTGCGAGTGTTTTGCCATCGTCGAATACCATTGAGAGATTTCCTTGGTCACGGATTTGAGCAAAGAGTGTTCCTGTTACGGTACCAATGACTGCGCCTTGTTTCTCTCCGGTGTCACCTGTCACAACACACAAGAACCACTCGGAACCGTCTGAAATTGTACTGGCAATCAAGGGCAAATCAGGGTGTTGAAAGCCCCGTTCAAGTTGAGGTTCTACATTTAGTGTAGATTGAGCTTCTGAATATTTTTGAAAACTCGCGAAGGATTGCTTTGAGACCAACAGTTCGCAGGCATTCATTGCGCTTACCCACTCACGACCCAGATCCTCGTCTGAAAACGCAGGAGTGCCACACACAGCAACAGCAGTCATCGCTAGACCAGTTTTCAACATGCGGAACTGTCCTCGGGATTTGTTTTACCCATCACCAGATGGTTCTCAAATGCGAACATTCGCCGCAAAGCAGAAAAGAAGCAAGTTGGGCTTAGACCGAACATTCGACTGAGCGACCTGTCCATAACTCACTCTCACCGACCCTGTCGCAAAACCTGCCTGCCCATCGCCCTTTGCCTCAACCCGGCCCGCACCACGCATGGGGCGTGAACGGGTGGTGACAGCTGCATTCTCACCTGCATGTCAATGAACGTGGGCTTGACGCGCGGTTCGCCGCCCGTCCGGCACTGGCCCCTTGCCCTGCGTCATCTATGCCGCTATACGCGCGCCTGTCGCCAAGGTGTAAACACCGCAAGACATCGAGACGAGCAGG
>JBCBFX010000100.1:0-12655 GCA_038527345.1 Pseudomonadota bacterium | reverse complement strand
GTGAATTTGCGCCCGATCGCTTGGACCGACCTGGGGTCGCTTAGCGCGCCACAGTGTCAAATGTCGGCGACGATCTCGCCCCGCATCTCGCCGGTCATGCGCGACATGTCTTCCTTGTGGACCTTGCGGCGCACCTCTTCGATCTTCAGTTCGGCGGCGTCGCGCGTGGCCTTGTCCGGCCATTCGGTGATGGCGGCACTGGTCCGGTCGCTGGTGCGGATGACGGTGACGCTGTTTGCGCCAAAGCCCTTGAGCGCGGGCAGCCGCTTGTCGCGGATGGCTTGCAGGGCGGTGTGGTAATCCGTGCCGTCGTCGATTTCCCAGGTCGTGATGGTGATATAGCGCATCCTCTCCTCCCTTGGCTGTGGTTCCAGTCTATCACAAACGTGGCGCGCCTGCACAAAGCGGCCACATGCCCGAAACCCGTGCATCGCGGTCCGGACCGATCACAATTTCGCCGACATGCCGAAAGCGCTTTGATCAGCGCTTTGCGCAATCGGTTCGGCTTGCTAACCTCCCCCCACTGGAACGGTGAGGTGCGAGGCAGCGCATGGATATGGCCCAGGCCCTGGTGATGGGCATACAGGCATGGCTGGTGATCGGCGCGCTTGTCGCGGCGGTGTTCCTGACCATCGGCATCGACCGCATCGATGAAGACGCGCGCGGGGCCTATATCTTTCGCCCTCTGCTGATCCCCGGCGTGCTGCTGATATGGCCGCTGGTGCTGTGGCGCTGGTGGCAGATCGAGACGGAGCGCGCCGCCTGGGCCGACCGTTACCGCCCCGTCCGCGCCGGCCACGGCACCGCCGCCATCCTGATGAGCGTTGCCATCGTCGCCATCGTCATTGCGGGCCTGACCGTGCGCCAAAGCTGGCCCGCCGACACAGCCCCTGTGCAACTGAGCGAAGGGGGCGACCGATGAGTGTCAAGTACATCCCCGTCCAGTGGAACCCCAACAAGTGGGCCTATGACGCCATCATGCTGGCCGGAGTGGCCGCATTCCTGTGGGTGTTTCTGTATGTGACCCCCGAGGCGCTGAGCCACGAACGCCCCATCAACCCGCAGATCCACAACGCCCGCGCCTTTGGGGCCTGCGCATTCGTCATGCTGACCGTGATCCTGTGCATCGGCCCGCTGGCGCGGCTGGATACGCGGTTCCTGCCGCTTCTGTACAATCGGCGGCATTTCGGGGTGATGACGGCATTCGTCGCGCTGACCCACGCAGGCTATATCCTGAACTGGTATTTCGCCTTTTCCAGTTCGGACAAGTATGTGGGCCTGCTTTACGCCAACGCGTCCTTTGGGCAGTTGGCGGGCTTTCCCTTTGAAGTCTTTGGGATATTCGCACTGATCTGCCTGCTGATCCTGGCCGCCACCAGCCACGACTTCTGGCTCAAGTTCCTGACACCTCCGGTGTGGAAACGGCTGCATTACCTGATCTACGCCGCCTATTTCGCGGTGGCGGCACATGTCAGCCTCGGCATTTTGCAGGACCAGCAGAACCCGTTTTTCACCCTGCTGTTTGTCGGAGGCACAGGGGCGGTGATCGTGCTGCACCTGATGGCGTGGCGGGCCGGGCGGACCGCGCAAACCGTGTCCAAGGACGGCGCATGGGTCGAAGTGGCCCGCGCCACCGACTTCACCGAAGGCTTCGCCAGGATCACGCAGTTGGCCAATGGCGACCGCGTCGCCGTGTTCCTGCTGGAGGGAAAGCTGAGCGCCATCGCCAATGCCTGTGCCCACCAGAACGGGCCGCTGGGCGAGGGCAGGATCATCGATTGCCTTGTCACATGCCCCTGGCACGGGTTCCAGTATGACGTGCGGTCGGGCCGGTCGCCCGCCCCCTTTACCGAAAAGGTGCCCACCTACCGCGTCCGGGTCATGGGCGACATGGTCGAGGTGCACCCCGACGCCAACCCGCCCGGCACCTTTGTCGAGCCGGTGCCGCTGCCCCCTGCCCCGGACCCCGAAGAACCCCAACCCCAAGAGGAGGCCCCGGCATGAGCGACAAGCCGTTTTTCGTGGGCTACCTGCCCGCACCCGGGCCGTTGCGGTCGTTCCTTGTAACGGTGGCGGTGTTGCTGGTGGCAGGTCTGGCCGGTGCCGGGTTCCTGATGGGGGCCGCGCAGGACGATCCCGGCCCCGGTGCGTTCCGTTTCGACTATGGCCGCCAGACCGTGACCGGCGTGGTCGAAATGACCCCCTATCCAATCCTGCATGTGACGACGGGCAATGACCGGATCAAACCGGGCGACAGCTTTCTGATGACGGCGGGCGGCAAGTCGGGCGTCGACGGCCGCGCCATGCCGCTGAACGGGCAGTTGGCGCAGGTGTCGGGCGTGGTGCTGGAGCGCGGGGACCTGTACATGCTGCAATTGCGCGGCGGGCGCAACGGATTGCAGGCGGCCGAGGGCGACGCACCCGAGATCACCGCCGAACCACAGGGCCGCTGGCAACTGACAGGCGAAATTTGCGACGGCAAGTGCCTGGCCGGTGCCATGCGCCCCGGCACCGGGCTGGCGCACAAGGCCTGCGCCAACCTGTGCCTGCTGGGGGACGTGCCGCCGATCTTTGTCTCGACCCAACCGGTGCTGGGCGAGGAATTCCTGCTGATCACCGGCCCGGGCGGCACCCGCCTGCCGCGCGATGCCTATGACTGGGTCGCGCAATACATCACCGCCGCGGGCAACATCACCAAACGCGGCGACATGCTGGTGTGGGAGATCGAGCCCGAAACGATCCGGCTGGCGGGAGAGGACGGGCCATGAAGCGTATCGTCTGGCTGACCGTGGCGGCCGTGACGGCCGCGATCCTGTTCTACGTCTCGCGGTTCTGGGATTTCCGGCTGTGGTCGCGCGATGGCCTGTTCGGGGTCGAGGCGCTGCGGCCGCAAGGCGGACAGGTCGGCCAATGGGTGCGCGGCACCGATCTGGCACCGTTCGAACTGCTGATCTGGGCGGTGGGCGCATTCATACTGCTGACGGTGCTGCAAAAGCTTTATGACCTTTTGAACCCACCGCCAAAGTAACGCCGCCACGCCCCTTTTGCGATGCGCCCCCTGCCCCTATAGTGCACGCAAAAGACGAGCAGGCACATGGCACCCAAGACCGGCACGACATCACAACCCTTTAACATCGCCATCGTCGGACAGAACGGGCGGTTGGGGTACGAGGCGTTGCTGTTTGCCGCATCCCTGCGGGCCAACAGCCCCGGTTTCGCGGGGAGTCTGCTGGTGGCCGAACCGCAACCCGGGCCGCTGTGGCCCAACGATCCCAGCATCCACCGCGATGACGTGCGGCAGGCGCTGATCGATCTGGGGGCGGAGATCGTGCCGTTTCAATCCCGGCATTTCGGATCAGCCTACCCCTATGGCAACAAGATCGAGATGCTGACGGCCCTGCCCAAGGGCGAGCCATTCGTGTTCTTTGACACCGACACGCTGCTCACGGGCGATATCACGACCGTGCCGTTCGACTTTGCCAGGCCCTCGGCCTCGCTTCGGCGCGAAGGGACGTGGCCCAAGCTGGAACTTTACGGCCCTGGCTACACCGAAATCTGGAAATCGCTTTACGACATGTTCGGGCTGGATTTCGAAAGCAGTCTCGATCTGTCGGAACCGGATGAATACTGGAAACGATATCTGTATTTCAACGCCGGCTACTTCTTTGGGGACTGCCCGCATGTGTTCGGCAAGCGGTTCCTCGACTATGCATTGGCGATCCTGAAGACACCGCCGCCCGCACTGGTATGCCAGACGCTGGACCCGTGGCTGGACCAGGTGGCGCTGCCGCTGGTGATCCATTCGCTGGGCGGCGGACGGGACAGCGCGGTGCACGACTATCTGGACGGGCCGGTCAGCTGTCACTACCGGCTTTTCCCGATGCTTTATGCCAGAGAAGCGGACGCAGTCATCGAAACGCTCGAAGACGTCAGCGCGCCCAACAAGATCAAGAAGGTGCTCAAGACCTACGACCCGATCAAGCGCATGGTCTATCAGGGGCGCGGGGCCAAGGTGCGGGCGCTGTTCGATCAGGATGACATGCCCCGGCGCGAACAGGCGATCCGCAACCGGATCAAATCCAACGGGTTCTGGATGCGGTGAACCGGTAGCGCGGCGTCTGGTGTGCACCTGCCGCCGCGACGTGTGTGACAAGGGAAAATGACCCACGAGACAAGTTATTCCCCTTGAATTGCATCATGGCTGTGCTTGTTTTGCCCGTGTTGGGTATGCGTATTTTTTTGGTAGCGAGTACATGTTTCATGACGTCCCGATCCCACCGTCTGCTTGAATGCCTTGGCGAAGCCTTCCTTGCCGGCAGGCTTGACTATGTCGCCTCGAACTTCGCCTTTCCGATGCCGCTGTTCCAGGACGGGGACCTGGTGGTGTTCGGCACGGCGGAAATGATGGTCGAAGGGTTGCAGATGTATCTGGACGAAGCCCGCCAGTACGGAACCGCCCGATTGCGACCGCGCGTCATCGCCGAAGGGATACCGGCACGGAACCATTCCAGCGTCTGGGTCGAATGGGACCATTGCGGCGCGGACGGCACCTGTTTGCGGACCAGCCAAGTTCGCTATGTCCTGTATCAGGATCACGGCCAAGTCTACCCCAAGATCGAGGCGGCCGATTACAGGGCTGCGGCATTTCCCGAGTTGAAGGAAAAGATGCCGTTTTCGCCCATGGCCTGATATTGACGTTGGCCCGCCTGCCCTTGTGGCCCCTGCCCGCTTTGCCGTAACCATGGGCCAAATCGCACAGGATCAGGCAAAGGACGCATTCCCATGACCGACGGCCCCACCTACGGCTTCGACACGCTGCAAATTCACGCGGGCGCGCGCCCCGACCCCGCCACCGGGGCACGCCAGACGCCCATCTACCAGACCACGGCATTCGTCTTCCGCGACGCCGAACACGCCGCGGCCCTCTTCAACCTGCAGGAGGTGGGATATATCTATTCGCGCCTGACCAATCCCACGGTGGCCGTGCTTCAGGAACGCGTTGCCACGCTCGAAGGGGGCGTTGGTGCCGTCTGCTGTTCCTCGGGCCATGCGGCACAGATCATGGCGCTGTTTCCGCTGATGGCCCCGGGCCTGAACGTGGTGGTGTCGACCCGGCTCTATGGTGGCAGCGTCACCCAGTTCAGCCACACCATCAAACGCTTCGGATGGGAGGCGACATTCGTCGACTTCGACGATCTGGACGCGGTCAAGGCGGCCATCAACGACAAGACCCGCGCCGTGTTCTGCGAAGCCATCGCGAACCCTGGCGGCTATATCACCGATCTGGACGCCATCGCGAAAATTGCCGATGACGCCGAACTCCCGATGATCGTCGACAACACCAGCGCGACGCCGTACCTGTGTCGCCCCATCGAACACGGGGCCACGCTGGTGGTGCATTCGACCACCAAGTACCTGACCGGCAACGGCACTGTCACCGGCGGCGTGGTAGTGGATTCGGGCAAGTTCGACTGGTCCGCCAACGACAAGTTCCCGTCGCTCAGCCAGCCGGAACCCGCCTATCACGGGCTCAAGTTCCACGAGACGTTCGGACCGCTCGCCTTTACCTTCCACGGCATCGCCGTCGGCTTGCGCGATCTGGGCATGACGATGAACCCGCAGGCCGCCCACTACACGCTGATGGGCACCGAAACCCTGTCGCTGCGGATGGAGCGGCACGTGGAAAACGCGGTCAGGATTGCCGAATGGCTCGAAAAGGACGACCGCGTGGATTACGTCACCTATGCTGGCCTGAAATCCTCGCCCTATTTCAAGCGGGTGAAAAAGATCTGTCCGCGCGGCGCGGGTGGGCTGTTTACCTTTGCGGTCAAGGGCGGCTACGACGCCTGCGTCAAGCTGGTGAATGCGCTGGAAATCTTTTCCCACGTGGCGAACCTGGGCGACGCGCGGTCGCTGATCATCCATTCGGCCTCGACCACGCACCGGCAGCTGACTGCGGAACAACAGCGCGCCGCGGGGGCCGCACCCGAAGTCGTGCGCGTGTCCATCGGGATCGAGGATGCCGACGACCTGATTGCCGACCTGGACCAGGCCCTGACCAAGGCGGTCAGCTGACGAAGCACACGGCGGGGCCATCCCCCGCCGCCCCACCGCCTGGCACTTTGCATATGCAAAGAGTTGCACTATCCTGAAGTTGCACGCCCCGCGCGTTTTTCAACGCAACGCGAACCCGCTAAAGGTTGGTCATGAAACCGAATTTCGCGCTGTCCCTCTCCTTTGACGGGATCCGCCTGCTGCTGCGAGCCGCAGGGGGCTGGCGTTTGGTGGGCGAAGTTCCGGTGACAAGCAGCGATCTGGCGGGCGATCTCGCGCTTTTGCGGGCCAAGGCGGTCGCGCTGCGCCCGGGCCGGGTGCGCAGCAAGCTGATCATTCCCGACGATCAGATCCGATACCTCAGCGTGGACACCGGCGACGTCGACCGGGATGCCCGCATTGCTGCTGCCCGCGTCGCTCTCGAAGGGGCCACACCCTATGCCGTGGACGCGCTTGCATTTGACATCTGCGAGGACGGCGCAACCACCCATGTGGCCGCCGTCGCGCGCGAAACCCTGACCGAGGCGGAAGCGTTTGCCACGGAGCACCGATTTCACCCCGTCAGCTTTGTCGCCGCCCCGCTGCACCAGGCCTTTCTGGGCGAGCCCTATTTCGGCAAGACGGCACATGCCGTTGGATTGCTGAAAGCCGGACAGGACGTTGAACCCGATGGTGTCTGCGTGGTGGTCGTGGGCAACGTGGACGAGACTGAGACGGACGCCACCCTGGCCCCGCCGCAAGAGGCCGCTTCGAACGCGGTGCCGAAGGCCAAGCCAGAGGTGGAGACGGAGCCAGAGACAGAGGCCACGCCAGAGGCGGTGGCGGAGCCACAGACAGAGGCGGAGGAAGAGACAGCCTCGACCGCTGAGCGCGAAGACACCACCGCCCCGCCGGCGCAGGACGCCGTGGCACTGCCACCGGCCGGGCCCGACACACCTGCCGTGCCCCCGGCACCACCGCAGCCGGACCCCGCCCCGGACGATGTCGACGACGCGTCCACCCTGATGCTGTTCAGCCATCGGCAGCGGCCCGAAATCCCGGATGCGCCCGGCTCAGACATGCCCGCGGCCGTTCCCCCGGCCCCGCCGGAGCCCATGCTTGATTTCGAACCGGACGAAACCACGCAGCCCCCTGCCCCGTTCGCCTCGCGCCGGGGACCCGACGCGCGGCCGATGCGCGCGGCGGTGCTGGGCGGTGTGACGCGCGATGCCCCGGCACCGGTCAATGCGCCGCAGGTCACCGTCCCCCCGCCTGCCGTCACCCCAGACGAACAGCGCCAGGCGGCGACAGACAGCCTGCAACCCGCCGATCCGCCGCCAGAACCGATCGAGGATACGCAGCCGCCGGCCCCCGCCGCCCGCAGCGACCGGCTGTCGGGCTTTCTGTCCCGCCGCAAGGCGCGCCGCGCAGCACCCGCCCAGCCCGCGCTGCCGCCGCAAGGGCTTCAGGACGAAGCCAAGCGCATGACCGTCTTCGGTGCCCGCGAGGGTGCGGGCACGGGCCGCTCGCGCTATACCGGCCTTGTGCTGACGGCTGTCCTGCTGTTGTTCCTTGCCGGTGTTGCAGCATGGGCCAGCGTGTTTCTCGATGACAAGCTGGCATCGCTTTTCCCGGAACGGGAGCGGACGCTTGCGTCAACCCTGCCCGACGACGTCGAAGACGCCCTGGCCGCCGATGTGGGGGCGACCACGGTGGTGGAACCCGACGACACTGGCACCAACGGCCAGACCGTGGCGGCACTGAACGACAGCATCGCGGATGGGCTGACGCAAGAGGATGCCGCCGTGCTGGATGCGCTGCGCGACCCGTTGCCTGAACCGCAAGCACCCGAAGAGCTGGATGCCGCAGCACTCGACGCGCGCTATGCCGTAACCGGGATCTGGCCCAAGGCGCCGGACCTTCCGCAGGCACCCGATGTCGAACCTGCCGAAGATCTCTATGTCACGGGCATCGATCCGATCAGCCCCGCGCTGGACGCCATTGCCTTGCCGTCCATGGATGACCTGCTGACGGATGTGGCGCTTCCCGACATCCCGGACCCGGCAGCACCAGGCACGGATTTCACCCGGGACGATGCGGGGCGGATCATTCCCACGACCGAAGGCGCGCTTAGCCCCGATGGGTTTACCGTGTTCCTGGGTGCGCCGCCACTGACACCCCCGGTCCGTCCAGGCAGCAGAGATAGCGCCGAAGAACCGGCACCGACAATTGACGCAGCGAACGCCGCCCTTGCGGCCCTCAGACCGCGCAGCAGACCCACCGACCTTGTGGAACAGAACGAACGGGCGACACTTGGCGGCCTGCTGCGGTCGGAACTGGCCACATACCGCCCCCGTCTGAGACCACGCGCCCCGCAGGAAGAGGCCGCCCCGGCCGAGGAAGACGCGGAAGAGGTCGACCCCGCCGCACCGGTCGTCGCCCTGCCGACCGAACCCATGCTGCGCCCCGAGGGGCGTCCACGCAATTTCAACCGCGTCGTGGCCCGTGCGCAGCGCCAACAGCAGCGCGAGGCTGCCGCCGCCCCCGCGA
The DNA here is from genome assembly GCA_038527345.1 of Pseudomonadota bacterium. Classification (GTDB taxonomy): domain Bacteria; phylum Pseudomonadota; class Alphaproteobacteria; order Rhodobacterales; family Rhodobacteraceae; genus Tateyamaria. The sequence goes on along the minus strand of JBCBFX010000100.1, from coordinate 4,072 downwards.
CCCGCACCGCCAGCGTCGCACCGCGCGCGGTAACTCCGGCGATCCCGTCCACGGCGTCGGTCGCGCGCGAAGCAACGGTGCCGCGTGCCATCAACCTGCGGCGCGTCAACCTGATCGGGGTCTACGGCACGCCGTCCGACCGCCGCGCGCTGGTCCGTCTGGCCAATGGCAGGTATCAGAAGGTGCAGGTGGGCGACCGGTTCGACGGCGGGCGCGTGTCGGCCATCGGCGACAACGAATTGCGCTACCAGAAGGGCGGGCGCAACGTGGTGCTGAAAATGCCCAGCGGCTAAGCGGAAGCCGACACGGCTTCCGGCTGTTTTCCGACGCGGAAAACCGCGCGGCCCCGGATTTCGCGCCGAAATCCGGCCCGGTTTCCGTTTCGGAAACCGTTCACTCCGCAGCCAGTTCGCCGGTGTTGATCTGTTCCTGTTCGATGCTCTCGAACAGCGCCTTGAAGTTCCCTTCGCCAAAGCCATCGTCACCCTTGCGCTGGATGAATTCGAAAAAGATCGGGCCAATCACTGTCTTTGAAAAGATCTGGAGCAGGATCTTGGTCTCGCCGCCATCCACGACTCCCTCGCCGTCAATCAGAATGCCGTGTTTCTTCATCCGGTCGATGGGTTCGTCATGTCCCACAACTCGTTCCCTCGACAAGTCATAATAGGCATCCGGCGGCCCCGGCATGAACGTTAGCCCGTTCGCAGCAATCGCATCCGTGCTGTCATAGATATCGTCCGACCCCACCGCGATGTGCTGAATCCCTTCGCCCTTGTATTTCCTGAGGTAAGCCACGATCTGCCCCGTGTCGCCCCGATCCTCGTTGATCGGAATGCGGATACGGCCACAGGGCGAGGTCAAGGCACGGCTCAGAAGCCCGGTGAACTTGCCCTCGATATCGAAGAACCGGATTTCCTTGAAATTGAACAGATCGCCGTAGAACCGGAACCACGTGTCCATGTTGCCCTTGTGCACGTTGTGGGTCAGGTGATCGAGGTAAAAGAACCCAACCCCCCGCGGCTTGGACTGCGCCAGCCACTCGTAGGCGTCATTGTAGGGCGAGGTGTCGTAATACTGATCCACGAAATAGATCAGGCTGTCCCCGATCCCGTAGATCGCGGGGACATCCAGCACCTTGCCGTCCCCGTCATAGGGCGTGGCCCCCAGCGCCACGGCCCGTTCGAACGCATGTTGTGCATCGACCACGCGCCACCCCATGGACGGCGCGCAGGGGCCGTGTTCGGCAACGAACCGCGCACCGAAACTGTCGGGTTCGGCGTTCAGCACATAGGTGATGTCGCCTTGCTGCCACAGTTCGATGTTCTTGTGGCGGTGGCGGGCCACCTTTTCATATCCCATGCGCGCAAACAGCGCACGCAGCGCGTCGGGATCGGGATGCGCGAACTCGACGAACTCGAACCCGTCCGTACCTGCGGGGTTGTCGAGGCTGATCTGCGATTTCGGTGCGTCGTGCGGAAACGGGCCCATGGAACCCTCCTATGCCTGATGTTTGTGCAAAGCTAAGGCAATTTCCGCGCGTTTTCCGCGCATTTTCCGGCATCAAACTTCACATCTGCGCGCAGAGCACGCATGATACCGTGGTACTTACACGAATGCTCCGCACATGCTCGATTCCATAGACACCCGCCTGCTGGCCGCGCTGCAAAAGGATGCGCACCTGACGGCACAGGAACTCAGCGCGCTTCTGAACCTCAGTGCCAGCCAGATCGGGCGACGGCGCCAGCGGCTCGAGGCCGAAGGCTATATCGACAGCTACACCGCCCGACTGAATGCCAAGCGGCTAGGGCTGAGCGTGCAGGGCTTCGTGCAGGTGCACCTGGGCACGCATGGGCCCCAACAATCGGCTAGCTTCGCCCGGCTGATCGACACCCAGTCCCAGATCACAAGCGCATGGACCCTGACCGGTGATGCGGATTACCTTCTGCGTGTCTACTGCACGGACCTTGCCGCCCTGAACACGCTGATTCACGAGGTGCTGCTGCCCCACCCGGCGGTCGCGCGGGTGCACAGCCAGATCGTGATGGACCAATTGAAACAGGACGGGCCACTGCCCACCTGACCCACACCAAGCGGAGACGCCCATGGAAGGTTTCCTATACCAGGCCTCGATCTACCTTGCCGCCGCCGTCATCGCGGTGCCCATCGCGGCGCGGCTGGGCCTGGGGTCGGTGCTGGGATACCTCGCCGCCGGGATCATCATCGGCCCGGTGCTGAACCTCGTGGGGGCCGAGACCGAGGACCTGCAGCATTTCGCGGAATTCGGTGTGGTGATGATGCTGTTCCTGATCGGGCTGGAACTGGAACCGCGCACGCTGTGGGACATGCGTCACAAGCTGCTGGGGCTGGGAGGCCTCCAGATTGCGCTGTCGGCACTGGCGCTGATGGGCATCGCCCTGGCCTACAAGCAGCCATGGGGCGTTGCGCTGGCCATCGGGCTGACACTGGCGTTGTCATCGACGGCCATCGTGCTGCAGACCCTGTCGGAAAAGGGACTGATGCAGACCAGTGGCGGGCGCTCGGTCTTTTCGGTGCTGCTGACACAGGACATCGCTGTCATCCCCATCCTCGCCTTCCTGCCGCTGCTGGTGGTGACGCTGCCCGTGCAAATCGGCAATGACGGCTCGATCCAGCGCACGGCCGAAGACCACGACCACGGCGACTACGGCCTCAGCCTTGTCGAAGGGTTGCCCGCCTGGGGCGTCACGCTTGTCACCATTGGCGCGGTGGCGGCGGTGATCCTTGCGGGCATCTTCCTGACCCGGCCGGTGTTCCGCTATATCCACGCCGCCCGCCTGCGCGAGATGTATACCGCGCTGGCCCTGCTGATCGTGGTGTCGATCTCGTTCCTGATGATGCTGGTGGGGCTGTCGCCTGCACTGGGCGCGTTCCTTGCGGGCGTGGTGCTGGCCAGTTCCGAATTCCGGCACGAACTGGAATCGGACCTCGAGCCGTTCAAGGGGCTCTTGCTGGGGCTCTTTTTCATCACTGTGGGGGCGGGCATCAACTTCACCCTGTTGATCGAGGATTGGCCCGCACTCATCTCGATGGCCCTGCTCGTGATTCTGGTCAAAGGCGGCATTCTCTACATCCTTGCCCGGGCCTTCGGCATCCAAGGGCGTGACCGCTGGCTGTTTTCGCTGGGACTGGCCCAGGCGGGCGAATTCGGCTTTGTGCTGGTGGCCTTTTCCGTGGGTCAGGGCGTGATCCCGCAGGACGTGGCCGAAACGCTGCTGCTGGTGGTGGCGCTGACCATGCTGATCACGCCGCTGCTGTTTATCCTGTACGAGGTGCGCACACGCCGTATGTCCGACAGCAAGGCCCACGAACCGGACGAAATTGACGAACAGGGCCCGGTGATCATCGCAGGGATCGGCCGGTTCGGGCAGATCGTGAACCGGTTGGTGCAGGCCTCGGGTTTCAAGACCGTGGTGCTGGACCACGACATGGAAACCATCGCGCTGATGCGGCGTTTCGGGTTCAAGGGGTTCCTGGGCGACCCCAGCCGCCCCGACATCCTGCATGCCGCCGGGTTGGAAACCGCCTCGATCCTGGTGGTGGCGCTGGACGACCCGGAAAAGGCCACCATACTCGTGGCCCACGCGCGCAAGATCCGGCCTGACCTGCACATCATCGCAAGGGCCTATGACCGGGTGCACGTGTTCAAGCTGTATCAGGCCGGGGCCAACGACATCGTGCGCGAACTGTTCGACGGATCGCTGCGCGCCGGGCGCTACGTGCTGGAAAACCTCGGTCTCAGCGATTACGAGGCAGCCGAGGCCGAGCGGGTGTTCTACCACCACGACCGGGACGCGGTGCGCCAACTGGCGCAGCTGTGGGATCCGAACATCCCGCCGTCAAAGAACGACGCCTATGTCGAACGGGCGCGCGCGCTGGAAAAGGATCTGGAAGCAGCACTGGCCGAACGCACAGAAGAGCCGAAAAGGGCCTGAAACCGTGTTTCGGGGGATCGAGACCGCCGCCCGAACCGTTCGCGGACGAACCGGGCAAGCGCCTCGCCGATGACAACCCGAACCTGTGACCGGCCTTTGTC
>JBCBFX010000099.1:0-12752 GCA_038527345.1 Pseudomonadota bacterium | reverse complement strand
CGACGGCAACAGCGCATGATCCGCGCAATAGGCCAGCAGGATACGGTGATGGGTCATGGCGGCCCCTGCCAGATCATCCGGCGAAACCTTGGCCGTGTCTGTGTCCAGTGTGTAGCTGCTGACAATCGCGTCGAACCCTTCCAGCGGCAGGATGTCGTGTGCCGGTGCCGCAATGGCGGGCGAGGCGCCTTTTTCCGCAACGCCATGCAGTTGCAACAGGTTGGCCATCACGCAACCGCCGACCAATTCGTGTCGCCCATGCCGGGGTCTTCGGACAGGACGGTCGCGAGGTGAAAGCCGGCTTTTGACGCGTGTTGGGCCGCATCGACAATGCGCGCCGCCAATCTGATTTCGCTGGCGTCATGCTGCGCAGAGATCAGCGCACGGCGTCGGGCGGTTCTGCGCTCTTCTGCCGATGCGCCGACACTGAGGGACAGACGCGCACATGCCGCATCAACCGTTTCGGCGGCGATCCAATCGAGATCCAAAAGCGCAAACGACCCGGCCGCAGACGGCCCGATCTGCCTGATGTTCAGGCCTTCGGACCAGATCGCGTCGATCTGTTCGATGCAGCGGTCCAGTTGCTCTTCTTCGCTTGCGGGGACCAGTGCGACCAGGTTGCACAACATCCCGTCGGTGATCGGCAGTGCGATGATGTCGGTCACAACGGTGTCCAGCAGATGCCGCACCTGGCCCGCCAGACGATTGCGCAAGCGCGCGAGGGCATGTTCCAGCATCGGCGCAGTTGCCTGTTCCGCGGAAAACAGTGGTGCGATTTCAGGGGCATCCCGAAAGTGGCCCAGCACGTTTTTCTCATCCCATGCGACAGTGATCTGGAATTGCACCTTGGCATCAAGCCAGGCGCACAGGTCATCGAAAACGGGCGCATTGCACGTCAGAAACGCGGCGGCCTGGTCCAGCTGCATCCACTGCTGGGGCTTGGCGGCAAGAACAGTCCCGCTGGGCAACAGTGCCTCGTACACCTTCTGGCGTTCGGCCGCCTGCGTCATCGCCGTCTTTCGTGACATGGGCAAAACCATGGCAGGCCGGGGTGCAGAGGACAGTACCGCGGTGTAAGGCCCGGCATGCACGCATTGTGTCAGATCATCCGGTGGCGGAATATCGCCGCCCGCGACGACGCAGATCAGTTCATGGGATCTCATGTCAGCTCCTGCCGTGAAATGAAGTCATCGGTCCTGATGTCGATTGACTGGCGCGCCTGTTCCAATGCCTGCTCAAAATCCTGCATGATCAAATGCGCCGGTCCGCCCGGGTGTCGCAAATGGCGGTGCGCCGCCGTCCTGGCCGCCGCCATGGCAAGGGCCGCAAGGTCGGCCCCGGACATGCAATTGGTCTGGTCCGCGATACGCTTCAGATCGACATCATCGGCCATCGGAAGCGCGTTGGTGTGCACGTCGAGGATGGCATGGCGCGCCGATGGGTCGGGCAGGGGGATCCGTATCACAACATCGAACCGGCCCGGGCGGACAAGCGCAGGATCGATCGCCGACACCCTGTTGGTCGCGGCAAGGACGACCACGTCGGTGTTGCGGGCCATGCCATCCATATCCGTCAGCAGTTGGGCCACGATGCGGTCGATCGTTGCGTCCTTGCCGTTTCGGCGCGGGGCCAGGGCGTCCAGCTCGTCAAAGAAGATCAGGCAGGGTGCCGATTGCCGTGCCTTGGCAAACACTTCGGCGATGGCGCGTTCCGCTTCGCCCATGAACTGCGACATGATGCGGGCAGGGCGTATGGGGATGAAATTCATGCCGCTTTCGGACGCCAGCGCGCGGGCCAGCATCGTCTTGCCGCTGCCGGGCGGGCCGGACATCAATACGCCGGACACGCTGCGCAGGTTGAAGGCGTCGAACGTGTCACGGTGCTGAAAGGGCCAGATCACCGCTTCGCGCAAGGCGTCCTTGGTGGATTGCATTCCGCCGATGTCGTTAAATGTCAGTGTCGGGCTTTCGATCAACGTATCGCGCAATGCGCTTGGGCTGGTGACATTCAGGCCATGCTGCATATCACGCTGGGTGATGACCAGATCCTCGGGGCGCACGGCCTGTTCACCGCCCGCATCCGTCACGGTGCGGTCGAGCGCGGCCAAGGACGCCTCTCGCGCAAGGGCGGCCAGATCCGCGCCGACATACCCGTGCGCCTGTGTCGCGATATGCCCAAGGTCGACGTCGTCGGACAAGGGGGCATCACGCAGGTGGATCTCAAGGATCTCTTTGCGGGCGGGGGCCTTGGGCGGGCCAAATCGGATCTCACGGTCAAACCGGCCCGGTCGGCGCAAAGCCGGATCCAGGCTGTCGGGCAGGTTCGTTGCGGCCATGATGATCACGCGCCCGCGCTCAGCCAAACCATCCATCAGCGTCAGCAGTTGCGCGACAACCCTCCGCTCCACCTGTTTTTCGCCCGAAAGACTGTCGCGCCGCGGGGCTATCGCGTCGATTTCATCGATGAAAATGATGGCCGGCGTATCCTTGCTGGCGGCGGCAAAGATATTCCGGAGCGCGGCCTCACTCTCGCCGTAGTGCTTTGATACGATTTCGGGCCCGTTGATCTGAAAAAATGCAGCCGAGGTCTTGGCTGCGATGCTGCGCGCGAGCAGCGTCTTGCCGGAGCCGGGCGGGCCGGTGAACAGCACGCCGCGCGGGGCCGGCACGCGGAGGCGGTCAAACAGTTCGGGCCGAAGCAGGGGCACCGCAACCATCTCGTGGACCCGCGCGATTTCCTCGGACAGGCCGCCGATGCCGTCGTAGCTGGTGCCCGGTTCCGGGCGTCCGCCGAGAGTAAGGGTTGTGCGATCGGTGAACAGTCCGGCGGGCGCGGGATCCAGAGAAATCACTTCGTATTGCGCAGCACGCCCCATCGGTAGCACAGTCTCGATCACGTCCCCTTCGGTCAGGGGCAGGTCGAACAATGCCTCGCCGATATCCGCGGTTGTGCCGATCGTCGGACCTGTTGCCTTGACGAGCACGGACCGCAGCGGGGGCAGGTCGGCCGGTGCCACTTCAGCCGGTTCGCCCCAGTGCGCGCCGATGTTGTGCGCCAGCGCGCCGCTTGCCTCGATCTGCGCTCCGCCACGGGCGGCAGGCATGACGCGTGCGTGGGATTGGCGGGCGGCGCGGATGGCGACGGTGTCGCCGGCCTGCAATCCCAGCTGGTCCATCGTGTCGATGGGCATGCGCACCAGGGCGCGGCCCTGCGGGCCGGTCTGCGACTGTTGAAGGCACAGCTGCACTGTGCTCATGTCATCGCCTTCAGACGCAAAAGCAGTTCGGTTTCGGCGGCGTCATACGCCTCTTCGGAGATTTCGCCAGCGAGAAGCTGCTGTTCAAGGGACACCAGCGCCTTGCGCACGCTGGCGGGGTTGTTCCACTCCTGTTGCACACTTTCGTTGACCTTGTTTGCGACCCATACGGCACCGTCCACCGGCCCTTTGACCGGCAACAGTACTAGCGACCTCAGCAAGCCCATCAGGCAGCCACCCCATCGCGTTCGGACGTCAGGCTGAGGCGGACGAAATTATACATCGGGACCGGGCCGACGATCTGGATCGCGGCATCGGCACCGGGCGCGAAATCAAGGCGCGAGGCAACGTCTTCGATTGCGGCGACAAAGTCCGCCTGCGCGCCCTCGGACAGCAGGAATTCGGCACGCAGGACTTCGGTGTCATCCTCGGGTTTGCGCAAGACGTGATCGCGGGCAAGCGGCACCAGCGCGTCGAGCAGCACGCGTTGCGCGGCACCGCGACGGCGGTCCAGCTGATCTGCGAGCCGGCCGCCGAATTCCGCAATTGCGAACTGGGCTTCGGGGCCCTTCCCGGTCAGGGCGTCGCGTTCTGCCCTGAGCGGCGCGTGCTCTGCCAGGGTCGCATCAAGCGCTGCTTCGCGGTCAAACGCGATGCGCACGCCCAATTCCACATGGCCGCGCACCCGGTCGAATTCTTCGGCCACCAGATCGCTTTGCACGTGGATCAGGGCGGTGGCCGCGGGCAGATCGTCAGCGACGAGACCGAACCGGGCGGGCAGGACCGTGCCGACGGCGATCATGCGTTCGAGCACTTGCGTGTGGGTCAACAGCAGCCTCCGCTTTGGCAGCACCTCTTGGTCATCGTGTTGCGAATACACCAGGAACCACGGGCCAATCGCGCTGATCTCTGGCACGCCTTGGAGGCCCCGGGATCCTTCGAGCGCCGTGGTCAGATCGTCGTGCTGCCCTTCGTACAGACCGTAAAGATAGATCATGTGGCCTCCGCCTTTGGGATGAGAAGTGTCAGGACACCGTTGTGCAGCCGCGTTTCGATCCGATCGAAGTCGAAGGGTTTGCCCAGATCGACACGCGCCTCGAACAACCGGCTTCCCGTCGTTTTCAGATCCAGGTGGGTTCCGTCCCGATCCAACCGCAAAGCATCACGCCCGACACCGGGCATGTCGGCGGTGAAAATCCACGCATCCTGTTCTTCGAAGATGTCATATTCCAGAGCCCTGGCCCTTGGCGGACGCTGTGGCTGCGACGTGTTGCGGTTGGGGTTGATGGGTTTGGCCGTCGCGGCGGGCCCGTCGGTGCGGGCCGCTCCCAACCCACCCATCTGAACGCGGATACCGGCCTGCGCCCGCACCGGGCCCTTGTCGGTGTCGATGACGTGATCTCGGGTGACAGCACCGGAATTTCCATCCTCCAGCTTGGACACCATGTCGCCGATCGCATCGCCAAGGGCACCAAACAAGGTGTTGAGCCCCAAATCGATGTCCTGTGCCGCCTGCTTCAACTTTTTTCGGGGGTCGTCCGTCATGGCACGAGGTCCTTTTGCTCTGACTGGGCAAGGATCGCGTTTTCCAACGTCTCGATCCGCGCCTGAAGCGCTGCATTCTCATCCACCAACTCAGTGGCGGACGCCGAAAGGCGCGGGTCGCTTTCCCACCAGTTGATGCCCATTTCCTTGGCCTTATCGACCGTTGCAATCAGCAGCCGCACACGGATCGTCAGCAGTTCGATGCCGACCAGCGATACGGACACGTCACCCGCAATCACCACCCCCTTGTCGAGGATGCGTTCCAGAACGTCGGCCAGCCCGTCGCCGCCATTCGGTGTCTGAATATCATAGGCCATCAGGCGTCCCGATCTTCGCGGTGATAGCGGCGGGTGCGGGAAAAGGACTGCATGTCGCCGGTCGGCGTGATCTCGACCTCGTAGGTGGCAAGCAGGTCGTTGTCGCCCATGCGTGCGGCACTTTCGATCACATCGACCGAGATTGCCCAGTTCAAATTCTCGCTCCGCCGACACTGCGCTACCGAATCGATGTGCAGACCGGTCATCGCGATGATCGTGTCCTTTGCCTGCGTGATCGCCTGAAGGATGGTTATTCCGGGATCGCCGGATGGTTCGACGAATTGACCCTTGGGTTCCTGTTTCATTTATGCGTCCTACCGATGGGTCACTTGTTCAGGATGCCGAGCAGTTTCCTGCGCTCTTCCACGTTGCGCTGCAGTTCGCTCTGGTAAGCCTCGGCGCGGTTGGTGGCTTGCGTGATGCCCATTTCCAGTCGTGCCGCGTCGAATTCGAGCCGCACGAGGTTGATTGCCGCTTCCTTTGACGTGCGGGCGGTTGCGGACGATGCCATGCGCGGTCTCTTGGGCATTTGTGTCTTGGGGCGTTTCATCGCGCGACCTCCTGCAGGGTCTGACTGTGTTGCGAAAGGTATTTGGCGATTTCGCCAGTGCTCAGTTGAGCGCCGCGCCCATTGAGGACGTCGGCGGCGATCTGCGACAAAAGCGCGTCCGACAGCGTGGTCGTGCGCAGGCGCATCGCGGCGATCTGGGCAATCATGATGGCGGCCCGCATGGAGCATTCGCCCTCGTCGTCGGTCCCGCGGAACAGATCGTGGACAAGTCGTACGATCTTTTGGCTGACCATCTCGTCCAGTCCGGTCCGGGCCGCGACGATCCCACTTTCCGTTTGGGCGGAATAACGCGTCAACCGGAACGTCACCATGCGGTCCATCAATGCATCCGGCGTTGCGTTCAGCCCGGCATAATCGCTGGGGTTCGACGTCAGAATAATACGGAAATCGGGGTGCGCGTGGATGCAATCCGTGTCGGCCAGGGGATTGGTGCTCAGCAGCACACCCTCTTCCAGGACGCTGAGCAGGATGCCGTTCGCCTTGGCACTGGAGCGGGTGAATTCATCATAGACGAGAGTGTGCCCCTTTTGCATCGCCTCGGCGAGGATCGAGCTTTGCCAGTCATAACGCTGCTGGGTTTCACTGCGCCGCACCCGTTGGACGTATTTGTCGACAACCGAGGATGTGCTTTGCCCCACCTGCCGCCCGATCAGATCATCCGAACCCAGCCAGTCATTGCCGGCAATCACCGTGACCGTCCGCCCCAGACGGCGCGCAATTTCGAGCGCGAGCGAGGTCTTGCCGCGCCCAGCGGTTCCCTGGAAATGGATCGGAACACCCGCGCCGGCATAAAACAGCCCGCGTTTCAGAATGTTGGATATTTCCTGGTTTTCAAAGAAACTGTCAGATCGGTTCAGCCCGAGCCACGGCGTCGGCCGTTCGCCCGCAAGTTCGAGCGCGGGCGATGCCGCTACGGGACTGGGTTGTGCGTCGATCTTGCTCACATGCGGCTCCGTTGTGAAACGAGTCTGTTGCAATTTTCAGTCAAGATGCGCGCGTTTGCTTTATTTTAGGTTAAGCATGTCGCAGCAAATTCAGAGCAAGACCCCGAAAACCCCGCATCTTTTTGTGAACGCATGCGAAAGTGCCGGGACGTCCTCGCGCGGGTCGGACGTGATTTTTGCGGAGCAGAACCTCGTCACGCCCAAGCGGCTGCCTTGCCCATATCATTGCGCGGCAATTCCGCGCCGAACGTAATGCATCCGGGACGTGCCGGGGCATCAAGCGTCTTTTGCAGTTGGGCTTGAAGTCTGGATTGCAGATCCTGCGTATCGACTCCGTCACGCGGGACAACAAAAGCACGCAACCGATCCTTGCCCATCCGCACGGCTGCATCCGCTACACCGTCAACGGCCAATATGTTGTCCCTGACAAAATTCGGCGAGACATTGACACCGGCGACCTGCACGACCTTGTCCAGTCGGCCAACGACTTTGAAGGTATCGGGCCCGAACCACTCAAGACGGTCTTGCAGCGCGAGCGGGGTGCGGTCGGTGCAGCGGAAAACGTGTTCGCCTTGCGCGACAACATGGGGCAAAAGTTCAAACGGTGCTTCCGGCGCGCATCGGGTGCCAATTCCGCCTGTTTCAGTTGAACCGAATACCTCGGTCAACCCAGCAAGGTTGCACGCTGCCACGCTGTTCCAGGTTTGCGGCGTCGATGGACCGGCAGATGTCACGCCGAAAACGCCATCAACAAACCGAAGGCCGGTCCGGTTCAACATGTCCCAATTGAAGGGCGTGCCGACGACCAGGTCTCCGGATCGGGCATGCCGAAACGCTGTGCCTGGCCCAGCATAGTGCAGGTCGAGCACATCCATGCCGTGCTGATCCGGCAAAATGCATCCAAAAAGAAAGCCATAGATGTGATGCGGCGGGACAAGCGTAATGATCCGCCCCGGCGCTTGGATATGAGAAAACGGCCCGGTGCCTTGCGCGCGCATTTCGGCCCAGAGTGTATCGGCCGAATGGGAAACCACAGCAGGCGTGCCGGTCGATCCCGATGTCTCGAAGCCGAAGCGCCAATCTGCTCCGACAATCTCGCGATGTTTGGACAGAAGGTCGACCCAGTCACCGATCCGACGATGGATCAGCAGGTAATCCTCGATCCCCGAACGGTTCAGATCGAAGAACCGGTTGAGTGCGAGAATAAGTTCCAGAGTGCCAAGACTGTCGAACCCAAGGCTGTCTTCGGTGATCGCTATATCATCGATCTCGGTCGGGGATCGGCCGACGATCAGCGCTGTCAGGGCCTGATCGAAGCGGATCAGGCCCTGTTTTTCCCGCGACTTCTGTTCACGCAGTATGAAGCTGACAACGAGACGGCGCAAAGCGCCCCGGCTCAGACCCTTTTCGAAGTGTTGCACTGACACGTCTTGCGTCACCTTTCGTCGCTCGGATGCTGCTTCTTGCCGGATCAGGACGGCGAATCGAGATCGTGAAGAAACTCACCGATCAAGGTCGCGTAGTGCTGCCGATAACCCTTGACCTGCGCACGCAGGTCCAGCGCCTGGGCGGCCATTTCCGGTGCGGACTGGTCCGCGAACGATGGATCCACGTTCAACCGAACGTCGTCAGCTGCGTCATACCGGACCAGCGTTTCGATGGCACCATCCAGCGTTTCGCATTCCCAGGCGCGCGCGGTGTCCTGTTCATCGGCCGATACGAAAAACAGTCGGACACAGGCAACAAACCGATGATCCGACGTCCGGTACAGGTTGATCTCGTACCAGTAGGGCAGGGTTGGTGTGTAGCTCATCGCCATGGCGAGTTCAGTGCCATCAAATACAAGCGGACGACCGCCGACGCGTTTGATCCGTATCACCGGAGCGCTTTGAGAAAACTGCGCAACCGCGCTTTGGTTGTTCGGCTCTGCCTGAGCCTGTTCCATCATTGAAGTCATGATACTTTCCTTTCTGTATCTGGCTTTGCCATCCACATTGCATGCGATGTCAGTGTCTGAAGCGCTGAGCGCGCTTCAGAAAGGCGGGCGGGTCGATCCGGGTTCAATGCATGGATCAAGATGTCGCGACACCAGGCCTCCAAAAGACAGTCGAGGGCACAGGCGTCGGGTATCGCCTCTGCCCAATGGATCGGGCGCAAAGGGGTGCCGGGTTCCGGGTTCAGGGACAGCGCTGCGATCAATTCACCGGTCCGAGTGCGAAAAACGGAAACCCTGTGATCAAAGGCGCTGCTTTCGGCGGACCAATGGCCATCTGTCTGAAAGACCAGGCATCCATCAAATCGCAGTGGTCTGTTGCCATCGCGGCGCAGGCTGGTCGGGCCGAGTGTTTCCGCTTGTACCGCCTCGTTGTCATCGCGAGGCGGTACAAGTCGTATCCCATTGGCCGATGCCTCGGGCGAGATGTCGGACGCAGGGGTGCGGCTGACCACAGTCGCAACAGGACGTACGCGTATGTCGCGCAATTCCTGCGTGATCATGGTAGTCACCTCGATCCTCTGCGTAAGAGCCATCTCGCCTGCCCCGTTGCCCGCACCACGTCAGGTTCGTTTCACGAACATCCAGCAGTTTTGACCGTCCGGTTGGGATTTCAGGTGGATCTTCACGCCCACATCCGCGCCCTTGTAGGCAAACGTGTAGTCAAACATGACGTTGATCTGCCCGGTGCGGTGGAACTTGAGAAACTCGCCGTGGAACTTCTTGCCCTTGGCACAGGGTGCCACGTCGTTGAAGAAGTCCTTGCCGATCATGTCGTCCGGCGTCCGGTTGGCGATCAGGCCTTCGGCCTTGTTGTATTTGGTGATCTTTCCGTTGCGATCCAGCAGGACCGCGCCGAAAGGCAGGTATTCCGCGCGCTGCGGTTCGCGGCTCAGAATGTTGTCCAGATCCTGGCTGCCAAAGGGAATGATTTCCATGATGAAGTCCTTGAATTGATGTTCGTTCAGTCGCCCATGTCCACGCCGGGATCGTTATCGAGAAACGAATCCGATCGCGTCAGGGACATGTCATGCACCCGCTTGAGGGGCTGTTGGCCAAACTCTTCGGGCTTTTGTTTTCGGCCCTCGGCAGATGCCCATTTGTAGTCCATCTTACCCAGCGAAACGATGCATTGTGGCACCAGCTCAAACCGCTCCTTGAGCGCGTATCTCGCTGAATCCACCTCGATCTGTTCGGCGGCTTCGAATTCGACCATGGCGGTCAACTCCTCGACCACACTTTCGGCTTCAAGCTTGGCGGTATTGCCAATTACTTCTGCGGCCGCTTGCAGTACCCATTCGGGATGCTCTCCGCGAACAATGAGGTTTCGCGTGGGATCGCGAAACTCGTACTGTCCGTCGGACTCACTGAGCTGTCCAATTTCGTTCATGTTATGCTCCTTCCGGTGCGGCACGAGGACCCCATGCCGCGAAATTTGCGGATGGCCCGTGTTTGGCTGTTAAACATGAACAGAATGGAAACTTCTAAACTTCCCAGTGCGTATGATATTATGAAAATGGGTTTCAATTTTTTTGGGGAGGATCGGATAATGGCGGGGATGGTCGAAATGCATGTTGAGGAATTCGGGGAAATCCTTTTGGAATACAAGTTCGGATCGTTGAATGAAGCGTCTGAAATGCTGGCATTCCTGAAGGATTTCTTTCCTTCTGCGACGTTCCTGATTCAGCCGCTCAGACAGTGAATTGCGCGTTGTCCGGGTGAATTAACTCGGTGCTAACCGGGCTTGGTCTAGGTCTTGTGCACCTGAGACGGAGCTCGAAACCATGGCGTCGCATGCCGCGGATCAAAACAGCTGCACTGCTGCGCAGTCGCATTGGCTTGCGCAGCACAGTGACGCCGCGCCCGCGCCGGATTGGGCTGTCGTCGTTCTGTCGCGGCAGGCCAAGCCGCCGTTGCGCTTCAAGGGGCGCAGACTGAGCCTGCACGAGGCATCATTGTGGGGGTCGGTGCTGATCAAGGTGGAACTGTGGCAGCAAGCCAAAAAAGGGTTCGTTATCTCATACAGTTATCTTGCTGCCGCGCAGATATCGGACAAGGCGATCCAGGTCTCAAACCTCGCGGAAGCGACCGATTGCCTTGAAAACGTATGCGCCAACCTGGACGTATCCCGCATGCAGGTCGTCCGACAGGATCAGCTTTGGTTGGACCTGCAGTTGCACCTGAGTTTCAGACAGCGGTTTCACATGCTGGTCGCCGACGTCTTGGCTGACTGGCATCATATTCCCCAATTACAGGAGCCTGCCTGATGCCGCAGCCCCAAGACTACAAGAGCCGTGCCGTGTTTGTGCGCCATTCAGCGCGGGCCCACCTGAGGGAACTGCGCGCGCAACGCATGTCCAAACGCAAATCGGCAGGTGATGATGCGTCGGCAACGGCAGGCAATGATGCCGCAATTGATCTGCCGCCGGAACTATCCACTGCCGATCCTGCCGCTGTGGCCGACGCGATCGAGCCCATGGTGTCGGCAGAAGCGATTGAACAGGCATCCGAATTGTCGGACGCGCCCGATGCAACTGCGGCGGCTCTGGACATGCCCGAGGAAAACGGGGACGCGTTGAATGACCTTGCCGTCGAAAGTGTCGCGATGTCTGAATTGTCCGACGAGGTGATGGTCGCGGCCGCGCCCGAGCATCCGGTCAAGTCAAACGAGCCGGCAAACATACACCCACACATCCCGGAATCAGGAATTGAGCTGTCCGAAATTGTCGAAACCGCTCCGACAAATGTCGAAGTTCAGGAAGCAGATCATCCGGATCCTGCGCCGGCCACGGACTGCGGCGACTTGTATAGCTTGCCCGGCGCGGGCCCGGGTTTGGTCTGGATGCTGAACCAATGTGGTGTCTTCTCCCTTGCGGATCTGGCCAAGGCGGATCCCGCACAGCTTTCGACGAGCCTTGGCGTGGTTGGGCAGATTTTGAACGTAGAGCAATGGATCGCTTTCGCAAAGGGCAAGTGATCCGGGGGAATGAAACGAACGGGCAATCGGATAGACCGGGCACAAAAAAAAGCAGCTGCGCTCCGGTTTGCTTGCGCAGGAAAATAAAATCGGTGCGATTGCGCATTTGTTTTTTGAGGGTGCGTTCCGGCGACGAAGGCGTGTTCCCGAAATTTGCCAGACGTCCGGTTCGCCGGCCCTTCCTTGTCAGGCTCGTTGTGTTGTCACCCGGCTGGATTGGTGACCGTGCAGGTCATTAAGAATTACATCGCGTGCGCAGCGGTGTGGCAAAGGGCTTTGGTGTTTCGGGACAGGTAAATTAGCCCCATGGTACCCGCGGCTTGTTGCATCTTGCCGAAACCTGGATTCAAACTGCAATCCGCGGGCAAGCGACCCACCATTCGGGGCCGCGTGCCATCCGTTGTTTCAACGCGCGACGGGCGGACTTGTGAGCGACATGACCTGCGACAGAGCAGCGATGTCAGGTCCCAGTGGGCGATCTTCTGTCAAGCGATTGCTGGTGGACCGGACCATGTCACGAAGCGCAAGCGCGTGCGGCGAAAATGATGGCGCGTCTGTCTTTTCGGTCTGTATGTCAATCGCCTGTGCAATGCACAGGGCCATGACAGATTGGATTTCAAAAAGCGCCGTAAGCTTGGCGTGCGCCAACCTTGCGGCAATGGTTCCCATCGAAACCACGTCCTGATTGGCACCATTGGTCGAGATCGACTGGACCGAAGCTGCGCCGCTCGTTCGCATTTCTGCCAAAAGCGCTGTTGCGGTGACCTGCGCGCCCATGAGCCCGGAATTCAGTCCTGCAGCCCCTTCATGCAGGAAGGCCGGCAAGCCCCGGTTCAAAACCTCGTCGGTGATCCGCGCAACCTGACGCTCCGCCAACCCCGCCAGAACGCACATGGCGTTTGCAAGGGCGTCCGACGCGAGGCCCACGTGCTGCCCCATGAAATTCCCGCCATGCAACGCCAGCGGAAGGTCCGGGCCAGCGGGGAAAATCGGGTTGTCTGTCACGCTGCCCAGCTCCGTACGCACCACCTGATTGTGCCAGTCCAATGTGTCCTGGACGGCACCGATGACCTGCGCGCGCCGGCTGACCGATCAATCGCCGATGATCGAAGAGATGGCGGGACAGGATGCCTATACCCTGCGTTGCGC
>JBCBFX010000098.1:0-12783 GCA_038527345.1 Pseudomonadota bacterium | reverse complement strand
AGAGGGGCCGCCAACCGAAACCCCGCCATTCGTACCAGACCGCAGGGGTGGATTGGTGGCGTGGGGGAGACTTGAACCAGCGTGCCGCCAGCGGCGGCGCGCGTCGACCCGGCAGCGTATCGGCGCAGCCGATGCGCGAGAGGGGCCGCCAACCGAAAGCCCGCCATTCGTACCAGACCGCAGGGGTGGATTGGTGGCGTGGGGGAGACTTGAACTCCCGACCTCTCGATTATGAGTCGAGCGCTCTAACCAGCTGAGCTACCGCGCCATGGACGCGTGACCTATGCCAGCGCCCCGGAGTCGTCAAGCCGTAATTCAGGGCTTGTACGACCGCACCGTCTCGATCATCAACGCCACGTTCTCAGGGTCTGCATCCGGCGTGATCCCGTGGCCTAGGTTAAAGATGTGCGGCCCCTTCGAAAACGCCCGCACAATGGCCCGCGTCTCGTCCACCAGCGCCTGCCCGCCCGTCACCATGTGGGACGACGCCAGGTTGCCCTGCACGCAGCCATCCTTTTGCACATGCTCTGCCGCCCAGTCCGGAGACACCGAGTTGTCCAGCGCCACGCAGTCCACCCCGGTGGCGGCGTGAAAGCCGATGTAACCGTCCCCCGCCTCGCGCGGGAAGCCGATGACGGGGATGTGGGGATATCGTTGTTTCAGGGCGGACGTGATTCGCGCACAGGGCGCGACCGCGTACTTCGCAAAGGCGTCCCCTTTCAGCGACCCGGCCCAGCTGTCAAAGATCTTGACCACCTCGGCTCCCGCCTCGATCTGGGCGGCAAGGTAGTCGATGGTCGCCTCTGTGATGCGGTCCAGCAATGCTTCGAACAGCGCCACGTTGCCCTCGCGCAGCGCATGGGCCGGCCCCTGGTCCGGCGTGCCACGCCCGGCAATCATATAGGTGGCCACGGTCCACGGTGCGCCGGCGAACCCGATCAGCGTGGTCTCAGCGGGCAGTTCGCGGCGCAGGATCCTGACCGTCTCATAGATGGGCGACAGCGTGTCGTGGATGGCATCCACAGGCTTCAGCGCATCGAAATCGGCCTGCCC
This sequence comes from Pseudomonadota bacterium, assembly GCA_038527345.1. Classification (GTDB taxonomy): domain Bacteria; phylum Pseudomonadota; class Alphaproteobacteria; order Rhodobacterales; family Rhodobacteraceae; genus Tateyamaria. Next base: position 11,730 of record JBCBFX010000098.1, on the reverse strand, counting down.
GTCGATGGTGGACAGGCGCGGCCCCTCGCCCGTCACGAACCACAGGTCGGCCCCCAGCGCCTGCGGAACCAGCAGGATGTCGGCGAACAGGATCGCCGCATCAAAACCGTAGCGCCGGATCGGCTGCAAGGTCACCTCGGCGGCCAGGTCCGGGTTGTAGCACAGCGACAGGAAATCCCCGGCCTGCGCCCGCGTCGCCTTGTACTCCGGCAGATACCGCCCCGCCTGTCGCATCATCCAGATCGGCGGCGTCGGCAGCACCTCACCCGCAAGGCTGCGCAGGATCGTCTTTGTCTCGGTCATCGGGAATTTTCCGTCTTTCATTGCGCACGTCCTGCTGTTTATACCGGGCGACCCGATCATTCCAGTTGTCAACATAAGTTGACACATCTAAAAGATAAAGCATGAACGTGCGCCTGCCCTCCCCCGACAACACACTCAAGATCGGCACCCGCGGATCCCCCCTTGCCCTTGCCCAGGCCCACGAGACGCGCGCGAGGCTGGCGCAGGCCTTTGACCTGCCGCAAGAGGCGTTCGAGATCGTCGTGATCAAGGTCACCGGCGACGACCGGTCGATGATCGCTGCGGACCGTCCGTTGAAAGAAATCGGAAACAAGGGCCTGTTCACCCGCGAGATCGAAGAGGCGCTGCTTGACGGCGGCATCGACATCGCCGTGCATTCGATGAAGGACATGCCGACCGTGCAACCGGGTGGCCTGATCCTCGACACGTATCTCCCGCGCGAGGACGTGCGCGATGCGTTCGTGTCACCTGCGCTGTCCAGCCTGGCGGATCTGGCCAAGGGGGCCACGGTAGGCACCTCGTCCCTGCGTCGTCGTGCGCAGCTTTTGAACAAGCGCCCCGACCTGAACGTGGTGGAATTTCGCGGCAACGTGCAGACACGGTTGAAAAAGCTGGCCGATGGTGTGGCCGATTGCACGTTTTTGGCCTGTGCGGGGTTGAACCGCCTGGGCATGACGGACGTGCCTGCCACCCCGGTCAACCCCGACGACATGCTGCCCGCCGTCGCCCAGGGGGCCATCGGGATCGAACGGCGCACGGACGACACCAACACGGCCACCCTGCTCGATGCGATCCATGATGCTGCAACCGGTCAGCGGCTGACGGCAGAACGCCGCTTTCTGCTGACACTGGACGGATCCTGCGAAACGCCTATCGCGGCGCTGGCGCTGCTGGATGGCGAAACGTTGCATCTGCGCGGCGAAGTTCTGCGACCGGATGGGTCCGAGGCGATATCGGGCGCACGCAGCGGCCCCGTGACCGACGGGGCGAAAATGGGCGAGGATCTGGCGCAGGACCTGCTGGGTCAGGCGGGTCCCGACTTCTTCACCTGGCACTGACGCCCCGGCACTCTTGACCACGCGGGGGATGCGGGCGCACCCTTGGCATCATGTCAGAGCCACGCAGCCATCTGCCCACCCATAGCGTTGAAAACCAGCCCGATACAGCGGGCGACCGGGACCTGTGGGCCGCCGATCCGGTGCTGCGTGCCTGTGTCGGGCCGCAGCCTGACCTTGCGCAATACGGTGCCACGTTGGGAACGAACGCGATCCGCGCGACGGGCCGCTTGGCCAACCGCCACACACCGGAACTGCGCCAGTTCGACACCGGCGGGCGGCGGCTGGACGAGGTGGCGTTTCACCCGGCCTATCACCAGATGATGACGCTGAGCCAGGGCGCAGGCTACGCCGCAACCGCATGGGATGGCGGCAGTCACATGGCGCATGCCGCTATGGTTTACCTCGCCAGCCAGGTCGAGCCGGGGCATTGCTGCCCGCTGACCATGACCTATGCCGCCGTGCCCGCGTTGCAGGCGGATGCTGCTCTGGCCGCAGAGTGGACGCCCAGGCTGACGGCGCGCAACTATGATCCGCGCGCCCTGCCGCTGGCGCACAAAACGTCGGCCACCCTCGGCATGGCAATGACGGAAAAGCAAGGCGGATCCGACGTGCGCGCCAACACCACATCGGCCACACGCGACGGCGATCACTGGCGGCTGCGCGGGCACAAATGGTTCTGTTCCGCGCCAATGTCCGACGGCTTCCTGACGCTGGCGCAGGCCCCCGGCGGGCTGACCTGTTTCCTTGTCCCCCGCTGGCTGGAGGGTGAGCGCAACGCCGTCCACCTGATGCAGCTCAAGGACAAGCTGGGCAACAAGTCCAATGCCTCCTCCGAGATCGAATACCATGACGCGCTGGCCCACCAACTGGGTGACGAGGGGCGCGGGGTGCAAACCATCATCGAAATGGTCCACCACACCCGGCTCGACACCGCAATCGCACCGGCGGGGCTGATGCGCGCGGCATTGGTCGAGGCGATGCATTGGGTCCGCCACCGCCGCGCGTTCCAGAAAACGCTGATCGACCAGCCGCTTATGCGCTCCGTGATGGCCGACCTGATGCTGGATTGGGAGGGGGCCACGCGGCTGGGCCTGCATATCGCCCGTGCCTTCGACGGCACTGCATCCGAAGACCGCGCATTCGCCCGTATCGGCGTCGCGCTGGCCAAGTTCCTGAACAACAAGCTGTGCCTGCGCGTCACGTACGAAGCGATGGAGGCACTTGGGGGCATTGGCTATGTCGAAGACACCGCAATGCCGCTGTATTTCCGCGAGGCTCCGCTCAACGGCATCTGGGAAGGGTCGGGGAACGTGATCTGCCTCGACATCCTGCGCACGCTGGCGCGAGAGCCCTTGGCGGGCAAGGCGTTGCAGGCCGAATTACAGGCCGCCACCGGATCGGACCAGCGCTACGATGCTGCACTGGCCGCGCACCGGCAGCGGTGGCCGGGTTTGCCCGGCGAGGCCGAGGCGCGGTTATATGCCGAACGCGCGGCGCTGCTGCTGACCGCATCTGTCCTGATACGGACAGCATCGGCGGCTGTTGCGGATGGTTATGTCGGTTCAAGACTGTCCGAAGGGCGCGGCCACATTGCGGGGTCCGTCACCGGCTTGGATGTGGACGCGATCATCACCGGGTTCGACGCCGGCACCTAGGCCCGTAAGGCGGACGTGTCGTCCGCCCCGCCCTCAGACCCACTTGGCCAGCGGTGGCAGGCTCATCAGCACGGCATTGGCGTCATGGCCCGTCTCAAGCCCGAACTTGGTGCCGCGATCATAGACAAGGTTGTATTCGGCATAGAGCCCGCGATGGACCAGCTGCGCATCCTTGTCGGCATCCGACCAGTCCTGCACCCGACGCCGTTCGACCAGCGGCACAAAGGCGGGCAGGAACGCGCGCCCGATGTTCTGGGTCAGGGCGAAATCTTCCTCCCAGTCTCCGGTGCAATGATCGTCCATGAAAATACCGCCGACCCCCCGCGCCCGCTTGCGGTGGGGAATATAGAAATACTCATCCGCCCACGCCTTGAGCCGGGGGTACAGATCCACGCCGTGCGGGTCCAGGTGGGCTTGCTGCTGGCCGTGGAAATGGGCGGTGTCCTCGTCATACTCGATACAGGGATTCAGGTCGGACCCGCCGCCGAACCACCACGCATGGGGGGTCCAGAACATGCGGGTGTTCATGTGCACGGCGGGGCAATGCGGGTTCTGCATGTGCGCCACCAGACTGATGCCAGAAGCCCAGAAACGCGGATCGTCCTTCATCCCGGGAATGCCCTTGCGTGCGGCCATGGCGGCCTGTGCCCGTTCACCCAGCGTGCCATAGACGGTGGATACGTTTACGCCGACCTTTTCGAACACACGCCCCCCGCGCATGACGCTCATCAAACCGCCGCCCGCGTCGCTGCCGTCATCCGCGTGGCGCTTTGTTTCAGTGACTTCGAACCGACCGGGGGTGGCGTCAGACAAGGGACCCGTGTCGTGGCTGTCCTCCAACCCCTCGAACGCGGCGACGATATCGTCGCGCAATTTGCGGAACCATGCCGCGGCGCGGGTTTTCTGTGTGTCGAAGTGTTCGGTCATGCGCACTGTCCTGTTTGGTTGACAGTTTTCTATCGCACCCCGCCCCCGCTGGCCAAGCGCAAAACGCCACGATCAGTGCGCGGGCGCGCCCACCGGGTCCAGCAGGCTGCGCCCGCCATCCACGGTCATGATCTCGCCCGTCACAAAGCCCGATCCGTCCGACGCCAGAAACTGCACCGCATCCACCAGTTCGGTCGGGGCGGCGATGCGGTGCAGGGGCGTCTGCCCCTCGATCTCGTCCCGCCAGTCGGGGTGATCGCCCAGCGACGCCTGCAAGGACGCCGACATGACGGAACCGAATGCAACCGCGTTCACCCGGATCCGATGCGGCGACAGGGCCAGCGCCATGGACCGGGTCATCTGTTCCAGTCCGGCCGATGCGATGGAGTATCCCAACAGCTCGGGCCGCGTCTGCCGCGCGGCAATGGAACTGAGGTTGATGATCGAGCCGATGCTTTGCGCCTCGTCCTGTCCTTCGGCCTGCTTGATCATGCGGCGTGCCACCTGCTGCGACAGGCGCAGCGCGGTCATCAGGTTCTGTTCCAACAGGATGTCAACGGTGTCATCCTCGGGGTCCAGCGCATCGGTGATCATCACCTGCCGCGACGCATTCACGAGGATATCAACCCGGTCAAAGGCATCGATCGTGGCCGAAATCAGGTTGGCAATGGTCAGGCGCTGCCGCAGGTCACCTGCGAAATAGCGGATGTTGCCGTCTTCCACCACGTCGCCCAGTTCGTTCGCCAGCCGCTTTTCGTCCATGTCGGCGCACATGACGTTGGCGCCCCGATCCGCGAATTGGCGCGCGACAGCCAACCCGATGCCGTTGGCGGCACCTGTAACGATGGCCGTCTTGCCGCTGATCAAAAATGACATCGCTATCCCCGCTTTGACGCGATTTTGGTTCTGGGTTTCTCGGCCCGCACCAGTTTGAACCGCGCATCGCCGTCCAGATCAACCACTTTGGCGAAATGCGACGCAAGGGCATCCTCGTAAGGCAGGTGGCGGTTGGCCACCATCCACAGCGCACCATGCGGTTTCAGGATACGCGCGGCATTGGCGATAAAGGCGCGGCCAAGTTCAGGATCGGCGCTGCGCGAGGCGTGAAATGGCGGGTTCATCACCACCGCGTCCACCTTCTGCGGCGGCTTCCATGTCGTTGCGTCGGCCCAGTGAAACACCGCGCGCGGGTCGGTCACGTTGTGACGGGCGCATTGCAGCGCCATGTCGTGCGCTTCGACCAGATGCACAGCCTCGACATCGCGGGTCAGAATATGGGCCGACAGGTATCCCCAGCCCGCCCCCAGATCGGCGACCGTGCCCACCATTACCTCGGGCAAGGCCTGCACCAGCAGGGCCGAGGCCGGATCGACCCCGTCTGCCGAAAACACGCCCGGCGCGGTCCAGAAGCCGCCCGCGTGCAGTTCCGGCCCTCTGGCCCAGTCGCTAAATACCGCGGCGGGTTTGACCCAGAAAATCTTGCCATGGGCCTTGGAGATCGGGCCGCCAACCTCGGCTCGGGCGCGCATTGCCTTCAGCATCGAATCCACGCCATCGGTCTTTTGACCGTCCACGATCACCCAGCCATCGGTCTGCGCCATGGCCTTGGCCACCAGCGCTTGTGCTTCGGCCTTGGCGCGGGTCAGGCAGACAACCGCCGTCTCGAACCGCTGATCCGGCATTTCGGGCGACGTGGGATAGCCGCGGGCTGCAAAGTGGTCGCACACCGTCACCAGCGGCGACACCACGTGCACCTGTTCGGCGGGCAGCGCGGACAGGTCCGCATCGATCCCCGGGTGCAACACGACAATCGGCCCCGCGCCCGATGCGTCCATCGCATCGCGCGCCAAAGGCAGGCGATTTCCGATCACGTGACTATTCTTCTTTTTCCATGGTGCACTGCAGCGGGTGCTGGTGGCGGCGAGCATAGTCCATCACCTGCGCCACCTTTGTTTCTGCAATCTCGTGGCTGAAGACACCGACGACGGCCAGGCCTTTCTTGTGGACAGTCAGCATCAGTTCGAACGCCTGTGCGTGGCTCAGGCCAAAGAAGCGTTCCAGCACATGCACGACAAACTCCATCGGCGTGTAGTCGTCGTTCAGCAGCATCACCTTGTACAGCGGCGGCCGCTTGGTCTTGGGCTTGGTCTGGGTGACGACGGAAATATCCCCGTCTTCATCCTTTGATCCCGCCATCATGTGCAGCTTCGGGTGCATCTGCGTTCCCATCAAACAGAGAATCCTGTGGTGTGCCTTGGGCTACCCTATATAACGCACCGGCCATTTGAGGAAAGAGGGTGCAAAGGATTGTCGCAACAGCTGGATCTGTCGAACCTCGCCTGCATCGCGTTCGATGCCGACGATACGCTGTGGCACAACGAACGCTTTTTCCAACTGACGCAGGAACGCTTTGCCGAATTGCTGGCACCGCATGTGGGGAATATCGACCTTGATACCCGGCTTATGCAGGCCGAGCGCCGCAACCTGGGACACTACGGTTTCGGCATCAAGGGGTTCATGCTGTCGATGATCGAAACCGCGCTTGAGGTGACGGAACACCAAGTGCCGGGCCACGTGATTGCCGAACTGATCGCCGCCGGGCAGGACATGCTGCAACATCCCATCGACCTGCTGCCCCATGCGGCGGATGCAGTGGCGGCTGCCAAATCGCACGGTCCCGTTCTGCTGATCACCAAGGGCGACCTGCTGGATCAGGAACGCAAACTGGCACAATCCGGCCTGGGCGAGATGTTCGACTCGGTCGAGATCGTGTCGGACAAACAGCCGGCCATATACACCCGCATCTTCGACAGTTTCGGCGGGGCTGGTCGCGGCATGATGATCGGCAACTCGATGAAATCCGATGTCCGCCCCATGATCGACGCGGGCGGCTTTGGCGTTTTCGTGCCTCACGACCTGCAATGGGACTTCGAACATGCCGAGGCACCGGCGGATCACCCGCGCTTTGCCGAACTGCCGGATCTGGGGGACCTGCCGGACCTTCTGACCAGGGGCTGAGTCGCCACATTCCTGCCACAATCGCCGGTCTAGCGCCCAGCTTTTCATCATCCGCAACATCTTGGCCACGTTGTTAACACAAAAACGGAAACGTGAGGTGCATCAACACTTTATCGCGATTCGATCATGTGCTATCGTTGCGTCATAAAAACATGGTCAGCCGAATAATCGGCGACCCGAGGCAGACATAGGCAGGTTTATCGTGAAGGTGCGGCGCATTCAGCCGGCCCGGCTCGGGCTTTTCGTATTTGCAGCAATCTGGATGCTGGTCATTGTGCCAGCTTCGGTCAAGGCGGCGCCATATGCCGCCATGGTCATGGACGCCCGCACGGGCGAAGTCCTGCATTCCCGCAACGCAGACAGTCGATTGCACCCCGCATCGCTGACCAAGATGATGACGCTCTATATCGCGTTTCAGGCGGTCGAGAACGGCGAAATTTCACTGGACACCAAGGTGAAGATTTCCAAATTCGCCGCGTCCGAACCCCCATCAAAGCTGGGCCTGCAACCGGGTCAGAAAATCGCCCTGCGCTATCTGATCCGTGCCGCCGCCGTGAAATCCGCCAACGACGCCGCCACCGCCATTGGCGAGGCGATCAGCGGGTCCGAGGCCGCATTTGCCCGCCGCATGAACCGCACGGCCAAGTCATTGGGCATGACCCGCACGACCTTTAAGAACGCACACGGCCTGACCGAAAGCGGGCACCTGTCCACCGCCCGCGACATGACGCTGCTGGGCCGCCACGTGCTCTATGATTACCCGCAATACTACAATCTGTTTTCCCGCCGTTCGACCAACGCGGGCGTGCGCGAAGTGGCCAACACCAACCGCCGCCTGCTGGCTGCGTACCGCGGTGCCGACGGGATCAAGACGGGCTATACCCGTGCCGCCGGTTTCAACCTTGTGGCTTCGGCCGAGCGGGGCAATGAACGGATCATCGCCACCGTCTTTGGCGGCAGGTCCACCGCGACGCGCAACGCCAAGGTGGCCGAACTGCTTGACCTTGGGTTCCGCCGCGCGCCCAGCCGCGCACCCCTGCGCAAGCCGTCGAAACCGAAATACACACCCGGTGCCGGACCTGTGGTCATTGCGGGCAACCAGAAGGCCCCCAAGGGCGCCGGCAAGATCATTCGCCTGTCCGGCGCGGTCAAGACATCCTTTCGCCCGCGGTTGCGTCCGGGACACGAAGCACCTGTGGCCGAACCTGTTGTGGTGGCCAAGGCCGAAGACCCCGCAGCCGCCGCGGTCGAGGCCAAGGATATCCTGAGCGCACTGGCCGTCGCACAGGCCGCGCCACCGGCAAAAGTCACCCGATCCACCCCGTCGGTGATTCCGATCAAACGGCCCGCTGCACGGCCCAGTGACGTGGTGCTGGCGCGCGCCGAACCCGAAGTGGTGACCCGTGTGTCCACCTCTGGCGGGCGCCATTGGGGCGTGAATGTGGGGCGTTATCCCAGCCGCTACAAGGCAGAAAAGGTTCTGTTGCAAACCGCACTGGCCGAGATGTCGTCGCTGGACGGGTCACTGCGCAAGGTGGTGCGCAAGCCGCAGGGGTTCGACGCCAACTTCATGGGCATGACACGCGATGGCGCTGACCTGGCCTGTCGCCGTTTGCAGGCTCGCAACATCACCTGCTTCATGATCGGGCCACAGTCCTAGGGTTTCGGCCGGTCGTCCCAGCTGTCGTCCAGGATCCTGCGGCTGTCGCCATCCGGATCGTCGTATTGGCGACTGCGCAGGGTGTAGACAAAAGCCACCAACCCCGCCCCGCCCAGGATCAACGACACCGGGATCAGGTAAACAAGCACGTTCATCGCCGCGTTCCTCTGAGTGCGTTCAGGGACACGGTAATGGAAGAGGCCGACATGGCAAGCGCTGCGATCAGCGGCGTGGCAAGCCCTGCGACTGCCAACGGCACGGCGATGATATTGTAGACGGTGGCGATCCGGAAATTCTCGGCGATGCGGCGACGCGCGGCCCGGGCGCAACGCAGGGTGTCGGGCAACGCATCCAGTCGCTTGCCCAGCAGTACCATGTCCGACGCCACCCGCGCCGCATCCAGAGCCGAGGCCGGTGACAGTGACACATCTGCCGCGGCCAGCGCCCCGGTGTCGTTCAGGCCGTCCCCCACCATCAGCACGCGGTGACCTTGCGACCGCAATTCTTCGATATGTGCGACCTTCTCCGCAGGCAGGCAGTTTGACTGGAACAGGTCGATACCTGCGTTTTCCGCCGTGCGCGCGACCGGGCCGTCGCGGTCCCCCGACAGCATCTCGACCCGCAGACCGACGGCTTTGAGTGCAGCCACCGTGTCGGCCGTGCCTGGGCGCAGGCTGTCGGCAAAGGTGATGCGGTGCATGCCCCCTGCCCCAAGATCAAGCCATGTGCTCAGCGTCTCGCCATCATCCACGGGGCCCGCCCACCCCGCGCGGCCCAGGCGGACGGGGGCACCATTCCAACGGCCTTCGGTCCCGCGACCGGGGTATTCGGTTATCCCGGTAACGTCCGCCACATTGCCGGCCTGCTGTGCGATTGCCAGTGACAGCGGATGGGTCGACCCCTGCGCAAGGGCCAACGCCACGCTCTGCGCATCTGCGGTCAAGTCGGACCAGTGCAGCACCTCGGGCACGCCGTCGGTCAGCGTGCCTGTCTTGTCGAACACAATCGTGTCCACCTCGGCCAGCCGTTCCAGCGCCGTGGCGCTCTTGATCAATACCCCCCGGCGGAACAGCGCACCCGATGCCGCCGTCGTCACCGCCGGTACGGCCAGACCCAGCGCGCAGGGGCAGGTGATGATCAGCACCGCCGCCGCAATGTTCAGCGCCACGCGCATGTCGCCCGTGGCCAGCAGCCACCCGGCCCAGGCCAGTGCGGCCAGAATGTGAACGCCCGGCGCATAGAGCGCTGCCGCCTTGTCGGCCAGCGGCGTGTAGTTGGCGCGCCCGGCTTCGGCCACCGCCACAAGGTCGGCCAGCCGGTGCAGGGACGTGTCGCGCCCTACCGCCGTCGCGCGCAGGGTCAGCGGACCGCTCAGTACGGTTTCACCCGCCGCGACCTGCGTGCCGGGCCCGGCAGGCACGGGTAGGGTTTCGCCCGTCAGCATGGACCGGTCCAGATCGGCCCTGCCTTCGATCACCTCGCCGTCGACGGGTACGCGTGCGCCCGCGCGAACCAGCACCGTGTCGCCCATGGCAAGCTCGGCCAACGGCACTTCGGTGGGCACACCGCCAACGAGTTTCGTCGCGCGCGGCACTTCCAGCGCAGTCAGTTCCTCGGCCGCAGAACGGGCCGCTGCGCGCGTGCGAAATTCCAGATACCGGCCCGCCAGCAGGAAAAAGCACAAGGCGAGGGCCGCATCGAAATAGGCATGGTGCCCCGACAGCGCGGTTTCCCAAAGCGACGTGCCAAGGGCCAGCAGGATCGCCAGTGCAATCGGCACATCCATGGACAAGCGGCGCGCGGCCAGTGACCGCCACGCCCCGGCAAAGAATGGCTGCCCGGAATAGGCAATCGCAGGCAGTGCGATGGCGGCGGAGATCCAGTGGAACATGTCGCGCGTGGCATCCGTGGCCCCGGACCACACCGCCACCGACAACAGCATGACATTCATCGCGGCGAACCCTGCGACCGCCAGCCGGGTCAGCAGGGCCTGTCCGGCGCGACGCGTTTCCGTGCCTTGCAGGGCAGACGGATCCAGCGGATGGGCCACGATGCCTGCGTCCGAAAGGGTCTTGACCAGCGCTTCGGCCTGGATCTCGGCCGCGGGGGTTACGTAGGCCCGCTTGAGCGTCAGGTTGATCCGGGCCGCTGCCACATCCGGGCGCGCGACCAGCGCGGCCTCCGCGTCGCGGATGCAGTTGTGGCAGTGGATATCCGGCAGCGACAGCAACACATCCTCGGCCCGCGCCACTGGCTCCGGCCCCGCATCGGGCAAGGCGGCACAGCCGGGACAGGCCATGGGACGTGGATCGGGAATCGCTGTCATGAGCGGATCAGCCTCCGACCTTCAGGGGCAAACGCTGTTCAAAGACCGTGCCATCCGCGGCCGTTGCCGTCAGGCGCACCAGCCAGTGGCCGCTGTCCAGCGTGACCAGGGCCGCATGCACCCGGCCGTCAAAAACCATTTCCGGTGTGACGTCCGCGGCCACGTGGGTCGCACGGCCCACCGTGACATCCAGCGTTTCGGGCCGCACCGGCGCGCCGGTGGCATCTGACAGTGTCAGCTCCAAACGGCCTGCAACATGCTCGGCCTGTGCGGTCCAGCCCAAGGTCTGTTGCGCGATGCGCTTGTCTTCGAACTGCTGGCTGGCGATATAGGAGTTGCCGACCTCGAGCCCCGGAAAGGTGCTGACGGCGTTGAAGGCCAGCGTCAGGTTCACCGCGATGATGATGCCGAACCCGGCACAGAACATCGCGGCCACGTGCCAACCCTTGAGTTCCTTGGTCATGGGGTTCCCTTCCCGTTGAATGTGGTGTCCTTGTGGGCGCGGTCGCCGCCGCCGAGGGCTTCGACCCAGATGCGGACTTCGCTCGACGCGACCTGCGCGGGCGTCGCATCGGGCGGAGCCACCAGGTACACCCGTTGCAACAGCGTCGCGTCGGCCGGAACGGCCACCGCCTGATATGCGGACCCCTCAAGCTGGAGGCGGATCGATGGATCGCCCTTGACCGTCAGGCGCATGGTCTGGGCCTGTGCGGTCTTGTTTCGCAGGCGCACATCATAGGTGTTGCGGACCGACCCGTCGGACAGGGTCACGAAGGTCGGGTT
>JBCBFX010000097.1:0-14038 GCA_038527345.1 Pseudomonadota bacterium | reverse complement strand
GTAGTTGCCGCGGGGTTCGGCGTTGAACAGGGTCACGTCCACGTCCGCGCCCGCGCCCGCGCCCGCGTCAAACAGGTGTTCCAGCGCGCGGCCCGTCGCCATGCCTGCGCCGATCACGATGATGTTCTGGGTCATGTCGGTCACTCCGCCGCGATGGGTTTGGGTTTCGTGGTGCCGCTGGCAAGCGATTTCGGCTTGGCCCCGTGCTCGTATTCCTCGAGGAAATCGAGCACGTCCTGCCGGTAGGCGTAGTAGTCGGGATGCTCCAGCAGCGCCTTGCGGCTGCGCGGGCGCGGCAGGTCCACATCCACGATCTTGCCGATGGTGGCTTGCGGGCCGTTGGTCATCATCACCACGCGGTCGGCCAGCAAAATGGCCTCGTCCACGTCATGGGTGACGCATATGGCCGTGACCTTGGTGCGGGACCACACCTCCATCAGCACCTCTTGCAGCTCCCACCGGGTGAGGCTGTCGAGCATCCCGAAAGGTTCGTCCAGCAGCAGCAGCTTGGGCGACAGGGCAAAGGCGCGGGCGATGCCCACGCGCTGCTTCATCCCGTTGGACAGGTCCGCCGCCTGCTTGTCCATGGCATCGGCCAGCCCTACCCGTTCAAGATAGTATTCCACCACATCCTGCCGTTCGGCGCGGGACGCGCGGGGGTACACCTTGTCGACGCCAATCGCCACATTTTCCTTGGCCGTCAGCCATGGAAACAGGTTGGGCGACTGGAACACCACGGCGCGTTCGGGGTCCGCCCCTTCGACGTGGCGACCATCCAGCTTGATGGCACCCTGCGAGATGTCGTTCAACCCGGCGGCCATGGTCAGCACCGTGGACTTGCCACAGCCCGAGTGGCCGATCAGGGAAATGAACTCGCCCTTGTTGATTTTCAGGTCGAAATCCTCGACCACGGTCAGCGGCCCCCTGGGGGTCGGATACACCTTGTGCAGCATGGAAAAATCCAGGAACCGGTTCTCGATCATGCCCTTCTGGGCATCCACCACCGCCGACGGCACACCGTGGATGGGGGTCACGTCGGGCAGAATGCGCGATCCTTCGACCTTGGCCTCGATCCCCACATCCATCAGGTAATTCGTGACCTGCGCGCGCAGGGCCTTGAACCCGTCGTGATGGTTCATCTCCATCCGGTCGCGGGGGCGCGGAATGGTGACGGTGAATTCCGCGCCCAGCGTGCCATCGGGGTTCAGGGCGATGATGCGGTCGGCCAGGATGATGGCCTCGTCCACGTCATTGGTGATCAGCACACAGGTCTTCTTGTCCGCCTCCCAGATGTGTTCGATCTCGTCCGCCAGATTGGCGCGGGTCAGCGCATCCAGCGCGGACAACGGCTCGTCCAGCAGCAGCACCTCGGGGTTCATCGCCAGCGCACGGGCCACATTGACGCGCTGGCGCATGCCGCCCGACAACTCTGCGGGGCGGCGGGTCGCGGCATGGCCCAGGCCCACCATGCCCACGTAATGCGCCACCTTCTCGGCCCGTTCGGCCTTGCTCAGCCCCGCAAAGATCGTGTCGACGGCCAGACCCACATTCCCATTCACCGTCAGCCACGGCATCAGCGAATAGCTTTGGAAAATGACACCCCGTTCCGGTCCCGGCCCCGTCACCGGCGCGCCCTTGAACAGCACCTGACCCGAGGATGGGGTGTCCAGCCCCGCCATCAGGTTGATCAGCGTGGTCTTGCCCGTGCCCGAAAAACCAAGCAGGACCAGAAACTCACCCTCTTTCACCTGTAACGAGATGTTGTTCAGCACCTCGGTGCGGTCGATCCCGTCACCGTACACTTTCGACACGTCCTTGAATTCGATCATGCTCATATCGGTCACCGGTTGTTGGTAAAGGTGAACATGGACTGGATGGCGTACATCAGCCGGTCCAGCAGGAAGCCGATGATGCCGATGGTAAAGACGGCCACCATGATCTTGGCCAGACTTTGCGACGACCCGTTCTGGAACTCGTCCCACACGAATTTGCCAAGGCCCGGGTTCTGCGCCAGCATCTCGGCGGCGATCAGCACCATCCACCCCACGCCCAGCGACAGGCGCAGCCCGGTAAAGATCAGCGGCAGGGCCGAGGGCAGGACCAGCCTGGTGATCTTGGTCCAGGTGTTCATCTTCAGGACCTTGGACACGCTGACCAGATCCTTGTCGATGCTGCTGACCCCCAAGGCGGTGTTGATCAGGGTGGGCCATAGCGAACACAGGGTCACGGTGATGGCGGAGTTGAGGAAGGATTTGGAAAACATCCCGTCGCTGTAGGTGGCCGACACGACCATCGTGACGATGGGCAGCCACGCCAGCGGCGACACGGGCTTGAAAATCTGGATCAGCGGATTGATGGCGGCGCTGACCATCGGGCTGAGGCCCGCGGCAATGCCCAGCGGAATGGCAACGATCGAAGCCAGCAGAAAGCCGAAGAACACCGTTTTGATCGAGGTCCAGATCTGGTCATAGTAAGTCGGCTTGCCGGTATAGACGCGCTGCTTGACCTTGTCCTCCTGCCCGTCGGCAATCAGCTTGGCGTTGCGTTCGTCCTGCCGGACATAGAACGCGGCCTCCTTTTCCTTTTCGCGCTGCGCGTCGGCGTGCAGGTTGCCCACCTGCTCCCACACCTGTGCGGGGCCGGGAATGGCGCCCAGCGATGTCTGCACCGTGGGCGCGAGCGACGCCCATGCCCCCAGAAACAGGAAGATGGCCAAGAGCGGCACGCCCAGCAGCCGCCAGATTTCGCGGCCCTGCGCGCGGGGATTGTCCCCGGCGGCGGCCCGCAGCATCGGGGTCAGCCAGCTCAGGCCCAGCACCTGGAACCATTTGTCGGCGGCGTTGATGCGGGTAAAGGTGCGCTGCCTGCGCGCTTCGCGGTCGGCGGGGTCCAACTGGGACGGATCTATGGCAGTCATGTCGGGGTCTCCTGGCGTATGTGCGGGCGACCTGATGGGGCCTGCACGGCTCGAAATTACGGGTGCTGCGATGCAGCGGTGTACGATCGGTGCACAAACGGTGCACAGGGTGTGTACGCCGTGTGGCGGGGACGATGCGGCACAGCGGCGTGCCTGTTTCCTGTGCAGATGCCCCGCCGTTGGGGCCGGATTGCCGCGCTGCGGCGTAGGGTGCGCCTTTACGGCGCACCGCATGGCTGGATCACCCCTCGACCGCGTTGCCGATGACCTTCTGGTCGCCCTTCAGACCGATGGGCAGGCTGTCGATATAGGCGTTGGGGGCTTTGCCGTCATAGGGGATGCCATCGATGATGTCGGCGGCGGGCGTCGGGGCCTTGAACCCGTCGCTGTCCCAGGGGAAATCAGCCTCGTTCGCCAGACCGTCGTCCACCAGCATCCGTGCTGCTTCGAGGTAGATCTCGGGCTTGTAGACCTTGGCCGCCATGTCGAAATACCACTGGTCGGGCTTGGCCTCCGAAATCTGGCCCCACCGGCGCATCTGGGTCAGGTACCAGATGGCGTCGGAATAGAACGGGTATGTCGCGTTGTAGCGGAAGAACACGTTGAAATCCGGTGCCGGACGGCGGTCACCCTTTTCGAACTCGAAAAAACCGGTCATCGAGTTGGCGATCACATCGTAGTCGGCACCCACATATTCCGACCGGCTCAGGATCTCGACAGCTTCGGGCCGGTTGGCGTTGTCATTTTCGTCCAGCCAGATGGCCGCACGGATCAACGCCTTGGTGATGGCGAGCGTGGTGTTGGGGTATTGTTCGGTGAATTCCTTGGTCAGACCAAAGACTTTCTCCGGGTTGTTTTTCCACATGTCATAGTCGGTGATGACCGGCACGCCGATGCCCTTGAACACCGCCTGCTGGTTCCACGGCTCACCCACGGCATAGCCGTATATCGTGCCTGCCTCCATCGTGGCGGGCATCTGTGGGGGTGGGGTCACGCTGAGCAGCACATCGGCGCCGATCTGGCCGCTGATGTTTTCGGGGCTGTAGAACCCCGGCTCCAGCCCGCCGGCGGCCAGCCAATAGCGGATCTCGTAGTTGTGGGTCGACACCGGAAACACCATGCCCATGTTGAAGGGCAGGCCCTGGTCCTTGTAATCCTCGACCACCGGGGCCAGCGCTGCGGCGCTGATCGGATGCTGCGGACGGCCATCGTCCATCAGCGGCACATGGGGCTTCATCTCTTCCCAGATCTCGTTCGACACGGTGATACCGTTGCCATTCAGGTCCATGGAAAAGGGCGTGATGATGTGTGCCTCGGTGCCGTAACCGATGGTGGCGGCCAGCGGTTGGCCCGCCAGCATGTGCGCGCCGTCCAGTTGCCCGTCGATCACACCGTCCAGCAGCACCTTCCAGTTGGCCTGCGCTTCCAGCGTGACAAACAGGCCTTCGTCCTCGAAATATCCCTTTTCATACGCCACGGCGAGCGGGGCCATGTCCGTCAGCTTGATAAAGCCGAATTTCAGCTCGTCCTTTTCCAGGTCCAGCAGGTCGGCATGGGCCGCGCCGCCCAGCAGCGTGGCAGTCACCGAAATCGTTGTCAGCAGTCGTTTCATCCAGAGGTTTCCCTGTGCTTGTCGTGAACGAAAAAAGCCGCCCGATCCGAACGCACGGGAGGAGGTGCGCGTGTCGGATCGAGCGGCTTTGCTCTTGGTGTTCCCTCCAACACCGGAGGGGGACGCG
Organism: Pseudomonadota bacterium; assembly: GCA_038527345.1. Taxonomy (GTDB): domain Bacteria; phylum Pseudomonadota; class Alphaproteobacteria; order Rhodobacterales; family Rhodobacteraceae; genus Tateyamaria. Next base: position 9,382 of record JBCBFX010000097.1, on the reverse strand, counting down.
AAGCAGCGTCGCTTCGTTACGTGTTGGGTAACTGATGCGTGGCAGGTTCCGCACCCCAATACGTAAATTGCACCGGGTTTTTTTGCTGCGATGCAGCGAATGCCGCAAAAAGCGGCATCTAGATCGCACCAAAGTCAAAAGTTGCGCCATCAAAGAACGCGTCCGGCCCCAGAATCATCTCGCCCCGGGTCGACGCGACGGCGGTGGCGTGGGCCAGCGCGCCCTCGATCTTGGCCGAGGCGCCGGGCATGTCGACGTCCGCCGCGTCCAGATGGCGGCGATACAGGTCTGGGCGCAGGCAGGATGCGGCGACCTGCGTCGCCTGATCCGCAGGCACGCCCGTCAGGCGGCTGATCTGCGTGCCGATCCACGCGCCCTGGCTGCGCCACGGGAAGGTCCCCGCCTGCTGGTGGAACTTCAGGAAATGGGGGATGTCCCACGGCACAGCCCCCGTACGCGGCGTGATGTGCCCCGTCAGCGCGGGATCGATGGCGTGATCCGGCAGGTCCAGATGCGCGCTTTGGGCCAGGATGCTGCTGGCCAGCGGGTGGTTTTCCGACTGTCCCAGCCAACGCGCGGCACGAAAGACGGCCCGCAGCAAGGCGCCACAGGCTGCGTCATTGTCCTCGGCCCAGGTCCGGCGCATCCCCAGCACCTTTTCCGGCGCATGGGCCCAGATCGCGGTCCCCGGCAGGACCAGTTCGGCCCCGTATTCGCTGACCGCAACGGTGCCCCACGGCTCGCCCACGCAGAACATGTCCAATTCGCCATCCGCCACGGCCTCTGGGATCCGGGGCGGCGGCGTGGTGACGATGGAAAAGGCCCCCGCCTGAATATCACTCAGCCCCGCTGCCAGGTATTCGAACAGCAGCCGGTGCATGGAATAGGGAAACGGAACGCCCACGCGCAGCGGTCCGTCATGCACCGCCAGTATCCGGGCCAGCGTGTCGTGGGGTGCGGTCAGATCGGCCCGCCACCCGCTGGCCCGCAACGCGCTGGACAGGGCGGGCGACACACCCAGCACGGTGCCATTGACCGACAGCACCATGGGCGCATCGATCCGGATGGCCGCCCCGCTCAGCCCCAGCGACATGGCCGCGGGCATGGGCGACAGCATATGCGCCGCATCCAGATGCCCCAGCGCCAGCAGGTCGCGCAACGCCGCCCAGGACGGCTGGCGCAACAGGTTCAGCGCGATGCCTTCGTCGGCGGCAAAGCCCAGTTCCTTGGCCACGATCAGCGGCGCGCTGTCGACCAGGGGCACATAGCCGATGTTCAGCACACGACCGCTCATTCCAGCAGGTCCGCCGCCGTCAGCAGCGCCTGCGCCACGTCGATCACCTTGCGGTTCTGCGACATGGCCGTCTTGCGCAGCAGGGTATAGGCCTCGTCCTCGCTCACACCCTTGGCGCGCATCAGCATGCCCTTGGCCCGGTCCAGCGTCTTGCGGTCGGCCAGCGCCTGTTTCGCCAATTCCAGTTCGCGCCGCATCTGGCTGGTGACCTGGAACCGCGCGATGGCGGTTTTCAGGACGGACCGCACCCGCGCCGGTTCCGGCGCGCCCACCACATAGGCGCTGAGACCCGCAGCCATGGCCGCGCGCGTCATCTCGTCATCGGACTGGTCCACGAACATCGCAACGGGGCGGGTTTCCGCTTGCGACGCAAGGCTGACCTGTTCCAGCGCGTCCCGGTTGGGGTTGGCCAGATCGATCAGCACGAGGTCCGGTTCGATCTCGCCCAGCTTGCGGGCCAGCCCCGTGGCATCGCCCAGCACGACGATATCGCCCCACCCCTCGTCGCGCAGCGCATCGACGATCTGGTGGGCGCGGTCCCGGTCGGCCTCGACCACGGCGATTTTCAACATGGCTGTCACAGCACCGCACATGCCGCGATTCCGGGGCGGGTGTGAATTTGCAGAGGCGAAAAAAGCAACGGCGCGCGGGGGTCCGCGCGCCGTTGCACATTTTCCGGGCAGTTACGCCGAAATCAGCCCATGGCGCGCAAACGCTTGAACAGGCTCGACGTATCCCAACGCCCGCCACCCATCTTCTGCACGTCCTTGTAGAATTGATCGACCAGCGCCGTGACTGGCAGGCTGGCACCGTTTTCATCCGCCGTGGACAGGCAGATCCCCAGATCCTTGCGCATCCAGTCCACGGCAAACCCGTGTTCGAAATGGTCGTCCAGCATGGTTTCGTACCGGTTCACCATCTGCCAGCTGCCCGCAGCCCCGCCACCGATCACGTCGATCACCGCGCGGCCGTCCAACCCCGCCTTTTCGGCAAAATGCAGCCCCTCGGACAGACCCTGCACCAGACCCGCGATGCAGATCTGGTTGACCATCTTGGTCAACTGCCCTGCCCCGCTTTCGCCCAGACGCACGCATTTCTTGGCATAACAGTCGATCAATGGCTCGGCACTGTCATAGGCCGCCGCATCGCCGCCGCACATCACCACAAGCTGGCCGTTCTCTGCCCCCGCCTGCCCGCCCGACACAGGCGCGTCGACGAATGACACGCCCTCTTCCTTGGCCACACCATAAAGCTCGCGGGTCACCGCCGCCGAAACGGTTGTGTGGTCGACAAAGACCGCCCCCTCCTTCATGCCGCACAGCGCGCCGTCGGCCCCCAGGCACACGCTGCGCAGATCGTCGTCATTGCCGACGCAGGCCATCACGAAATCCGCGCCCTCGGACGCCTCGCGCGGGGTGGCCGCGTGGCGGCCGCCGTATTCCGCCGCCCATTTTTCGGCCTTGGCCGTGGTGCGGTTGTAGACGGTCACGTCGTGGCCTGCCTTTTGCAGGTAGCCCGCCATCGGGTAACCCATGACCCCAAGGCCGAGGAAAGCAACTTTTGCCATCGTGAAATCCTTTCGTGCTGTTACAGCGCGTCGCGCGGGGTCTTCCCGGCAAAGAACGCATCCAGATTGTCGAGGGCGCGAAAGCCCATGGCGTCGCGCGTCGCGGTGGTGGCGCTGCCGATATGGGGCAGCATGAAGATGTTCTTGTGCGCGGCAAAAGCCGGGTTGCCGCCGGGTTCGGTCTTGAAGCAATCGAGGCCTGCGCCCGCCAGTTTGCGGCTTTCGATGGCGGCGATCAGCGCATCCTCGTCCACCAGCGCGCCACGGGCAGCGTTCACCAGCACCGCGCCATCGGGCAGTTGCGCCAGCGTGTCGGCATTCATCAGGTCCATCGTGTCGGGCGTGGCCGGACAGTGCAGCGACAGGAAATCCGACACCGGCAACAGAGTATCGAGACTGGCATGATACCTCGCCCCCTGCTCGTCCTCGGGGCTGAGGCGAGTGCGGTTGCAATAGTGAATTTCCATATCGAACCCGCGCGCCTTGGCGGCGAATGCCCGGCCCACGCGGCCCATGCCGATGATGCCCAGCCGCGCGCCAGTGACCTGCTTGCCAACCATGAAGGACGGGCTCCAGCTGTCCCATTCGCCTGCCCGCACCATCCAGTCGCCTGCCACCGCGTGCCGGGCGGCCCCCAGCATCAGCAGCATGGTCAATTCGGCCGTGGCATCCGACAGCACGTCGGGCGTGTTGGTCACGACAATGCCACGGGCGCGCAGGGCGTCCAGATCGCAGTGGTCCACCCCGACGGAATGGTTCGCCACGATTTTCAGCCGCGGATCAAGGCGGGCCACGACATCGGCGCTGAAATGTTCGGAATGGCAGGGCATCATGGCGTCGGCCTGCGCGCTCATCGCGATGATGTCCTGTGCGCTGCCCGGCGTGTCGGCTTCGTTCAGGATCACCTCGTAATCGCGCCGCGCCCGCGCCACGGTGGCGTCCGACACTTTGCGCGGCAGCCACAGCACGGGTCTGGTCATTTCTTGCGGTTCCGGATGGCGTCTTCGTAGAAGTTATAGAGCGCCATGGCGATCACGACACCCGCGATGACCATGAACGGCAGCCCGCCCCAGAACCCGGCGAACCCGGTCGAAATGCTGTGGGACAGCCCGACGATGAATACGATCATCAGTCCGGTGCCCAGGATTCCCATGATGATGTTGGTCATGCGTGACATGGTTCAGTCCTCGCTTTGCGTGGCGGCGTCTGCCAGCCTATCTTGTACCCAAGCCGCAGTGCGCAGCAAACGGTCATCTTCTTCGGCCCCGCCGATCAGTTGCACGCCGATGGGCAATCCGGTCTGTCCCACCAGCGCCGGGATGGTCAGGCAGGGCAGTCCGGCCAGCGTCCATGGCAGGCAGTATACCGCATCGCCCGTGTGACCTGCCGACAGCAGCGGCGCCTCGCCGGTGGCGGACGGTGCGATGATGGCATCGAAATCGTTGAAATGCGCCGCAAACCACACCTGGGCCGAGGCGCGCACTTCGATTGCCTCGGCATAATGGTCGTCGCTGATGCTTTTGGCCCGTTCAAAGGCGGCCAGCACATCATCGCTCAGGCTGTCGTGATAATCGGCCTCGATCAGGGCGAAATTGCGGGTGATCTCGTAGTCATAGATCACCTTGTGCACGTCGGGCAGTTGCGCCAGCTGCGGGGCGGCGTCAAAGCGTTCTACCTGTGCGCCCATGACGTCCAGTACCGCCTCGATCCCGTCGCGCGCATCACCGTCCAGCCGGTCGTGATACGGCATGTCGAACCACGCCAGCACCGGTTCGATCGGGGCGTCGGCCTGTGCGCCCGCCAGCATGCCGGGACGTGGACGGGCAAAGCTGGCCGGATCGTCCTGATCGAAACAGCCCAGAACATCCGTCAGCAGCGCCACATCTTCAAGGCTGGCGGCCATGGCCCCCACCTGATCCAGCGTGGCCGAGGTGCGGAACACGCCTGTGCGGGGGATGACCCCGGCGGATGGTTTGAACCCAAAGACCCCGCAAAACGACGCGGGCCGGATCACCGATCCGCCGGTCTGGGTGCCAACGGCGAGCGGCACATGCCGTGCCGCCACGGCTGCCGCCGAACCGCTGGATGACCCGCCCGGCGTGTGCGCGGGATTGTGCGGGTTGGTGGTGTCAGTCGGGTGCATATAGGCCAGTTCGGTCGTCTTGGTCTTGCCCATCAGCACCGCACCGGCGTCGCGCAGCCGTTCCACCATGCGGGCATCACGCCCCGATTGCCGATCCTTGAAGATGGGCGTGCCGCGCTGTGTCGGCATGTCGGCGGTGTCGACGATGTCCTTGAGCGCGACAGGCACGCCATGCAGCGCACCAGTGGCCCGGCCCGCCTTGCGCTGGCGGTCCGCCGCGCGCGCCTGATCGAGGGCGTAGTTCGGGTCGATCCAGGCCCAGGCTTTCACCTCGCGCTCGGTCGCCTCGATCCGTTCCCAGCAGGCGCTGACCAGCGCCTCGGACGAAAGCCGCCCGTCGCGGATGGCGTCGGCGGCCTGCACCGCCGACAGCGTTGTCAGATCCCCCTTGATCAAGGCACCCAAACCCCGAACAGGTAGTCGGGGAACCACAACGCGATGCCCGGGAACTGGTACATCAGCACCATGCACAGGATCACGATGGCCAGGTACGGCATCAGCCCCTTGAAGATCTGCATCAGCTCGATCTGGTTCTTGAGCACGCCTTTCAGATAATAGGCGCTCATCGCCATGGGCGGCGTCAGGAACGAGGTTTGCAGGTTCAGCGCCACGAGCATGGCGAAGAAGTATGGGTTCACCCCGAACGTATCCAGCATCGGCAGGAAGATCGGGACAAAGATGATCAGGATTTCCGACCATTCCAGCGGCCATCCCAGCAAAAAGATGATCAGCTGCGCCAGCACGAGGAACTGCCAGGGTTCAAGGTTCATGCCCACGACCCAGTGTTCGATCACGTCGTGCCCGCCGAGGTAACTGAAGATCGACGCAAAGGTCCAAGAGCCGACGAACAGCCAACAGACCATGGCCGTCGCCTTGGCCGTCAGGAACACGCTTTCCTTGACCTTTTGCCAGCTGAGTGAACGGTAAAGCACCGCCAGCACCAGCCCGCCCAACGCACCCATGGCGGCCGCTTCGGCCGGGGTGGCCAGACCGCCCAGGATCGACCCCAGCACCAGCAGGATCAGCACCGTCAGCGGCACGAATGAGATCAGCAGGTTCAGGTAGATCTCCCGCTTGGCCGGAATGTCTTCCCGGTCCGGTTTGGGGGCAAGGCTCGGGTTGATGGCCACGCGCGTCAGCACATAGACGATGTACAGCCCCGCCAGCAGCAGCCCCGGGAACACCGCAGCCGCATACAGGCGCAGGGGCGACAGTTCCGCGATGGCGGCATATACGATCAGCATGATCGACGGCGGGATCAGGATGCCCAGCGTCCCGCCGGCACAGATGATGCCGGCGGCAAAGCTCTTGTCATAGCCGGCCTTGTTCATCGCCGGATAGGCCAGCAGACCCATCAGCGTCACCACGGCCCCCACGATACCGGAGGCGGTGGAAAACACCGCACAGGTCATCAGCGCCGCAATGCCAAGCGACCCCGGCAGATTGTGCGCCGCCTGATAGAGCGAGAAAAACAGCCGGTTCACGATATTGGCACGTTCCACCACGTAACCCATGAACAGGAACAGCGGGATGGCGACCAGCGTGTCGTTTTCCATCACCGAATAGGTGTTCTGGTTCAGCAGGTAGAAGATGTTGTTGTTGAAGATGTCCGCGATGCTTTCGGGCGCGGTCGTGTAATAGGCATAATAGCCGAATGCCACGCCCATCGCGATCAGCGTAAAGGCGATGGGGAACCCCAGCAGCACCAGCACGATGAACAGGCACAGCATGAGGATGGCGACTTGGGGATCGGTCATGCCCGGTCTCCCTTGTCGGTGTCTTTGCCCGGATCAAGATCCTCGGGCGTCATGTGCATCAGCATTTGTTCGGTTTCTTTCACGTCATCGAGCCGTTCCAGCCATCGCCCGTCGCGCATGGCCAGCCAACATCGCATCATTTCGGCGACGCCCTGTATCATCAGAAGCATGCCCGCCACGGGGATCAGCGTTTTGAAGAAATAGATCTGGATGCGGGCCGGGCTGTTCCAACTCACTTCCTTGTAGCGCCAACTGTCGGACGCGATTTCCCAGCCGTACCAGAACAGGGCGAACATGCCGGGAAAGAAAAAGATGATGTAGAGCAGAAAATCGAGCCGCGCCTGCCAGCGAACCGAAAACAGGCGATACAGCACGTCGCCGCGCACATGCGTGTCTTGCGCCAGCGCATAGGCACCGGCCATCAGGAACAGCGCGCCATACATCTGCACCATCATGTCAAAGGCCCAGACGGTCGGCTTGTTCAGCACATACCGCACGAACACTTCGTAACTGACGGAAAGGGTGAGTATCATGATGCACCAGCCAAAGGCTTTGCCCACCCACTGGCTCAGCCCCTCGATGGCGTGAATTGTTTTTATCATCTGACGGTCTCCTGCCGCATTGCCCCAAAGGGCGGAAAGCGCTTGCGCACTCTCCGCCCCGCGTGGATTAACCTGCGAAAGGGATCAACCGAAGTAGTGGTTATAGGCCAGCTTGTAGTCGGGCTGGTTCAGGTTGAGATAGTTCATCACGTCCTTGGCGTAAGCCTTCTGGCTTGCCACCACTTTCGCAAAGAACTCGTCCTCGCCCGAAATCCGGTCAACCACAACATCCCAGGCTTTCAGCTGTTCGGCCATCACGCTGTCGGGCGTGCGATAGACGTTCACGCCCTGCTCGTCGCGCAGCTTCACCAGGTCCTCGGAATACCGCTTGGTGTTGTTCCAGTAGAAGTTCGAGTTCTCGGCTTCGGAGGCGTATTTCAGGATCGCCTTCAATTCGTCCGCCAGGCCGTCATACTTGTCCTTGTTGAACGTCACCTCAAAGAATTCCTGGCTCTGGTGGAACGAGGCGAGGTGATAGTGCTTGGACACGTCCTGCATGCCGAAGTCACGGTCGGACGTCGGGTTGTTGAACTCGGCCGCATCGATCAGGCCCGATTTCATCGCGGGCTGAATTTCACCGCCGGGCAGCTGCACGACGGACATGCCCATTTCCAGCAGCACGTCAGCCGCCAGACCCACGGTCCGGTACTTCAGGCCGCTCATCTGGCTGGCGTCCTTGATCTCTTCCTTGAACCAGCCCATGGGCTGTGCGGGCATCGGCGAGTTGAAGAACGACACGACATTCAGGCCCAGGTTGGCCATCAGTTCGTCAAAAAGCTCCTGACCGCCACCGTAGTGGACCCAGCCCAGCACTTCCTGGCTCGACCAGCCAAAGCAGGGGCCGGTGCCGAACAGCGACGCGGCCTTGGATTTCGAATACCAATAGGCAGGCACGTAGTGGGCCGCATCCAGCACGCCGCGGTGAACGGCGTCCTGCATCTGGCTGGTCTTGACGACCGAGTTCACCGGCAGCAGTTCGATGTTCAGCGCACCGCCGGCCATTTCGTTGACGCGGTTCACGTAGGATTGCGCGTTTTCCAGGAAAATCCCGCCGCCCCATGCGGCCTGCATTTTCAGGGTCGTGGCGTGGCCGTCGGCAATGGCCGGTGCGGCCAGCGTGCCTGCGCCGACAACGGCGGAGCCACGCAGAAAGTTTCTGCGGTTCAGTTTAGACATGATGTTCCTCCCATAGTCCGGGCCATTTCCGCTTGTGTCGCGGGCGGGCCCTGCCCGCGCTCGCGGGCTTGGCTAGGGTAGAACCCTGACCGACCGTGTCCAGTAGGTATGCACCTTTTTTGGGCAATCCATGGGCGTTTCACCCTGTGGTTGGCCGTCCGCCACGCACCCACAATCGCTGAAAAGGCAGGATAGCGGCACCGTCAGAGCCGTGTCAGGTGACCGCAAGACCGTCCTTGTCAAAGAAATGCAAGCGATCCGCATCAAAGGTCAGCCCGCAGATATCGCCAGGTTTCAGCCCGGTTTCACCGCTGATGCGCACATTGACCTGACCGGCCTCACCGCAATCAAAGATCACGAAGGAATCCGCGCCAAGATATTCCAGCACATCGACCTTTCCGTCGACCGCGCCGGTGCCGGCTTCGCCGATGGTGATATGTTCGGGCCGGATGCCCAGATGCACGGCGGTCCCCGCAAACGGCCCGCCGCGCCCACCCGCGACGGTGAAGGTGCTGCCGTCGGTCGTGCAGCGCACCACGTTCATCTTGGGGCTGCCGATGAATTGCGCCACGAACAAGTTGGCGGGTTTGTCATAGAGTTCGCGCGGGGTGCCCACCTGCGCGATGCGGCCAAATTCCAGCACCACGATCCGGTCGGCCAGCGTCATCGCCTCGACCTGGTCATGGGTGACATAGATCATCGACGCATTCAGTTGCTGATGCAGCTTGGCGATCTCGTACCGCATCTCGACCCGCAGGGATGCGTCAAGGTTCGAAAGCGGTTCGTCAAACAGAAACGCGGTGGGGTCGCGCACGATGCAGCGCCCGATGGCCACGCTGCATC
>JBCBFX010000096.1:0-14104 GCA_038527345.1 Pseudomonadota bacterium | reverse complement strand
CTCAGCCGTAAGTGGGGCCGCTCGGAGAAAGGGGTCGGATTTCGGCCATTGTCCGATGACACCATTCTTGCCGGCGAAACAGGACCCACCATCGCATGACCCTTTCGGGCAACCAGAAACGTAAGATGCGCAGTGCTGCGCGGCTGTATGCCGTGCAGGCTCTGTTCCAGATGGAGCAGACCGCGCAGACCGTCGACCAGATCAAGGCCGAGTTCATGGACCATCGCTTTGGCGCCACCTATGAGGGCGACGAGATGACCGAGGGCGATCCCGACCACTTTGCCCGGGTGATGGATGATGCGGTGAACTATCAGGCCCCCATTGATCAGGCGACGGACCGGGCGCTGGTGGCCAAGTGGCCCATTGCGCGGATCGACCCGACCCTGCGCGCGCTGTTTCGCGCTGCGGGGGCCGAGCTGCGTGACACCGCCACGCCGCCCAAGGTGGTGATCACCGAATATGTGGATGTGGCCCGTGCCTTTTTCCCCGAAGGCAAGGAGCCGAAATTCGTAAACGCCGTGCTGGATCACATGGCCCGCGAAGCGCGGCCCGAGGCATTCTAGAAAGTATATGGGTCTGCACCGGGGCGGCACTGCGGGATGGCGCCGCGCGCCGTATCGACCGTGACGAAGCATGTGTCAGCGTCACCTGTCTGACATGTGGTGGCGGCGTGTTCCTGCGCCGGTGCGCCAGGCGGTCCTGTTTTGCAGTCTCTGAAAAGGGTTCATGCGCACTTTCGCCGCGCTGGTTTTTCCCGGTTTTGAAACGCTGGACTATTTCGGGCCAAGTGAAATGTCGGGCGGCTTCGGATCCGAGACATAAATGATCAGGGTCGCAAAGGGACGCGATCCGGTCCCGAATTGTCATGGTCACCGGACGCGGTGGACAGGCCGATTTCCGAAATGAGCGACTATGACCTGTTGTTCGTTCCGGGCGGCGATGCTGGGTTGGTGGAAGGCAAGGACGAAGAGTTGCTGCCATGGATCCGGGAGGTGTCCGCAAACGCCGTGAAGGTCATGGCTGTCTGCACCGGCACCGTACTTTCGGGAATGATGGGTGTGCCGGATGGTCGCAAGGCGACCACGAACAAGGTGGATTTTGGCAGCATTGTCCATCTCGCGCCGAACGTGGACCGGGTGAAAGAAGCAAGGTGGGTCGAGGATGGCAAGTTTTTCACGTCGTCCGGAGTATCGGCAGGCATGGACATTGGGCTGGCGGTCATTGCGAATCTGTTCGGTATGGAGATGGCTGACAGATCTGCTTTGGGTTGCAAACAGGAATGGCACGGGGATCCCAGCCGGGGACCCTTTCGCAAAGCTGGCAGGGATGGTTTGAGCTCAGCGGTGTTTCGCTGCAATCCGGTCATTCAGCCCCTTGGTGCGCGCCCGTGCGAATTGACAGGTGCGACCGTCCCCCTCGACACATGCCACTTCTGGACCTACCTCTGGGATATGTCTGATCCTGGCCCCAACCCGCTGATCCGCCTGTTCCTGTCCGGCACTGCCGTCGGGTTTGCGATCTCTGCGCTGTTTGTCACCGCCATCTGGCTGATGGATATCGCAGGCATCGCGACGCGCGCCAGCGACAGTGACGATGCGTTCCTACTGCTTTTTGTGTTGTGGTTCTTCAACGGCCTGTTGTTCGGGGCCGTGCAAATCAGCTATGCGGTCTGGCAATTGGGCCGCGAGGACGGCTGAGACCAGGGAGCCGCTTGATGCGCGCCATGCAACTGATCGAACGCGGTGCGCCGCTGGAATTGCGCGATGTGGCGCAGCCCGAACCCGGACCGGGCGAAGTGTTGGTGCGCATTGCCGCCTGTGGCCTGAACTTCGGCGACACGCTGATCGTCAAGGGGACCTATCAGGAAAAACCCGACCTGCCGGCGACGCTGGGTATGGAAATGGCCGGCACGGTCGCGGCCGTGGGCTCGGGCGTGACCACCCTCGCCGTTGGTCAACGCGTGGCTGCGTATGCCGGTTTCGGTGGGCTCGCCGACTATGCCGCCCTGCCTGCCGAGATCTGTGTGCCGATCCCCGACGCGATGTCATTTGTCGATGCGGCGGCTTTTCTGGTGGCCTATGGCACCAGTCATGTGGCGCTGGATTACAAGGCGCACCTGCAGCCGGGGGAACGGTTGCTTGTTCTCGGGGCGTCGGGGGGCGTTGGCTTGACGGCGGTGGAACTGGGCAAGGTGATGGGGGCCGAGGTGATCGCCTGCGCCCGTGGACCTGAAAAGCTTGAGATTGCGCGCAAGGCCGGGGCGGATCATCTGCTGGACAGCGACACCTGCGACCTGCGCGCCGATGTCAAGGCACTGGGCGGGGCCGACGTGGTCTATGACCCCGTGGGGGGTGATCTGTTCGATGCTGCCCTGCGCGCCTGCAACCCGGAGGCGCGGTTGCTGCCGCTGGGCTTTGCCAGCGGAACGGTGCCGCAAATCGCGGCGAATTACCTGCTGGTCAAGAACCTGCATGTGCTGGGGTTTTACTGGGGCGGCTATATGCGCGTGAACCCCAAGGTGCTGACCGACAGTTTCGCGGTGCTTTTCGACTGGTACGCACAGGGCAAGCTGTCGCCCCATGTCAGCCATGTCTTGCCCCTGGCGCAGTCGAACAAGGGGCTGGACCTGTTGCGCACCCGGAAAGCGACGGGAAAAGTGGTGATCGACGTCGCCGCCTGACCATTTTCTGAAACAGAAAATGTACCAGAAAATGAGTCATTTTCTGCCCGCTCAGTACCGGGCCTTGATCTTGCCGCGGGCCACGATACGGGCTTTTTGACGTTCGCGCAGGAACACGAACAGCCCTGCGCCCAGGATCAGGGCGATGCCTGACCAGACCTCCCAGACGGGCAGATCGCCAAAAACGACAAAGCCCCAGAACACCGCCAGCGGCAGACCCACATATTCGAACGGTGCAACCGTGGCGGCGTCGGCCAACCTGTAGGCCTGACTGAGCGCGTAGCCGATGATGGCGGCGTTCAGGCCCATTCCGACAAACACCCACAAGTCATTGACCGGCGGCCAGACCCATGCCCGCAGCAGGAAGATGACGGAGGCATTGTCGGAACCCTCGGCATAACGCCCATCACCGGCAAAAACATAGAACAGGATCGACACCAGGATGAATGTCGCCTGGATATAGACGGCCATGGCGCTGGCCTTGCTCTCCACCCCCAGCTTGCGGGTCAGAAGCTGGTTCAGCGCATAGGTCAGCGCCGCCACGACAGGCAAGAGCAGCACCAGCCGGTTCACTTCAAGCGCGTCGGTGCCGACCCAGGGCCGTTGCATGATGACCACGCCCGCAAACCCGACGGCCACCGCCGTCAGCCGAAGCGGCCCCACCTTTTCGCCCAGGATCGGGATCGACAGCACCGTGATGAACAGGGGTGCGGCAAAGAACAGTGCCGTTGCATCGGCCAGCGGCAAAACCGCCAGCGCCACGAAAAACGTCATGTTCGCCACCACGATCAACACCCCGCGTGTGGCATGCAGAAACGGATGCCGTGTGCGCAGGATGCCCCAGCCGCCTTCGTACTGCACGATCAGCAGGCTAAAGCAGATGCCGATCGCCGAACGGGCAAAGACCAGTTCGTGCAGCGGGTATCCCCCCGACAACTGCTTGATCAGCAGATCGTTGATCGAGATGCAAAAGACACCGACCAGCACAAAGACTATGCCAAGCCCGGGTGTGTTCTGGGGTGCGTCCGTCATGCCCAAGCCCTATCACGCGCAACGGCGCTGTCACGCGGAATTCGTGCATGGCGCCGCACACATCCCTGCGCTATCAACGGATGCACGACCAGCCAAGGAGCATGACCCATGCAGATGTCCGATACACGCGAAATCGCTGCAGCGCCCGCAGACGTCTATGCCGCCCTGTTGAACCCGGCGGTGCTGAAAGCCTGCGTGCCGGGTGCAACCGAGGTCACCGGAAACCCCGCCGACGGGTTCGAGGCGACCGTGGTGCAAAAGGTTGGACCGGTCAAGGCGACCTTCAAGGGGCAGGTGACCCTGTCCGATATGGTCGAGGGCGAACGCCTGACCATCAACGGCGAGGGCAAGGGCGGGGCCGCGGGCTTTGCCAAGGGTGGCGCAGAGGTGCGCATCGCCCCGGCCGAAGCAGGCACGCAACTGTCCTATGACGTGGAGGCCAAGGTGGGCGGCAAGCTGGCCCAACTGGGCAGCCGCATCATCGACGGTTTCGCCAAGCGGATGGCGGACCAGTTCTTTTCCAACCTGCAGGAACACCTCGAGGGTCCGGCAGAGCCCGCCGCCGAAGGCGAAGATGCACCGAAAAAGGGCTGGATCGGCCGTCTGACCGGCAAGGATTGATCCGCCGCACACCGCAATGTGCATTTGTGCGCTGGTCCGGGGCAGGGCGGCGCGATACCTGTCGGCCCGACCGAAGCCCGGAGGCGTCATGGCGACAATTCTCAGTATTCAGAACCTGCGCAAATCCTATACGGGCGGGTTCGAGGCGCTGAAAGGCGCGTCGCTGGATATCGAAGAGGGCGAAATCATCGCGCTGCTCGGTCCCAACGGTGCGGGCAAGACGACCTTGATCTCGACCGTTTGCGGCATCACCATGCCCACGTCCGGAACCGTCACGGTGGCCGGGTTCGACATCCTGCACGACTACCGTGACGCGCGCCGCCTGATCGGTCTCGTACCGCAGGAAATCGCGCTGGAGCCGTTCGAAAAGGTCATCAATACCGTGCGTTTCTCGCGGGGCCTGTTCGGCAGGGGGCGCAAGGACGAGGTGGTCGATGACATCCTGAAACGCCTGTCTCTGTGGGACAAACGCAATGCGCAGATCCGCGAGCTGTCGGGCGGCATGAAGCGGCGCGTGCTGATCGCCAAGGCGCTGGCCCACGAGCCGCGCGTGCTGTTTCTGGACGAACCCACCGCCGGGGTGGATGTCGAGTTGCGCAAGGACATGTGGGGCATTGTCGAGCAATTGCGCGCCGATGGCGTGACCACGATCCTGACCACCCACTACATCGAAGAGGCCGAGGCCATTGCCGACCGCATCGGCGTCATCAACAAGGGCGAAATCCTGCTGGTTGAGGACAAGCACAAGCTGATGGCCCGCATGGGTCAAAAGCAGCTGGACGTGCAATTGAACACGCGGCTGGAAGCCGTGCCCGATGCATTGCAGGGCCACGATCTGGAACTGGCCGAGGACGGCTGGACGCTGGTCTACAGCTACGACACCAAACGCGAACGTACGGGCATCACCAAGCTGCTGACCGATGTGTCGGCGGCGGGCCTACAGCTGAGGGATGTGGTGACGCGGCAATCCAGTCTCGAGGATATCTTTGTTTCGCTGGTGCAGGACAAGGTGGAGGAAACGCCATGAACTGGGCCGCCATACGCGCGATATACGTCTTTGAAATGGCGCGTTTCTTTCGCACTATCGCGCAATCCCTGATTTCGCCGGTCCTGTCGACGTCGCTGTACTTCGTCGTGTTCGGCGCAGCCATCGGCAGCCGCATCCAGGAGGTGGACGGGGTCAGCTATGGTGCCTTTATCGTGCCGGGGTTGATCATGCTGACGGTGATGACGCAGGCCATATCAAACGCGTCCTTCGGCATCTATTTCCCGAAATTCATCGGCACGATCTATGAACTGCTGTCCGCTCCCGTGAACTTCATCGAGATCGTGATGGGGTACGTGGGGGCTGCGGCGACCAAGGCGATGTTCATCGGGATCATCATCCTGATCACGTCGTTCTTTTTCGTGGACATCGACATTGCGCACCCGCTGGCGATGATCGCGTTTCTTGTGCTGACCTGCATCAGCTTTGCGCTGATGGGGTTCATCATCGGCATCTGGGCGGGGAATTTCGAACAGTTGCAATTGGTGCCGTTGCTGATCGTGACGCCTCTGGTCTTCCTTGGCGGCTCCTTCTACTCCATCTCGATGCTGCCGCCGGTGTGGCAGACGATTTCGATGTTCAACCCGGTGGTCTACCTGATCTCGGGCTTCCGTTGGGCGTTCTTCGGGCTGGCTGACGTGCCGATTGCCACGTCGCTGCTGGCCATCGCCGGGTTCACCGGCATCTGCCTTGCTGCGGTGTGGTGGATCTTCAAGACGGGTTGGCGCATACGGCAATGACGCAACGGTGCGGTGCTGTCTGCGCCTGTGACCTTGTTTGTGCCGGGGGCGCATTCTACATGGGCTGAGATGAAACGCTGGATCCCCTTTCTCAAATCCGACCCGACCGTGGCCGTGATCCGACTTCAGGGGGTCATTGCAGGCGGCGCACGCGGCACGCTGAACGACATCGCACTGGCCCCCGTCATTGAAAAGGCCTTCAGCCGTGGCAAGCCCGCCGCCGTCGCGCTCGAGATCAACTCGCCCGGCGGCAGCCCGGTGCAATCGTCGCTGATCGGCGCGCGCATCCGGCGGCTGGCCGAGGAAAAAGAGGTGCCTGTCATCGCCTTCGTCGAGGATGTGGCAGCCTCGGGTGGGTACTGGCTTGCTGTGGCGGCGGATGAAATCTTTGCCGATCCGTCGTCAGTCGTGGGCAGTATCGGCGTAATTTCCGCCGGGTTCGGCGCGCATGAGTTCCTGGCCAAACAGGGCGTCGAACGGCGCGTCTATACCGCCGGAAAATCCAAATCCATGCTGGATCCGTTCCGCCCGGAAAAGCCTGAAGACGTTGAGCGGCTGAAAACCATCCTGAACGACATCCACGGCAATTTCATCGACCATGTGCAAGACCGGCGCGGCGACAAGCTGGACGGCGAAACGGAGCTGTTCACCGGCGAGGTCTGGCTGGCTGAACGGGCCAAGGCGCTGGGCCTGATTGACGGCATCGGACACCTCAAGCCGATGATGCAGGACCGCTTTGGCGACAAGGTCAAGTTCCGCCGCTATGGCCTGCGCCGCCCGTTTCTGTCGCGTCTCGGTGCGCGCATGGTTGACGATGCAATCGGTTCCATCGAAGAGCGGGCAGCCTTTGCCCAGTTTGGACTGTAGCGGATGCTGTCAAAGATTGTACTGCTGTTCCTGGCGTTCATCGCCGTGCTTGCCATGTTCGGCAAGCTGCATTGGATCGGTGGTAAACGTCTTGCAGCCGCCAAGTGCAAATGCGGACGCTACCGGATCGGCAAGGGCCCCTGCTCTTGCGGCCGAGGGGCCGGATAATGGACGGCATCATGCCATGGATTCTCAGCGGCCTCGGGCTGCTGATCCTGCTGCTGGCCGGGGATTCACTGGTCAAGGGGGCCGTGAACCTGTCCTTGCGGCTGGGGGTGCCTGCGCTGATCGTCAGCCTGACCATCGTGGCCTTTGGCACGTCTGCGCCCGAACTGCTGATCGCGATTCAGGCCGTGCTGGAGGACGCGCCCGGCATCGCCATGGGCAATGTCGTCGGATCGAACACGGCCAATGTGCTGCTGGTGCTGGGCATACCCGCGCTGCTGGCCACGATGCATACGTCTGAATGCAACACGCGCAAGACCTACAACTTCATGATTGCTGCCTCTGTCCTGTTTATCGCGCTGGCCTTTCGAGGCGTGTTTGACTGGATATCGGCCATCGTGCTGCTGGCCGCTCTTGCCTTTGTGCTGCTTGATGCCGCTTACGAGGCCAAGGGGCACCGCGCTGCCTGTGCCGACGGCGCGGTGGACGAGGAAGAGATCGAAGGCGTGGACCCGGATCTGCCGTGGTGGCGGATTGGCGTGTTTCTGGTGTTGGGCCTGATCGGCCTGCCGCTGGGGGCGGATCTGCTGGTGGACAACGCCACCATCATCGCCAAGACCTACGGGGTCAGCGACACGGTCATCGGCCTGACGCTGGTCGCGGTGGGCACGTCCCTGCCGGAACTGGCCACCACGGTGATGGCGGCCCTGCGCCGCCAGGCGGATGTGGCCCTGGGCAATGTGATCGGGTCCAACATGTTCAACCTGCTGGCCATCATCGGGGTTGCCAGCCTGGTCGGGCCGATCCCGGTGGACCCGGAATTCCTGCGGTTCGACCTGTGGGTCATGTTGGGGGCGTCGGTCTTGCTGGTGCCGTTCGTCTTTATGGGCCGCGATCTGACGCGGGCATGGGGCGTGGCCTTGACCGCGCTTTATGTGGCCTATCTGGCTGCGGTACTAAGCTGACAGTTCCAATATCAGGGGAGAACAGGATGGCACGCGCACTTGTGACAGGGGCGGGGCACCGCCTTGGGCAGGCCATGGCAGTATACCTGGCCACGCGTGGCCATGATGTGGCGGTGCACTACGCCTCGTCCTCCAAAGGAGCCGACGAAACGGTCGCGCAGATCGAAGCCGAGGGGCAAAAGGGCGTCGCCCTTCAAGCCAACCTGCTGGATGAGGGCGAGACCCAGGCGCTGTTTCCCCGCGCGACCGAGGCTTTGGGCGGGCCGATCACCTGCCTGATCAACAACGCGTCCATATTCGAGTATGACGACGTCACCAGTGCCACCCGCGACAGCTGGGACCGGCACATGGAAAGCAACCTGCGCGCGCCCTTTGTCCTGACGCAGGCCATGGCGGCCCAGGGCCTCGAGCCGGATACGGATGAGCGGGGCGAACCGCGCGCCGTTGGCCTGATCCTGAACATGGTGGATCAGCGGGTCCGCAAGCTGACGCCGGAATTCATGACCTATACCATTGCCAAGATGGGGCTGTGGGCATTGACCCAGACCAGCGCCCGCGCACTGACCCCGGCGATCCGCGTCAATGCCATCGGTCCCGGCCCCACGTTGCAGGGGGGACGGCAAAGCGCGGAACACTTCGCCAAACAGCGGGCAGCGACCATCCTGCAGCGCGGTTCCAACCCCGAGGATATCGTGGGCGCATTGGGCTATTTCCTCGATTCCCCGGCGATCACCGGGCAGCTGCTGTGCGTCGACGGAGGCCAGCACCTGGCCTGGCAAACCCCCGATGTGGTGGGGGTGGAGTGAGTGACGTAGGGTGAGTTTTGCACCGGTTTCATCTTCGTTACAAAAGTGTTACCAAAATGCCTTTAGTTTCAGGGGCTTGTAAAATGGGAATAAAAATATAACCTGAAAACAATGGGTTGCGTATGTGCCTAATATTTAGGCAGACCAACGAAACGCCCATAAATCAACGGAAAATTTCCAAAGCCCAGAACTTGCCCGCAGACTTATCCACACAAACGGTGGATGTCTCTTCACTTGCACCGGGACTTGGCGTGGTGCAGCCCGAAAGCGGAAAAAGCGCGAATCAAATGGCGAATGACGAGCACCAGAATAACCCAGAGGTTGAGGATCCCGCGCGGGTCGGCCATGCGGTCATTCAGGACTACCTGAAAACCCTGGACGGTTCGCCCGGTGTGTACCGGATGCTGGACCGTGAAAGCCGGGTTCTTTACGTCGGCAAGGCCCGCAACCTGCGCGCCCGCGTGTCGAACTATGCCCGCCCTGCCGGTCACTCTCCGCGCATCGCGCGCATGATCTCGATGACCGCGTCGATGATGTTTCTGACCACGCGGACCGAAACCGAAGCGCTGCTGCTGGAACAGAACCTGATCAAGCAGCTCAAGCCCAAGTTCAACGTGCTGTTGCGCGACGACAAGTCGTTTCCAAACATCCTCGTGACCGGGGACCACGCCTATCCCCAGATCAAAAAGCATCGTGGTGCCAAGAAGCAAAAGGGCGCGTATTACGGCCCCTTTGCCAGTGCCGGTGCCGTGAACCGCACGCTGAACCAGCTGCAAAAGGTGTTCCTGCTGCGCAACTGCACGGACTCGATGTTCGAAAGCCGCACGCGGCCCTGCCTGCTGTACCAGATCAAGCGCTGTTCGGGGCCCTGCGTCGGCTTGATTTCGGAGCAGGATTACGCCCAGTCGGTCAAGGATGCGGAACGCTTCCTGACTGGCAAGAGCACCGATATTCAGGCCAGGCTGGCGGGCGAGATGCAAAAGGCATCCGAAGCGATGGAGTTCGAACGCGCTGCCGCCCTGCGCGACCGGATACGGGCCATGACATCTGTTCAGTCCGCCCAGGGCATCAACCCGCGTGGCGTGACCGAGGCGGACATCGTAGCGTTGCATCTGGAGCAGGGGCAGGCCTGCGTGCAGGTGTTCTTTATCCGGGCGGGGCAGAACTGGGGCAACCGCGATTTCTACCCGCGCGTCGGCGCAGACGTGGACGCGGCCGAGGTATTGGAAGCGTTTCTTGGCCAGTTCTACGATACCAAGGAACCGCCCCGGCAGCTGATCCTATCGAATGAGATCGAGAACCCCGACCTGATGGCCGCGGCACTGGGCCAAAAGCTGGGCCGCAAGGTCGAACTTCTGGTGCCCCGGCGCGGCGAAAAGGCGGAACTGGTGGACAGCGCATTGCGCAATGCGCGCGAAAGCCTGGCCCGCAAGATGGCTGAAAGTGCGACACAGGCCAAATTGCTGCGCGGGCTGGCCGATGCGTTTGACCTGCCAGAGCCTCCAGCCCGGGTCGAAGTCTACGACAACTCGCATATTCAGGGAACCAACGCCGTGGGTGCGATGATCGTCGCGGGCCCTGACGGGTTCATGAAAAACAGCTATCGCAAGTTCAACATCCGGGGCGACGACCTGACCCCCGGCGACGATTTCGGGATGATGAAAGAGGTGCTGCACCGCCGCTTCAAACGCTTGCTGACCGAAGACCCGGACCGGGCCAAGGGCATGTGGCCCGACCTGTTGCTGATCGACGGCGGCGCCGGGCAGGTGAGTGCGGTGGCGCAGATCATGGCCGAGCACGGGGTCGAGGATATTCCCATGGTCGGCGTGGCCAAGGGTGTGGACCGTGACGCGGGCAAAGAAGAATTCCACCGCGTCGGTCAGCGCCCTTTTGCCCTGCGCCACAACGATCCGGTGCTGTATTTCGTGCAGCGCATGCGGGACGAGGCGCACCGCTTTGCCATCGGCACGCACCGCGCCAAACGCGCCAAGGCCAACATGAAGAATCCGCTGGACGATATTCCCGGCGTGGGCGCGGCGCGCAAGCGGGCGCTGCTGGCGCATTTCGGGTCGGCCAAGGCGGTGAGCCGGGCGAACCTTGCGGACCTCAGGGCCGTCGATGGCGTATCCGAAGGGCTGGCGCAAAAGGTCTATGACTATTTTCACGATCAGTAAGGCGCACCTGCGGTGCGCCCTTCCAGCCCCTCGCGGATCAGGTTAGACCTGCATACATGGCACTGAACATACCAAATACACTGACCACCCTGCGCCTGCTGGCGGCACCCCTGGTGGCCGTGATGTTCCTGTATTTCACGCGGCCCTATGCCGATATCTTTGCCGTCGTGCTGTTCGTGGGGGCGGCGGTCACCGATTGGTTCGACGGCTACCTGGCTCGCGCCTGGGGCCAGCAGACCAGGTTGGGCGCGATGCTGGACCCCATCGCGGACAAGGCGATGGTTGTGATCGCGCTGATGGTCATCATCGGGTTTTCGTCGTGGTCCCCGTGGCTGGTGTTGCCGGCGACGATGATCCTGTTTCGCGAAGTGTTCGTGTCGGGCCTGCGCGAATACCTGGGCGACACGGCCGGCACGCTGAAGGTCACGCAACTGGCCAAGTGGAAGACGACCCTGCAGATGATCGCCATTGCGGTGCTGTTTTCACAGGGCGTGTTCGAACACTATTTCGGCATGTCGATCTGGGGCATGGACCATGCCATGGTGTCGGCCATCCTGAACGGGGACGAACCGGACCTGCACGGCTTGCGCTGGAAACTGGCCGGGGCGGAATGGTCGGGCCTGATCGGCTTGTGGTTGCTGTGGCTGGCGGCCACACTGACACTGATCACGGGCATTGATTACTTCCGCAAGGCAATGCCCCATCTGAAAGGCTGAAGGCGATGGATATCCTCTATTTTGCATGGGTGCGCGAACGGATCGGTGTTCCGCGCGAACAGGTCGAAACAACGGCGGCCACCGTCGCGGATCTCGTGGTCGAACTGAAGGCGCGCGAGGACCGCTATGCCGCGGCCTTTGCCGATGTCAGCGCCTTGCGCGTGGCGCTGGATCAGGAACTGTCTGATTTCGACGCCCCGCTGGCCGGTGTGCGGGAGGTTGCGTTTTTCCCGCCCATGACCGGAGGGTAGGGCCGTGCAGGTGCGCGTGCAGGACGCCGCATTCGATTTCGCGGCAGAGGCTGCGGCTTTTGCCGACGGTGCCCGCGGTGCCGGTGCCGTTGTGACGTTTTCCGGCCTTGTCCGCGACGTGGATGGCGGATTGCTGGCGATGGAGATCGAGCATTATCCCGGCATGACGGAAAGGGCGCTGGAAGCCTTTGCGCTAGGGGCGGTGGACCGCTTCAAGTTGCAAGACTCGCTGGTCATTCACCGCCACGGGCGGCTCGAGACGGGCGAGACCATCATGATGGTCGCCACTGCCGCGCGCCACAGGGCGGATGCTTTTGCGGCGGCGGAATACCTGATGGACTACCTCAAATCCCGCGCTCCGTTCTGGAAGCGTGAGATCACCGCGGATGGGGCCGAATGGGTGGCGGCACGGGACGAGGACGAGGACGCGCTGACCCGCTGGTAAGGGCGCACGACACTTGCGCCTTACGGGTGTAAGGCCGAGGTGTCCTCCGCCAGGCCCGATTGACCTGCCACAGCGGCGCATCAGGATGCGCCTTACGTAAGGCGGACGTGTCGTCCGCCCCGCGCCTGCCTCAACCCGCTTGTTGCCGTTCGATCCAGGCGCGCAGCTCTTCGGCCTCGTGTCGCGCATCGCGCAGACCGTCCATCGCCGCGCGCAACTCTGCCTCTGTCTGGCTCAGTTGGTTGGTCAGTTCGGCCTCGCGCTGCTGCAGGTACGTGATCGCCTGATCCCGGGTCTCTTCCGCCTCGTGCAGTTCCTGGCTCATGCGGTCCAGTTCGGCCACATCGCCTGCCGCCACGCGGGTAAAGCGGTGGATCAGCCAGTTCGCGAACCATCCCAGGCAGAATGCGATGAACAGCACGATGGCTGTGGCAATGACAAACTCAGTTCTGCTCATCGCTTGGGGCCTCTTGCTGTTCTTCTTCGTTCGGCGCATCGCCGTCGGGTGCGGCATCTTCTGTATCGCCGGAACCGGCAAGCGTTTCCAGCGTTGTTTCCCGTTCCGGTTCGGTCGGCTTGGGCCGGATCAGGCGAAATTCGATCCGGCGGTTGGCCTCGCGACCCTCTTCGCTGTCATTGTCGGCAATGGGGTCGCTTTCGCCGTAGCCGCGGGCGGAATAGGTCTTGGTCAGCAGCCGTCTGGCCCGCAACTCGTTCAGGACCGAAATGGCACGGGCCTGGCTGAGGTTCAGGTTCATCTCTTCGCGGCCCTGGCTGTCGGTGTGGCCCTGGATCTCCATGCGGATTTCGCCGCATTCCTTCAGGATCTCGGCAATGTCGTCCATCGTGCCCATGGCCGACGCATCCATGGTGGCACTTCCCGGCTCGAACGTGATCTTGGACGAGGCAAGGATGGCAGCGATCTCGGCTTCGCACTCTTCGGGTCCGGGCTTGTTGGCCACAGGGTCCAGCTTTTCCTGGTAAGTGACGCGAATGTCGAAATCCTCGGCCTCGCCCAGTTTTGATGCCAGCAACGACGCGATGGTGGTGCTGGCCTTGGGGTCACCGGTGTTTCCGGAAATCGTCACCAGATCAGGTGTGACCGTGGCCGCGCCATTGGACAGGGCCGCCAGCGCCTCGAGCGCGGTCAGCACCCGCACCGACCATGAGGCGGGCAGATCATCGACCACGCGCGTGCCGGTATAGACGTTTTCCGAACCAAAGGCTGCCCGGGCATAGCTGTCGGCCACAGCGCGCAGGTTCTCGCTTGAAATCCGGCCACGCAACTGCACCAGCCCCTCGGGGCTGAGCGTGGCGACGAATTCGGGTGGGCCCTGATTGGGGTCGACCGATTCCGGCAGCTTGGCATAAAGCGCAAATACCTCCGGCAGGCTGTTTTCCAGGTCGCCGACCACCCGGTCGAAATCGGATTGCGCTGTGCCCTCGGGGGCCACCAGCGTCACGTCCGCATCGGAAAAGGTGATGGTGCCGCCGCCCAGTTCTGCCACGGCGGCGATGGATTGGGCCACGGCGGTGCTCCAGTTCGGGCTTGGCACGCCCATGCCGATGGTGCACTGCCCTGACCCGGTAAGACCGG
>JBCBFX010000095.1:0-14478 GCA_038527345.1 Pseudomonadota bacterium | reverse complement strand
GCCCTTGTCCTGATGGCCTCCGCCGCCGTCGCAGAGGACACGCAGATGGACCTGAACCCCGATTGGGAATTTGTTGCCGACACGGTGATGGGCGGTGTTTCGACCGGGCGGATCGAGGCGGCGCAGATCGATGGCCGCCGCGCCACCCGGCTGACAGGGACGGTGTCGCTCGACAACAATGGCGGCTTCGTGCAGATGGCATTCGATCTGGCGGACGGGGCCGAATTCGACGCCAGCGGCTATGACGGACTGGCCCTGACCCTGCGCGGCAACGGCGAACGGTACGAGGTCCGCTTGCGGACGTCTGCGCTGACGCGCCCATGGCAGTCCTTTCGAGCAGCCATCACGGCACCCGCAGACTGGACCATCCTGCGCCTGCCCTTTGACGCGTTCGAGGCACACAGGACCGATGCCGCATTTGATCCCGCCACACTGCGGCGCATTGGCGTTCTGGCGATCGGACGGGTTTTCGACGCGGATATCGCGGTCGCGTCCGTCACGCTTTATCGCGATACGGGAAACTGACGCCTAACAGGGTGACAGCCTGCGCGACCCGTGCCACAGTCGTTCTTATTTGACGGACGATATTTCATGATGGCCATGTTCGTGGGACCCACGGCATTTCTGAGGGATGCTGGAAGATGAGCTTGGAGCGCGCCATTCTGCTGGCCGACGTGTCCGGCAGTACGCCCTTGTACCGACGCCACGGCGATGCCGAGGCCAGCCGGATGGTCTTTGACTGCGTCGAGGGCATGCAGCGCATCGCCACCGAACGCGGCGGCGATTTCGTGCGGTCCAAGGGCGATGATGTCCTGTGCCTGTTCGAAAGTGCCGATCAGGCGGTGATCGCGGCCAAGGAAATCCTGGATCACGGCGCACAGGGCGAGGTGTCGGTGCATGCGGGCCTGCATTGGGGGACGGTGCTGTATCGCGGCAACGAACTGTTTGGCGATGCGGTGAACGTCGCGGCCCGCCTTTCCGGTCAGGCCAAGGAAAACGAGGTGCTGATCAGCAAGACCCTGGTCGATCATGTGTCCAGCAACGGATCAACAGACTTGCGTTCAATGGGGGAGATCACGCTGCGCGGCACCGATGTCGCCACCGAGGTGTTCGCCCTGCTGGCCGAAACCGCCGAACAGGCCGACGGCGTGACCAAGATGATGGCGCAGCCGACCTTCTTCAACGTGCAGCGCAAGGAAAAGGCAGCGCGCACGGCGTTGCGGCTGATCCACGGCGACTGGGCGCATGATGTGCCCGAGGGCGGGCAGGTCAAGGTCGGGCGTTCGCCGCAATGCGATCTGGTGATGCCGCAGGCCTGGGTCAGCCGCGAACATGCCGCCATCAGCGTGCGCGGCGGCATTGTCGAGTTCAAGGACAGTTCCAGCGCCGGCAGCACCCTGACCATCGGTGACAATCCCGAATTCTACATCCGCCGCCAGACCATCGCCCTGACCGGCAGCGGCGTGATCGAACTGGGCAGCAGCGCAACCGGCGACACGCTGCCGCGCATCAGCTTTGCCGTGGTGCTGTTGGCCGATTAATCGCGGGGGGCCGGTGCGCCGCCTTCGAAGTTGTTGCCGTCCACGTAGTCACAGGGCGCGTCCTGCATCTGCAGGTGCAGCCCGTCCCCGGTATAGGGATGGGCGCGCGCCAGATCCTCGTCCACGTCGATGCCAAGCCCCGGCGCTTCGGGTGGCGTTATGAACCCGTTGTCCACCCGGATCGTGCCGCCGATCAGTGCGTCGTGGAACGGGGTTTCGATGGTCTCGCACATCAGCAGGTTGGGGATGGACGCGGCCAGGTGTATGTTGGCCGCCCATTCCACCGGACCGGCATACAGGTGCGGCGCCATCTGCGCGTTATAGACCTCGGCCATGGCGGCGACCTTCTTCATCTCCCAGATGCCACCGGCACGGCCAAGGGCCGGTTGCAGGATCGTGGCAGCGCCGCTGCGCAGGACGGGGGCGAATTCGGCCTTGGTGGTCAGGCGCTCGCCCGTGGCGACCGGGATGCGCACCGCACGGGCAACCTTGGCCATCTCCTCGACCGCGTCGGGGGGGATCGGCTCCTCGAACCACAGCGGGGAATAGGGCTCCAACGCCTGTCCCAGCCGAATGGCACCGGCGGTGGTGAACTGACCATGGGTGCCGAATAGCAGATCGGCGCGGTCGCCCACCGCCTCGCGGATCGCACTGCAAAACGCAACGGACTGCGCGATGTCGCGCATCCCCGGCATGTGCCCGCCGCGCATCGTGTAGGGCCCCGCCGGGTCAAACTTCACCGCGGTATAGCCGCGGTTCACACACTCCAGCGCCGACTCCGCCGCCATCCCGGGCGAAGTCCAGAACGCGTCCAGCGTATGCTGTGGCAAAGGATACAGATAGGTATAGGCGCGGATGCGGTCATTCATCCGTCCGCCCAGCATCGCCCAGACCGGGCGTTCGCGCGCCTTGCCCAGAATGTCCCAGCACGCGATCTCCAACCCGGAGAAAGCGCCCATCACGGTCAGATCGGGCCGCTGGGTAAAGCCCGAGGAATAAGCGCGGCGGAACATCAGTTCGATACTCTCGGGGCTTTCCCCCGCCATATGGCGATGGAACACGTCCGCAATCACCGCGCGCATCGCCTCCGGCCCGACAGAGGCGGCATAGCATTCGCCCCATCCGGTGATTCCGTTGTCGGTCGTGACCTTCACAAGGATCCAGTAGCGTCCACCCCAGCCGGGCGCCGGCGGGGCGGTGACGATCATATCAAGGTCTTTCAGCTTCATCGCGGCGTTGTCCCTGTCTCTGTCCCGGAAAATCCCGGGGGGTGCGGTGGGCTGGCCCCCCGTACGATTTTTTTGGAAAAAATCGCGCCCCTTCAGAATACTATGACGTTCCTCCGGGCTGCGCCTGTCTTGGTGTCGGCGATGGCCTCGTTGATCTGGTCCAGACGCCAACGCCCCGAAATCAGGCTGTCGAGTTGCAAGCGCCCCTGCTGGTACAGGTCCACCATCCAGGGGATGTCGCGCTGTATCACCACGTCGCCCATCTTGGAGCCCACCATGCCCTGGCCCAGATAGGACAGGATCACCGGTTCGTACGCCGACTTGGCCCCGGTATGCGGCATTCCGACCATCACGACCTTGCCGCCGCGATTCAGGTACATGGGGGCCTGGTCATAGGCGGGGATCGCGCCGACGGTGACGATCACGGCCTCGGCTCCCTTGCCGCCAAGCGCCTTGATCGCGGCCTTCCACGGCGCCTTGTGCGTGGCCAGAACGCCGTGGGTCGCGCCGAACGCCCTGGCGTCTTCCAGCTTTTCCCCGGTCATGTCGACGGCCACGATGCGCCGGGCCCCGGCGATGCGCGCGCCCTGGATCGCGTTCAGGCCCACGCCGCCCGCGCCGATCACCACCACGTCCTGGCCGGCGCGTAGACCGGCGGCGTTGACGACCGCGCCGACACCGGTGATGACGCCGCAGGCGATCAGGCTGGCGGCGTCCATGGGCATGTCCTTGGGGATTTTGACCACCTGGTTGCGGTCCACCACGACCTTTTCGGCGAACGCCCCGCAGGCCATTGCCTGATGCAATGTGCCGCCATCGGCGGTCGTGATCGGTCCCTTGTCCCCGTCATAGGGGGTTTCGCAAATCGTCGGTTGGCCGCCCGCGCAGGATGGGCAGGTGCCGCAGGCCCGGATCAACGTGACGACAACATGATCGCCGGTCGTCAGGCCTGTCACGCCGGACCCCACGGCAGAGACCGTTCCGGCGGCCTCGTGCCCATAGACCGCAGGCAGGCTGCCGCCCCATGCCCCATCGGCAAAGGAGATGTCCGAGTGACAGATCGCAACCGCAGAAAGCGTCACCTCGATCTCGCCCATCCCCGGGGCACGCAGCCGGATATCCTCGATTGACAGTGGCGCGCCAAAGTCATGGCACACGGCGGCTTTGATGGTTTGCATGGGCTGATCCCGATCCGAAAGTCTTTGACTGACGGTGGCGCAGGTCAGCCGCACGGGCAAGGCGGAAACCGACGAATTATGGTGCCGCCTGACCACTTACGTCGGGTGAAGACACCAATTTCGAGGTCCGCAGAAAAACGAACAGCGCCAGCGCCATCAGACAGGCGGCCAGAAAGAACGGCGCACCGGGCAGGTAGTAGCCGCTGCTCGGTCGCGTAAATCCGTAGAACGCCCCGGTCATCATCAGTGGCGACAGGATCATCGCCAGCGCCGAGATCGAGGTCAGCGCCCCCTGCAACTCGCCCTGCTCGTCGTCGCCCACAGCCTTGGACATGATGCCCTGCAACGCGGGCGTGATGACGGCAGGAAGGGCCGCCAGCGGCGTCAGGATCAGCAGCAAGGTGCCCGAACTGACCATGCCAATCAGCAGGAACACCCCGATGTCGGCCACGTGCCCATAAATCACCGCGCCCCGTTCGGCCAGCACCCGCAGGACCGGCCGGATCAGCCCGCCCTGCACCAGGGCCATCGAGATGCCGAACAAACCCAGCGACAGCCCCACCATGCCCGGCGACCACGAAAACCGTTCCGCCGTGTAATAGGCCCAGACCGCCGGATAGACGCCAAAGGCAAGCTGGTAGATGAAATAGACCAGCAGCAGCGGCGCCAGCCCGTGCAACCGCCCCAGATGCTTGAACACGCCCAGCGGATTGGCCCGCCGCCACGCAAACGGGCGGCGAATCCGGTCCGTCACGGTTTCGGTCAGCACGAAGTAGCCAAAGACAGCGTTCAACCCCGCCAGCGCGGCGGCGGCATAGAATGGCGCGCGGGTGCCGTATTCGGCCAACAGGCCACCGATCACCGGCCCCAGCACAAAGCCAAGACCGAAGGCGGCTCCGATCAGCCCGAAATTCGCGGCCTTGTCCGAAGGGGCCGAGATGTCGGCCATGTAGGCGTTGGCCGTGGATTGCGTGGCCGCCGTGATCCCGCCCACGATCCGGCCCGCCAGCAGCAGCCAGATCGTGCCGGCCACCGCCATCACGATGTAATCCAGCGCCATCACCACCAATGACACCAGCAGCACGGGCCTGCGCCCGTAGCGATCCGACAAGGCCCCGATCAGGGGGCCGAAAAGGAACTGCATCAGGGCAAAGACCGTGGACAGCACCCCGCCCCAGAGCGCCGCCGTGCCCAGCCCCATGCCGCGCACCTCCTGGATCAGGTCCGGCATAACCGGCACGATCAGCCCGATGCCCATCGCGTCGATCATCACCGTGATCAGGATGAACAGGACCGGCAGCTTCACAGGCCAGCCACCCGTTTGGCAAAGGCGCGGGCGTCAGCAGCGGCATGGCCCAATTGTGAGCCTGCGTCGAACAGGTCGGGCGGCAGGTCGGGATATGCGGTCCGGGCGATCTGTTCCAGCGGTGAACCGGTGTCGACCGCCTGCGCCACCAGTGCCTTGGTCGCGGCCTGCGCGTCGGGTCGCGGCAGGGTTGCGGCCAGCGCAAAGCTGAGCGCTTCGGCATGGATCAGGCCCAGACCGCCAAGGTTTTCCCGCATCCGCGCCACGTCCGGTTGCATGCCTTCGATCAATGTGGCCGCCGTTTCCGCAGCCGATGCCGCACACAGCGCGATCTGCGGCAACACCATCCATTCGGTAAACCACGCGGTCCCGTCGCGTTGATGCTGGTGCGCGCCCGCCGCCTGCAAGCTGGCATGCAGCCCGCCCATCTGGTGGTTCAACGCCACCAGCAGCGACGGCGCCACCGGGTTCTGCTTTTGCGGCATGGTCGACGAGGAACCGGCCCCACCCAGCCGCACTTCGCCCACATCCGACGCGGCAAGTCCGATCAGCCCCTGTCCCAGTCCGCCCAGCGTCGCCGTGACCTGCGCCAGCCACGCCGCAATGCGCAGCACCGGGCTGCGGTCTGTATGCCAACTGCGCCCCGGATCGTTCAGTTTCAGCGTTTCGGCCAGCGCCGCGCGGGTTTCTGCCGCCTCGGGTCCCAGCGCCGATGCCGTCCCCGCCGCCCCGCTCAACGAGACCCAAAGCGATTGCGCGCGCACGGTCGGCAACGCCGCGATAAGATCGGCCAAAGGATGCCCCCACTGCGCCAGAACCGCGCCCCAACTTGTGGGCGTGGCGTGCTGGCCATAGGTGCGGGCGGCCATCGGCGTGTCGGCATGGGCCTCGGCCTGCGCGGCCAGGGTACCCAGCACCTGCCGCAACCTGTCCTCGAGCGCGGAAAGGGTCTGGCGCAGCCGCAACATCAGCCCGGTGTCGATGATGTCCTGGCTGGTGGCCCCCCAATGCACATATTGCGCATGTTCCGGGGCCTCCATCGCGGCGCGAAAGGCCGTGACCAGACCCGGCACGCTGACGCCGTTGCGCCCGGTGGCCTGCGCCAGTCCGGCCGGGTCGATCTGTACCTCCAGCGATGAGCGATGGACAAAGGCCGCGCTGATTTCGGGGATCACACCCTGCGCTCCCTGCACGCGCGCCAGCGCCCCCTCGACCAGCAGCATCGCGCGGACTTCGGCAGTGTCGGACCAAAGCTGGCCCACGGCCCCGGTGGGAAACAACTGGCCATAGAGCGCAGAGGCAAAGACCGACGCGGCCATGGCTCAGATATGTCCCGTGGCGCACATGAAATCGGTCAGGACACGGGCGTACTCCCGCGGCTGCTCGACGCAAGGAAGGTGCCCTGCCTTGCGGATCAGGTGAAACCGGCTGCCGGGGATCAGATCGACGGTCTCCCGCACCAGATCGGGCGGGGTCGACCCGTCCTCGGTCCCGGCGATGCCCAGTGTGGGCAGGCGCAGGGTCGCCGTGGTTGCATAAAAATCGGTGCCCGAGATGGCCGCCGAACAGCCCGCATAGCCCGCGTCGGGTTGCCGGGCCAGCATGTTGCGCCACAGTGGCAGGTCGGGATTGCCCTGAAAGTCCCGGGAAAACCAGCGCTCCATCACCGCGTCGGCCAGCGCTTCGATCCCGCCCTGTTCCACGGCGGCGATACGTTCGGACCACACCTCCTTGGTCATGATCTTGGCCCCTGTGTTCGAAAGGACCATGGCGCGCATCAGGTCCAGCCGTTTGACGGCAAGCCCCTGCGCAATCATGCCGCCGATGGACAGGCCCACGAACAGCACGTCCCTGAACCCGTGCAGGTCCATCAAGCGCTCGCAATCGCTGACCAGTGCGCCCATTGAATAGGGCGCATCGGGGCAGGACGACAGCCCATGCCCCCGCTTGTCGAACCGCAGGATGCGCAGGCCCTCCGGCAACAGCGGCAGGATCGGATCCCAGAGCCGCATGTCGGTGCCCAGGGAATTGACGAACACCACCGGCGCGCCGTCTTCGGGTCCGTCGATGCGATAATGCAGGGCCACGTCGCCCAGGTCGGCCATGTGCATGGGGATCCTCCGGTCAGTGACCCGGTTGTGGCGCAAAGGGCGCGGGAAGGGAAGATGTCAGTCCCGCAGCCGCAGGTGCGCGATGATCTGACCATGGTCCGAGGCCAGCTTGTTGTACGGCGCTTCGGGGTGGCTTCCATCGGTCAGATGATCGTTGAGCACGCTGAAATATTCCATCTCGCCGATGCTGTCGGGGGCGTCGGCCATGAAGTGGCGCGACATGTAGATCTGGTCGATGCTTTCATAGGTGCCGCCAAACGCCGCCGTATAGACCATGTCGCGGGCGGATTTCTTGACGAACTGCTTTTCGGCGGAATGCAGGCGGACGTTTTCCATCGCTTCGCGGATCTGCGTATCTTCGGCCCTGGAATACCGGTCTGACGGGTTCTGCGCGTCGTGGCGCAGCATCCACGTGTAGTTCTTGAACGGGACCTCGCCGCTGATGATCTCGGAACTGACGGCATGTTCGCCGTCGTTGAAATCGCCGGTGACCAGCACGGGATGCCCCGCTTCGATCTCGGCCACGATGGCGCGGCGCAAAACGTATGCTTCGGCCATGCGGCGCACCGCGGCGCGCAGGCCGCCCAAAGCCCGGGCCACGGGGTCATATTGCGTCAGGTCCACCTCGGGCGGGTAGGGCGCGCCGTCGGGTTTGACGTATTCGCCCAGCTTGGATTTCAGGTGGCAGGTAAAGACGGTCACGACGTGATCGCCCACCGGCACGCGGACCTTGAGGATCGGACGGCTGAGGCGGGTCAGCTTGAACACACCACCGCCTTCCGCACCCATGGGGCCGAATTCGATCTCGACCGGGTTCGAAAGCTGCTGGATCACCTCGGGTTCATAGACAAAGCCAAGCCGCGACAGGATCGCGACGCCGGGGCGTCGCTGGCCGGGAACACCGTCATTGATGTTGGGAGCCACGGCCAATGCCGCGCCGGTATAGGGGCGGTAGGCGAGCTTGCGAAAGATCGCCTTGCGCCAGTACCGCTTGGACTTGTCCGGCACGCTGGTCTCGTTCGCCTCGGCCCCGTCAGCATCGGCCTGCACGATCACATCGCGCAGGGCCTGTTCCTCGAAAATCTCCTGAAAACAGACGATATCGGCATCCATGCTGCGCAACTGGTCCGCCAGCCACTGGCTTTTCCAAGCGTATTCCTCGGGCGTGTATTTCTGAAAGCGGTAATACTCCTGATCCGGGCCGATCAGGTTTTTTACATTGAAGCTGGCGACGGTGAATTCGGTCATGAAAGCTGATCCATTGCGCGTTTGAAGATGTCCGGGTCCACGTTCCCACCCGATATCGTGACGATCACATCGTCCCCGTCTAGGGCTCGCTGGTGCCGCAATGCGGCAGCAAGGGCCACGGCCCCGCCCGGTTCGGCCACGACCTTGAGGCGCAGGAATGCCTGCGCCATGGCGTAAAGCGCATCGTCCTGGGTCACGACAATGCCGGGGCCGCACAGGCGTTGCAGAATGGGAAAGGTGATGTTCCCCGGGGCCGGTGTCAGGATCGCGTCGCAGATGTTGCCCCCCGTGGCATCGTTCCGCTCGATCCGGCCCGACCGGAGCGAGCGGGTCACATCGTCGAACCCACGGGGTTCCACCGGGCGCACGGTCATGGCCGGGGCGTCGGCCTCGAGTGCCAGCGCGATGCCGCTTGTCAGACCGCCGCCACCGCAACAGACCAGCACCTGCGCCTGCGTCGCGCCGACCTCGGCGGCCTGTGCCGCGATCTCAAGCCCTGTCGTGCCTTGGCCGGCAATCACTTGCGGTTCGTCGTAGGGGCGGATCAGCGTCAGCCCGCGTTTGGCAGCCAGCGCCTCGCCAATCTCTTCGCGGCTTTCGGCGGCCCGGTCGTACAGCACCACCTCGGCCCCCAAAGCCTTGGTGTTGGCGATCTTGAGCGCGGGCGCGTCGCCGGGCATCACGATGACCGATGGCGCGCCGTGCAGCGTGGCGGCATGGGCCACGCCCTGCGCGTGGTTGCCGCTGGAATAGGCGATGACGCCGCGCGCCCGCGTGTCGGGGTCCAGTGCCGAAACCGCCGACCACGCGCCGCGAAACTTGAAACTGCCCGTGCGTTGCAGGCATTCCGGCTTGATCCAGACGCGCCGCCCCGCGATGTCGTCCAGAAAGGGCGAGCGCAGCAGCGGCGTGCGCCGGGCGTGGCCATTCAGCCGCCGGGCGGCGGCGCGGATCATGTCGATGTTCATGTCAGCTGGTCCATCCATGCGCGTATGGCGGCAACCGCCTCCGGCTCGTCCAGAAAGGGCACATGGCCGCGATCCGGCACCTCGGCCCGGATCATGTCGGGGCGGCGGACCTGCATGGCGTCGGTGGTGGCCGCGCTCAGAAGGTTGGAATTGGCACCCCGGATCAGGGCCAGGGGCTTGTCCGCCAAGGCATCGAAAAAGGGCCAGAGATCGGGGACCTCGCCGCCGTTTTCGACCGCCGTGCGCAGCGCCGGATCATAGGTGATGTCCAGCCCGTCGCCGGTGTCGATGAAATGGGTGCGCGCCTCTTGCATCCAGCGTTCGGGCGGGACGTTGTCGAACCCGGCAAGGGCGTAGGGCAGGGCGGCGGCAACCTCTTCGAAAGTGCGGGCAGACGGTTTGCGCCCGAGATATGTCATGATGGCCGTCAGCCCGTCCGGGTCGATCTCGGGGCCGACATCGTTGAGGCACGCACCAATCACCCGGTCGGGTGTGGCGGCGGCCAATCCCATGGCGTTCAGCCCGCCGCGCGATGTGCCAAGGATCGCAACAGAGCCAAGTGACAGATGGTCCATCAACTCCATCACGTCCCGCACCTCGATGGGCAGGGCGTAGTTCTGCCAGTCCGCGTCCCAATCCGACTGGCCCCGACCGCGATAGTCCAGCGTGATCACCCGGCAGGGCGGCAGGTGCGGTCGGACATACTGGAAATCCTGCCCCGTGCGCGTCAGCCCCGCGAGGCAAAGCAGTGGCAGGCCCACGCCATCGTCGGTGAAGTGCAGGCCCAGCCCGTCGGACGTGGTGAAATGCGGCATCATACCCCCGCCAGCGCCGGGATGCCGGTCAGGTCCGACAGGATATGTTGCGGCGTCCATGGCAGCCGGTCCACCGGTTCCCCCGCGCGGTTGACCCAGGCGGTGGTGAAACCGTAGCCGGCGGCACCAGCGGCGTCCCAGCCGTTCGAGGACACGAACAGCACCGCATCCCGGTCGCATCCGAAATGCTGGCCCACCAGGTCATAGACCCGCGCATCGGGTTTGAAGATGCCGACGCTTTCCACCGACAGGCAGGTGTCCAGCACCCCCTCCAGTCCCGCCGACTGGACCGCGCCCTGCAACATGTCTGGCGACCCGTTGGACAGGATCGCAGCGTTCAGACCTGCGGCCTTGAGGGCATGCAGCATGGCCGGAACCTCGGGATAGGCCTGAAGCTCCCAGTAAAGCGCAAGCAGACGCTGCCGCAGGGCCGGGTCTGCGTCATGGCCGGTTTTCTCCAATGCCCAGTCGAGGCCGTCCTGCGTGACCTGCCAGAAATCGGTATGCGCGCCGGTGATGGCGCGCAGCCAGGTGTATTGCAGCTGTTTGGCGCGCCAGTGTTCGGCCACCGCGGGCCAGCTGTCGGCCAGTGCGGCAAAGTCCGGTTCGGTGGCGGCCTGCCGGGCAGCCGCGGCCACGTCAAACAGTGTGCCATAGGCGTCGAAAACACAGGTGGTGATGGGCATGCGCGGCTCCTTTCGGCGCAGACTGGCACGGGGCGCGCGCGGCGAAAAGGCCGGAATACCGCTTTACCCCCCAAGGGGTGCGGTGCAGGGTGTGGCATCTGTCGTTTCGGGCAGTGGGTCCAGGCGGGAGACAGCGACGATGACAGAGATCAAAAGCGGCGACACGGTGCGCATTCACTATACCGGCACATTGCTGGACGGGACCGAATTCGACAGCTCCGAAGGGCGCGATCCGCTGGAATTCGTGGTCGGGTCGGGCCAGATCATTCCCGGGTTGGACCAGGCGCTGCCCGGCATGACGACCGGTGAGAAAAAGACCGTTTCCGTTCCAAGCGCGGATGCCTATGGCCCGATCAATCCGGGCATGCGCCAGGCCGTGCCCCGGTCCGCCATCCCGAACGAGATCACGTTGGAGTTGGGTCTGCAATTGCAGACGCAAACGCCGGATGGGCAGGCCATGATGGTCACCGTGGTCGACATCGCCGAGGAAGAGGTCACGCTGGACGCCAATCATCCGCTGGCCGGAAAAGACCTGACATTCGCCATCGAAGTGGTGTCGTTCGACGCGGCCTGATCCGGGCCGCCGGTCGGACGCTCTTTGCGCGTGGCGCAAAGACGCCCCGCCCACCGTCCCGTCAGTCGGTCGCGACAGACCCCGCGCGCCGCACTGGGACCCGGTCACCGGGCATGTGCCGCACCTCGACCTCGGTCGGGGCCGACAGGGTGGCGTGTTGGGTGCGCGGGGGCACGTCATGAGCCAGCCGCACGATATCCTCGACGATATCGGGGTGCATGCGCAGACCGATCAGCATCCCCATCCCGAGCAGGGAAAAGATCATCCGCCCCAGCCACTTGGACCGGCGCGCCCGGGCTGCGCGGCGTTCAAGCACGCGTGCCTTGCGTGTGTTCAGACTGAAATCAACCTGTGCCATATCCTGCACGTACCCGGAAAATCCGGCGATTCTGGCGCCTAAAGATGGTCGGGTTGGGGCATGCCCAGCACGTGAAAGCCCCCGTCGACACGAATGATCTCTCCGGTTGTGCAGGCACCCGCATCCGAGGCAAGGTATACAGCCGTGCCGCCCACCGCTTCGAGCGTGGCGTTGGATCGCATCGGGGCGTTCTGGTCGGTGTGCTTGTAGGTCTTGCGCGCACCCGCGATGGCCGAGCCTGCCAGCGTCTTCATCGGACCGGGCGAGATGGCGTTGACGCGTATACCGTCCGGGCCCAGGTCATTGGCCAGATAGCGCGTGGCCGATTCCAATGCGGCCTTGGCCACACCCATCACGTTGTAGTTGGGCACAACGCGGTTCGACCCGAGATAGGTCAGCGTCATCAGCGTGCCGCCGTTGTCGATCATCATCGGATGCGCGCGCCGCGCCACCTCGATGAAGCTGTAGGCGCTGACGTCCATGGAATGCTTGAAATTGGCGCGGCTGGTGTTCAGGAACCGGCCCGTCAGTTCGGACTTGTCGGAATAGGCAATGGCGTGCACCACAAAGTCGATGGTGGGCCAGCGCGCGGCCAGCGCGTCAAAGGCGGTATCGAGACTGTCGTCGTCGGTGACGTCCACATCCACCATGAAATCGGACCCGACCTGTGCGGCCAGCGGTTCGAGCCGCTTGCCGAACGCCTCGCCCTGGTAGGTAAAGGCCAGTTCGGCCCCGGCCGCGTGCATGGCCCTGGCGATGCCCCAGGCGATGGACCGGTCATTGGCCACGCCCATGACCAGGCCGCGTTTTCCCTCAAGCGCATTGGACATCTGAAAATCTTACCCGTGAAATTTCGAAAGGATCATCGATCCGTTGGTGCCGCCGAAGCCGAATGAATTGGTCATCACGCTGTCGAGGCCCGCGTTTTCCACCAGCGCGGTCGCGATCTCCCCTGCGTTCAGGTCCGGGTCCAGTGTGTCGACGTTGATCGACGGGGTGATGAAATCATGCTCCAGCATCAGCAGGCTGAACACCGCCTCGAGCGCCCCTGCCGCACCCTGCGCGTGGCCCGTCATCGACTTGGTTGAACTGACGACGGGCTGAGTGCGCCCCTCGAACGCGCGGCGCACGGCCTCGACCTCGCCCACGTCGCCGACGGGGGTGGATGTGCCGTGGGCATTGATATAGCCCACCTCGCGCCCTTCGGGCAGCGATTGCAGGGCCAGTTCCATGGCGCGTTGCCCGCCCTCGCCCGAGGGCGCCACCATGTCATGACCGTCCGAGGTGGCGGCATAGCCGGTCACCTCGGCATAGATCCTGGCCCCACGGGCCTGCGCGTGTTCAAGGCTTTCCAGCACGACCATGCCGCCGCCGCCCGAGATCACGAACCCATCGCGGTCGGCGTCAAACGCGCGCGACGCTTTTTCAGGCGTGTCGTTGTACTTGGACGACATCGCACCCATCGCGTCAAAGAGACAGGACAGGGTCCAGTCCAGCTCTTCCCCGCCGCCCGCGAACATCACGTCCTGCTTGCCCAGCATGATCTGTTCGGCCGCATTGCCGATGCAGTGCAGCGAGGTCGAGCAGGCCGACGTGATGGAATAGTTGATGCCCTTGATCTTGTAGGCGGTCGCCAGGTTGGCGCTGATGGTCGAGGACATGCACTTGGGCACGGCAAAGGGCCCGATCCGCTTGGTCGCGCCGGTTTTCAGAACCACCTGGTGCGCCGTCAGCATGGCCGAGGTCGATGGCCCACCCGATCCGGCCACAAGGCCGGTGCGCGGGTTGACGATGTCGCTCTCTTCCAGCCCAGCATCGGCTATGGCCTGACCCATGGCGATATGGGCATAGGCCGCGCCCGGCCCCATGAACCGCAACGCGCGCTTGTCCACATGCTGGGTCGGGTCGATATCGATTGTGCCTGCAATCTGGCTGCGAAAACCGTGTTCGGCCATTTCAGCGCTGGATTCGATGCCCGACCGGCCCGCCTTGAGCGAGGCCAGAACCTCGTCCGCGTTGTTTCCGATGGACGAGACGATGCCCAGGCCCGTCACGACGACGCGTCTCATGTGCACACCTCCGGTACGTTCAACATGCAAACCTCTGGCTTGACGCGTCGCATGCGCGCACTCCTTCGTCTAGATCAGCGCCCATGTAGGACAGAGCGGGCAGGGGGTGCAAGGTGGTATGGTCTGGCGGGGGCGGGTCGCGGGGGCGTTTGGCGCGGACAAAGCCCAAGCAGTTGGGTCCGGCGCGATTCGGTGATGAACGCGAAATATGCTAGGATACGCGCATACAGAGACCCATGATTGATCAAACGAAGACTTACAGAACGGGTTTGTCCCGCCTCCGACCAGGGGAACCAGTGATATGGCCAAAAAGATTTCTTCGTCCGTGGGCAAGGGGGGCAAGAACCTTGCAGCGACACAATCGGTGCAGACCAAGCAACGGGCAATGACCGAAC
>JBCBFX010000094.1:0-14531 GCA_038527345.1 Pseudomonadota bacterium | reverse complement strand
GGCGTTCGACTATGCCGACATCCCCGCCTTTCCCGATACGCTGACGGCGCATATCCGGGGGATACTTGAGGCGGGCGCGGCAAGTGTCGTGTTGGGGGGGGATCATTATGTCTCGTTCCCGATCCTCAAGGCCTATGCCGAGAAATACGGGCCCATTTCGCTGATCCAGGTGGATGCCCATACGGACACCTGGGCCGATGATGACATGACCCGCGTGGATCACGGCACGATGTTCTACAAGGCGGTGAAGTCGGGCATCGTGGATCCGGAAACGTCGGTTCAGATCGGCATTCGCACCACCAATGCGGATACGCTTGGCGTCCACATCATCGACGCGCCCGAATTTCACCGAATCGGGCCGGACATGGCCGCATGCCGGGCCAGGGAAATCGTCGGCGACCGGCCCGTATACCTGAGTTTCGATATCGATGGTCTGGACCCGGCCTTTGCCCCCGGCACCGGCACGCCGGTCTGGGGTGGGTTGTCCTCGGCCCAGGCGGCGGCGTTGCTGCGGGGGCTGGCGGGTGTCAACATCCGCGGCGGTGACGTGGTCGAGGTGTCGCCCCCATTCGACACCAGCGGGGCCACGGCGATTGCGGGGGCGCATGTGGCGGTCGAGATCTGTCAGCTTCTGGGATGGAGGATGCGCGGTGGCGTCTAAGAACCAGCCGATCAGCGGCAATGACCTCGCGCGGTTTTCGGGGCCGGGGACGTTCATGCGGCTGCCTGCCGTCAGTGAACTGAAGGGACTGGATGTGGCGGTGCTGGGCGTGCCCATGGACATCGGCACGTCGTGGCGGTCGGGCACGCGGTTCGGACCCAAGCAGGTGCGCAGCGAATCCGCGATGATCCGGCCCTACAACATCCAGACGGGGGCGGCGCCCTTTGACAGCCTACAGGTGGCCGATATCGGAGACCTGGCGATCAACACCTTTTCTCTGACCAACAGTCTTCGCATAATTTCAGACAGTTACGATGAAATCCTGAAGTCAGATGCCATGCCCCTTGCCATTGGCGGAGACCATTCCATCACGCTGCCTATCCTGCGTGCCATCGCGCGGCGGCATGGTCCGGTGGCGCTGGTGCACGTGGATGCCCATGCCGA
Organism: Pseudomonadota bacterium; assembly: GCA_038527345.1. Classification (GTDB taxonomy): domain Bacteria; phylum Pseudomonadota; class Alphaproteobacteria; order Rhodobacterales; family Rhodobacteraceae; genus Tateyamaria. The sequence goes on along the minus strand of JBCBFX010000094.1, from coordinate 13,426 downwards.
TGTCAACGACGAGATGTTCGGAGAGCGCGAAACCCACGGCACCGTGTTCCGCCGTGCCTATGAAGAAGGGCTGATCACGCCTGCGAAGACGTACCAGATCGGGCTGCGCGGCACGGGCTACACGGCAGAGGACTTTACCGAAGCGGCGGATTGGGGGTTTCAGCAGTTCCTCGCGCCTGAACTGTGGGGGCGGGACCTGTCATCGCTGGGGGCCGAGATCCGGCGCGATATCGGCGACGCACCGGTCTATGTGACCTTTGACATCGACAGTCTGGACCCTGCCTTTGCCCCGGGCACCGGCACGCCGGAAATCGGCGGGCTGACCACGCCACAGGCGCTGCAACTGATCCGTGCGCTCAAGGGGGTGAATGTGGTGGGGGCCGATCTGGTGGAAGTCTCGCCGCCCTATGATACATCCGGGAACACGGCGCTGACGGGGGCCAATATCCTGTTTGAGCTGCTGTGCGTCCTTCCGGGCGTGAAATATCGCTGAAACTGCGGCAGCCTCGGGCGAAAGTGTATTCGGCAGGATGAAGGTTGAGACCGGGTGAGGATCGTCATGTACATTATTGTTTTAATAGTCATCCTTGTCGTTGGTCTGTTTGGCTACGTGCGGCTCGCCCCATCGGATCCGGTGCGGTGGCACAGCGCGATCGAGGCCGAGACGAGCCGCGACATGACGGGCGGTGCCATCAGGGTGCTGAGGACCGACCCCGGGGCGCTGGCGCGCGTCGACGCTGCTGCGCTGGCCCTGCCGCGTACGACTGTTCTGGCTGGTTCGGTGGATGAGGGGCGTATCACCTACGTCACCCGCACCGCCGTCGTCGGGTTTCCCGACTACACCACGGTCGAATACGCGGACGGACTGCTGAAGATGCATGCCCGCCTGCGGTTTGGCCGCTCAGATCTGGGGGTAAATGCCAAACGGTTGCAGGGGCTTCTGGCTGCTGCCGAGATCGGAGGATAGGCAGCCGGACTGCACTTCGCGCCACATGGGCGAATTCAGCGACATCTGGCATTGCGCCATGAACATGCGCCCGTCGACCTGCATGCAGATCGTCTGGCCCAGTTCGATGCGCGAACCGGTCTTGTCCGTGCAGTAGCATTCGACCGTCTTGCCGGAAGGTGAAGTGACATCCGCCAAAGCAGGGCTGGCGAGCATGAGTGAAATCAGAAACGCGCGTACCATGGCGTATATGTTAACATGAACCGACCCTTGACCAAAGCGTCGGCTTGCCGCACACCCGCATCCATGATCCCCGAAGACCGACTGCACCAGATCACCCAGCGCTTTCAGTATCTTGAGGCCGCCATGGCCGATGGATCGGGTGATATCGCGGCGCTGGCCAAGGAATATTCCGACCTCAAGCCGGTGGTCGAGCAGATCGCGGCCTACAACCAGATCGTGGCGGATATGGCCGAGGCCGAGTTGATGCTGGACGATCCCGACATGGCGGAACTGGCGCAAGAGGAGCTGCCGCAACTCAAGGCGGCGTTGCCTGCGGCAGAGGCGGCGCTGCAACTGGCCCTGTTGCCCAGGGATGCCGCCGATGCGCGCCCTGCGATGCTGGAAATACGGCCCGGCACGGGCGGGGACGAGGCCGCGCTGTTCGCCGCTGATCTGCTGCGCATGTACCAGCGCTATGCCGAGGCGCAGGGCTGGAAAGTGGACATCGTCGAGGAACAGGCGACCGAACTTGGTGGTCTGAAAGAGGTGGTGGCCCATATCACCGGGCAGAATGTTTTTGCCCGCCTGAAATACGAATCCGGCGTGCACCGGGTCCAGCGTGTCCCCACCACCGAAAGCGGCGGGCGCATCCACACCTCGGCCGCGACCGTGGCCGTCCTGCCCGAGGCCGAAGAGGTGGATATCGAGATTGCGGCGCAAGACATCCGCATCGACACGATGCGCTCGTCCGGTGCGGGCGGGCAGCACGTGAACACAACCGACAGTGCCGTGCGCATCACCCACCTGCCCACCGGCATTGTCGTCACCAGCAGCGAAAAGTCCCAGCACCGCAACCGCGACAAGGCCATGCAGGTGCTGCGTGCGCGGCTTTATGATCTGGAACGGAACCGGGTCGATAGTGAACGCAGCGCGGACAGGGCGGCACAGGTGGGATCGGGCGACCGGTCCGAACGCATCCGCACCTACAACTTCCCGCAGGGCCGCATGACGGATCACCGCATCAACCTGACGCTCTACAAACTGGATCAGGTGATGCAGGGTGATCTGGACGAGGTGATCGACGCTCTGACCGCCGATGCGCAAGCCCGCCAGATGGCCGAGATGAACGGATGACCGCGGCCGAAGCCATGAGCGCGGCGACCGCCCGTCTGCGCGCCGCCGGTGTACCCGACCCGGCCCGCGATGCGCGCCTGCTTCTGGCCCATGCCGCGCAGGTGGATGCGGCGCGCGTGACGCTGATCGCGCCCGAAGACATCGCGCCCGAGATCGAGGAACGTTATGATCAGCTGATCAGTCTGCGGGCCGTGCGCGTGCCGGTCAGCCACCTGATCGGTGAACGCGCATTCTATGGCCGCGCCTTCAAGATCAGCGGCGACGTGCTGGACCCGCGCCCCGAGACAGAGGCCCTGATCGACGCCGCCCTGACCGAGGATTTTGCCCGGGTGCTGGACCTTGGCACCGGGTCGGGTTGTATCCTGATCACCCTACTGGCCGAACGTGCCACGGCACAGGGGGTCGGCGTGGACCTGAGCGAAGCCGCCTGTTTGCAGGCCAGTGCCAACGCGGTGCTTCACATGGTCCAGGACCGGCTTCAGGTGCTGCGCAGTGACTGGTTCGACGCGGTCGGGGGGCGCTTTGACCTGATCGTGGCCAACCCGCCCTATATCGCCGCGTCCGAGATGGCGGCGCTGGACCCCGAAGTGCGCAATCACGAACCCCGCCTGGCGCTGACGGACGAGGGCGACGGGCTGAGTGCCTATCGCCTGATTGCGGCGCACGCCGGGGGCTTTCTGACAGCGCAAGGCCGCGTGCTGTGCGAAATCGGGCACCGGCAGGGACCGGATGTGGCGGCCATCTTTGATCAGGAGGGGTGGGGCGAAGTGACGATCCTGCCCGACCTTGGCGGTCAGGACCGTGTTTTTCTTGCGCGGAATCCGGCGTAGCGGCTTCAAAAATACGGCAAATGCGGGTTTTCCTCTTGTTTCGGACGCACCGACATGTTTAGTCCTGTATTAGTCGCAGGTGGACCGGCCATTGCCGAACCCTTGTGTCCCATCCCAAAGATCGCCGACCCCGTTGATGGCACAAGCTGTGCGCCGCGGGCGATCACAAGATACGCCGGAAAGCTGCTGAATACATGAAATCTTCGAGATCACGCTCCAGGTCCAAGGGCAATCGCAATCGTGGTGGTGGCGGTGGCGGCGGAAACGTCGTCAACCGCGTCTTTGACAGCTCGGGCCCCGAGGGGAAGGTGCGTGGCACCCCCCAGCAGATCATCGACAAGTACAACCAACTGGCCCGCGACGCCCAGCTGAGCGGTGACCGGGTCGCCACCGAGAACTTTCAGCAGCACGCAGAGCATTATCTGCGGATGCTGGCCGAAGCCCAACGCGAAATTGACGCAAAACGCGAAGAGCAGGAGCGGCAGAACCGCGAACGCCAGGCCGAGCGCGACCGTGAACGCGCGCAGCGTCAGGAACAGGAGTCGGCGGCAGGCAGCGATCCCGCATCGGCCCCGCAACCCGACGTGGTGGACGGCGACGGCGACAGCGGTCTGGTGGAAACACCGGAAAGCCAGCCCAAGCCCAAACCCAAGCCGCGCAGCCGGACCCGCAAGCCACGCTCCGACAAGGCGGAGGCACCTGCCGACGCTCCGGCTGATCCGTCGCCGAACGGCGGTTCGGCGCCCGAAGCCGCCGAATAGCGCAACAATTCAGTACAACAGGATCTGCACCGGTGTGCCGGACAGCCGCGCGACGTTCGTGATGTTTTGAACCGTGATCCCGTTTCTTTCCAGCACGTCGCTGATGGCGCCGGGCGCATCGCCCGCGCGCGGATCCGCCAGCACATAGATTTCGCCGGCCAGCGCCGTGTCGGCCCGTGACGTTTCGGACAGGTCCGAACTGCGTGCCGCCACCCCGGCACCTGCATCGCTCAGGATGGTGCGCACCTCGTCTGCCATGTCTGCCCGCGCGCTGCGGTAATAGATCGACACCGGCACGCCAAGGATTTCGGGGACTATTTGCGTTTCGACCATCGCGAGGGGGTCTCCGACATCGGGTCCGGTCCCGGGTTCAACGCCGGGGCCCTGATCGACACGCGCCCGCAGGGCGTTCACGCTGTCCTGCAGCACCGTCACCTTGGCCTCGAGCCCGCCGATCTCTGCCTGTTGTGCAAAGGCCTGCGCCTGATCCCGGCAGGTTTGCTGGGCAAAGCTGCGATCGGAGGAGGCAAAGCTGATCTGGGTGTTGTCGGTCGTGATCTTGGCCACGACCGGCAGCGCGATCAATATGGCCCCCACATAAAGCAGCCAGCGGAACTGGCTTTCGGTCACGGGCGGCAGCACGTCGGCATCCCGCCGCAGGCGAAAGACAAAGGTGAGCGCGGCGCTGAGTGCCAGCGCAATCAGGCAGGCCACGCCTGCCCATTTTGCCGTCTCGAATGCCGAAGCGTCAAAGCCGACCTGCAACAGGGTCTTGATGCAATCCGAAATCTGGCCGGTGACGTCGCCGGCTACGTCGATATCCATGAATGTGATCCGTTCTGGAAATGCACGTTCAAACGTGCCGCGCGCCCACGCGCCCTGTCAACCCGATGCGACGGCCCGCGCCAGGGCACAGAACGCTTCCAGCGACACCTGTTCGGCGCGGTCCGTCGGCGCAATGCCTGCGGTCCGCAGGCGATCCTCGATATCCGGGGTGATGCCCTTGAGTGCTGCCCGCAGCATCTTGCGCCGCTGGTTGAAGGCGGCTGCGACGACCCGGCTCAGCACCTGTGCGTCGGCCTCGAATCGGGGGGCGGGCAGGGCGGTCAGGTGGACCACCGCGCTGGACACCTTGGGCGGCGGCACGAACGCCCCCGGCGGCAGTGACAGCGCAATCCGCGCGTCCGCCCGCCACTGTGCCAGCACCGCCAGGCGGCCATAGGCCTTGGACCCCGGTTGCGCCACGATCCGCTCGGCCACTTCGCGCTGGAACATCAGCGTCAGCGATTGCCAGAACGGCGGCCAGTCCGGTGGCGTCAGCCAACGCACCAGCAATTCGGTGCCGACGTTGTAGGGCAGGTTGGCGGCCACCCGGATGGGCGGGGTCAGGTGTTGCAGCGGGTCGATCTTCAGCGCGTCACCTTCGACCACGGTCAACCGGCCCGGATAGGCGGCGGCGATCTCGGCGAGGGCAGGCAGGCAGCGCGCGTCCTTTTCGATGGCCAGCACGTGGCGCGCGCCCTCGGCCAGCAGGCCACGGGTCAGGCCACCGGGGCCGGGGCCGATCTCAAGCACGTCGCATTCCGTCAGGTCGCCGGCCTGCCGCGCAATCTTGGCCGTCAGGTTCAGGTCCAGCAGGAAATTCTGCCCCAACGCCTTGCGCGCGCTCAACCCGTGGGTCGCGATGACCTCGCGCAGGGGGGGAAGCGCATCAATACCGCTCATGGGGCGCGCAGGCTGGCGGCCAGCCTGATCGCCTCGATCATGCTGGTGGGGTTGGCCTGTCCGGTGCCCGCAATGTCGAACGCGGTTCCGTGATCCGGCGACGTGCGCACGATGGGCAGGCCCAGCGTGACATTGACCCCCCGGTCGAAATCCAGCGTCTTGATCGGGATCAGGGCCTGATCGTGATACATCGCAATCGCCGCGTCATAGCGGGCGCGGGCGGCGGCGTGAAACATCGTGTCGGCGGGCCACGGCCCGGTCACGTTCAGCCCCTCACGGGCCAGCGCCTGCACCGTGTCGCTGATCCAGTCCAGTTCCTGCCGCCCCATGGCCCCGCCTTCGCCCGCGTGGGGGTTCAGACCGGCCACCACAAGGCGCGGCGTGTCGACGGCGAACTGGTCCCGCAACGCCCGGTCGGTGATCCGCACCGTGTCGGCCAGCAATTCAGGTGTCAGCGCCTGCGGTACGTCCTGTAGCGCGATGTGGATGGTGGTGGGCACCACCCGCAACTGGTCCGAGGCCAGCATCATGACCGCACGCGGCGCGCCTGTCAGCGCCTGCAGGTATTCGGTGTGACCCGGATGGGCAAAGCCTGCGCCGTCCAGCAGCGCCTTTTTGTGTATGGGCGCGGTGCACAGGGCCCGCGCCGTACCGCGCTGCACCAGGTCGACGCCGCGTGCAATGACGTCGATCACACCCTGCGCATTGGCCGGATCGGGTGTGCCGGGGCTGGCGGGCGCGGCAAAGGGGTTTTCAAGCACCGGCAAGGCGTTGGCACAGACGGTGGCGGCGGTGGCCGGGTCCGGTATCAGGTGCCACGGCGTGTCCCGGGGCAGGTGGCGTGGATCCCCGATCCAGAACATCGGCACCGTTTCGCGCAGCGCGGCCCAGGCACGCACCGCCACCTCGGGTCCGATCCCCGCAGGCTCGCCGCAGGTGATCGCGACGGGCCGGATCATTCGAAATAGGTGATCTTCGCCTCGGCCTCGAGCTCGGCCAGCAGGTTTTCGGAAAACGCGTTCAGACGCTGGTTGCGCAGTTGTGCGGCAACGGCTTCGCGGTCGATGGTCTGATCCTCTTCCAGCGCAGGCGTGCGGCCACACAGCATCAGGAACACCAGCGTGTTTCCCCCCGCGCGGGTCAGGGTCGTGGACACTTCGCCCGGATCAAGCTTCGCCAGTTCGATGGCGATGTCGTCGGGGATTTCCTCGGGGGGCAGGCTGCCGCGGTCCAGCACGGATTCCGGCTTGCCCTTGGCAATGCCGTACAGGTCGTCGCAGCGGTCCACATTGGCGCGAATGTCGCGGGCGATGGCGAGCGCTTCGGGCGACCGGCCGCCGTTGATGTAGTAGGCGGCATATTCGATGGCGGAATACGCGCGCGCAGGTGCACCGGTTTCGCGAATGTCGCGCAACTGGAACAGGGCCACCGCGTTCGGGATCGGCAGCGGCTGGGTCACCTCGCCCGGCCCCAGCGCCAGCAGCAGGGGCCGCAGGCTGGACGGCAGGTCGGTGATCGGGGTCCATGGCAAGCGCCCACCGGCGCCACGCGATGCGGTGGCCGAAAAGCGGCGGGCAAAGCCGGAAAACTCGGCCTCGGACGTGGATTGCGCGATGCGCTCGGCCTGTTCCAGAACGGCAGCGGCCCGTTGCGGCGGGGCGGGGATGATGATTTCGCTCACCAGCACCTCGATCCCGGTGGCGTTGCCGATGGATGAAACCGCGCGGTCGATCTGGTCTTCGGTGATCTGGACACGCGACCCGTAGCGGGCGCGGATATAGTCGCGCCAGATCAGCTGTGTCGCCACGAAGTCGCGAAAGGTTTCGCGCGCGATGCCCGCGCTTTCGAGGCCCTTGACGAATTCCTCGGTTGTGAGGTTGGCGCGGGCGGCGAACTCGGCAAGTCCGGCCTGCAACGCGTCATCGGTCAGCGTGATGCCGACCTGGGCCGTGGCCGCAAGCCGCAGGCGATCCTGCACCAGCGCCTGCAACACGCTTTGCCGGTCCGAACCCGGCGCGTTCAGAACTTGCAGAAAACGGCTGCGCTGTTCGATCTCGAATTCGGTGATCAGCGCCTCGTCGACCTGTGCGACCGGGGCAAAGGGGTTCTGGGCCCACGCCGCAGGCGCGCCGCCGCCGATCACAAGCGCGCCCGCCAGCGCCAGGGTGTGTGCCAGGTGTTTCAGGTATCTACCGCTCATTTTGCCTGCTTTCCGCATGATCGTGTTTGGGTTTGCCCGCCTGCCGTGGCGGAGAACCCTCTGAGTGACACTGTAAACCCTAGATTTGTCGACGGCTCAACCGTTGTCGAGTCTGCAAAGCGCCGTGTGATCGACGCGGCGATGGTCACGCATTCGTTCGTATAGGCCAGCGCAGCCCGTGCCGTGGCCGCACGTCCATCGGTCAGGTCGTAACGCATATCAAGGTTCGCGGTCCAGAAATCGTCGATCTTGTAGCCGCCGTCAAAGGTCAGTTCGTTGATCGGATCGGGGCGGTCGGCGGCAACGTCGTCGTCCAGAAAGACGTAGCTGCCGCCCAGGTCCAGACGCGCGTTGCGCCATGCGCTGCGGAACTCCGCCTTGCTGACGTCGAAATTCTCGTCGAGGATCGCGCGCCCCGTGACCGACAGCCCGCCCGCGAATTTCAGCTGTCCCGCCACCAGAACGTCCGAGGACGTGTCCCGCAGCCCGGTGGTCGGGGCAAAATCCGTCGGGATCTGTTCCCGGACGATATGGCCCAGCGTCAGCCGGGCATTCCAGCCATTGGGATCCAGCCGGGCCCAGGTCCCGCCATAGGCCACCGCCCAACCGCGTTCGCGCCGGTCAGGTGCCGGAAAGCGGGACAGCGACAGCAGGTTGCCTTCGTCGAATTCGACGCGGGTGCTTTCCTCGTTCGGCACGTTCAGGCCGTCGCCCCCAACCCAGGCCAGTTGCACCACGGGTTCGATGATCTGCGACACGCCGCCCGCGCCATGGCGCACCAGCGGATAGCGAAAGGTCAGCGCGGCCTTGGGCGTGACTTCGCTGTCGCTGCCGCCAAAGACGGCGTCCTGTTCGATGTCAAAGGCGTCGGCGCTGACCCCCAGCACCGACTGCATGTGCAACCCGCCGACGACGCCGCTGCGCAGCCATTCGGCGTCCAGTGTCAGCCGTGACACGTCGCGCCCGTCCGCGACACCATCGCCATCCCCGTCCAGCGGATCGCCGGAGTGCCGGCGATGGGTGCGTGCCAGTGCGGCCAGCCGAACCTCGCCGCCCAGCCCTGCGGGGTGAAACCGCCGCTCGTAGGTCGCGTCCAGAATGTCCGACGGCAACAGGTCGTCATCCTCGTCATCCCGCAACGTCTTGAAGTTGATGTAACTGAGCTGGATGTATTCGTCCCGCCGCGCGCGGCTGATGCGAATTTCGCTGTCGAGCCTGTCCTTGCGCGAATAGTCATAGTCCGACAGATAGGCGTCGTCCGAGGTTGCCTCGATATCGAATTGCAGGCGGAAATCGCGTCGCAGCACGAACTCTCCCGCGCCAAACAGGTATCCGCGACTGTCATCGGGTTGCAGGTCGTCGTCCGATACGGCGCCCTGAAATTCGATGCGGCCGCGCCGGAACGCCTGGCGGTAGCGGAATTCCAGTGTGCGGGTGTTGTTCGAGATGTAAGGCGTCAGCGTCAGGTCCCGGTGATCGCCCCACCGGATGAAATAGGGCACCTTTACCCCTGTCCCCAGCCGCGAATCCGACCGGATTTCCGGGATCAGGAAGCCGCTGGCGCGGTCCAGCGTGGGATCGGGCAGGCGCAGCCGGGGCAGGTACAGGATCGGCACGCCGCGCACACGCAACTGCGCCTGATCGAAATACAGCTGTTGCGCCTGCTGGTCATGCACCACACGTTGGGCCCGGATCTGCCACAGCGGCGGGCTGGGGTCGCCTTCGCAGATCCGGCACGAGGTGACGGCGGTCTTGTATAACTGGGTATAACGCCCGCCCACCCGGTTCATCTGTACCGCCGCCAATTGCAACTGGTCGTTCAGCACCAGCCGTGCACCGGTCAGCAGACCGTTCCGCAGGTCGCGGTCCAGTTCGGCCTGATCGGCAAGCACGGTGATCGTCGGCCCGTCCGTGATCGTGATCGGGCCGGTGATTGTCAGGGTCTCGGTGTCCGGGTCATAAGTGATGGACTGAGCCGTCAACCGCACGTCGCCCTGAAACGCCTCGACGTTGCCGCGTGCGATCAGGCGGCGATCGGTCGTGATTTCGATCTGGTCAGCGACCAGCACCGCGGGCTGCGCCGGGTCCGTGTCCGAAACCTGTGCCTGGATGGTCACGGCCAGCATGGCCCACAGCAACAGGGCCAGGGCAGCTATGCGGGCCACGGCCCTAGCCATCTTCGGCCTGCAACAAAAGCCCAAGCGCCAGCAGGATCGACGCCACCGGGGGCGCCCATGCCGCCAGCATGACCGGTATCTGTCCGTTTTCGCCCAGGATCTGGGCAAAGCTGCGAATGAAATACAACGCAAACCCCAGCAGCACCGCGGCCAGCACCGCCATGCCGACCCCCCCGAAACGGGTATGGCGCATCGTAAAGGCTGCGGCAACCAGAACCATACCCATCAGAAAGATCGGCCGCGTCAGTTCCGACTGGAACCAGACATGGTGCCGGCGTGCGGAAAAGCCGGCCTGTTCCAGTTGCGCGATGAACTCGGTCATGTCCCAGATCGACACGCCGGCGGGCGTGCCCAGGCTTTCGCGGATCCGGTCCAGCGTCAGGGTCGACGGCACCTCGAGCACATCGTGCTCGACCGCTGTCGCCTCGGGGTTCAGGCCGGTGACGAGGGGCCAGACCTTGGCCTGGCGCAGTGACCATGCCCCGGGTTGCAGCGCGGCACTGGCCGCCTCGATCCGGCGCACCGGACCGCCGCCGGGGGCATAGGCGACAAAGGTCACGTCATACAGCACCGAGGCATCGGCGTTGGACCGTGCCGCCCGGATCACCGTCTGTCCCTGGCGGCCGCCCTGGCGCAGCCACAGCCCGTCCTCGGACACGACAAAGGCCGATGCCCCGCCCGAGCGGTAGGTTTCGGCAATCTCGGCATAGCGCTTGGTGGTGGCGGCCACGATGGGGCCCAGCGTGGTGGTGGCAAAGGCACCGATCAGCAGCGCCACGATGATGGGCGACACCAGCGCGCGCAGGGCGGACCGGCCCGCCGCCCGCGTCACCACCAGTTCCGAACTGCGCGCCAGCGACACGAACAGGCCGATCGTCGCCATGATCATGATCAGCGGCAGCACCTCGTTCAGGGTCTCGGGCACGCTCAGCACCGTCAGACCCAGCGTCTGGGCAAAGGTGATGCCGACATCCGAGAATTTGCGGGTCTGGTCGATCAGATCCACCAGCACCACCACCGCCAGCAGAACAGCTGTCACGATCAGCACGGCCTGGATGAAACGTCGGGCGAAATAAAGGTGCAGGATCATGTCGCGGCCCTCGACCTGCTCAGGCGGCGCGCCCAGCCGGGGTGCGAGGCGCTCCAGAGCAGTGCCAGAACGATCAGCGCACCCACCGCCGATGGCAGGTACAGGATGGGCCAGCGGCTGGCATCCTGCAGCACGGGGTCGGTCAGGGTGCTGCGCGATCCGTCCAGCAGGATCAGCAGCAGGAACGCGATCACGATCTCGCGCCAGACCCCAAAGCGCGAATAGCCGCCGACCAGCAACGTGGCAAAGCCGATCAGGGCGGTGACGATGCAGAAAGCCGCGCGGGCAAAGCGGCTGTGGACCTCTTCGGCGACGACCCCGGCCGTGGTGCCGTGCGTTTCGGCGATGGTGTTCCAGTCCCGCATCAGGCCAAAGGTCATGCGGTGGGTCAGGGCAGTGGCGACCGGGCCGGCCGACTGCATCAGCGGCGTGATGTCAAAGGACAGGTCCTGGAACTTTGCCGTCGACAGTTCGCGCGTGTCGGGCATGAGCCGCTGCGCCAGGCCGTCCACCATGATCAGCGAGGTGCCGACGGTGCTGCGCACCAGATACGCCTCGGCTGCGGTATAGATCATCCGCACCTCCGGATCGCGCCGGTCGGCCACAAAGACGTCGCGCAGCACGCCGTCGTCGTCCACCGCGCGGGTGTAGAAGGTGATGCCGCGCACCGGGCTCAGAAACGTGCCTTCGGTCAGCAGGCGCCCGGCGATGTTCTGGGATATCTCGGCCTCGCGTTCGCTAAGCTGTGCGGTGGCACTGGGCACCAGCACGTGGGACAGCACCGACATCATCAGCGCCGAAACCAGGCCAAAGACGAACGCGGGCCGCGCCAGCCGCCACGGGGACGAACCGGTGGACATCATCACCGTCAGCTCGCTTTCGTTGTTCAGCCGATTGGTGACATAGATCGCGGCGGCAAAGGTGGCGATGGGCAGCACAGTGGTGATCAGGCGCGGCAGGCCCAGTGCGGTGAATTCCAGAAACACCAGCGCTGTCTGCCCGTCCCCGATCAGCCGGTCAAACAGCTGGACCGCGCGGTTGATCCAGAACACAGCCACCAGAACAAGCGCGAAAAAGCCAAAGAACACAAGCAATTGCGACAGCATATAGCGGTCGAATCTGGCCAAGGTGTCCCCCTTCGGTCCGGTGGTTCCGGGTGTTGCGCGGCAGCGTCGTTGCCGCAAGCTACCCCATGGGGCGGTCGGGGAAAACCTCCTAAACCGCGTGTGATGGCTGGTATCGGGTCGCGGTGCGGGCTAGGTCTTGGGCCACAACAGAAATTGCCCCAGCGAGGACCCCGATGACATCACTGACCCCCTTCACGTTTGCAGCCACGGATACGGCGGCGTTCGCCACCCAGACAGGCCGTGTGGCGGTGATCGTGACGCCCGAGGGCAAGCTGGAACAATCGGCGCGCCGGGTGAACCGGTTGTCCAAGGGGGCGGTGCAGCGGTTTGTCGACAGTGATCGCTTTGCCAAGGTGAAGCCGGGGCAGGTGACGGCATTGTCCTGGCCTGCGGGCATGACGGCCGAGGCGGTCGACGTGATCTGCCTGGCGCGCAACCACAGCGTTGCGGATGCGCGCAAGGCCGGTGCGGCCCTGGCCAAGCTGCGCGGCAGCGGCCCGGTGCTGCTGGCGCTCGACAGCGCGCGCCGCGCGCCCGAGATCATCTTTGGATTTGCCATGCGTGATTACCGCTTTGATACCCACAAGACGGCGGAGGACGAGGCCCGCGAGGGCGTGACTGTCATGTGCTCGAAACCCGACGACATGGAATCGGCGGCCGCCCCGCTGCTGGCGGTGGCGGACGGCGCGCATTTCACCCGTGATCTGACCAACGAACCAGCCAACGTGCTGACCACCACCGACTTTGCCAACCGGCTGGATGCGCTCAAGTCCATCGGCCTCACGGTCGAGGTGCTCGAGGAAAAGGAGCTTGAGAAGCTGGGCATGCGCTCGCTTTTGTCCGTGGGGCAGGGGTCCGACAGCCCGTCCAAGGTGGTGGTGATGCAGTGGAACGGCGGCGACAAGGACGCCGCCCCGCTGGCACTGATCGGCAAGGGCGTGGTATTCGACACCGGCGGCATCAGCCTGAAACCCGCGGGCGGCATGGAAGACATGACCATGGACATGGGCGGCGCAGGCGTCGTGTCCGGCGTGATGAAGGCGCTGGCCCTGCGCAAGGCCAAGGCCAATGTGGTCGGTCTGGTCGGTCTGGTGGAAAACATGCCCTCTGGCACCGCAACCCGGCCCGGTGACGTGGTTGCCACGATGAAGGGCGACACGGTCGAGGTGATCAACACCGATGCCGAGGGGCGGCTCGTGCTGTGTGACGTGATG
>JBCBFX010000093.1:0-14610 GCA_038527345.1 Pseudomonadota bacterium | reverse complement strand
AAATCGAGCGGGTCCATGACGTTGCCGGTCGACTTCGACATCTTCTTGCCCTTGGCGTCGCGGACAAGGCCGTGGAGGTAGAAGTCCACCGGCAACGTCATGGACCCGCTCGACTTGATCGAGGAATACGGGGCCGACGCCCTGCGCTTCTCCTCCGCCGCCATGGCGAGCCTCGGCGGCACGCTCAAACTCGACACCCAGCGTATCGCGGGCTACCGCAACTTCGGCACCAAGCTCTGGAACGCCGCCAGCTACGGCGAGATGCGCGGGACATTCGACGTGCCCCACTCCGACGCCATCCCAGCCACCAAACACCCGCTCAACCGCTGGATCAAAGGCGAAATCGCCAAAACCCGCGAAACCGTCGACCAGGCCCTGACCGACTACCGTTTCAACGACGCGGCCAGCGCGCTCTACGCCTTCACCTGGAACACCTTCTGCGACTGGTACCTCGAATTCACCAAACCCATCTTCGACGAAGGCACCCCGGAGGAGATCGAAGAAACCAAGGCCACCTACGCCTGGGCACTCGACCAATGCCTGATCCTGCTGCACCCGATCATGCCCTTCATCACCGAAGAGCTTTGGCAGCAAAAGAACCGCCCGAAACGCCTGATTCATGCCGATTGGCCAACCTACGGCGCCGAACTGATCGACACGGACGCCGACGCGGAACTGAACTGGGTGATCAAACTGATCGAAGCCATCCGCTCCGCCCGCGCCCAGATGCACGTGAACGCGGGTGCCCATATCCCTTGCGTCGTCAAAGGGTTCGAGCCGCAAGCCAAGGCCGCCTACAAACGCAACAAGGCGCTGGTCCACCGCTTCGCCCGGCTCGAGTCCCTCACAGAGGTCGATGACTTCCCCAAAGGCACCGTCGCGCTCGCTATCTCCGGCGGCACCTTCGGTCTGCCCCTGGCGGATGTCATCGACGTAAGCGAAGAAATCGCGCGGCTGGAAAAAACCCTCGGCAAACTCGCCAAGGAACTGGGCGGCCTGCGGGGACGCCTCAAAAACCCCAAATTCGCCGAAAGCGCGCCCGAAGAGGTTGTAGAGGAAACCAAAGCCAACCTCGCCGCACGCGAGGAAGAGGAACAGAAAATCGAACAGGCCCTGACCCGCCTCAAAGAGCTCTGATACCTTCTTCTGGCCGGAAATATCCCGGGGAGTTTGAGGGGCAGCGCCCCTCATTCACCAAAACAGGTCGCGCCGCGCGTCAGCGCGTCCGCAGGATCACTTGAACACCGGCGCGCGCTTGGCAAAGGTGGCGGCCACCACCTCCATTTGCTCGGGCGTGCCCATCAGCCCCGCCTGCGCCCTACTCTCCTCCAGCAGCACGTCTTCGGGGTCATGCCGCTCCGCATGGCCGATCAACGCCTTGGCCGCGCGCAAAGCGGCCGGGGATTTCAGGGTCAGCGCACCTGCGAGGTCCATCGCCGCTGCCAGCGGATCGTCCGCCAGTTCAGTCACAAGGCCCCAGTCCCGCGCCTGTTCGGCCTCGACCGGCTCCGCGGTATAGGTCAGACGGCGCAACACGTCGCCCCGCACCAGCCGCGGCAACAGCACCATCCCACCCATATCGGGCACGATGCCCCACTTCATCTCCATCACGGCAAAGCGCGCATCCGGCGCGGCAATCCGGATGTCTGCGCCCAGCGCCAGTTGCAGCCCTGCGCCGTAGCATACCCCATGCACCGCCGCGATCACCGGCATCGGGCACCGGGTCCAGACCATGGCCACCTCCTGCCACTGGTTCGTGGTACCATCCCCGTGTGTTCGCGGCATCAAAAGGTCATTCGGGTCCTTGCCGATCATCGCGCCAAGGCCCCCGATGTCGATGCCGGCGCAGAACCCCTTGCCCTGCCCCGAAATCACACAGACCCGCGCATCAGATGCCGCGACCTCGTTCCCGGCTGCAATCACAGCGTCAATCATGGCCTGATCCACGGCGTTCATCTTGTCGGCGCGGGTCAGTTCCACATGGGCGATGTGGTTGTCATAGGTGACGGTCACGCGGTCGGTCATTGCGGGTTCCTCCGTTTCTGCTTACCCAAGCCGATCCGGCGGCCCAAGACCAGCGAAACGTCGGGGCATCACGGCACGAAACGTTCCACGGCCCGCATCATGCCCAGCCCCTTGTCGTAGACCAGCGTCAGGATGCGTCGCCCGCCCGACCGCGCGGCCAGCCCCGGCGCCACACGCACCGCGCCCGCCGCTGCCGCCGCAGCCAGAAACCCGCGCCTGCTCAGTCCCGTCATGTCGTATCCTCCATCTGCGAACCGTTCTCAACATGGGGATGAAGCGCGCCAGACGCAAATCTTGCCCTGCAGCAACGGTCACGCTAGCCATGCGTCATGACAACGTTCCGCCTGACCCCGCTTGCCGCCAGCCTGCCCGCCTCTGTTCCCTTTGTCGGCCCCGAAGCGCAAGAGCGCAGCCGGGGCCGCGCTTTCGCAGCCCGGATCGGGGCGAATGAAAGCGTATTCGGCCCCTCGCCCAAGGCCATCGCCGCCATGGCGCAAGCAGTTCACTGGAAATACGGGGACCCGGAAAATCACGACCTCCGTCAGGCACTGGCCGCGCATCACGGGATCGAACCTGCAAACATCATGGTGGGCGAAGGGATCGACGGGCTGCTTGGCTATCTCGTGCGGCTGTTTGTCGGCCCGGGCGACCATGTGGTGACATCGCTAGGGGCCTATCCCACCTTCAACTACCACGTGGCGGGTTATGGCGGCACGCTGCATACCGTGCCCTACACGGATGACCACGAAGACCCCGCAGCCCTGTTCGCCAAAGCGGCAGAGGTCGGGGCCAAGCTGGTCTACCTCGCCAATCCTGACAACCCGATGGGGACGTGGCACGACGGGGCGACGTTACAGGCCGCGCTGCACGATCTGCCCGATGGCACGGTGTTGGTGCTGGACGAGGCCTATATCGACTGCGCGCCGCCGAACACCGCACCCGACATCCCGGCAGACGACCCGCGGGTGATCCGGATGCGGACGTTTTCCAAGGTTTATGGGCTGGCCGGTGCACGCGTGGGCTATGCCATCGGTCACCCGGACCTGATCTCGGCCTTCAACAAGGTGCGCAATCACTTCGGCATGAACCGTGCCGCCCAAGCGGGGGCACTTGCGGCGCTTGAGGATCAGGCACATATGCAGCACGTGCTGAACAGGATCGGGAAAGCACGCGCCCGGATCCAGGATATCGCAGCCCGAAACGGGCTGACCACCCTCCCCTCGGCCGCGAATTTCGTCGCCGTCGACTGTGGGCGGGACGGCACATTTGCAAAGGCGGTGCTGGAGGGACTGATCGCCCGGGATATTTTCGTGCGCATGCCCTTCGCCGCACCGCAAAACCGCTGCATCCGCATCAGCTGCGGCACGCCCGCGGATCTGGACGCGCTGGCCGTGGCCCTGCCCCAGGCGCTGTCCGCCGCAAAAAGTGAGCATGCCAAGGGCTGACAGGACAGAATGTCGCACTATAGTAACTCTCGGATCAGTGCTGAGAGGGTCACATGAACAGCCGCAACGTGGGCACCGCACCGAATTACACCAACGCCTGTATCGTGATGTTTGGCGTGAACATCACGTGGGTTCTGGTCGCGATCTGGGCCATTTGGGGGCTGATCGCGGCACTGCTGCTGGCGCTGGGTGTCAACCACCTGCTGGACCGCATCAGGGTCTACACCGCCGCCCGACGCGAGGCGTCGATACGGCGGGGCAAGCAGATTTAGGGCGACCCACAATGGCCGCTTCGAGCCCAAAGAACTGAATACTGCGTTGTGAATGAGTGGCAGCTTACGGTCAGATAACTAGGTCGCGTTCTCGACCCGAACGTTTTTGATTGCTGAATTACTTTCCAACACTTCCCGGAGTGTAGCACCAAGCTTTTCCAGATCGCTTCGAACATCAATCTTCTTGAAGAACTTTCGAATGACAGGCTTGTCTGGCGATAGGAAAACGCGATGCTCAGCCTGTCCATCAATTTCTTCTCCTGTGTTTGCGCAACAAACCGCAAGAGTGAATTTTCCTTGATGTTCCAACTCTATCCAATGCCCCCAGTCCTCCTGGCAGCGAAACTTTACGGGGTAACCGCGCTCCGCAAGCTCGGCCTCAAGAAAGTCAGCGAAGGCTAGAGCATAGATACCGGGATTGATGTAGTCTTCATGTTCATCGTCAAGTTCGCCCGGTGTTGCAACGAATGCTCCCGACGTGACCAAAAAATGTGTGTCCATAAAACGCTCTCCGTCTTGGTTGGAGACACAATACAACCTAATCGGGCAAAGTTTTGACCGAAAGCAGACCTTCCAGGAATTCTGAGGAACGGCAGCAAAGTCCGCAAAGCAGCCCCCCTCATCCCGCCGCAATCACCTGTGCCGCAGCCTCCAGCGCGCCGCTCTTGTGCGGGATATCCAGCGCCCGCATTCCCGTCTCGATCCCGCCCAGCAGGCCCATGATCATGTGGCCGTTCACGTGCCCCATGTGACCCAACCGGAAATAGCCCAGTGCGGCCGGATCGCCCGGTGGGGCCATGCCCAGCCCGATGCCCAGCGTCAGACCCAAGTGCGTTTCCGTCCATTCGCGCAACGCAGCCCCGTTGGGGGACGGCAGGCGCAGGCAGGTGACGGCCGTGCTACGGTGGGCGGGATCGGCCACGTTCATCTCCAGCCCGCCCTCGACCGCCCAGGCATCGCAAGCGGCCCAGATGGCACGGGCCAGCAGGTCGTGGCGGCGCCAGACCTGTTCCAATCCCTCGGCATGGATCATGTCAAGCGCGGTGCGCAGGCCGTAAAGGTGATGTGTGGGCGCGGTGCCGTTCCAGTATTGATAGAACTCTTCGGGGTTGGCGCGCGGCGCCCAGTCCCAATAGCGAGACACACGCGGCAGCGCGGCACGCACCGCGGCCGCCTTGGCGCTGAAAAAGACAAAGCACATGCCCGGCGGCACCATCAGCCCCTTTTGGCTGCCCGCCACCATCACATCGACGCCCCATTCGTCCATTTCGAACACGTCACAGCCCAAGGACGCAATACAGTCCGCCATCAGCAGAGCCGGATGCCCCGTTGCATCCAGCACGGCCCGCAGCGCGGCGATGTCGTTGCGGATCGAGGTCGAGGTATCCACATGCACCGCCAGCACGGCCTTGATCCGGTGCCCGGTGTCGGCGCGCAGCGCATCAGCGACGCGGTCCGGGTCGATGGGGCTGTGCTTGCCGAAATCGACGATCTGCGCTTCGGCCCCCAGGCCCAGGGCCATATCGGCCCAGCCATGACCAAAGCGGCCCGTGGCGGGGACCAGCACATGGTCGCCGGGGGCGACGGTGTTGGCCAGTGCTGCCTCCCACGCCGCGTGGCCGTTGCCGATATACATCGCCACGTCTCCGCTGGTGCGCGCCACGCGTCTCAGGTCGGGCACGATGCCGGCAGCCATCTCGACCAGCGCGCCCTCGTAGATATTCGGGGCCGCGCGGTGCATCGCCTGCAGCACGGCATCCGGCATCACCGAAGGGCCGGGAATGGCAAGGTAGTCGCGGCCATGGCGTGCGATGGGGGAAACGGGCATGCGGGCACTCCTGATCGTCGGAACCCCGCACCCTAGCGCGACGCGGCGCAGCGTCAATCATGGACATCCCGCGCTGCGGCTTGCCCCGTCTGTGCGCCCGCGTTACATGTCGGGACCAACACTGGAACGGAGCGCGGCAGCCCCTGCCCCACAGCCCAAACGTGAGCCACCCCGCCCCCCAAGATACCCCGTCCGCGCCATCGGGCCTGCTGCTGCGCTGGTTGTGGCGTCGGTATCTCAGGCAGCATACGGGCTTCATGCTGCTTGCGATGCTGTTCATGGCGCTCGAAGGCGGCATGATGGGGGCCGTGGCATGGCTGATGCAGCCCATGTTCGACGACGTGTTCGTGGCGGGCAACAGCACCATGCTGCTTTGGGTCGGCCTGATGGTCATCGTGATTTTTCTGGTGCGCGCCATATCGTCGGTCGCACAAAAGGTGATCCTGACGCGTGTCGCGCTCAAGACGGCGGCAGCGCTGCGCTATGATCTTCTGGACCGGATGATGCTGCAGGACGGTGCCTTTCACCAGCAGTACCCGCCCGGCTTCCTGATCCAGCGGGTGCAAAGCGATGTCGGCGCAGTGGGCGAGGTCTGGCGCGCGATCATCACCGGCGCGGGGCGCGACCTGATCGGCCTGTTCATCCTGCTGGGGGTCGCGATCAGCGTGGACCCGGTCTGGGCCTTGCTGGCCTGCATAGGCATCCCGGTCCTGGTGCTGCCCGCCACCGCGGCGCAGCGATATGTGCGCCGCTATGCCCGGTCCGCCAGGGACCTTGGCGCCTATCTCGCCACGCGCCTGGACGAGGTGTTTCACGGCATCGTGCAGATCAAGCTGAATGCGCTCGAAGACTACCAATCCGACCAGTACCGCACCCTGACCAAACGCTTCAACCGCACGGAACTGCGTGCGTCGTTCGGCGGGGCGGCGATTCCGGCCATGGTCGACCTGATTTCGGGCGTCGGGTTCATGGCCGTGATCCTGTATGGCGGGTCCGAGATCATCGCGGGCGAAAAGACCATCGGCCAGTTCATGTCGTTCTTTACCGCCATGGGACTGGCCTTTGATCCGATGCGGCGACTGGGCGCGATTTCGGGCCTGTGGCAGGTGGCCGCCGCGGCCATCGAACGGGTCAAGGAATTGCTGGACGCCCCACTGGCGCTGCAATCGCCTGCAACGCCGGCCAAGGCCCCCACGGGCACACCCGATATCGCGCTGGACGGTGTGACGTTGAACTACGGCGATACCGAAGTGCTGCGCGATCTCAGCCTGACTGCCGCCCCGGGCCAGACCACGGCATTGGTCGGGGCATCGGGTGCGGGCAAGTCCACCATCTTCAACCTGCTCACCCGGCTGGTGGATCCGCAATCCGGCAGCGTGCGCATCGGTGGCGTGCCCACGACCGAGATGAGCCTCGAGGACCTGCGGAGCCTGTATTCGGTCGTCACGCAAGAGGCGCTGCTGTTTGACGAAACGCTAAGGGAAAACATCCTGCTGGGGCGGACAGATGTCAGCGACGATGAGCTGAAGGCCGTGCTGGATGCGGCCCATGTGTCTGACTTTCTCGATAAGCTGCCCGACGGGCTGGACACGGCCGTGGGGCCACGTGGTTCCGCCCTGTCGGGCGGGCAGCGCCAGCGGGTGGTGATCGCACGCGCCCTGTTGCGCAACACACCCATCCTGCTGCTGGACGAGGCGACATCAGCCCTGGACGCCCAGTCCGAACAGGTGGTTCAGACAGCCCTTGACCGGCTGTCGGCCGGACGCACCACGCTTGTGATCGCCCACCGGCTTTCGACCATCCGCGGCGCGGACAAGATCGTGGTGATGGACCGCGGCAAGGTGATGGACACCGGCACGCACGAGGAATTGCTGGAGCGCGGCGGCATCTACGCGGACCTGTACCGCCTGCAATTCCAGGACGGCAAGACGGTGGTCGACACCACGGTGACACGGGCACTCGAAGCCAGCGCCGCACCAAAGGACGGCAATGGCGGGCTTGGTCTGGTGGCACGGCTGAAACGGCGCTTGTTCGGCTGAACCTCAGCGGGCGCGCCTGTATGCGGCGGCCAGCGTTTCGGGATCCGTGCCCGCAAAAAAACGCGCAAGCGTCCACAGGTTGCGCGTGCCCCGGCGCAGCCATCCCTGTCGGCGATATTTGTCGGCACTGGTCACCGCGACTGCGTCCAGTGGCTTCAGTTGACCGCGCAAAGCACGGGCCAGCGCCACATCTTCCATCAGCGGAATGTCGGGATATCCGCCAACGCGGTTGTACAAACGGCGCGGAACCAACAGTCCCTGGTCCCCATAAGGCAAGCCGAACAGCCGTGATCGCAGGTTCGCCCAGCACGCCACCACCCGACCGCCCCGGTCAAACGACAGATGAAAGTACCCGGCTTTGCCCTGCCCCAGATGGACACGCACCGCGTCGCTCCAGCCCGGGGCAAGTTGGGTGTCGGCATGCAGGATCAAAAGCCATTCGCCGCGCGCTGCCGCACAGCCGCGCTGCAATTGTCCGCCACGCGACGGTGCGCCGGTCACGATGTTCGCCCCCCATTCATCCGCCACCGCGCACGTCTCGTCATCGGACCCGGCATCGGTGACGATCAGTTCCGTGATCAGACCGGCATCCAGCCCCTCGAACAAGGCGGCCAGGCATCCGGGCAAGCTGCGACCTGCATTCAGGGTCGGCACGATCACGGAAATCGGGACTGGCATGTGCGGGGCCTCTTTTGCATCGCTGTCGCGCTGTTATATGACGTGGGTCCGCTGGAAAAGGGAAAGCCCGATGTCCGACCGTCATGTTCTGCGCCTGAGTGGTGCTGATGTCCGCCCCTTTCTGCAAGGGCTGGTGACCAATGATGTGGACAAGGTGGACCAGGGCCTTGTCTATGCCGCGCTGCTGACGCCCCAGGGCAAGTATATGGCTGACTTCTTCATGGCCGCAGACGGAGATGACATCCTGCTGGATGTGGCGGCCGATCTGGCTCCGATGCTGCAGCAGCGGTTGGCGATGTACAAACTGCGCGCCGCGGTCGAGATCGGCGACAGCGGGTTGCACGTGCATCGCGGGCTGGGACCTGCGCCAGTCGATGGCTTTGCCGATCCACGGCACCCCGACCTAGGCTGGCGCGCCTTCCGCGAGATACCGGTTCAACCAGACGACATTGATTGGACCGCGCTTCGCGTGGCGCACATGGTGCCGGAAACGGGGGTGGAACTGACGCCCGAGACCTATATCCTCGAAGCCCGGTTCGAGGCCTTGAACGGGGTCGATTTCCGCAAAGGCTGTTACGTCGGTCAGGAAGTGACGGCCCGGATGAAGCACAAGACCACCCTGCGCAAGGGACTGGCACAGGTTGCGGTTCATGGCGATGCCGCGCCAGGCACCGAGATCACCGCAGATGGCAAGCCTGCGGGAACGCTGCTGAGCCGGGCGGGCGATCTGGCTATGGCGTATCTGCGGTTCGACCGCGCCACGGGCGAGATGCGGGCCGGCGATGCGACCATCACACGGACCGGAAACTGACGCAGTTTCCGGCTAAAATCCGACACGGATTTTCCAACACCTAACGGCAGGCGACGCGCCCCGGAAAGCGTGTCGCTTTCCGATCCGTTTTCCGCGTCGGAAAACGGTTACGCCCGTTCGGAGTATTCCATCGTTTCGGTGTTCACGACGATGTCTTCATCGGGGCCGACAAACGGCGGCACCATCACCTTGACCCCGTTGTCCAGGATCGCGGGCTTGAAACTGTTGGCCGCTGTCTGGCCTTTCACAACCGGCTCGGTCTCTGCGATCTTGCAGATCACCTTTTGCGGGACCGTCGCGTTCAACGCTTCGGACTCATAAAACTCCACCACGATGGTCATGCCGTCCTGCAGGAAGGGACGTCGGTCGCCCAGAAGCTCCGAAGGCAACTGGATTTGCTCGTAGGTGTCTGTGTCCATGAACACCAGCATCCCGTCGTCTTCGTACAGGAACTGCTGGTCCTTCTGTTCAAGCCGCACCCGCTCGACCTTGTCGGCACTGCGGAAGCGTTCGTTCAGCTTGGACCCGTTGCGCAGGTTGCGCATCTCGACCTGGGCAAAGGCGCCGCCCTTGCCGGGCTTGACGTGGTCGACCTTGACGGCGGCCCACAGGCCTCCGTTGTGCTCGAGCACGTTGCCCGGGCGAATCTCGTTTCCGTTGATTTTAGGCATGTGGCAAAACCATGGCAAAAGGTTGATCATAAGGTGACCGCCCCTATATCTCGGGGACAGTCGGGCGGCAAGACAACGATATGCTGTGCTGCACCCGCAGCAAGCCATGCGCCAGGCGCAATGGAGCCATGCAAAAACAGGGTATCCGAATCGGCGCGGTTGCTTCATAAGGAACGCCACGCCGGAAACACAAGAGCAAGAATAAAGGAAGGACGACGAATGAAAGATTTCGTTGACGGCACTGCCTTTAACAATGAACAAGGCAACCGTGCACGCAAACTCTTCGCAGCCGTGGTACTGGCTGCGCTGGACGATGCCATCGCAGACGACAAGAAATATGGCAACGGTCCGGAACAGATCGCCCGCTGGGCACGGTCGCGCGATGGGCGCGAAGTGCTGAGCTGTGCGGGCATCGACCCCAACGAGCGCGTGGTCGAGGGTCTCATGGAATTCGTGGGCAAAGGTGTCCGCACCTCCGTCGCGCTGAGCCGCGAGGAATCGGAGCGTCGCAACGCCGCGCAGCAGGCCGAAGCCGCCTGATCCGCACCCACATACCGAACGAAAAAGCGCGCCCCTTCGGGCGCGTTTTTTCATGGCGTCATGCGTCGACGAAAAAGAACAGCCACTGGCGCACGATCCAGATCTCGGCCGCGACCAGCGGCAAGCAGAAAAGCGCGGCCCACACCGGCACCCGCCGCCGCCACAGGACAATCGCAGCGCCCAACGCCAGCACCGCTTCGAACGGCGCCACCCACACGGCACCGTGGTTGACATCCCAATAGCTGACGGGGCTTTCAAAGACCCACCTGCTCAGCGGCCAGAAATGCGGGCGTCCGTCATCGTGATGCAGCGGCATATCCAGCGCAAGGTGCAGCAAGGCTGCGCCGGTCAAGGCGATGGCCCAGGGAACCCTGCGCCACACCGCGATCCCGAACAGCGCGCCCCACACGAAGAACGAATTGTCGATGGCAAAGATGGTTTGCCACAGATCCGAAAAGTACAGCACATCAAATACGTGCTGCGGCGGAATACCCAGAACAAAAAGTGATGCCCCTGCCAGCAGATACAGCGACAGATCCGGCAACATGGCGCCGACGAACGCTGCCACAAGCACCTTTGCCACCGCTGGACGCCCAAAGGCTGCCGCCCCAATCAATAAATGCGCAGGGGTATTCACATCCGGTGGGCGTCGCGCGCCCGGTTGCTACTCAAGGTCCTGCGCGGCCAGCGCACGGTGGATTTCGCGCCGCACCAGTTTGCGCACGTTGCGCGTGATCCGTTCGCCTAAAGCGCCTTGCAGTTCTTCGCGTACGATATCGGCGACAAGATCGCGCAGCGCATCTTCGTCCAGCACATCTTCGTCTGTGGCGAAAATCTGCGGTTCCGGTTCCGGGTCCGGGTCGGCTTCGTAGATGTCGTGCACGACCTGTTGCGTGGGTCCGTCCGCTGCCGCGTCGGCATCTTCCCATTCCATCGACGGCGCCTGGGTGCCGGCATATGGATCGGTGCCCGCGTCGTCGGGTTCCCACTCTTCGTTCTGGCCCGCAATAAGGGTTTCCAGCGCAGCGATCTTGTCGCTCAGGGATTGGGCCGTGTCGACGTCAGAAACCGGCGCCGGAGTATCCTGCGTGGCAGCCTCAACCTCCGGGTCATCGGCAGAATCGGCGACCTCTGGAACGGCCATTGCATCGGGCGCGTCCTCAACATCAGTCTCCGAAACATCGATCATGGCGTCAGTCGTTTCGAATGCGTCAACCGCACCCTCTTCCGCCTCGGAATGCTCGGGGGGGTCGAACACGTCGTTACCGGTATTTTCGGAATTGCCCTGCATTGGTTCCGTCTTGGACGGTTCAGCGACTGCATCCTGGGACCAAATGTCCAATTCTTCGTCGGAAAGCTGGTCGTCAACCGGCTGCGGCGCACGTACCGAGGTAAACTGTTCTGTTTCCATCGAAGGCACAGGCTCGGCGGCGGGTTCATCCCCCTCTGGCAACGGCGCAGGCGCGGTGGCTGCTTCGGGCATTTCGCTCTCGTCCGCTTCGTCCGCGGTTTCCGGACCGTGCTCAGGTTCATCCGGCACACGCAGGGCCGGTGTCAAAACCAGTCGGTCCGTTGCGGGGGGCGCTTCGGCGGGGGCATCTGCCCGTTTGTCGTCGGACACAAGCCTACGGATCGACGACAGGACGTCCTCCACCTCGGTGTTGGTCATGGGATCAGACATTGTTTTTACCACTCATACCTCGGGCACAAGTGTACATGCCCCCAGAGAGTCGCACAACAGGATGCTGAAAACCTTAATCGTCTGGTTTGAGGGACTGCAGAACCCGGTCCAGCGCGCGGCCTTGTTTCGACACGCGTGACGGCGCGTCCTTGACCAGATTGTAGTACGCCGCAGGGTCATAGACCTGAACCGGCAGACGCAAACGCTCGGCCGTCAGCAACCCCATGGATTCCAGCACCTGATAGGCTGCGATGTACTGATCCGCCTGTGCTGAAATGCGGTTTGTCTCGGCGTCCAGCAGGTTCTGTTCGGCATCCAGCACGTCCAGCGTCGTCCGGGCCCCCAGTGTGGCCTCTTCGCGGACGCCCTGAAATGCGACCCGGGCCGCGCGGATCTGGCGTTCTGACGCAGCAAGGCTGGCGCGCGCCGCCTGCAGGTTGGAAATCGCATCGACAACGTCCTGTGCCACATCGTGGCGCACGGTGTGCAGGTTGCCCCGCGCCTGATCACGAGAGGCAATGGCCCGCCGCTCAGCCGCATACAGCCCGCCGCCACGATAGATCGGCCCGGTCACCTCGACCGACACACGGCCGGTTTCGGACTTGTTATCGTTGCCAAACTCCGCATTGACCCCAAGAAAGCCATTCAGCGTCACCGTCGGATACATGTCCAGACCGGTCGCGCGGGCGACCAGATCGGCGGCGGCCACTTCGTGCTGGGCCTGCACGATTTCTGGATGGGTCCGCACGGCGACGGCCTGTGCCGTTTTCACGTCGGTTTGGGGGCGCGGCAGGCGGGGCAATCCCTGAAGCCGTCCGGGCTTGCGCCCGACAACGTTGGTGAACTCGGCCTGGGCCTGCACCAGATCGCGTTGCGCACCGGCCAGATTGCTGCGGGCCTGCGCAACGGCAGCTTCGGCCAGGGCGACGTCGGTGCGCGTGACTTCGCCGACTTCAAAGCGGTCGTTGGCGGCGCGGAACTCTTCCATCAGCAAACGCAGGTTGTTCTGGCTGAGTGTGACGAATTCCTGCCGACGAATGACGTTGAAGTAGGCAACAGCGGCCGAAAGCAGCACCGCCTGTTCGACATTCAAGAGCCGCGCCCGCGTCGCCAGCACTGTTTCCTTGGTTCCTTCGACGCGGACGCGGTCCGCCCCGCCATCATACAACTGAAGCGCTGCGGTGATGCCGATCGACGTGGTGGTCTGTTCCGTGTTCACGGTGCGGCCAAATGTGTTGGACGAGCGCGCATCACCAAATTGCCGCGTGAGGTCGCCGCTCCAGTTGATGATGGGGCGCAATTGCGCCAGCGTGATGGCCACATCCTCGTCGGCGGCGCGCAACAGCGCGCGGTTCTGGTCCAACAACCCGCTGTGGTTGTACGCGCTGACCAGAGCATCGCCAAGGCTCATCGCCTGCACGGCACCCGTCCACAGGATGGATGCGATCGACAGGCTGACGCCAAAGCGCCTCAGTCGTCGTCCAATCTCCCTATCTGACATCTGCTCGCCTCCTGCATGCCGCCTCTCTTGCGAAGCGCTTATAACTGGAACTTACTATGGCTTTCGAAGCCTGGCAAAACTGGTGCGCCCGCATTGAAGATGCGACGCCACGACATGCGTCCGTCCAGCCGATAGCCCAGCCGGACCTCGCCCAGCGCACCGTCCATGAAAACGGCGGCGATGCGGCCACCGTCCTTGAGCTGCTCCAGAATGGCATCCGGTACGACGCTGACACCGCCCTGAATGACGATCACGTCGTAGGGGCCGTGTTCCTGCGCGCCTGCATTCAATGGTCCCCTGTGCGGGACCACGTTGTCTGCTCCGGCGTGCGACAGTGCGTCCTGTGCCTCGGATGCCATGCTTTCGTCGTCTTCAAGCGCCACAACCGCTTCGGCCATGCGCGCGATGACGGCGGATGAATAGCCATAGGCCGACCCGATATCGAGCACCAGGTCGTCAGGCGCGATATCCAGCGCATCAAGGATCTTGGCAAAGGTCCGCGGTTCCAACATGACCCGATCGCCACCCAGATCGAGGTTTTCGCCCAGATAGGCCGCCTCCCGTTTGGCGGCGGGCACGAAGTCTTCGCGCTTGACGCTCAGCATCGCTTCGATGATGGGGAATTTCGTCACATCCGAGGGGCGCACTTGCGTGTCGACCATCATCGTGCGGCGGGCGGCAAAGTCGGTCATATCAACTAAACTCGTTCGTTCAGAATTCGTAACCCACATGTGCCACATCGCAATGCGTTGGGCAACGCGGCATTACGCCAAAGCGGCGCATCCGTCGGAACATACCCTTGCACGCGTTTGACGAATGGTCTATCGGCAACATCGCACCATGGCTGGCGAGTTGGCGGAGTGGTGACGCAGCGGATTGCAAATCCGTGTACACCGGTTCGATTCCGGTACTCGCCTCCATTTCCCTAAATCACTGGCAGGCTTGCACAAACAAGTGCGAGGATTGCTAGTATGTCGCACTCTACGTCGCACTTTTGTGTCTCGCAAGACAATGCGTCAGATGTCCCACACTTGCGATTTGCGAGGCGGTGCAGGTGTTAAGCCCCCAAAGAGTTTCTCTGCTGCCCCGCTGGACGCTTTCACATATGGCTCCTTGATG
>JBCBFX010000092.1:0-14843 GCA_038527345.1 Pseudomonadota bacterium | reverse complement strand
CGCGCAAGGTGCTGGGCGTGGTTTGGGGACCGGGTCAGGGCGATTACGACTATGCCAAGGTACGATCGATCATTCGGGTGCTGGACGCGGCCCCCATGCGGGACGAGATGCGCGATTTTCTGGCCCGGGCCGCGGCCTACACGCTGACGCCGTTGCCCGCGATGCTGCGGCTGGCCACCCGTGCGCCGGGACTGGGCGATCCACCGTCGATGCGCAAGATCTATCGGCGCGGCGGGTCCGAGCCTGACCGCATGACCGACGCCCGGCGGCGTGTGCTGGAATTCCTGAGCGAATACGGAGATTTGTCGTTCACAATGAAGGAACTGGCTGAACTGTCCGGTGTCACGTCCTCGGTCATCAAGGGGTTGGTGAAACAGGGGGCCGTCGCCGAAGAGGACAGCCCCCGCGACCTGCCGTTTCCGCCCTTGGACCCGGACCGGCCCAGCAAAGAGCTGACCGAGGATCAGGCACGGGCAGCTGAAACCATCACGAACGGCGTGGCATCAGGCGCTTACGGCACGACCCTGCTGCGCGGCGTGACCGGATCGGGCAAGACCGAGGTGTACCTCGAAGCCGTCGCCGCCTGTTTGCGCGCAGGCCGGCAGGCGCTGGTGCTGTTGCCGGAGATTGCGCTGACGGCGGAGTTCCTGAAACGGGTCGAAGAACGCTTTGGCGCGCGGCCCGCCGAATGGCACTCCGGTGCCACCATGACCGAACGCCGCCGCATCTGGCGGATGGTCGGCACCGGTCAGGCGCAACTGGTGATCGGCGCGCGGTCGGCCCTGTTCCTGCCCTATCAGAACCTTGGCCTGATCGTGGTGGATGAGGAACACGACACCTCCTACAAGCAGGAAGACGGCGTGCTGTACAACGCACGCGACATGGCAGTGCTGCGCGCCTCGCTGCTGGATGCGCAGGTGGTGCTGGCCTCGGCCACCCCGTCACTGGAAAGCTGGGCCAATGCCGAAAGCGGCAAGTACACGCGGCTGGACCTGACCGCCCGCTTCGGCCCCGCCGTGATGCCCGACATGCGCACCATCGACATGCGCAGCGAAACCCTGCCCTCGGATCGCTGGGTCAGCGACATGCTGAAACGCGCGGTCGATCAGCGGCTGGAGGCGGGCGAACAGGCGATGCTGTTCCTGAACCGTCGCGGCTATGCTCCGATCACCCTGTGCCGGGCCTGCGGGCACCAGGTGGGTTGTGACCAGTGCGATGCGCGCATGGTGGAACACCGTTTCCTGAAGCGCCTCATGTGCCACCAGTGCGGCGAGACGAAACCGATGCCCACCACCTGCCCCTCCTGCGAGGCCGAGGGGCGGATGGCCCCGGTGGGTCCCGGGGTCGAGCGATTGGGGGAAGAGGCGGTGGCCCTGTTTCCCCAGGCTCGCGTGGCGGTGCTGAGTTCCGACATGTACGGCAGTGCCCGTGCGCTGAAGGCCGAGATAGAGGCCATTGGCGACGGCGGTGCCGACGTGATCATCGGCACGCAACTGGTGGCCAAGGGGCACAATTTTCCCAACCTCACCCTTGTTGGCGTGATTGATGCGGATCTCGGGTTGCAAGGGTCCGATCTGCGTGCAGCCGAACGCACCTTTCAGTTGATGCGGCAAGTCGCGGGGCGGGCGGGTCGCGCGGAAAAACCCGGCACCGCGCTATTGCAGACCTATCAGCCCGAACATCCGGTGATCCGGGCCATTCTGGCGGGGGACGAGGAAGGGTTCTGGCGGGCCGAGGCGGCCGAGCGCGAGGCCGCGGGCGTGCCGCCCTATGGTCGGATGGCGGGCATCATCCTGAGCGGGCCGGATGTGGCGCAGGTCTTTGACGCGGGCAACCTGCTGGCGCGCAACACCGCGCCGCTGAGCCGCGTGGGCGCACAGGTCTTTGGCCCCGCCCCAGCCCCCATCGCGCGCATCCGCGGCCGGCACCGGGTGCGGCTGCTGGTCAAGGCGGGCAAGGGCGTGCCGCTGCAGAGCGCCATCGCGCAATGGATCGCCCAGGTGCGGATCAGGGGTGATCTGCGCCTGGCGGTCGATATCGATCCGCAGAGCTTTTATTGAAACGCGGGGCGCACGACACGTGCGCCTTACGGGGGCATGATCCGCGCATCGTTGTCCCCGAGCATCGCGCAGCAAAGCTGCGCCTTACGTCAGGCCAAGTCGGATCGGGCCGCCCGCTGTGCCGGCGTCGACCGGCGCACCTTTCCGTGTGACGGCGATTTCACCCGCCGCCATGGTGCTTGCCACCCGCCGCACGTCGGGCATCAGAGGCCGCCAATCGGCTGCCAGCGCGCGTGCGACTTCAGAGGGGCAGATCGTTTTGCCCTGACCGCGCGCATGGACCGCCGCGCGGATGGCCATCCTGATTGCCGCATCGTCCGCCATGGGCATCAAATAGTGCGCGGGAGGGACCTGTGGAGGGGGCTCTGCCCCCGCGGCTGCGCCGCCCCCCGGGATTTTTCGGGACAGAGACGCGCGGATCGGCGCGTCAATGATCAACCGTTGGGTGGAGCGTATTGTGCCGCGCCGGCTTTTTGCATGACTTCCAGGGCCGCGGCCGGGGTCAGCAGCTTGGTTGTCGCGCCACCGAACAAGCCACCCGACGCACCGATCGTCATCGATAGTGCGGCGACCGACACGTCATCGGGCATCTCGGCAATCGCGATCACATCGTCCTGACCCATGGCGAAAAACAGATGGTGCAGCGTGCCGCCCAACGATTCCGCCACCTGTCGTGCCGGGACTTCGCGGTCGGACGAGTGCTGGATCAATGCTTTCATCGATGCGGCCGTATCGCGGGCGGTGAACATGTAGAAAGGCATGGGGACTCTCCGGTGTTGGCCCGGAGGGAGTATTCAGGCGGTACGAAATGCATCCGAGACGCGCCTTGACGCCACAAACCAGGCTGCGCGCCTGCCCCCGGGTGGGGACAGGGTAGCACATTCCGGCAATTTCGGCACGCGGGTCTAACCCAACGCGCTGTTGCAGCGCCCGCAGACACCGTCATGGCCATGCCGGCCCACGTCCGGCAGCACCTTCCAGCAGCGGGCGCATTTGGCACCTTCGGCTTTTTCGAACACCACACCGATGCCAGGCACCTCCGGTAGGCGGAACGCCTCGGCAGGGGACGGGTCGGTGGTGACACTGATCTGCGAGGTGATGCAGATGTCGGCGAAGGGCAACGCCTTGAGCGTCGCAGCAAGCGCCGCGTCCTCGACATGCACCACCGGGGCCGCCTCGAGCGAGGCGCCGATGACCTTGTCGGTGCGCTGGATTTCCAGTGCTGCCGTCACCGCGCGTCGGGCCGAACGGATGCCTGCCCATTTCGTCGCCAGCGCGTCATTGCGCCAGTCGGCCGGCGTGTCGGGGATATCCGTCAGGTGGACCGAGCTGTCATCTCCGGGGTTCCGTTCCAGCCAGACCTCTTCCATGGTGAACACAAGGATCGGGGCCAGCCACGTGGTGAGCCGGTGATAGAGCAGGTCCAGCACCGTGCGTGCGGCACGCCGTTCCAACGTGTCGCCATCGCAATACAGCGCGTCCTTGCGGATGTCGAAATAAAAGGCCGACAGGTCCACGGTCGCAAAGGTGAACACGGCCGAGAACACGCGTTGAAAGTCGAAGGCGGCGTAGCCTTCGCGCACGGTCTGGTCGAGTTCGGCGAGCCGGTGCAGCACCCAGCGTTCCAGTTCGGGCATGTCGGCGGCGTCGGTCCGGTCAGCCTCGGAAAAGTCCGCCAGTGACCCCAGCATGAACCGCATCGTGTTGCGCAGGCGGCGGTAGCTGTCGGCCACGCCCTTCAGGATCTCGGGCCCGATGCGCTGGTCGGCGGTATAGTCCGTCTGCGCCACCCAGAGCCGCAGGATGTCGGCACCGTACTGGCGCACCACCTCGTCCGGCACGATCGTGTTGCCGATGGACTTCGACATCTTGAAGCCCTTTTCGTCCAGCGTCATCCCGTGCGTCACCACGTTGCGGTAAGGCGCGTGCCCCGTCGTGCCAACGGATTGCAGAAGCGACGAGTGGAACCAGCCGCGGTGCTGGTCGGTGCCTTCCATGTAGACATCTGCGATGCCGTCCTCGGACCCGTCTTCGCGGTCGCGCAGAACAAAGGCGTGGGTGGAGCCGGAATCGAACCACACGTCCAGAATGTCGGTGACCTGCTCGTAATCATCCGGATCAACGATCCCTTCGAGGAAGCGTTGTTTCGCCCCTTCGGCGTACCAGGCATCGGCCCCTTCGGCCTCGAACGCGGAGGTGATGCGGCGATTGACCTGTGGATTGCGCAGAAGGAAATCGTCATCGGTGGGCAGTGCGCCCTTTTTCGTGAAACAGGTCAGCGGCACGCCCCATGCCCGCTGACGCGACAGCACCCAGTCGGGGCGCGCCTCCATCATGGAATGCAGGCGGTTGCGGCCCGATTTGGGCGTCCAGTTGACGTTGTCGATCTCGGTCAACGCCCGTTCACGGATGGTGGTGCCGTGCGTGTCCTGCCCGTCGCCCACGGGCTTGTCGATGGCGGCGAACCATTGCGGGGTGTTGCGGTAGATCACCGGGGCCTTGGACCGCCAGGAATGCGGATAGCTGTGCTTGATCTTGCCACGTGCCAGCAGCCCGCCCACCTCGACCAGCTTGTCGATGACGGCGGCGTTGGCGTTGCCCTCTTTCCCGTTGGGTTTCAGTATCGCCTTGCCGCCGAAAAACGGCAGGTCGTCACGGAAACGGCCATCGGGGTTGACGTTGTAGGTGATGACCTGTTCCAGCATGCCCAGCTCTCGGTACAGCTCGTATTCGTCCATGCCGTGGCTGGGTGCGCAGTGCACGAACCCGGTGCCTTCGGTGTCGGTCACGAAATCTGCCGCGCGGAAGTCGCGGAGCTGATCCCATTCTCCGTTGCCGCCTTCTGCCCCGTTCAGCGGGTGGGTCAGCGTCATCCGGGCCAGTTGCGCGGGCGTGACGTCGCGCAGGCGGCGATACATCGTGTCATCCAGCCGCGCCCGGCCCAGCACGTCAGCGGCAAGGTTGTCGGCCAGAATGTACCGCTCGCCGATCCGCGCCCAGCAGTCTTCGGGACGGCCTGTGACCTCGTAGAGGCCATAGGAGATGTCGGGACCATAAACGACCGCCTTGTTCGACGGCATGGTCCAGGGCGTGGTGGTCCAGATCACCACGTGGGCACCCTTGAACGCGGTTGCGGCCTGTTGCCCGGCCTCGAAGATGGCGGCGGCCTCCTCGGGCCCCATTTCTTCGCCCGCCAACGCGAGGTCCGGGGCGTCATATTCGGCGACGCGAAATTTGACCCAGATCGTGAAGCTGTCCTTGTCGTGATACTCGACCTCCGCCTCGGCCAATGCGGTCTGTTCAACCGGCGACCACATGACGGGCTTGGACCCCTGATAGAGCGTGCCGTTCATCAGGAATTTCATGAACTCCTCGGCGATCACGCGTTCTGCGTGAAAATCCATGGTCAGGTACGGCTGATCCCAGTTGCCGGTGATGCCCAGCCGCTTGAACTCGTCCCGCTGGATGTCCACCCAACCGGCGGCAAAATCGCGGCATTCGGCGCGGAATTCGTTGATCGGCACCTCGTCCTTGTCGCGGCCCTTCTTGCGGTACTGTTCCTCGATCTTCCATTCGATGGGCAGACCGTGGCAGTCCCAGCCGGGGATGTAGCGCGCGTCATATCCCATCATCTGGTGGGACCGCACGATCATGTCCTTGATCGTCTTGTTCAGGGCGTGGCCGATATGCAGGTGACCGTTG
Source organism: Pseudomonadota bacterium (assembly GCA_038527345.1). GTDB lineage: Bacteria > Pseudomonadota > Alphaproteobacteria > Rhodobacterales > Rhodobacteraceae > Tateyamaria. The sequence continues at coordinate 9,081 of JBCBFX010000092.1, read as the reverse complement.
GCATAGGGCGGGCCGTCATGCAGGGTAAATGGCTTCCGGCCCTGCTTTTGCCGCAGGCGGTCATAGACCCCGATCCGTGCCCAGCGGTCCAGCCAGCCGGGTTCGCGTTTGGGCAGGCCCGCGCGCATCGGAAAGTCGGTGCGGGGCAGATTCAGAGTGTGTTTGTATTCGGGGGTATCGGCGCACATGGGCGGCGTCCTTCAATATCGGTCTTGGCGGGGTATAGCGGTTCGGTGCGAGGGCTCAAGCACCTTTGCCCGGCGGCTCGTTGGTCAGAGCGCCGGGGATATAATTCGTGCGATGATCATCAGGTGCCGCATGGGCCGCGTTATAGGCGCGGGGTGCAGCGGCGTCCAGTGGGCCAAGATGCCTCATTCTGGCCTGTTTGTGCTGCGATACAGTCGGGCGCAGGGCAAAGACGGAACGCATGATATGAAGATAGCGATTGCAGGCGCAGGGGTGGGTGGTCTGGCGGCGGCGGTGCTGCTGACAAAGGCCGGGCGCGAGGTGACCGTGTTCGACCAGTTCGACAGCCCGCAGCCTGTGGGCTCGGGGCTGGTGCTACAGCCCGTGGGCCAGGCCGTGCTACAGGTCTGCGATGTGCTGGACCGGGCCTCCGCGCACGGCAACCCCGTGCACCGCATGCTGGGACACGAGGTGGACCATGGCCGCCCGGTGCTGGACGTCTGGTACGACCGGGCGCATGGCGTGCGTCATGGACTGGCGCTGCACCGCAATGCGCTGTTCGATGCGCTGTGGACGGCGACGCAAGCCGCAGGCGTGACTGTGCACACCGGGGCCAAGGTGGCCGCGGCCCATGCCGGGCACCTGACGCTCGAGACGGGCGAGACCCATGGCCCCTATGACCTGATTATCGACGCGCTTGGGGCCAAATCCCCGCTGACATCGATGCGGTCGCGCGCCTTGCCCTACGGCGCGCTGTGGACCAACGTGGATTGGCCGGACGGCACCGACCTGCCCCATGACCAGTTGCGCCAAAGCTATCGCCGCGCTAGCAACATGATCGGCGTCCTGCCCATCGGCACGCCACCGGGGGCCAGCCAACGGCAGGCGGCGGTGTTCTGGTCCCTGCCCCGCAACGGGCATGAGGCATGGCTGGCCGCGGGACTGGACGCGTGGAAGGCGCAAGCCACGAAACTCTGGCCGGCATTGGACCCCTTTGTCGCACAGATCACCGACCCGGCACAGATGACGATGGCGCGCTATGCGCATGGCACGCTCGACACGCCTCATGGCGGGGGCATCGTCCACATCGGCGATGCGGCCCACTGCGCCAGCCCGCAACTGGGACAAGGGGCCAACATGGCGCTGCTGGATGCCTATGCGCTGGCCCGCGCGCTGGAACCCGACACGACACCCGAAGCCGCCGCAACCAACTACGCAAGGCAGCGGCGCTGGCACGTGCGCGCCTACCAGATGATGAGCTGGGCCTTTACCCCGCAATACCAGTCCGACAGCCGCTGGCTGCCGGTGCTGCGGGATCGGGTGCTGTTTCCGCTGTCCATGATCCCGCCCGTCCCACGGGTGCTGTCGCACCTTGTTTGCGGCACGATGCTGCCTGCCTTTGCCAAGGGCGACCCGCTCAGGTCTTTTCCCCGGGCTCCGGTGCAGCCTGTTCCTGTGCCCAGCGATTGAGCCAGGCAAGGCCTGCCAACGACAGGCCCAGCACCACCAGCGACAGCACGCGGGTCAGGCCGGACAGGTCCGATATGTCGATCAGGAACACCTTGGCCACGGCCAGGCCAATGACCACCAGCCCGGCCTTGCGCACGATTGCCGACCCATTGGCCAGCGACTGATAGAACAGGACCGCGCCCACGATCAGCAGAGCGACGGTATAGCTCCACAATTCGGGCTGCGTGAAGCCGAACCGCAGCTCCATCCGGCTCGCCCCCTGGAACGCGTGGCGCAGCGCGGCAAAGGCCCAGAAGCCGGCAAGCCCGGTCGCAACTGCCGCCAGCGCGATCCGCAACAGCGGCTGGCGCAGGCGCCATACGCCGAAGGCCAGAACGGCGGCAGGCAGCAGATAGGCGATGATCAGCGTGTTCAGCAGAATGACACCTTCGACATCACCGGCCCAGTCGGTCAGCAGCGGGTTGAACACCGTCAGCGCCAGACCCAGCGCGCCCAGCCCGATGAGGCCAAAGACCGCAGCCAGTGCCACGCGGACCAACCGCAGCCAGCCGCCCAGTTGTTCTAGCCGTATCAGCTGCGTCACCATCAGCCCCAGCCAGATCACGGCATACAGTCCCATCGACCAATGCGAGACGACGTCATTTGCCGATAACCAATTGTCGAGCACATGGAACAGGATCAGCGACAGCAGCGTGCCGCCGGTGGACCAGGCGGCCGTGTCCAGCATGACCATGGCCGACGGCCTGTTCCTGCCGCGAAGCAGCCACAGCGCCGCGACAAAGGCCGCAAGCGCCCCACCATAGGCTAGCAGCATCTCCCAGAACGGCGCGTCCAGCGCCCAGAACAGCCCCGGATCGGCAATCAGGCGCGCACCCACGGTCACGACCCCGATGTTGATGAATATCTGCATCAGCGGCAGGTCGAACCGGCGGTCCAGCGCGGCGGCCACGACCACCGTCACGGCCAGCGCCACGGTCAGCGCGACCGACGACAGGATCAGCACCAACGCAAAGCTGATCGACGCCAGTGCCGACAGCACAAAGACCGATACGCGGGTCATGTCCGTCCCGTCGACCCGCGCAAAGCGCAGGGCCAGCGCCACCATGACCGCCGCCAGCACGATGGCATGCAGCGCCCAGGGATAGGCCCCGATGGTGTCGGCCGGTGCCCATGTGACTTCCAGCAGGATGGCCAGTGCCGGTGCAATGGTCGCCGCCGCGATGCCCCATGCCAGACCGTACCCGGGCCGCAGCGCACGCCCGGCGGCAATGGCGCTGAGCACAAGGCCGACGGCCCACAGGATGCTGACCTGCATCGGAAAATCGGCCTCGGGCGTGTCGGCATACGTGGTCCGAAACGCGGCATATACACCGCCCCGGTCGCCGCCCTCCTGCGCCACCAGCGCCGCCAGCGCCAGCACCGGCAACACGGCCAGGTCCTGAAGCGCGGGACCACGCACCGACCAGACGGTCAGCGCCGTGGCCAGCAGGGCCAGAAGGGTCACAGCGGTCCAGAACTGGTCCGCACCGTTTGTTCCCGCCAGCGCCAGAAAGGCAGATGCCGCGACCAGTGCCGCGGCGGCCAGCAATGTGGGAAAGCCCGGCAGCCTGTTCTGCCTGACGGCGAACTCGGCAATCAGCGGCCCGTCATGGTCAGGCCACAGGCTGCGCGCCGGCACCAGGATCGCCAGCACCGCGACACCGGCCACATAAAGCTGAAAACCCATATCGAGGCCCGTTCCCCCCGCCGACAGAACCGTCAGGAACCCGGTGACAAAGGCCAGCCCGACGCTCAGCCCCGACACCCAGGCCCAACGCCGGATCGTGTCGATGCCGAGACCGAGGGCCGCGACAATCGCGAAATACACAAACAGCCAGGCGGTGGCCGGATCGGGGCTGTCCACAAGGAACGGCGCACCAAAGGCACCGACCACACCCACAGCCGCCAGAAGCGGGCCATAGAACCAGCCCAACACGACGCCCAGCAAGCCGACGGCAGCCAATCCGGCAAAGGCCGCTTCGACCCCGATCAACCCGTAAAGCAGCCGTGCAGCGGTCACGCCCCCGAACAGTGACACAAGACCCGCACCGGAAAAGACGGAAGGCAAATAGGCCGTTGTGGTGCTTTCGTCGTCGCCGAACCGTCGGCGGATCACCTCGCCCGCGCCGATCAGCGCGGCGCCAAAAGCAAGCGCGGCCAGCACGCGGGCCGTGGGCGGCAGGTATCCGTTTTCCACGCCGTACTGCACCAGGAAAAGCCCGGCCAGGGCCAGCGAAATGGCGGACACAGCATAGAACCAGTTGACAGAAAGCCAGGCTAAAAATCGTCCCGGCAGGCCCGGTTCGCGGGGTTCCGGTGGCTTGGCCGGGGGCTGCGACCGGGTCGCGGCGGCAGCGGGCTTTGCCGCCTTTTGGTCATCGGCAGACCGCCTTTCGGCAATCACACGGGCCGCGGCGGGCTGATCCGTGTCGGAGGGCGCGGTGGTCTTGGGGTCTGGCGCTTTGGGTTCGGGCGGCACCTCGGCACTCGTGTCCGACGCGCGACGATCCTCGCGCAGGGCGTCGGCGGACATGCGGGCTACGGTTTTTTCCAGCTGCGTCACCCGTGCGCGCAGGTTCGAAAACCCGATCAGCAGCACAACAACAGCAATGGGAATCGCCAGAACGACAAGCCCCAACAGAACCAACAGGCCTTCCATGCCCCACCTCGCGCGCGTTTTGGCGCAGCTTAGGCGACTGTGCGGTTCTGCAAAAGCAAGGAATTCCAGACCTTTGGAAAGAGCGCGCGGAAACCGTGACGGTTTCCAGCCGGTCTTTGTGTCAAAGACCGGGGCGCTCAGTCCTGAATATGTGTCCACACCTCGGACATCACGACCGAACCTTCGCCCACGGCACTGGCCACCCGCTTGACCGACCCGGCGCGCACATCGCCCACGGCGAAAATGCCCGGGCAGGACGTCTCGTACGCGCTGTGGCCACCGACCTCGCGCCCGGTCAGGACAAAGCCGCGGTCATCCAGATCGACCAACCCCGACATCCAACCGGTGTTGGGGGCGGCCCCCACCATGACGAACAGCGCCCTGGTGTTCAGGGTCCAGTCCGACCCGGCCATGTTGTCGCGGATGGTGATGCTGTCCAACGCGTCATCACCATGCAACGCGGCGACCCGGGTCCGATGATGAATGGTGATGGACGGGTGGCTTTGCAGCCGCTGCAACAGGTAATCCGACATGGATGCCGCCAGCGAAGGCCCGCGCACCAGCACATGCACATGCCGCGCGGTGCGGGCCAGGAACATGGCCGCCTGCCCGGCCGAATTGCCGCCGCCGATCACCGCGACCTCGGTGTCGCGGCAATAGCGGGCCTCCACATCCGTCGCGGCATAGTAGACGCCCGCGCCCTCGAACGCCTCCAGCCTGTCCAGGGGCAAGCGCCGGTACTGAACCCCTGTCGCCACGATCAGTGCCTTGGCCGACACCCAGTCGTCTGTGTCAAGCCGGATATGGAACAGCTTCTTGCTGCACTGCTCCAGCGCCACGGCCCGCACCGGCATGGCAAAGCGGGTGCCGAATTTCATCGCCTGCACCTCGCCGCGCCCCACCAGATCGCCACCCGAAATGCCGGTGGGAAAGCCCATGTAATTCTCGATCCGGCTGGACGTGCCCGCCTGACCACCAATGGCCAGATCCTCGAGCACCACGGCACACAGCCCCTCGGCCCCGGCATACACGCCGGCCGCCACACCGGCAGGCCCGCCACCCACGATGGCCACGTCGTAAACGTCCTCCTTGCGCAGGGCCACATCCAGACCAAGCGCACGGGCCACGCCCTGCGGCGTGGGCGGGTCGATCACCTGTTGCTTGGCAAAGATCACCGCCGGGTGCGCCCGGTCGATCCGGCATTGCGCGGCCAGATCGTTGCCCTGATCGCTGTCGATCTCGACCTCGGCAAAGGGGATGCGGTTGCGCGCGGCAAAACTGGCGATGCGGCGCACGTCGCGGTCCACCTCGCCGCCGATCAGGGTCAGCCCGCCTTCGGACTGGTCCAGCATCCGCCGCCGCCGGGCGGCAAAGACGGTGATGATGATGTCCGACATTTCGGGAATGTCGGACATCAGTTTAAGCATATCGTCGCGCGGCACGCACAGCAGCGTCGTGTCCTGCACTGCACGCCCGCCCAGAAACGCGTTGCCCCCGGTCAGAAATGCCAGTTCGCCAAAGAACTGGCCCGGCCCCAGCGTCGCAGTGCCATAGCGTTTGCCAGTGGTCGAGTTGACCGCTTCCGTCTCGCCATCCAGAAGGTAATGGAACAGATCAATCCGTTCCCCTGCGCGTTGAAACACGTCGCCCGCTGGCACGTGGATCTGTGTCCCGACACGCCGCATGGCCGCGACATGGTCTGGCGTCAGGGGCGTGCGGACCATCGTGGCAAGGTCCTGGGCAAAACTCTCCATCGGCAATACGCTCCGCGCGGGTTACGATTGCGACTGAAATAGGCCGCCCAGCGCCTGTTTCACCAGCGTCCGCGCCCGGGGGCGCGCGCTGTCGGCAAAGGGCAGCGGGCGGCAAACTTCCATCGCGGCCACGCCGACGCGGGCGGTCAGCGCACCGTTGACCAGCCCCTCGCCAAACCGGCGGGACACTTTGCCAAGGAGGGAGCCACCCAACAGCGGCTCAAGCATGTCGTCACCCACGGCCACCGCCCCTGTCGCAACAAGGTGGGTCATCACCGCGCGCGTCAGGCGCCAGCTGCCCATGACACCGCCGCGCCCGCCATAGACCTCGGCGATGCGACGGATCATGCGCAGGTTGGCAGTCAGGGCCGCCACAACGTCGGCCAGCGCCAAGGGGACTAGGGCGGTGACGGTGGCGACCTGCCGGGCCGCGGCCTCGACCTCGCGCTCTGCCAGTTGATCGAGGGGCGACAGCAACTCGGCATCCGCCAGCGCCAGCAAGCCCGTCGCATCCAATTGGTCGCCCCGCAATTCGGCCAGCCGTTTCCGCCCCCATTCGGCTTCGGGCCGCGCGGCGTAAAGCCGGTCCAGCCGATCGGTCACACGCTGTGCCGCCGCCAGGTCCCGCCCCTCGATCGCCTGCGCCGCCGAATGGCGCAACCCGTCGATGCGGGTCAGGCGGCGCAAGGCAGCAAGCTCGCGTAGCGCCATCACCAGCAGGATCAGGACCAAGGCCCCCATGAGCCCCGCAAAGGTCCAGCCCAGTAGCGGCTGCCGGTCGATCCACGACAGCGCGAAATCCCACGCAGCCGCGCCCACTACGGCCACCAGCAACGCCCCCGCCACCGACCAGAACCACCGCGCCAGCCGCGATGGCCTGCGCGCGGCCACGCGCGCCGCCATCTGCATCGCATCGCCCCGTGGCACGGGGGCAGTTGGATCCGGGACGGGCGGCGCGTCGGCAACAGATGCGGCCGGTTCGGCCTCAAGGTCAATCAGCACGGGGCCCTTGGCCATCAGTTCGGCTCCTTTTGCCATGTCATGCGGATATCGGGCAGGCCTTCATCGTTGCGGGCCCCGTCCGTGCGTTCGACCTCGGCAAATCCGTGGCGGACATAGAACGCCTGCGCGCCGGTATTTGCCTGAAAGGTCCACAGGCTCAGCGCGTCCGAGTGCGCTTGCGCATCCTTCAACAGACATGACCCGCATCCCTGCCCTTGCGCGGAAGGCGCGATGTAAAGAGCCTGAATGTCGCCCCCGGCGCGCGCCAAAAACCCGGCAACGCCTTCGTCTTCGGCCACCGTCACCCACCCCTTGTCGATCATATGCCCGGCAAACCCGATGTCTTCGGCCCGCGTGTGGATGCGGGGCATCCAGTCCGTTCCATCGATGAACGCCGACAGGATGCCGCCCACGGCTCCGGCATCGGTGCTGCGGGCGGGGCGCAGATGCCAGCCGGTCACAGCCGGTCTCCGATCAGGAACTGGGCCGCGCGGTCCAGCCGGATATGCGGCGGACCGTCCCCGGGGCGCAGGGTCATGGGTGCAGGGGCAAAGCGCATGACCTGATAATCGGCGTCCAGCCACTCCTGTGCCCCGGTTTGCGCAGGGGTCAGGATCTGGCCGGGATCTTGGGGCAGCGCACCGGGATAGAATGCGGCCTGCTTGCCCGTGTCCAGCAAGGTGCCGCGCACCACATCCAGTTCGGTGCCGTCATGGGCCATCGTGTCCTCGGTCGTGGCGCGCAGCGCGGCAAGCGCCAGCGCCTGCGTTTCGGCCCCGGCGAAACGGGCGCGGTCGCGGGCATCGCGCAACAGCGCCTCCATGATCGCGGTCAGCCTGTCGTGCTGGCGGTGGTGCAGGTGATCCGCCTTCGTTGCCGCAAACAGGATCTTTTCCACCCGCCTGCCGCGAAACAACTGCGTCAGGAACGCATTGCGACCCGGGCGAAAGGCCCCCAGAATATCGGCCATCGCCGCGCGCATATCCTCGACCGCGGCGGGGCCGTTGTGGATGGCGCCCAGGGCGTCCACCAGCACCACCTGCCGGTCGATCCGGGCAAAGTGATCGCGAAAGAACGGGCGCACGACGCGGGCTTTGTAGGCCTCGAACCGCCGCGCCATCTCGCGGCGCAATGACCGGCGGGGGGCGTCGCCCGGGGGCAGCGGGGCAAAGGTCAGGACGGGAGAGCCGGCCAGATCACCGGGCAGTAGGAACCGACCCGGCGTGCAATCGTAAAACCCCGCCTTGCGAATGGCCTGCAAGTAAGCGGTGAAGGCCGACGCCAGCGCCTTGGCCTGCACCTCGTCCAGCGCCGCGGTGCCGTCCACCACCGCTACGGCGGCGGCGTATTCCGAACCCTCGTCCCGTGCCGCCACATGTTCCAGCACAGAGGCCGACCAGTCATCATAGCCTTGATCCAGCAGGCCCAGATCAAGCAGCCATTCGCCCGGATAGTCGATGATATCCAGATGCACGGTGCGCGGCCCCTGCAACCCGGCCAGCATCCCGTTGGGTTTCACCCTCAGCGACACCCGCAATTCGCTGACCGTGCGCGTGCTGTCGGGCCATGCGGGCGGCGTGCCGAACAGCGCGGCCTTGTGCGCCTCGTAATCAAAGCGCGGGATGGTGTCGTCGGGCTGCGGTTGCAGGTACGCCGCCGCAATACGCCCTTCGGCGGCGGCCAGCAGGTGCGGCATCCGCCCCCGGTCAAGCAGGTTGGCCACCAGCGACGTGATGAACACCGTCTTTCCCGACCGCGCCAGTCCCGTGACGCCCAACCGGATCGTCGGTTCACCGAACAGATCGGCCCCGGTGTCGTATATGCCCTGCGCCGTGTTCAGCAGCCCATCGGCAAGTGTCGTCAGAACCACGGCGGTCTTTCCCTTGTGTCTTGGCGTCCAACATAGGCAGGCGCAAGTCCCCGTACCAGTGCCATTGCAGACGGCGCACACGCGGGCTAGGTCAGCGCCAT
>JBCBFX010000091.1:0-14875 GCA_038527345.1 Pseudomonadota bacterium | reverse complement strand
TGCCGGATGCACTGCAAATGGCCGTCGATGACCTGATCGGGCATGACGACCTGATCGACCGGCTGGACAGTGACCTGATCGCCGAGCCGCCGCTGCTGATCCGCGACGGGGAGTTCATTGCAACGGGTTGCGATGCCGAACTGGACGAGGCGCGCCAGCTGCGGGACGAGGGGCGGACCGTCATCGCACAGATGCAACAGCAGTATGTGGAACAGACCGGCGTGCAGTCGCTGAAGATCAAGCACAACAACGTGCTGGGCTATTTCATCGAAGTTACCGCCACCCATGCCGACAAGATGATGTCGCAACCCCTGTCCGACACGTTCATCCACCGCCAGACCACGGCCAATCAGGTCCGGTTCACGACGGTCGAACTGAGCGAACTGGAAACCAAGATCCTGAACGCAGGCAACCGTGCGCTTGAGATTGAAAAGCGGCTCTATGACCAGTTGAAAACACGGGTTCTGGACCACGCTGCGCAGATTGCCCAGACCGCGCGTGCGCTGGCCGAGATTGACGTGACAAGCGCACTTGCCCATCTGGCCGTGACACAAAACTGGTGCCAGCCGACCTTGGACAATTCGCGCCGTTTCGATGTTTCCGGCGGACGGCATCCGGTGGTCGAGGCGGCGTTGAAGGCAAGCGGCGCGCCCTTCATCGCCAATGATTGCGACCTGTCGGCGGACGATGGCGCGGCCATCTGGTTGCTGACCGGGCCGAACATGGCGGGCAAGTCGACGTTCCTGCGCCAGAACGCGTTGATTGCGATCCTTGCGCAGGTCGGCAGCTATGTGCCCGCAACCACAGCCCATATCGGGCTGGTCAGCCAGGTGTTCAGCCGGGTGGGCGCGTCGGACGATCTGGCGCGCGGGCGGTCGACATTCATGGTCGAAATGGTGGAAACCGCCGCTATCCTGAACCAGGCAGACGACCGCGCGCTGGTGATCCTGGACGAAATCGGGCGCGGCACCGCAACCTATGACGGGCTGTCGATTGCCTGGGCCACGCTGGAACATCTGCACGACGTCAACAAATCCCGCGCGCTGTTCGCCACGCATTATCACGAGATGACGGCGCTGGCCGGAAAGCTGGACGGGGTGGAAAACGCCACTGTCGCGGTCAAGGAGTGGGAGGGCGAGGTTGTCTTTTTGCACGAGGTGCGGCGCGGCGCGGCCGACCGGAGCTATGGTGTGCAGGTCGCGCAATTGGCGGGTCTGCCCCCGGCAGTAATTGCCCGTGCCCGCGTGGTGCTGGATGCCTTGGAACAGGGTGAACGCGAGGGTGGCACCACGCAAAAAGCGCTGATCGACGATCTGCCGCTGTTTGCCATGTCTGCACCGCCGCCCCCACCGCCCAGCGCGCCATCGCCTGTGCTGGATCTGTTGGAAGACATTCACCCCGATGACCTGACCCCGCGCGAGGCGCTGGATGCGCTGTACCGTTTGAAAGCCGCCAGGCCGGACTGAAGGGTAAGGAATACCTGACCGAATAAAACACCAGGCTCGCGCCTTTTCCTCGTGCAGACAGCACAGAGGGACAGAACGATGACGATCATTTGTTGCGGCAAGGAAATGCCCGAAACACTCGACGACCTTTTGGCAGACAGGACACAGATTCACGCCGCCTTTCGACAGTTCGCGCAGCATCGCGGGTCGTCCATGGAGTTGGACTTTCTTATCGATGTCGCCAAAGGGCGCAACATCAAAGCCATTTACGACACCTATATTGCCCGGGATCTGAGCGGCGGTTTTGACTTTGGATTCTCTGACGAAAATGTCTTTGAGATGTATCCACATCTGCGGCCAAAGGAACCAGTGGCGCCCACACCCAGACGCACGAGGTTCACCTTTGTGAACAAAGTGTTTTCTCGCGGAAAAGCCAAGAAAAAGCCCATCGCAGCCCCGGCACCCGCGGTGCCGACCGTGCCGTCGCTAAAGGTAAAGACACTGAATGGGCAAGCGTTTGGTCGCCAGGGGCAGATCGACAAGATGCTGGAAATGGGCGGGCGTGGCGATTTCAGCGAAGGCACCTGGCGTGAAACGCTCGACGATGCCTACAACAAGGTTTCCGACTTCCTGTTGACCGATGGTGTGGTCAGGCAGTTCATCAGGTCTCCGGGGTTTGCCGCGGCTCTGGAAACCGTGGTTGCGCCGATGATGCGGTTTCACACGACTTCTGTGCAGCGGGCCCTGCCGTTGTCGCCGGACAACGCAGAGGTGTTCAGCAACGACGAGGAATTGAACGATGCTTTGGTGGAAACCAAGATGGCGACCTTGCTGGCGGCCTATGACAACCCGGCTGCCCAGAGGCGCATGCAAATCGCGGAACAGAGCTTTGACACGTACAAGGCGACATGGGGTATCGGTATGGAGTTCTACACCCTGCGCAACTATCTGAGCCGATTCTGACGCAGAGACCCGTCACCCCACCGGCATGGAGGACACCCCCACCTGTGCCGGCCGCAACAGGCGATCATGCAGCATGAACCCCTCTGCACTGACCTGTATGATCTCGCCTGCCTTGGTCCCCGGCACCGGAGCCTCGAACATGGCTTGATGGTGCTGGGGATCAAACACATCCCCGACCTGCGGTGCGATGACCTCGATCCCGTGTTTCTTGAAGACGTTCAGCAGCTCGCGCATGGTCAGTTCGACCCCTTCGAGCAGGGCACCCGACACTTCGCGTTGTTCATCTGTTGCCGCCTCAAGCGCACGCTTGAGGTTGTCGTAGACGGGCAGCATGTCGCGAGCGAGCTTTGAGCCACCGTAATTTTCCGCCTCGCGCCGGTCCTTTTCGGATCGTTTGCGGGCGTTTTCGGCGTCTGCCAGCGCCCGCATGAACCGATCCTTCAGTTCATCGCGTTCGGCGCGAAGCTGGTCGATTTCGAGGGCTTCGTCATCGATTTCGGCCATGTCCTCGGCGTATTCCTCGGTTTCGGCCATCTCAATGTCATCCAGGAAATCGTCGTTCTTCGGCTCTGCCATTTTTACCTCTCACTGCGGTCCGACAGCATGCGTCCGACCAGCTGCGCTGTGTAATCCACAATCGGCACGATCCGCCCATAGTTGAGCCGCGTGGGTCCAATGACCCCGACCGCGCCAATCACCTTTCGGTCCGCGTTCATATATGGGGAAACCACCAAAGAGGAACCCGAAAGTGAGAAAAGTTTGTTTTCCGACCCGATAAAAATGCGCACACCGTCGCCGTCGCGGGCCAGGTCCAGAAACTCGGCGATGTCGCGTTTGCGTTCCAGGTCGTCAAACAGGCTGCGGATGCGGTCCAGTTCTTCGGCCTCGGCCGATTCGTTCAGAAGGTTGGACCGGCCGCGCACGATCAGGCGTTCGGGGCTGTCGCCTTCACCTTGCCAGCTGGCCAGCCCGCTTTCCACCAGCGCCCGCGACAGTGCGTCGATTTCCTGACGGCGGGTGGATATTTCGCGCTGGATGGTCTGGCGCACCTCGGACAGGGTCTTGCCCTCGATGATGGCGTTCAGGAAATTGGCGGCTTCGCGCATGGATGACTGGGTTTGGCCCAAGGGTGGGCGAAACAGGCGGTTTTCCACGTGACCGTCGGCGAACACGATCACCACAAGCGCCTGTTCGGCATTGATAGGGACGAAATCCAGGTGTTTGATCGGTGCCTCGTGCTTGGGTGCCAGCACCAGCGATGCGCCTTGCGTCACGCCGGACAGCGCCGCGCCCACACGGTCCAGAAGACCCGACACATCGCTTTCGTTGGTGCCCATGGTCGCGTCGATCTTTTCCCGGTCGGACACGTCGGGTGTGCTGACCTCGAGCAGGCCATCGACGAACATGCGCAGGCCCAGGTGCGTCGGAACACGGCCCGCGCTGATATGCGGACTGTCGAGCAGGCCAAGGTATTCCAGGTCCTGCATCACGTTGCGGATCGTGGCCGCGCTGACGCTTTCGCTGAAATCGCGGGTCAGCGTGCGGGACCCCACCGGATCACCGGAATCAAGATAACCCTCGACCACGCGGCGAAACACTTCGCGCGAGCGATCGTTCATTTCGTCCAGCAATTTGCGCGTGTCGGTCATCAGGTTGAATAAAGGGTCTCGAAAAACAAAGGTCAATCAGACTTGCGTCCCAAGGGTCCGGGACGATAGGTCCGGCACATAGCAAAAGGAATGTAAAATGCGCCCTTCGGGAAGAGAGTTGAATGAAATGCGTACCGTTTCGATCGAGACGGGATTCACGAAACATGCCGAAGGGTCCGTTTTGATCAAGATGGGCGAAACCCACGTGCTGTGCACCGCCACGATCGAGGACCGCGTGCCGCCATTCATCAAGGGATCCGGTCTGGGCTGGGTGACGGCGGAATACGGCATGTTGCCCCGCGCCACGAACACCCGGATGCGGCGCGAGGCGGCGGCGGGCAAACAGGGCGGACGGACGGTGGAAATTCAGCGCCTGATCGGACGCAGCTTGCGTGCGGGCGTGGACCGCGTGGCCCTGGGCGAACGTCAGATCACCGTGGACTGCGACGTGCTGCAGGCCGATGGTGGCACCCGCTGCGCGTCGATCACCGGCGGCTGGGTCGCGCTGCGCCTTGCCGTGAACAGGCTGATGGATGCGGGCGACGTGATCAGCGACCCGCTGGTGTCGCCGGTGGCGGCTGTCAGTTGCGGAATCTACGCGGGGCAACCGGTGCTGGACCTCGACTATCCCGAAGACAGCGATGCGGGCGTCGATGGCAACTTTGTCATGACGGGTGCCGGTCAGTTGATCGAAGTGCAGATGAGCGCCGAGGGGGCCACCTATTCCCGCGACCAGATGAACAACCTGATGGACCTGGCAGAAAAAGGCGTGTCCGAATTGGCTGCAGCCCAACAGGCTGCAACGGCATGACACGCCGGTTTACCGGTGATCGCATCCTTGTCGCCACCCACAACGCGGGCAAGCTGGAAGAGATGCGGGAATTGTTCGCGCCGTTCGGCGTGAAAGTCGTGGGCGCGGCAGAACTGGACCTGCCCGAACCAGAAGAAACCGAAACGACATTTGTGGGCAACGCCCGGATCAAGGCACATGCGGCGGTCAAGGCCACGGGCCTGCCCGCGTTGGCCGACGATTCCGGTATCCAGGTGGATGGGCTGGACGGTGCGCCCGGCGTCTATACCGCAGACTGGGCTGAAACGCCCAAGGGCCGGGATTTCATGATGGCGATGACACGCACCCATGCCGAACTGTTGGAACGCAAAGCGCCGGAACCCTGGACCGCACGCTTCTGCTCGACACTGGTGCTGGCCTGGCCCGATGGCCACGACGAAGTGTTTGCGGGCACGGCCGAGGGCACCTTGGTCTGGCCGGTGCGTGGCCAATTGGGCCACGGATACGATCCGATGTTCATGCCCGTGGGTCACGACCGCACATACGCCGAGATGCCATTTGCGGAAAAGAATGCCATCAGCCACCGCGCCGACAGCTTTGCCAAACTGATCGCAGGTTGCTTTGGCTGAGGATTGGGAAGCGGGCGGCTTTGGCCTGTATGTCCACTGGCCCTTCTGCGCCGCCAAATGCCCCTATTGCGATTTCAACAGCCACGTGCACCGCACCGTGGATCACGGTGCCTGGCGCGACGCACTGGTGGCCGAGATTGAACGGATCGGGGCCGAAACCCAAGGCCGCGTTCTGCACACCGTGTTCTTTGGCGGCGGCACACCCAGCCTGATGGAGGCGCGTACCGTCGATGCAATCCTGAACGCAGTTCAGCGTACCTGGCCCATGGCAAACGATGTCGAGGTGACGCTGGAGGCCAATCCAACCTCGGTCGAGGCGGGGCGCTTTGCCGATTTTCGCGCCGCAGGGGTCAACCGCGTGTCCATGGGCATTCAGGCGCTGAATGATGACGATCTGCGCGCGCTTGGCCGGCTTCATACCGCCGCCGAAGGGTTGGCCGCCTTCGATGTTGCGCGCAAGACCTTTGACCGTGTCAGCTTTGACCTGATGTACGGGCGACAAAAGCAGTCTTTGGCGCAGTGGGAAACCGAGCTTTCCCAGGCCCTGTCGCTGGGGTTGGATCACGTTTCGCTCTACCAGCTGACGATCGAGGACGGCACCGCCTTTGGCGATCGTTACGCGGCGGGCAAGTTGGGTGGTTTGCCGGATGATGATCTATCGGCAGACATGTATGTCGCAACCCAGGCCATTTGCACCGCACACGGGTTGGAACGCTACGAAGTGTCCAACCATGCGCGGCCCGGGTCAGAGTCGCGGCACAACCTGATCTATTGGCGCTACGGCGACTATGCCGGGATCGGGCCGGGGGCGCATGGGCGGTTGACGCTGGACGGTCGGAAATTCGCGACCGAACAGACCCGAATGCCTCATGGTTGGCTGTCTGGCGAAAACCGCGAGAGTCGAGAGATGCTGCCGCCCGCGGATCAGGCGACCGAGTACCTGTTGATGGGCTTGCGTCTGGCAGAAGGCATTGACCTGGATCGTTATGCAGCGCTTTCTGGTGCACCGCTGGACCAAAAGGTCGTCACAGGCTTGGTCGCAGATGGGCTGGTTGTGCAGCACCGATCACGAATTTTCGTTCCAGAACAAAAAGTTAGCCTGTTGAATGCCATCCTGCGCCAGCTTATAGCTTAGCTGCCGCTCAGCTTGCGACACAATTCGTCCAGCTGTTCCAGAGACGTGTAGTGCAGGGTCAGATGACCGGATTCGCCATCCGGCTTGTGTGTCAGAACCACCTTGACGCCCGTGGCGGCGGACAGATCGTTTTCCAGTGCACGGGTGTCCGCATCCTTTTCCACCGGCTTCCCGGCTTGTTCAGGTTTGAAGATATTTTCATCGGTCGCTGCCGCCGATTTCACCAACGCTTCGGTCGCCCGCACCGACAGGCCCTTGGCAATCACCCTCCGCGCCAACGCCTCGGGATCATCCGCAGTGATCAACGCCCGCGCATGACCGGCGGACAACTTCCCGTCCGACAACATGTCCTGAACCGACTTCGGCAGTTGCAGTAGACGCAGCAGGTTCGCGATGTGGCTGCGGCTTTTGCCCAGTGCGTCGGCCATCATCTCCTGGGTGCGGTCAAACCGGTCCATGAGTTGACGATAGCCAGCCGCTTCTTCGATGGGGTTCAGATCCGCGCGCTGGATGTTTTCGATGATCGCGACTTCGAGCACTTCGGCATCCGTGAAATCCCGCACCAAAACCGGCAATTCGTGCAGTTGCGCCATCTGCGCAGCCCGCCAGCGGCGTTCCCCCGCAACAATCTGGTAAGCTCCGTCGACCAAACGGACGATGAGCGGTTGCAGAACGCCCTTTTCCTTGATCGATGCGACCAGGTCGTCCAGCGCACCCTGATCGAACTGCTTGCGGGGCTGATCCGGGTTCGGTCGTATGTTTTCGATCGGGATCAACTGGTCGGGCGTCCGGCCCACGGCAGGCGCAGGCTGCGCTTCGTTCACGTCAGCCATAAGGGCTGACAATCCGCGGCCCAAGCCGCGCTTCTTATCCTTGCTCGACACGGTCAGTCACCTCATAACCCATTGTTTTCAATTACTTCTTTTGCCAAAGAGCGATAGGCCATCGCGCCTTTGGACGCGGTATCATACTCCAGCACCGGCATCGCGAAAGATGGCGCTTCGCTGAGCCGTACATTTCGCGGAATACGTGTTTGAAAGACGATGTCGCCAAGGTTGTCCCGCGCGTCCTGTTCAACCTGTTGAGACAGGTTGTTGCGGGTGTCGTACATCGTCAACACAACCCCTTCGATCCGCAGGTCGGGATTGCCGCTGTGCCGTACCTCGCGCACTGTCAGCATCAACTGCGACAATCCTTCGAGCGCGAAGAATTCGCTTTGCAGCGGGACCAAGACGGAATGGGACGCAATCATCGCGTTTACGGTCAACAGGTTCAGCGACGGCGGGCAGTCGATCAGAATGTAGTCAAAGGCAAAGGCATCCATATCGGGCTGGCGCAAGGCGTCGTGCAACAGAAAGCTTCGCTTTTCGTTTGATACCAGTTCAATATCGGCAGAGCTAAGGTCGACCGTCGAAGGAACGACAAACAGGTTCTTGGTGTCCGTGGGTTGGATCACTTGCGCTAGCTCGACCTCATCCAGCAACAGGTCGTATGTCGTGGCATCCCGGGATTCACGATCAATGCCAAGCCCGGTTGATGCATTTCCCTGTGGGTCCAGATCGACGACAAGTACCTTTTGCCCGTGCTCCGCCAAAGCCGCGGCCAGATTGATAGCGGTGGTCGTTTTGCCAACGCCGCCCTTCTGGTTGGTGATTGAGATGATCTTGGGGCCCTTGGGCCGGGTTGGGTCAGACACGCTCGATGCCTCTTATCCGTAGGATTGCCGCGTTTGCATCCGTGTTACTCGGCTCCGCCTCGTATGAAAACCGCCAGTTCCGCTGTGCCGCATCAATTTCCTGCTTCCAGGTCGCGCCTTTCATGAAAACGCACATCCCGTCTGGGTTCAGGTGCGGTTCAGCCATGCCAATCAGTTTGTCCAAATCCGCAAGCGCTCTTGCCGATACCGTATCGGATGGATTTTTCGGGATCATATCGATCCGGCGGTCCAATACGGAAAGCCTGATTTTCAAATCGCGCGCGCATGTCCGCAAAAAGGTCGCCTTGCGCAGATCACTTTCCACACAAATCGTGCTCAGATCATTGCCCTCGCCCTTGGCGAGAACGGCAACGACAACAGCCGGCAAGCCGCCGCCACTGCCCAAATCCATCCATCGCCCAGTCTGTCCGCTGTAGCATTGCGCGGAATCCCATATGTGGCGACTCTCAAGCTCGTCGACTGTCGATTTCGAGATCAGGTTGATCTTTGTCGTCCACCGCCGCAACAAGTCCGCATAGGCGGCGAGTGCTTCGGATGTTTCACGTGAAACATCGCGCGTGTACCACTGGGGCGCCTGCATCAAGCCATCTTCTTTTCGAGGTAGCGTAAGCGTCCAAGGATCAACGCCAGTGCGGCCGGTGTCATCCCGTCTATTCGACCCGCTTGGGCCAGATCGCGCGGTTGTACTCGTTCAAGTTTTCCACGCAACTCGTTCGACAATCCGTTCACGCTGGAATAGTCGAAAGCCTCGGGGATCCTGTGCCTCTCGTCCTTGCGCAAGCGATCCACGTCTTGTGCCTGCCGCTGTATATAATTCGCATATAGCGCATCGCGCGTCAGCTGTTCGCTGATGGGTGCTGATACGTCGGCCAGGTCAGGCTGCAAGCGCACGACGTCGGCATATTCAACGTCCGGAAACGCAAGAAGCTGGTAAGGTGTCCGTTTCGTCCCGTCCTGGTTCACCTTGATACCAGCCGCAAGAATTTGCTTCGGTGTGTAAGACACATCGGTCAGCGCAGCGCGGCCACGGTCAAGCAAGTCCGTCTTTTGCTGGAACGCCGCTGCGCGTTCCGGGCCGATGCACCCGATTTCCAGGCCCAGTCCGGTCAGTCGCTGATCGGCATTGTCCGCGCGCAAGGACAGGCGAAATTCGGCGCGGGAGGTGAACATCCGGTAAGGTTCTGCAACACCGCGGGTTGTAAGATCGTCGATCATGACGCCGATATAGCTTTGGTCGCGCCGGAAAAGCACGGGCTCCCGGTCCTGAACTGCGCGGGCCGCGTTCAGGCCTGCAACCAGGCCCTGCGCCGCCGCCTCCTCATATCCTGTGGTTCCGTTGATCTGTCCCGCAAGATACAGACCGGGGACGCTGTAAATGCTCAGATCACCGCGCAAAGCACGCGGATCGACGTAATCGTATTCAATGGCATAACCCGGTTGCAGAATCCGTGCATTCTCCAATCCGACAATGGAATGAACGTAGTCTTCTTGCACCTCGATCGGCAATGAGGTCGAAATGCCATTGGGATAAATCACATCCGTGCTCAACCCCTCGGGTTCCAGGAAAATCTGGTGCGATTCCTTGTCGGCAAACCGGACGACTTTGTCCTCGATCGACGGGCAGTATCGCGGGCCGACGCCGTCAATATGCCCACCGTACATGGCCGACCGCTTTAGATTGTTGCGGATAATCGCGTGTGTTCCTGCATTTGTATGCGTGATCCCGCAAGAGATCTGCGGCAATGGCGCGGATTGCGACATAAAGGAAAACAGCGCCGGCACGTCATCCGCCCTTTGCGCGTCGAGGCCGTCCCAGTTGATACTGCGTCCATCCAGCCGTGGCGGCGTTCCAGTTTTCAGACGGCCAAGTGGCAACTCAAATGCGGTGATGCGCTGCGCCAATTGGGTCGACGCATCATCGCCCATCCGCCCGCCAGAATAGGATACGTCGCCGATGTGGATCTTACCGCGAAGAAAGGTGCCCGTGGTCAGAACAGTGCGGCGACCGTTGATCTCGGATCCGTCCTTGAGTCTGACGCCCTTCACGGACTGGCTGTCCATGACGAAATCGATAACCTCGCCTTCGATCAGGCTCAGGTTCCTGGTATTTTCGATCTGGGCCAGCATTGCGGACTGGTACACATCGCGGTCTGCTTGGGTGCGCGGCCCCTGGACCGCTGGGCCCTTGCGGCGGTTCAACAGGCGGAACTGGATACCCGCAGCGTCCGCAACACGGCCCATGACACCGTCCAGCGCATCAATTTCCCTGACAAGGTGCCCCTTGCCCAGTCCGCCTATCGCTGGGTTGCAGGACATAACGCCAATATCGGTGCGTTTCATCGTCACAAGGGCCGTTTGCGCACCCATGCGCGCCGCGGCACACGCCGCTTCGCAGCCTGCGTGTCCTCCGCCAATGACCACTACATCGAAATGTTTCACGTGAAACACTCCATTATTTGCCCAAACAGAAGCTGGAGAAGATTTCGTCCAGCAGGTTCTCTACATCTATGCGTCCGATCACGGCTTCAAGGCCGCGAATCGCCGTTCTGATTTCTTCAGCCGCAATATCATATCGTTCCGGACCGTGGCGCAGCATATCCATTGCCGTTGTCAAACTGCCATCTGCTGCCGCCATGGCCTGTCTGTGGCGCTCGTGTGTGGCCAGGCCTGCGTCCTGTGCCTTGTGGGCAAGGGTTTGCGTTACGTCCTGCACAAGCTCTTGCACACCAAGTCCAGTTTTCCCAGAGATCGCTGCGACCTTATCGTTCCGAACATCACCCTTTGGGGCGCGCAGAATATCGTCGTCGCGCAACTCAATCGGCAGCACCTCACCGGGTTCAGCAAGTATGATGCGCAGGTCAGCCGCTTCTGCACGCGCCAACGCACGCGCAATCCCTTCGGTTTCGATCTCATCCTGTCCCTCACGCAAACCAGCGGTGTCCAGCAACGTCACCGCTAAGCCATCCAGATCCATCCGCACCTCGATCACGTCGCGGGTTGTGCCAGCGACGTGCGAAGTTATGGCGGCATCGCGTTGCGCCAATACGTTTAACAGGGTTGATTTGCCGACATTCGGGGCCCCAACAATCGCCACCTCGAACCCCAGACGCACGCGTTCGGCGGCATTGAACCCATCCAGTGCGGCACGAATGGACAATTTGGTCCGATCCAGCAGCTGACGAACTTCGCCAGTTACATCAACTGGCACATCCTCGTCCGCGAAATCAATCGTAGCTTCGATCAAGGCTGCGGCGCGGATCAGATCAGTTCGCCAGGTTTCAATCGCTTCGCTCAGACGGCCCGACAGCCCGCCCATGGCCTGCTGCCGCTGGCTTTCCGTTTCAGCCACGATCAGATCACCCAGCGCTTCGACCTGCGCCAGATCCATCTTGTCGTTGTCCAATGCGCGCCGGGTAAACTCGCCAGGTTCCGCTATGCGCGCCCCGGTCTGGCCCAATGCATTCAAAACAGCTGACACAACTGCGATGCTGCCATGAACGTGAAATTCTACGACGTCTTCACCGGTAAAGCTGCCCGGGCCGGGGAACCAGACCACCAATGCCTGGTCCAACATCACGCCACCTGCATCCCGAAGGAACCGAAGCCCCATCTTCCGCGGCGCAGGCATATCCCCGGCCAAAGCGGTAGCGGCTTCGGCAGCATCCGGTCCTGAAATACGGATCACCGACACCCCCGCACGCCCTTGCGCGGTGGCCGGCGCAAAGATCGTGTCCATGGTCGGCGCCTATCAGGTGTTCATGGAATCGAAGAATTCCGAGTTTGTCTTGGTCTGTTTGAGCTTGGAAATCAGGAACTCGATGGCGTCTGTTGTGCCCATCGGGTTCAGGATCCGGCGCAGGACAAAGGTTTTCGTCAGGTCTGCCTTGTCCACCAACAGTTCCTCTTTCCGGGTGCCGGATTTCAGAATGTCGATGGCCGGGAACACGCGCTTGTCGGCGATCTTGCGATCCAGCACGATTTCCGAGTTACCGGTGCCCTTGAATTCCTCAAAGATAACCTCGTCCATCCGGCTGCCCGTATCGATCAGTGCGGTCGCGATGATGGTCAGCGATCCGCCCTCTTCGATGTTCCGGGCGGCGCCAAAGAACCGCTTGGGGCGTTGCAGGGCGTTGGCATCCACACCACCGGTCAGAACCTTGCCCGACGAAGGCACCACAGTGTTGAATGCCCTACCAAGTCTTGTGACCGAGTCGAGAAGAATAACAACATCTCGTTTGTGTTCGACGAGCCGCTTGGCTTTTTCGATGACCATTTCGGACACGGCCACGTGGCGTGTCGCGGGTTCATCAAAGGTCGAACTGACAACTTCACCCTTGACCGAACGCTGCATGTCCGTGACTTCTTCGGGCCGTTCGTCGATCAGCAGGACAATCAGGTAGCATTCGGGGTGGTTCTTTTCGATGCTCGACGCGATGTTCTGCAACAGCACCGTTTTACCGGTCCGGGGCGGAGCCACGATAAGCGACCGCTGCCCTTTACCGATCGGTGCCACAAGGTCGATGATCCGGGCCGACCGATCCTTGGTCGCGGGATCGTCGGTTTCCATGGTCAGGCGTTCATCGGGGTAAAGCGGCGTCAGGTTGTCAAAGGCAATCTTGTGCTTGGCCTTTTCCGGCTCTTCGAAGTTGATGCGCGCCGCGCTGGTCAGGGCAAAATAGCGTTCATTGTCATCGGGGGCCTTGATGATCCCTTCGATGGAATCCCCGGTCCGCAGCGAATATTGGCGGATCATCTCGGGTGAGACATAGATGTCGTCCGGACCCGGGAGATAGTTCGCCTCGGGAGAGCGGAGGAACCCGAAACCGTCCTGAAGCACTTCCAGCACACCATCGCCGGATACTTCCCATCCCTCATCCGCGCGTTCGCGCAGGATCTGGAACATCATCTCGCCCTTGCGCATGGTCGAGGCGTTCTCGATCTCAAGCTCTTCTGCCATGGAAAGCAGGTCCTTGGGGCTTTGCGCCTTGAGGTCGGACAGCGCGAGGCGTTCTGTAGTCATGGAAATACCTATCCACCGCGCGTCATGGCGGTGCGTCATTCAGATTGGAAAGCTGCTGCGATCCCGGGACCGGGTGCGCGGTTGCAGATAATCGGCGGCATGGCCCGAGTCAACCGTTCAGAATTTGACAACCACAGACAGGACGATCAGCACCATCAACAGCGTCGGCACCTCGTTCATCATCCGGTACTGGCGCCCGGTCTTGATCGGACCGCCCGCGACAAACGCCTTGCGCTGCCCGGCAAGCCATCCGTGAAAGCCGGACATGGCCAGAATGCCCGCCAGCTTGGTCCAGGGCCAGACGGCACCCCAGTCCACGATACCGGGCGTCAGAGCCAGCAGGATGCCAAACACCCAGGTCGCGATCATGGCCGGGTTCATGATCACCTTGAGCAGTTTCAGTTCCATGGTCTGGAACAGATCATGGGTTGATCCGTTCAGTCCCACCTGTTCACTGTGATACACGTACAGTCGGGGCAGATAGAACAGCGCTGCCATCCATGCGATGACCGACATGATATGGATCGCCTTGATCCAGGGATATGCCGTCGCCAACCAGCTGCCCATCTTGTGCCTCCGTCTTTGTCTGCCTTCTAATAAATAAATATAGAAAAGAAAAAGGATGATGTTTTTGTAGGGAGACGGATTTCTGTGGATTATCGATTTGCCCTGCCTGTTTTCCACGGATAGGACAACGGTGACCGCACTGATCCCCGATCCGTGGAAAACAGATATTTACTCATATTAACAATTAGTTAATATCAGGTATCGCTGCTGTCCCTGGGTATGATCGTGGGGATAAGTGCAATTGGGTTCGGTTGTTCACAGGACACGGGTTTTCCCAGTCACCAATGGATGAAATCCCTGAACATGTGGCCAAACCCACCGATTTCCCCACTTGCGGATAGCCGCGCAGTTTTCCAGAAAGCGGCTCACACTCCGCACCCCGTCAGCGCACAGGCTTATCCCCATGAATACCCCCATCCTTCTGGCCTCGACCTCTGAAACGCGGGCGGCGTTGTTGCGCAATGCCGGTGTGGAATTCGAGGTTATCGCCCCGCGCGTCGACGAAGACGCGATCAAGGCTGCCCTGCTGCAAGAAGGTGCAGCGCCGCGCCGGATCGCCGATGTTCTGGCCGAAAGCAAGGCGCGCCGGATCGGGGACAAGCGTCCCGATGCCATGGTCATTGGTTGTGATCAGGTTCTGTCATTTGAAGAACAGATGTTGTCCAAGCCTGATGATCCCGCCGCAGCGCTGGATCAGTTGATGCATATGCAGGGCAAGCGCCACGTGCTGTTGTCTGCCGCCGTCATCTATCACGAGGGCAAGCCGATCTGGCGACACATCGGCGAAGCGAAGATGCGCATGCGCCAGGTGTCGGAGGATTACCTGAAAGGGTATGTCGATCGTAACTGGGACGATATCCGGCACAGCGTCGGTGCCTATCAGCTGGAGGCAGAAGGCGTGCGGTTGTTCCACAGTGTTCAGGGGGATTACTTTCATGTGCTGGGTATGCCACTTTTGGA
>JBCBFX010000090.1:0-15092 GCA_038527345.1 Pseudomonadota bacterium | reverse complement strand
CGAGGCCGATGCGCAATGCTGGCATGTGGCCGGTGAGATCAAAGGCCAAAAGATCGACGCAACCGTGACCTTGGTTGAGTACATGCCGCACGAGCGCATTGGCTTTGCCACAGTGATGCCGGGCCTTGGCGCCGAAACCACCCTCAGCATTTCTCCCCAGGACAATGGGTCGAGCATCGTGGCGGATGTGGTGCTTTATCCAAAATCCATCAAAATGCGGTTGTTGACGCAGGGGATGAAGCTGCAAAAAGGGCGCATCACCCGCGGTTTTGCCAAAGCCATCCGCAAATATGTGCGACAGAACACCGGCGAAGGGGCGTAAACGTGGTGGACTTGAAGGGAACGAGGGGCCAGCCCCTCGTGCTCCCCGGGATATTTTCAGCCAGAAGAAGGGGGCAGGGCGAATGTTTGACACGATCCTGATTGCCAACCGGGGCGAGATTGCCTGTCGGGTCATGGAAACCGCGCAAGCCATGGGCGTGCGGTGCGTCGCCGTCTATTCTGACGCTGATGCCAGCGCCAAGCATGTGGCGCTGGCCGATGCCGCCGTCCATATCGGCGGCCCGGCCCCCGCCGACAGTTACCTGCGCGGCGATGTCATCATACAGGCGGCCCGGGACACGGGCGCGCAAGCGATCCATCCCGGCTATGGCTTTTTGTCCGAAAACCCGGATTTTGTCGAAGCGGTGGAGGCGGCGGGCCTGACATTCATCGGGCCGTCGGCGCAGGCGATCCGGGCCATGGGCCTCAAGGATGCGGCCAAGGCGCTGATGGAGAAGGCCGGTGTGCCGGTGGTGCCGGGATACCACGGGGCGGACCAGTCGGATGATCTGCTCAGCGACGCGGCCGACCGCATCGGATACCCGGTGCTGATCAAGGCCGTCGCGGGCGGTGGCGGCAAGGGGATGCGCCTTGTCGAGCACGCCCGCGATTTTGCCGACGCGCTGGCGAGTGCACGGAGCGAAGCCCGCACCGCGTTCGGCAATCCGGACGTCCTGATCGAGAAATTCGTGACCCGGCCGCGCCATATCGAGGTGCAGGTCTTTGGCGATGGCGACACCGCCGTGCACCTGTTCGAACGCGACTGTTCGTTGCAGCGCCGCCATCAGAAGGTGATCGAGGAAGCCCCCGCCCCCGGCATGACCGAAGACATGCGCGCCGCCATGGGCGCGGCGGCAGTCCGTGCGGCCGAGGCCATCGGCTACAAGGGCGCCGGTACGGTCGAGTTCATCGTGGACGGATCTGGCCCGCTGCGCCCGGATGGCTTCTTTTTCATGGAGATGAACACCCGATTGCAGGTGGAACACCCCGTGACCGAAGCTGTCACCGGCGTCGATCTGGTTGCATGGCAGTTGCGTGTCGCGGCGGGCGAGGGGCTGCCCGCGACCCAATCGGAACTGTCGATCAATGGCCACGCCTTCGAGGCGCGGCTGTACGCCGAGGACGTGCCCGCAGGGTTCCTGCCTGCCACCGGCACGCTGACCCATCTGCGCTTTCCGCCGGGCGTCCGGGCTGACAGCGCTGTGCGGCAGGGCGATACGATCAGCCCCTGGTATGATCCGATGATCGCCAAGGTCATCGTGCACGGCCCGACCCGCGCCGTTGCGCTGGCGCGACTGGCGCAGGGGCTGGCCGACACACAGGTGGCGGGCACGGTGACAAACCTTGGGTTTCTGGCAGCCCTGGCCCGCCATGACGGCTTTGCCGCCGGAGAGGTGGACACCGGCCTGATCGGTCGGGATATCGACGCGTTGACCTCGACACCCGCGCCACAGCCCCGGCACGCGGTTGCGGCCGCGATGGCGGTGGCGCGGCTGGATACGCCGGGTGACAATACGGGCTTTGCGCTTTGGCAGCCCCTGCGCCGGACCGTGCCGCTGGCCCTGGCCGAAGATCGCCTCGATCCGGTGGTTGAGGTGCTGGGTGCGGAGGCGCAGCGCTGGCATCTGGACAAGCATACGGTATTGGCGGAACGGCGGCAGGGGGCGTGGTGGATCGACAACCAGCCCGCGCCGCAGGTTGCGATGGCAGGTGACGCGGTGACCGTCTTTGATCATGCGGGGCTGGTCTATACCGCGCCGGACCTGCTGGATGTGGATCACGATGGCGGCGGCGACGCGGACCTGATCGTGGCGCCCATGCCGGGGCTGGTGCAGCAGATGCTGGCCGCACCGGGGGATCACGTCACCAAGGGCGACCGCCTGGCCGTGCTTGAGGCGATGAAGATGGAACACGCCCTGCTGGCCGCGCGTGATGGTACGGTGGCCGAGGTTCTGGCCGAAGCGGGCATGCAGGTCGCCGCCGGGGCCGCACTGATCCGGTTGGAGGATACACCATGATCACCTTGCATCACTGCCCGCAGACCCGGTCGATGCGCACGCTGTGGCTGCTGCACGAAATGAACATCGACTTCCGCCTGGCCACGCACCCCTTTGACAAGACCTTGCGGCGGCCCGAATTCCTGTCGCTGAGCCCGGCGGGGCGCGTCCCTGCATTGGAAATCGAAGGCGAGCGCATGTTCGAAACCGGTGCCATCACCGAATATCTGTGCGAACGCTTCAGCCCCGACACGCTGGGCCGCAGCCCCGGCAGCCCGGACCGCATGGCATGGCTGGTCTGGGTACACTTCGCCGAAACCGTCAGCCAGCATGCCGCTGCCCTGACCCAGCAGCACGTTGCGCTGTACGAAGACGCGATGCGCAGCCCGATCGTGATGAAGCTGGAAGCTGCACGGCTGACCAAATGTTATGACGCGATCGAGGCCCGCCTGTCGACGCCGATCGAGAACCGGGACTACCTGCTGACCTCGGGCTTTTCCGCCTGCGATGTGTCGGTGGGGCAGGCGGTCTATATGGCCCGCCACTTCGCCACGCTGGACGCGCACCCCGAAACCGCCGCATGGTACGATCGGATCACCGAGCGCCCCGCTTTTCAGGCGAGCCTGCCCAGTGAGGAAACGCGGCTGTACGACCGGGACTTTTACCCGGCATGGGAGATGTGATGCTGGGACCGGTTGAAATCTACGAGGTCGGCCCGCGCGACGGGTTGCAGAACGAACCCGGCGAGATATCGGTGGCAGACAAGGTTGCGCTGGTCGATCTGCTGTCTCAGGCCGGGTTTTCGCGCATCGAATGCGCCAGTTTCGTCAGCCCCAAATGGGTGCCGCAGATGGCCGGCAGCGCCGAGGTGCTGGCGGGCATCACCCGCACCCCCGGCGTGCGCTATGCCGCGCTGACCCCCAACATGCGCGGATATCAGGACGCGCTGGCGGCGGGCGCCGACGAAGTGGCCGTTTTCGGCAGCGCGAGCGAGGGGTTTTCGCAGGCCAACGTCAACGCATCTGTCGACGCGGCGCTGGAGCGTTTTGTGCCCGTGGTCGAGGCCGCACGGGCCATCGACCTGCCGGTGCGCGGCTATGTGAGCTGCGTGGTGGAATGCCCCTATGACGGGCCGGTGTCCCCGGATGCCGTGGCCCGTGTGGCGGACCGGCTGTTTGCCATGGGCTGTTACGAGATCAGCCTGGGCGACACCATCGGCCGGGCCACGCCAGACGGCATCGCGCGGATGTTGCTGAAGGTGCGTGACGTGGTGCCGGTGGGGCGGCTGGCGGGCCATTATCACGACACCAGCGGACACGCGCTGGACAATATCGATGCTTCCCTTGCGATGGGTGTGCGTGTGTTCGATGCGGCTGTGGGGGGCCTGGGCGGCTGTCCCTTTGCGCCCGGCGCGGCAGGCAACGTCGCGACCGAGGCGGTTGCGGCCCATCTGGAACGGCTGGGATATGAGACCGGGCTGGACCTGGACGTGATCGAGCGCGCAGCCACACTGGCGCGCGGCCTGCGGGGATGACCGGGCGGAAAACGACACGTTTTCCGGCCCAAAATCTGTAACAGATTTTGGGTGCGCCCAGTGGCAAGCGGAGAGACTGAATGACCAACACATTGTCTGTTGAGACCGACGCGCGCGGCGTGGCGACCCTGACGCTGGACCGCCCCGACAAGCACAATGCGATGAACGCCGAGATGATTGCAGAGTTGACTGCCGTGGCGCACGCCTTGGGAACGGATGACGCCGTGCGGGTGGTCGTGTTGCGTGGCGCGGGCAAGACGTTTTGCGCGGGCGGCGATCTGGGCTGGATGCGGGCGCAGATGGAAGCCGATGCCGCCACGCGCGCCGACGAGGCGGGAAAGCTGGCCCATATGCTGCACGCCCTCAACACCATGCCCAAGCCGCTGGTCGGCGCGCTGCACGGCAATGCCTTTGGCGGCGGGGTGGGCATGGCCGCCGTGTGCGACGTGGCCATCGGTGCGGATGACATCCGCATGGGCCTGACCGAAACCCGGTTGGGCATCATCCCGGCCACCATCGGCCCGTATGTCCTGGCCCGCATGGGCGAGGGGCGCGCGCGCCGTGTCTTCATGTCGTCGCGCCTGTTCGACGCGATCGAGGCGGTGGAGCTTGGGCTGCTGGCCCGCGCGGTGCCCGCCGGTGACCTGGATGCGGCGGTCGCGCGTGAGGTTGTGCCGTATCTTGCCTGCGCCCCCGGTGCCGTGGCGGCGGCCAAGGCGCTGGCCCGGTCCTTTGGCCCGCGCATCGACGAGGCCACCATCGCGGCCTCCATCGCCGCGCTCAAGGCCCGGTGGGAGACGGACGAGGCCGCCGCAGGCATCGCCGCGTTTTTCGACAAGCGCCCGGCACCGTGGGTCCAGGACTAGACGGCAGTTCCGGCAAAGACGGGGCGCAGCGCGCGCAACGCGTCGGATACGAACCGGGTAAAGGCCGCGATGCGCGGCACGCCCCGCAGGTCCGCATGGGTCAAGACCCAGATCGGGGGATAGGGCATCACGTCGATCCCCGGCACCCGCATCAGATCCGGGTCCGTGTCACCCAGGAAACAGGGCATCCGGGTGGCCCCGATACCGGCACGTACCGCGCCCTGCATCGCCACCATGTCGTCCAGCGTCATTGCCACCGGCACCTGGCTGTAGGCCGCGCGCACCTGTTTCGGGGGGGCTTCCCAGTGCAGGAACCGAAGCCAGTGCAGCGGCGCATCCGGCTCCGGCCCGCGCTGCGCCCAATAGCGGTGGCTGGCATAGACGGCCGAGCGTTGCGGGGCCACCTGCCGGCCCACAAGGTCCAAATCTGGTGAATCGGAGATCCGGATGGCCACGTCCGCCTCGCGGTGCGCCAGGTTCAGCGTCGCGTTGGCCCCCAGCACCGTCACCGCGACCGATGGATGTGCGGCGGCGAAACCGGCCAGGATCGGCGCCAGCGCCGTCTGGATCAGCAGTTGCGGCGCGGTCACGGTCAGGGACCCGGACGGGTCGGCATCGCGCGCGGCGATGCTGCGGCTGAGCTCGGCCTGGCGGCTCTCCATCGCCTCGGCGGCGCGGGCGGCATCCTGTCCGGCTTCGGTCGGGACGTATCCGGTGGGCCTGCGGTCGAACAGCCGGGTGCCAAGTGCCGCTTCGGCCGCCGCGATCCGGCGCGCGACGGTGGCGTGGTTCACCCCCAGCGCCCGCGCTGCCCCGCTGAGCCCGCTATGGCGCACCGTTTCCAGCACATATCGCAAATCACCCCAGTCCAAAGCTCAATCCTGATCGTTTCTGCACAAGCCATGCGAGGGTATCAGCGCTTTTCGATCAGGCAAGCGGGTTTTACATCATTCCCACCAGCCATTCGAAAGGACATCCCATGACCACCCATGCCATTGCCATGCTGCGCGTGACCGACCCCGACAGCCTGAGCGCCTATCGAAACGTCGCGGCCGACGCGCTGGCCCGCCACGGCGGTGCGGTGGTGCAAGCCTCGCCAGACCCCGCGGTGCTGGAAGGCAGCCCCGTGCAACCCGATATCATGGCGCTGTTGCGCTTTCCCGACCGTGATTCCGCACAGGCCTGGATCGACGATCCGGCGCTTGAGCCGATCCATGCGTTGCGCCGGGGTGCCGGGTCGTCCGATATTCTGCTGTTTTGAGGCAAACCTGACGCCAAGTCGCGACAAATGCCGCTTGGCGTGACCGGTATTCCACGGTTCTGTACGTGTCCGTGCGGTTGAACCCTTGCAGAACCCGGCACTGCATCGCAGGGTGCGGTTATGCAAGACGCCAGCTTTCAATTCGACGTGATGCCCAACTGCGATCCGGTCGCGCAGTCTGTGGCGGAGTTCCTGAAATGCGATGCCTGCCTTGTCTGCGTGGCAACCGAGTTTGAATTCGCGCTGGCCGGCCGGTCCGGCGCAGGTGCGGCCCACACCACGGGTTTCGCGCTGGACGACACGTTGTGCACGCGCACCCTGCATTCCAACGCGGTGCTGCGCTGGCCGGATGTCAGTCAGGTGACCGGCCTGAGCGACACGGGTGCCGTGCAGACGCTGGACATCAAGGCGTATATGGGCGTGCCGCTGCGCCGCTCAACGGGCGAGGTTGTCGGCTTTGTGTCGGCGGTGCACAACGCGCCGCGCCTATGGCGGTCAAGCGACACGCATTACCTGACCACGATTGCAGAGCTGTTGCAGGCCCGAATCGAATGCCACCTGTTGCAGGCCGAACAGGACGCGCTGAGCATGGCGCTGGCCGAAAACGACGGGGTGCTGGCGGCGCTGGCACGGGTGGGGGGCACGTCTCTTACCGTGCAATCGGCCAACGACACACTGCTGTTTGTCAACCAGGCGGTCGAGCGGGAACTGGGCTTGCGCGACGCAGACGTCCTTGCCCTGCCTGCGCTGGTGCGGTCGGTGGTCGGGCAGGGGCAGGCGACCGCGGATCTGGTCGTGGACCTGCCCGAACGCGGCGCAACTGCTCTGCGGGTGCGCATCATCCGCTGCGCCGACGGCTTGCTGGTGGCGGATTGGACGTTGGGCGACGCACCCTGACATCATCCGCTGCGGCGATTTCACCCAAGGGTTTGTGTCCGTTTAACACCTTGCCTTTATTGACCCCGCCAGACGGCAGGCGTAAACCCGAACACGTCAACTTTGCCACTTGACCCGGCGCGCAGCGTTCGTGCGCAATGTAAAGGAGCCCACCGTGGAAGAGATGTTGCGGGAATACCTCCCCATCCTCGTGTTTCTGGCCGTCGCGATCGGCCTTGGCCTTGTTCTGATCCTTGCTGCCGTCGTCATTGCCGTGCGCAACCCCGACCCCGAAAAGGTGTCGGCCTATGAATGCGGGTTCAACGCCTTTGACGATGCCCGGATGAAATTCGATGTCCGGTTCTACCTGGTGTCGATCCTGTTCATCATCTTCGATCTCGAGATTGCATTTCTGTTCCCGTGGGCTGTGGCGTTCAAGGATGTGAGCATGGTGGGTTTCTGGTCGATGATGGTGTTTCTGGGCGTGCTGACCATCGGCTTTGCCTACGAATGGAAGAAGGGGGCGCTGGAATGGCAGTAACGGAACCGGGACTGTACGGCGCGGGCCCTGACAAGGATGCAGGCGCTGCCGCCCTGAACGCAGAGCTGCAGGACAAGGGGTTTTTGCTGACCTCGACCGATGACCTGATCAACTGGGCGCGCACGGGTTCGCTGCACTGGATGACCTTTGGTCTGGCCTGTTGCGCGGTTGAGATGATGCACACCTCGATGCCGCGCTATGACCTGGAACGGTTCGGCACGGCACCGCGCGCCTCTCCGCGCCAGTCGGACCTGATGATCGTGGCCGGCACCCTGACCAACAAGATGGCCCCGGCCCTGCGCAAGGTCTATGACCAGATGCCGGAACCGCGCTACGTGATTTCCATGGGGTCCTGCGCCAATGGCGGCGGCTATTACCACTACAGCTATTCCGTGGTGCGCGGCTGCGACCGCATCGTTCCGGTCGACGTCTATGTCCCCGGCTGCCCGCCCACGGCCGAGGCGCTGCTTTATGGCATCATGCAGTTGCAGCGCAAGATGCGGCGCACCGGCACCATCGTCCGCTAAGGAGAGACCATGTCTGACGCTATGAACGAACTTGGCGCGCTGCTCGAGGCCAAGCGGCCGGATTGCGTGCTGTCGTGGGATGTGTCGCACGGCGAGTTGAACGTGGATGTGGCACCCTCCAGCCTCACCGGCTTTGTCGAGTTCCTGAAGACCGACGCGACCTGCAAGTTCACGACCCTGGTCGATATCACCGGGGTCGACTACCCCGGCCGGTCCAAACGGTTCGACGTCGTCTATCACCTGCTGTCGATGTACCAGAACCACCGCATCCGCCTGCGCGTGTCGATCCGCGAGGATCAGATGGTGCCGTCGATCACCGACATTCACCCCAGCGCCAACTGGTTCGAGCGCGAAGTGTTCGACATGTTCGGCATCCTGTTTTCCGGCCACCCGGACCTGCGGCGCATCCTGACCGACTACGGATTCCGCGGCCATCCGCTGCGCAAGGATTTCCCGACCACCGGCTATACCGAAGTCCGCTATGACGAGGTGGAAAAGCGCGTGGTCTACGAACCCGTCAGCCTGGTGCAGGAATACCGTCAGTTCGACTTCATGAGCCCGTGGGAAGGGGCCGAATACATCCTGCCCGGCGACGAAAAAGACGCGGAGGCGAAGTGATGGGAACGCTGATCTGGCTGCTGATTGCCGCCGCGACCATTATCCCGATGTTCAAACTGCTGCCGCATTTCGGCATCAACCAGTATTGGGCACTGGTCTGCATCATACCCATCGGCACGATCGCCATGCTGTGGCTGATGGCCATCAAGCTGCAAGAGCTGGAGAAACGCTGAACCCATGGCGCCCGCGTTCCTGTATTGCATCGGTGCGGCGAAAGCCGGGACAACCTGGTTGTCCCGCGCCCTGCGCGCGCATCCGCAGGCCTCGCTGCCGCCGATGAAGGAAACGCACTATTTCGACAGCCTGGAAAACGGCACGTCGATCTGGGCGCTGGACCAGTTGATCCGGGTCCGGACCGAGGCCCGCAAGGCGCTGTCCGCGGCGGATGATCCTGCGGCGCGCAAGCGCGCCACGCGCCGGGTCGAGGACATGGACCGCTGGATCGGGCTCGTGGGATCGCAACGGCGCAACGATGCGCTGTACCAGAAGCTGATGCTACGCGGGGCAGGGGAGAAGGCCCGCGTGGTGGCCGACATCACCCCGGCCTATGCGACGCTGAAACAGGCCAGCTTTGAACGCATGGCGGGCCTGAACGACGGTGACACGCGCTTTCTCATGATCCTGCGCGACCCGGTGGACCGGTTGTGGTCCAACATCAGCATGACGCTGGCGCGGCGTGCCACCAAGGGTGTCGAACCCAATGCCGCCCGCACTGCCCTGATGGAGGAGGTGCAGAACGGCACCTCGCCCGAAATGGCCCGGTCAGACTATGCCGGTACACTGGCCCGTCTGGAAACAGCGGTGCCCGAGGACAAGCGCCTCGTCCTGTTTTTCGAGGAACTGTTTCGCCCCGAAACCCTGGCGCGTCTGACCGATTTCATGGGCTTTGACAGTCCCCTGAACGGCCCCGACGAAAAGGTCAACGCAGGTTCCGGCACCCGGATGACCCCGCAAGAGCGCAGCCAGTTGGCCACGCTGCTGCGCCCGCAATACGAACATATCCGCAATCGCATGGGCTGGCTGCCCGACCGCTGGCAGGACACGCTGCAGGAAAGCATGGTGACATCATGATGGACGGCTCCAAAGGTTTCGAAGACGCCCTGACGGGCGAACAGAAAATTCGCAACTTCAACATCAACTTCGGCCCGCAACACCCTGCGGCACATGGTGTTTTGCGGTTGGTACTGGAACTTGACGGCGAGGTGGTGGAACGCTGCGATCCGCATATCGGGCTGCTGCACCGGGGCACCGAAAAGCTGATGGAAAGCCGCACGTACCTGCAAAACCTGCCCTATTTCGACCGGCTGGATTACGTGGCCCCGATGAACCAGGAACATGCGTGGTGCCTGGCCATCGAAAAGCTGACCGGCGTCGAGGTGCCGCGCCGTGCCTCGCTGATCCGGGTGCTCTATTCAGAGATCGGGCGCGTGCTGAACCACCTTCTGAACGTCACCACGCAAGCACTGGACGTGGGCGCGCTGACGCCGCCGCTCTGGGGGTTCGAGGAACGCGAAAAGCTGATGGTGTTTTACGAGCGGGCCTGCGGTGCGCGCCTGCACGCGGCCTATTTCCGCCCCGGCGGCGTGCATCAGGACCTGCCGCCCGACCTGCTGGACGATATCGAAGAGTGGGCCCACCACTTCCCCAACCTGCTGGATGACATCGACGGGCTGCTGACCGAAAACCGCATCTTCAAGCAGCGCAACGTCGATATCGGCGTCGTGACCGAGGATGACATCCTCGAATACGGGTTTTCCGGCGTGATGGTGCGGGGGTCCGGCCTTGCCTGGGACCTGCGCCGCGCGCAGCCCTATGAGTGCTATGACGAATTCGACTTCCAGGTGCCGGTGGGCAAGAACGGCGACTGTTTCGACCGCTATCTGTGCCGGATGGAAGAGATGCGCCAATCCGTCAGCATCATCAAGCAGGCGATTTCCAAGCTGCGCGATTGCCCCGGCGATATCCTGGCCCGCGGCAAGATCACGCCGCCGTCGCGCACCGACATGAAGACGTCGATGGAATCGCTGATCCACCACTTCAAGCTGTATACCGAAGGGTTCCACGTCCCCGAGGGCGAGGTGTATTGCGCCGTCGAGGCGCCCAAGGGCGAGTTCGGCGTGTACCTAGTGGCGGATGGCACCAACAAACCCTACCGCGCCAAACTGCGCGCGCCGGGGTTTCTGCACCTGCAGGCGATGGACCATATCTCCAAAGGGCACCAACTGGCCGATGTCGCCGCGATCATCGGCACAATGGACGTGGTGTTCGGGGAGATTGATCGGTGATTGGGCGCACCTCGTCCCCAGGTTTCGCGCGTACCGGCGGTTGGCGCAGCGCGCGACACCTGCCATTGGCGTCTCCCCCTCCTGTCGGGAGGGGGACCGAGGGGGAGGGTTTTTCCCGCGGCCCCGGCATGACCGTCAAGGCGCGTGCGCTGCGGTTGAACCCGACCAAGGCCGAACGCGTATTGTGGCAGGTTCTGCGCCGTGACGCGCTGGGCCTGCGCTTTCGTCGCCAGATGCCCGTTCTGAAACGGTTCATTCTGGATTTCTACGCCCCCTCGATCCGGCTTGCGGTCGAGGTGGATGGCAGTCAGCACGCCGACAGTCATGCCGACGCAACCCGAACACACCTGTTGAACGCGCATGGCATTTCGGTGCTGCGTTTCTGGAACAATGACGTCCTGCAAAACCTGTCTGGCGTCACCGCCGCACTCCGGGATGTGATCGACACACTCCAGGCAGATGCCTCCCCCCTGACCCCCCTCCGGTCCGGAGGGGGGGAGCGCATCGCCCACCTCAACTTCTCGATGGGACAAGAAACCTGATGCTCCGCCGTCTCCACCCTGAACAACCCAACACCTTCGCCTTTACCCCGGCCAACCTCGCCTGGGCCGAGGCGCAGATCACCAAGTACCCCGAGGGCCGTCAGGCCAGCGCCATCATCCCGCTGCTCTGGCGCGCGCAGGAGCAGGAGGGGTGGCTGACCCGTCCCGCCATCGAGGCGGTCGCAGACATGCTGGGACTGGCCTATATCCGCGCGCTTGAGGTCGCCTCATTCTACTTCATGTTCCAGTTGCAACCTGTTGGTTCCGTTGCCCATATCCAGGTTTGCGGCACGACGTCCTGCATGATCTGCGGGGCCGAGGACCTGGTCGCCGTCTGCAAGGACAAGATCGCGCCCAAGGCACATCAGCTCAGCGACGATGGCAAGTTCAGCTGGGAAGAGGTCGAATGCCTTGGATCCTGCGCCAACGCGCCGATGGCGCAGATCGGCAAGGATTATTACGAGGACCTGACCGCCGAACGCATGGGCGAGATCATTGATGAATTGGCCGCTGGCAAGGTGCCGGTGCCGGGGCCGCAGAACGGGCGCTATGCTTCGGAACCGCTCAGCGGGCTGACCAGCCTCAAGGATGGGGAAACAGGGCATACGAAATACAACGCCTCGGTTCAGCTTGCGACGGATATCGGCGACACGGTCAAGCGCATCGACGGGACCGAGGTGCCGTTGATCACGCCGTGGCAGGGCAAGGCGGCCAATGCCGCGTCCAAGCCCAAGGCCAAGGCCAAGGCCAAACCGGCGCCCAAGACCAGGGGCGTCAGCGACCGCCAGAACGAACCCAGCGACGCCACGCCAAAGGCCAAACCGGCCGCAGCGGCCGAGACCGCCGGCACACGGCCCGCGGCATTGGAGGCCGCGCGCGATGGCGGGGCCGATGACCTCAAGCTGATCAAGGGTGTCGGCCCCAAGATGGAAACCCTGCTGCACGCGCTGGGATTCTATCATTACGACCAGATCGCGGCATGGACCGCAGACGAGGTGGCGTGGGTCGATCAGAACCTCAAGGGCTTCAAGGGCCGGGTCAGCCGTGACAATTGGGTCACGCAGGCCAAGGCGCTGGCCAGCGGGGCAGAGACAGAATTTTCCCAACGTGCGAAAAAAGACGGTATCTATAAAGAATAACGCAGATCGGGAGAGGGACTCGCATGGACAACAATCAGGGTATGATCAGCTGCGCCATTGGGTGTTGGCTGGTGGCGGCACTGGGCGGCGCACTGGCCGCGGTGCTGCTGATGGTGATTGGCGGATGGACGTTTGTGCAGGGTGTCTTTGCCGGTGCGGTGATCTTTGCGGTGGTTGGTGCCCTGATCAGCTGGATCATCTGCAAGCCGCTGCCTGCTCCGGGTGAGGTTCAGATCGGCGCGTCCGATGATGCCGCCGCAAAGGCCAGCGCGGCACGGTCCGCCGCCGAAGCGCAATCCGCCAAGGCGGCGTCCAGCAGTACCACAACCGCCGCGTCCAGCGCAGCGCCTGCTGCTGCGGCCGAGATCAAGCCAAGCACGCAATTGGCCGGGCAGGCCGAACTGGCCGAGCGCAAGGGCGAATGGAAATACGAAGGCGACGGTGCCAAGGCCAAACCGGCCAAGAAAGCCCCCGCCAAGAAGGCACCGGCCAAGAAAGCCGCTGCCAAGGCCGACGCCCCGGCCGCTGCCGAAGGTCCCGGCACCAAGCCCGCCACGATGGATGCGGCCCGCGAAGGTGGCCCCGACAACCTGAAACTCATCAAGGGTGTCGGCCCCAAGCTGGAAGCGCTGCTGCATTCGATGGGCTTTTATCATTTCGACCAGGTGGCCGCATGGGGTGCCGACGAAGTGGCCTGGGTCGATCAGAATCTTGAAGGCTTCAAGGGCCGTGTCAGCCGCGACGACTGGGTCGCGCAGGCCAGGATCCTTGCCGCTGGTGGCGAGACCGAATTTTCGGCCCGGTCCAAGAAGTAGCGGGCGGCACACACACCCGTGACCAAACCGCTTGATCCAAAACTGGCCCGGCAAGGCCGTATTGCGGCCCTCGTCATTGCGGGGGCCGCTTTGGTGAGCATCTTTGCCCCCGTCATTGTCACCGCTCTGGGCCTGCCCGTACGATTTGAGATATTGATCCTGCTTTTTGCCCTGGCTGCGTTCATTTGGTCACTGGTGGTGGCCGTCCGAATTTGGCAAAAGAGCCGGGACTGATTTCACGGCTCCGACACTGACCGAAGGCAGGGCCGATTGGCAAAGGGTGATATCCATGCTCGCAGACAGCGACCGTATCTTTACCAACATCTACGGCATGCACGACCGGACCCTTGCGGGTGCGCAAGCGCGCGGCCATTGGGACGGCACCGACAAGCTGATCCAGAAAGGGCGCGACTGGATCGTGCAGGAGATGAAGGACAGCGGCTTGCGCGGGCGCGGCGGGGCCGGGTTTCCGACGGGCCTCAAGTGGTCCTTCATGCCCAAGGAAAGCGATGGCCGCCCCAGCTATCTGGTTGTGAACGCGGACGAATCCGAACCGGGCACCTGCAAGGACCGGGAAATCATGCGCCACGACCCCCACACCCTGATCGAAGGGTGCCTGATCGCCAGCTTCGCCATGAACGCCCACGCCTGCTACATCTACATTCGCGGCGAGTACATCCGCGAGAAAGAGGCGCTGCAAGCGGCCATCGACGAGGCTTATGACGCTGGCCTGGTGGGCAAGAACGCCGCCGGGTCGGGCTGGGATTTCGACATCTACCTGCACCACGGGGCAGGGGCCTATATCTGCGGCGAGGAAACCGCGTTGCTGGAATCCCTCGAAGGCAAGAAGGGGATGCCGCGCATGAAGCCGCCGTTCCCTGCCGGTGCGGGCCTGTATGGGTGCCCGACCACCGTGAACAACGTCGAATCCATTGCTGTCGTCCCGACGATCCTGCGCAGGGGGGCCTCGTGGTTCTCGGGATTTGGGCGTCCGAACAATGCCGGCACCAAGCTGTTTGCCATCTCGGGTCACGTGAACAATCCGTGCGTGGTGGAAGAGGCGATGAGCATCACCTTTGAGGAACTGATCGAAACCCATTGCGGCGGTATTCGCGGCGGGTGGGACAACCTCAAGGCCGTTATCCCCGGTGGATCGTCCGTGCCGTGCGTCCGTGGCGAAAAGATGAAGGACGCTATCATGGACTTCGACTATCTGCGGAACGATCTGCAGTCGGGTCTGGGCACCGCAGCCGTGATCGTGATGGACCAAAGCACCGACATCATCAAGGCGATCTGGCGGCTGGCGAAATTCTACAAGCACGAAAGCTGCGGCCAGTGCACGCCCTGCCGCGAGGGCACGGGCTGGATGATGCGCGTGATGGAACGGCTGGTCCGCGGCGAGGCGGAGGTCGAGGAAATCGACATGCTGCTCGACGTGACCAAGCAGGTCGAAGGGCACACGATCTGTGCGCTTGGCGATGCGGCAGCGTGGCCGATCCAGGGGCTGATCCGCAACTTCCGGGACGAGATCGAGGACCGGATCAAGCATCAGCGGATCGCCGCCGAGTGACAGGTTCCCCAGCGTTGTGAATACACATGACCTGAAACTGGCCGCCGCGCGGGCGGCCATCGTCCTTGTTCCTTCTTACTCGGTGGCTTGGATGTCCGACAAAATGGTATACGTCGTGCCGACATTGGCCGCCGCAAGCTTTTTTGCAGCGACGATATCATCCACGTCTGAACAAACGATAAGGCGAACAGACGAAGACC